>JAFYSK010000025.1 GCA_017559385.1 Paludibacteraceae bacterium | reverse complement strand
GGTTCTTGAGCCGCTACGAGTTTAGCTTGCTGGCGAGCAGGTTGCTGCAATGATTGCAGGGTGTTGCTCAAGTGCTCTTTAGCCATGAGGGTTTTCAAGGCTTGTGGCTTGGTCTGTGCAGTAGCTACCAGAGACAAGCATACGAGCAAGATGAATGTGAAAATCTTTTTCATACCTGATTATTAAATTATTAGTTGATTTTTGTTATATGCTGCGTAAAACACAATTTGGCTACAAAGGTAATAAAAAATTACAGAATATGCAAATTTTAGTTGAAAGTTTATAGTTTAAAGTTTAAAGGCAGGGAATAAAAATAGGCTCCCTCTGTCAGAGGAAGCCCATTTTTTATATTCATTAGTCCAACTTCTAATAGCGAAGCGGTCTAACTGCTAACATCTTATTTCAAGATAGCACCTTGAGCGTTGTATTGAACACCGTTCTTGATGATAACAAGTTGGCCGTTGATGATAGCCTTAACTGCTTTACCCTCAACTGCAATGTTCTCAAGAGCTGTAGCAGGACCTTCAACTTTCCAGATTGCATACAAGGTACCAGCCCAACCTGCAGGAAGTACAGTCATAGCCTCGCCTTCACCCTCAGCATTGTCATACCAACCAACGAAGGTGTATCCTTCTCTCGTTGGAGTTGGCAATACATAATCCTCCTCAACTGGCTCAGTTGGCAATTCAACAGCACCATGAGCCACTTTATATGCAGAACCCCAGTTTTCTGGCTTACCTGCCTCAGTAAAGTCAATACCTGAAGAGCCATTCTTACCTTCGCAAGCATTAAAGAATGCCCATACAGACCAGCGCCAACCACTCTCATTTGCGGCTGCCATATCTGTACTTAATGGTTTACCTGCTGCAGTAGCTACAGATTGAACGTAATCACCTAACCACTTATAAGCAGAAGCTTCATCAGTCATAATTTGCTGCATTTGTGCGTAAGCAAATGAAGCTACATTTTCAATAGTCTGAGTAGCACGCGTCAAACCATAATAATGATTATAATAATGCATAAATCCGTTCACATCAGCGGTATCAGTACCCCACAACTCTTCGTTGGTAGGAACCTCCACAGTTGGGAACTCACCACCATTCAACTCCCATGTGATGGTTGCTGCAACAGCAGCCTCTTGGAATTTAGCAACGAGTGTGATGTCGCCAGTAACAGCAGGGATGGTGTAAACTCCTTCTACAGCCTCAAGTGCTTCGCCGTTGAGAGTGATAGTCTCGAGAGCATAGTTCGCAGCAGGAGTAACATACAACTTGGTAGTGAAACCTGCAGGGAGTGATATTTCGCCAGCAACAAGAGGAGTCTTCTCGCCAGTGTAGTCAACCTCCAAAGCACCACCTTCACCGATTTCAATAGTAGCCTTGTACTCTGTGAGCTCTACAGCACCTATCTCAATGTTAGCACCTTGTTTACGAGCGTTGCCATAAACATCCTTACCACCAAGAATCTTATCAACAACATCATTGTTACCTGCGTTGTAGAGAGGAGAAGTCCAAGCGATGCCGTAGTTCTCAGTAAATTGAGGATTGTTCTCAGTGCTCAAATGGATGTAAGTTACAGTACCAAGAGTATCAAGAGCAGCAGAAGTACCTTGAAGAGCGTTGTTAACAAATTTACCATTTGTTGCATAATGCCTTAAATGTTCATGGACTTGCTCTGCTTTTACTTCACCAGCAACTTTGTTTCCATATACCACATTGTTAACAAAGAATTTTCCATTATATTGTGTTGCGTTGTTATTATTACTGCGCAAACCGCAATAAATAGTATCACCACCTGTTGCAGCTTGCTCATTTCCGGCAATTGTACAGTTGATGATATTAGATGCAGCATTACCTTCACCAGCTTGAACACCTCCTACTTTACCAGCGCTTTTGTTGCCTACGATTAAGCAGTTCACCAAGTCGCAACCACCATACAAACGCACACCACCGAGATCTTTCAAAGACTCGTTGTAACGGATGATACAGTTATACGCAGCACCACCTTGCAAGTGCATACCACCTGCAGCGTTAGTGGTAGTCTTATTGTACTCAATTACTGAGTTTAAAATCACACCACGAATACGTACACCACCACCATGGCTTGCTACGTTGTTGCGAACAATACAGTTGATAGCACAAGTATCGTTGCGGTCACCAACATCTTGACCTATACCACCACCAATACAGGTGCCTGAGTAGGTGAAAGTATTGTTTTGGATAAGACAGTTGATTACACGACCTTTCTTCATCAACGCCACACCAGCACCGAGGTTTTTAACACCGTCAGCTGCGGTAAGTTTACCATTTTGGATTGTGAAGTTATCCCAAATAGTTACGGTTTTAAAGTCTTCTGCTTGGTTCAACACACGACCATTTTCTTTTGCGTCAAGGATAGAAGCGTGTTCAGCTTGAGCGGTGAAATCTGCGTTCCAACCACCAGATACATACACACCATCTTTCATAGTGAAGTTACCCTCATAGGTACCAGCTTGTACCAATACGGTATCACCTGAATTAGCTTTGTTTACAGCAGCTTGCAAATCTTCACCAGCAAGTACTTTGTGGAGAGTGATCAGTTTGAAGTTCGCAACGAGAGCAACATCAGCAGTTACGGTGAACTTGTATGGGTTCTCGGTAGAAACAACTGTCTCCCCAGCAGTCCAATTAACGAACTCATAACCTTCATTAGCAGTAGCAACGAGAGTAACAGTTTCGCCTTGTTTATATGTGCCAGCACCTTCTACAGTACCATTCTCAGCTGTAACAGATACGGTGTATGTTGGAAGCTCTGGATAAGTAACAGTGAGAGTGTTAGTTTCAAATGTCCAAGTAAATACATAGTCACCAGCTACGTCAGCGGTAAGAGTTAGATCACCAGTATTACCTGTTAAGCCAGCAATAGCATTTGATTGACGAGAAACGGTTGCACCATTAGCTGTAAATACACCATCAATATCCACACCAAATTTATAACTACCAGCAGCGATGTTAATTGTAGCGGCAGCAGTCAATTTGTTATCAGCAAGCGTTAAAGCCTTAAGTGCCCACTCGTCCCATGAACCTTTCACAGAAACAACTGGAATCACTTCTTCTGCTTGTTTTAATGTAGGAGTAGCAGTTAGATTAGATCCGCCATCATATGTAAAGGTAACATCATAAACACCAGCAGTTTCAATGGTAAATGTCTTGTTACCGTTTGATGGATATTCACCAGTACCCCATGCATGCTCTCTAGCTACTTTATATTCAACTGATCCTGCTGATAATGTAACATCGGTTTTTGTCAAAGTATATACATCACCTTCTTTCTTCATATCATTAGCCGTATAGGTTGGATCCCATGTCTTGCCAAACAAAGGTGCAGAAGAACCTACTACAGTGTAAGTGTACTCCACAACAACCTCTTCAGTAGGATATGCTACAGACAATTTGTGAGCAGAAGCATCCCATGTAAAGGTGTAAACGCCTGCCAATTTACTCTTCAAAGTACAATCACCTTCGCTAGTGCTGAAAGTCCAACCTGTAACATCAGCTGTAATTGTACCATTGTTACCATACCAATTGCTACCATCCTTTACTTTAAATTTGTACTCGGTGTTAGCAGCAAGTGTGATTTTGGATGTCAACGGGCTACCTGAAAAAGCATTCCCACTTTGATTCCATCCATTCCAAGATCCTGGAAGATAGATCGCTGCGCTCATTGACATAACCATTGCCAATGCCGCAAACAATGTAAAGATTTTTTTCATAATAAAATGAATTTTTGGTTAATAAAAGATTGTTAATTGGGTTAATTATATTTGTTGTTAAATATGCTTATTTCCAAACAACTTGCAAAGGTACAAATTATTTCTGAAATGCCCAAATTTTTTCAAGAATATTACAAATATTAATATTTTACCTACCCTATTGTACACTTACAGGCAGCACGCCTAGGGCATCAATCTCTCCTGTCAGCACTTTGGCTGCGGCTGTTTGATTGCTCTCGCTGTCTTTGTACGCCATCAGTACAGCGCCTACATCCCCCAACCATGGCAGTTCACTCAGTCCGTATGGACTTCCGAAATGCACCATCACCGTTGCGTTATTCTTCACCAATCGACCTATTGCTGCCAAATGTTCTGGCTTTATCAAGTCTCTCCTTGACCTCGCACGTGGGTCATGGCATGCTAATATAACCACATCGTAATCACAGACTTGCTTATTGACTTTCTCTATATCTTTCTCCGTGCTCTTCTTGTCCAAGGCAAAATAGTGCACTTCGCCTCCTTGTCTCAAGAGATACTGATACATCAGCGTTGTCGAGTCCACCATACCTGTTTCTGGATTATAGCCCGACAGTCCCTCAATATCTCCGTATTCCCTTTTCATAGGGATATGTTTGGCATTGTATGCTACATAGGCTATTTTCTTGCCTTTTGCCAATGGCAGGAGCCCAGCTTTGTCATCCACTATTGTCATACTCTGATCTGCCATCTGCTGAACAAGGGCGATATGCTCTGCTTTTTTCACTCGCTCTGTTATGCCTTCCACCTCTACTGTAGCATCATAGCCTCTTTCTAACATACCCAAACGCGCTTTCAGTCGTAGCACTTTTCTCACTCTCTCGTCCAAGTCTTCTTTATCACATTCGCCACTCTCCATAGCCTTCTCTAAGCGGTCTATGGAGGCGATAATGTCTCCAGGCTTCAGCAATATATCCACACCTGCCTTGTATGCAGCCAATGCGATCTCTTCAGAGCTTAAGTTCTCACTTACACCTTTCATCGTTAGCGCGTCTGTCACGATGAGTCCATCGAATTTCAGCTCCTCTCTAAGCAATCCAGTCACAATAGGATAAGATATCGACGACACAGCGCTGTCTAATACAGGAATATGCAAATGCCCCATCATGACCATCTCCACTCCTTCTTGTATTTGGTCGCGGAAGGGATAGAGTTCCAGCGAATCTAATCGTTCTCTGCTGAAAGGTAACACGGGTAATGCTTTGTGCGAATCCACTTCTGTGTCTCCATGTCCAGGGAAGTGCTTCGAGCATGCGATGATACCTCCGTTTTGCATACCTTTCATGTAGGCTCGTGCATATTGCGTCACTTTGTCTCTATCTTCGCCGAAGGAGCGTGCATGGATGACCGGGTTCTTTGGATTGACATTGATATCTACCACGGGGGCGTAGTTGATATGTATATTCACCATTTTGCATTGCTCAGCCACTGCCAATCCCATCTCGTAAATCAGCGAGTCTGATGGCAATGCGCCCAATTGCATTTGTTGTGGGAAGAAAGGAAACTCTCCGAATCGCATCGAGGGCCCCCATTCGCCGTCTATGGAGATCAGCATAGGGATTTTCGATTTGGCTTGCAGTTCGTTCATGCGTTTCAGATAGCGTGGAAGGGTATCTTGCAACACAAGCAATCCTCCTATACCTTCTATTTCTACAAGGGTGTCTGTCATTAGGGCGTGACCATCAGAGAAAAGGTAGCTATCTGTTTGCGAGACGATTAGCTGAGCTATCTTCTCTCGTGTGGTCATCTTCTTGAGTGTGCGTTCCACTTGCCTATTGATGCGGTTTTCTCTGCGCTCCTCGCTTTTTCCACACCATATCACGCTAAATATGAATGCTACGATGGCACATATGCCGATGGTTTCTTTGATGCTCTTTTTCATGGTTATTTTGATTATTTATGCACGATTTATAGACGTAGTTTTTGTTTTCTCAAATTCCCCACAAAGTTACTGCTTTTTTTTGATTCGTGCAAATAATATATAAAAATTAATACTGGTGCGTAAATCAACCAAAATATTCTTGGAACGGCGAATAGGTCGAATTAAGGCAAATAGGATAACAGACTGCCACCAATGTGCTTTGTATCACTAATTAATCACTAACTTATCACTAATTAATCACTAATAAACATCTAATAATCTACAGAGCATTAACAGCTCATTAGACCAATTAGACTAATAAGTCCAATTAGACTAATTAGGCCAATAAGACCAAGATATAACAAATAGAGGAGCCAGGTGGCTCCTCTATTGTGAATATTAGTCAAAGTGACGATTACTTAATCTCTTGACCTAAAGCGTTGTATTGAACATCGCCCTTCTCAATGATGAGTTGACCGTTTTTGATCATTTTAACAGACTTAACTGTTACGGTAGCGTTCTCAAGACCTGTAGAAGTGATAGTACCAGAGATGGTGATGTCAATAGCTACACCAGCCAGTGGATTTTGAACGATACCAGTAGCGGTAACGATGTCACCAACAGTAGTAACGGTCAATGTACCCTCGCCGAAACCTAACCATGGATCGTTGTCGCCCCAACCACCAACGGTAACGGTTGACATGATCTCAGATGGTTCAGTAGCCTCAGGATAGTAAACAGGTACCTCAACCAATACTGGGTATGTGAGACCATCTTCTGGGTTAACCCATTCGCCAGTCATCTTGAGTGCGTAGTCGTACATGTCACCGAAGAGGAGATATTTCTCAATTTCAACAGTAGCGTTCTCAACAACTACAACGGTAGCCTCCATAGGCTCAGCAGTCATAGTGAGGTGAAGCTCGATGTTCATGCCATTCCATACGCAGCGTACAACAGCCTTAGCAGATGGAGTGAATGCGTCAACTTCGTATGCATAACCCTCTACGAAGGTGGCATCTGTACCAAAGAGAGCTACAGAGCTTTCTGGGAGCAATTGGTATGTACCATCGTTGCGGTTGTAGTCGCCAAGACCAAGGTATACATCAACTTGGAATGCAGTACTTGGACCACCGATGAGAACGAGGTTGTCAAGATCAATAACGAGGTTAGTGATCTCATCCTCGTAAATTTGGATATCAGGACCATTTGACAAGGTAGCCTCCAAAGAGTAGATAGTAGCGTCAGCTACGAGGGTGATCAAGAGTGCAGTAGCCTCGTCGCCCTCAACTACCTCAACAGCCGTTGCAGCAGCAGTAGCCTCTACAGCCTCGTCGATGAAGAGTTGATCTACGTATTGAGCAGCATCCAAACCGCCAGTAATGTCAAGAATCTCAACACCAGTGAGCTTGCCCTCTGGAGTAGCGTATGGAGCAACCATCAATACTTTCTCGCCAACGGTTACGTAAGAAGCACCATTGTATTTCTTACCAAGATCCTCGTTGAGAACAGCAGATGCTTCGTAAGCTTCACCTATTGCAGGAAGAACGAACTCTGAAGGATCAACCAACTCACCATCCATAATCCAGTTGTTATCACCAAGAGGAGATACGCTCAATTGGAATTGTGTACCTTGAGTAGCCTCTTTGTAGTAAGCAGCTGTAGTGTGGAGACCATAGTACTCATAGTGAGCATTGCTTTGCTCGCCACCAGGGATGTTTGGCTCTACATATTGACCATCAATGATGTTGTATTTAGCCAAACGAACGGCACGGTTGTTATTGTGAACTGCTGTTACAAGAACTTCTGCGTTGGTAGAAGTACCCTTCAATGCGAAGGTTACACCAACATCACCGTGGCTAGAACGAGCTGTAGTTTGACTAGTGAACCAAACTGCAGGAGCACCAGCGAGATCATTCCAAATATAGTAGTAAGATGTACCTTCCTTATAACCAGACTCTGGAGCTGTACCAGCAAATTGGTTACGAACATAGTTGTTAGCAACGAGTTTACCGTCCTCAGTTACAGCGATATCAGAAATAGCGAGGTAGCTACCCTTGTTCTCTGGATCTACTGGAACAACGCCTTCTTGAGAAATTTCAACTCTTGCTTTGCCGTTAACTACTTGGTAGATGTGAGCGGTACCATCCTCCTCGTGAGTAAGAACGATTACCTCTTCACCATTTTGAACGGCACGTTTCACGGTACCTACCATCTCAATAGGCTCTGGCAATTGGAATGCATATTGAGTAGCAGCAGGAGTCTCTACAGTACCAGAATATGGCATAGCCCAAGCCGCAAGTTTCTCGGAAGAGTTACCGCAAGCATAGAGGTTACCAGCATAATCCCAAGCAAAGTCGTTGAGGTTGTTACCTACAGCAGTCATATCAACAACTGTCTCTTGAGTAAGAACTGGAGCACCATTAGCGTCTTTAGAAATAGTATAGATAGTAGCTTTCTTAGCTGCGCCATTGTTACCAGCTACAACGAGCTTGGTAAAGTCGTTGTTGAAACGAATACCTGCTTGACGAACGTTGCTCCACACAAGTTTGAGATCCTCAACACCGTCAGCGTTGATGTGTACAAGACCTGGGTTAGCGTCAGAAGCTTCGCCACGATAAGAAGCGATCCAGTAGCCACCCTCGTTATCGTACTCAACTTGTGTACCCACATAGTTGATAGCATATTTGCCCTCAACCAATGCTTTAGAAGGAACAGTAGTCCACTCGGTAGCAGTACCAAGATTGTACTCGTGGAGGCGGAAGCCACCCATAGCAGCAGCAGTGATACCGCTGAGGTTTACAGAGTACATAGCGAGTTGGAGGTTTTCACCTGAACCCTTCACGTCGAAACCATTGTTAGGAGCAGCGATGAATGCGCTATCCTCAGTGAGAAGCTCAGCTTGCTCATTGAGTTTTGCACCCTTGAAGACAGCAGTCCACTCGTCAAGGTTAGCTGGGTTAACCTCCCAGAGGTAGTTACCGTCAGTATTGAGTGAAGTAACGAAGATACGACCGTCCTCAGAGATACGGATACGACGTGGAGCGTAAGCGGTAGAACCTGGAGCGTCATAACGACCAGTTGTAAAGTCTACGCCACCCTTATAACCTGGGAGCTCGCCGTTAGGAATCAAGTCGAATGAAGGAGTAAATGCGAAGATACCAGCACCGAAACCAGCAGAAACATAACCCTCTGTCTTACTTGCAACAGATTGCATACCCTCGTTAATGAGGAGCATACCGAAGGTTGCATTCTCTGGGTTGTTGTCGATATCCAAACCAGATGGGTGATAGAAGCTATAGATCTTCTCTTCAAGTGTTGGAGCCTCAACAGATGTACCATTTACTTCGATACCCCATGTGAGTTCTACACCACCTGGAAGACCAGCAGTAGCAACCTCTACAGTGTTCTTACCGATAGTAGTAGTACCAGGAACAGTAGCAACAACTTCAGTACCGTTGTAAACAACTACATTAACCTCAGTTGCGTTGCTGTTGTTGAGGCGATAAGTAACAGTCAATGTTTCTTGATCGTCAGAAAGAACTGACTCAAGACCGAATGCATATGGGTTGAGTTTGTTCTCGGTGTAAGTAGGCTCTGGTTTCTCTACCTCTGGATCCTCAACTACTGGAAGAGTACCAGAGATGGTTACATCAAGGTTAAGACCATCCCAGCTAGACATTGCGCCAGTGAGGGTAACAACGTTCTCTGCAACAGTGATAGTAGCGTCACCTTGTACGAAGCCCAACCATGGGTCCTCATCGCCCATACCACCTACGGTTACGGTTACGTTCTTGTAAACAGCCTCCGCTACAGTAATGTCGAAGCCAGGAACTTCTGCCTTAACTGGGTAAACAACACCCTCAGCGTCAGTCCATACACCGGTCATGTACATGAAACCAGTTTCCTCTGTTTGGTCGTCGATCTCTGCGTTCTCTACTACAACTGGAGTTGCTACAACAGGAGCAGAGTACATGGTGATGATGAGCTTGTAGTTGGTCTCACCAACGGTGGTATAGAGTTCAGCGGTGTAAACGTCAGTTGCGAGTTCCTCGTTGTAAGCCTTGGTTACAGTACCAGTTACGTTGTAATCCATCCAGCTTACCATGATAGAGCTCTCAGCCATCAAGTTGCCCTCTGCATCCAAGAAGAGCATAACCTCGATACCATTGTCGGTGTCAGAAGCCCACAAGCCAGTAGCCTCGCCGTAGTTAGAAACTTGCAAGTTGGTCATAGTGAGTTCCATAACTTCTACAGCAGGCTCAGCAGGAGTAGCGTCGTAAACAATGTGAATAGGAACATTGTTAGAGTTAACTGCATTCACCTCAACTTTGAGTTTGCCATCCACTTTAGTTACCTCAACAGTACCATCTACGAGGAAGTAGATAGGAGTTACCAATTGACCAGATGCATTTAAGTTAGCATAGAAAGAGAGAGAAACTTGACCTTGGCTATTTACACCAGAACTTGCGAGTACAGTACCTGAAGCATAAGTACCGTCAATAGTATAAGTACCTACAGGGATAACAGTCTCAGGATCAACTGCATCATAGAAGAATGCCAAGTCCACCTCGTTAGTCGCATCCGCAGCAGCTACTGTAAGGATAGAATAGCCATTTCCATTAGTAAGTTCTACGGTAGCATCAACACCGTAAGTTACATCTAATTCGCCCTCTGTAGCGTCGTATTTCAATGGAGCTTTTACCTCTACTTTCTCGCTCTTACCACCTACCTCATAAACGATAGTCATAGGTACTTCGTTAGAGTTAGCGGCGTCGATGCTAATTTTTAGATTGCCATCAACTACCTCAACTACTACGTTACCACTCTCAAGGAAGTACAAAGGAGTAAGAATTTGACCGTTGGCATTCAACATTCCGTAGAATGAAGGATACACCGAACCATTTTGTACACCAGGAGAAGCGTAAGCAGTCCCATAAGCAGGCTCGCTGGTGATAGGGTAAGTACCTTCAGGAATGATAGTACCTGGTACGGTGTCTTCAGCAAACAATACCAATGACAACAAGTCGCTGTTATCAGAAGCAACAATTCTGATTGACAATTGACCTTCAGAAGCATAGGTTGTGTCAATGCTCAAAGCGTCTGACTCATTGTAATAACGAATCAACTCGCCTTCAGTAGCATCGTACTGCAAACCTTGTGTCGCAGCTGGAGCTTTTTGCATAGTAGCGTCCAATGAAAGCTGCTTTGCAGAAGTTACCACTTTTGTGTTAAGAGGATAACTTCCTTTTACTGTACCTGCGAGAGGTGCAGCAGTTGCGCTAATGATTAAGCACAACGTCATGAATAAAGCATAAATCTTTTTCATAAGGATTGAATTTTAGTTAATAATATTAGTTAATTATTTGTTATCAAGTAACAATTGACCCGCAAAGGTAGGAAAAAAAAATGGAATTGCCAAATGAAAGTTGCATTTTTTCGTTTTTTCCGCAAAAAATAGTCGTTTTATGGTCGTTTAAGCGTTTAGAAGTTCAGAAGTTCAGAAGTTTAAGAGTTTTAAGGATAAAAAATCGCACTCTTATGAAGAATGCGATTTTTTTGATAGTAGTCTGACGTGTCAGATAAGTCTGGCTAGTCGGACAACTTGTATTTACTCTGCAGCAGCCTCAGTAGCAGGAGCCTCTACAGGAGCGTCAGCCTTAGGAGCAGCCTTCTTACCAGCACGACGTGTGGTCTTCTTAGCAGCAGCCTTAGGAGTCTTGAGCATGTTCTCATTGTAGTCAACGAGCTCGATGATAGCCATCTCTGCAGCGTCACCAAGACGGAAACCAGTGCGGAGGATACGTGTGTAGCCACCAGGACGGTTAGCAATCTTCTCAGCTACGTTTTGGAAGAGCTCGGTAACAACCTCTTTTTGTTTGAGTTTAGCGAAGACGAGACGGCGGTTAGCTGTGGTGTCCTCTTTTGCATGGGTAAGGAGTGGCTCTACATACATGCGGAGCGCTTTAGCCTTAGCCAAAGTGGTCTTAATACGCTTGTGCTCGATGAGTGAGCAAGCCATATTAGAAAGCATTGCATGACGGTGCGCTGCTTTACGACCAAGATGATTGAATTTCTTATTATGTCTCATTTTTGTTTTTTTTTGTGGATTCAGGATCCAGGAACCAGGAACAAAGACAAATCAGTCTTGCATCTTGGCTCTTGGTTCTTGGTTCGTTAATTAATCATTAAGTTTGTATCTGCTAATATCCATGCCAAACGCAAGTCCGTTCTTCTCGAGGAGTTCATCGAGTTCGGTGAGTGATTTCTTACCGAAGTTGCGGAACTTGAGGAGGTCAGAACGATGATACTTCACCAATTGACCCAGTGTATCTACCTCAGCAGCCTTCAAGCAGTTGAGTGCGCGCACAGAGAGGTCCATATCGATGAGGCGTTGGTTGAGCAATTGACGCATTTTGAGGTGCTCCTCGTTGAGCGCATTGTCCACTGGTTTGCTGTGATCCTCAATCACGATACGTTCCTCAGAGAAGAGCATGAAGTGATAGATGAGGAGCTTAGCAGCCTCAGTGAGTGCGTTTTGTGGAGTGATAGAGCCGTCGGTAGAAATCTCGAGTGTGAGTTTCTCGTAGTCGGTGCGTTGCTCCACACGGTATGGGTCAATGCTGTATTTGACATTGCGGATAGGTGTGTAGATGCTGTCAATAGCCAACACACCAATAGCATCGTTTGCTTGATGATTTTCATCAGCAGACACGTAACCACGTCCCTTATTGATATTGATTTCAATCTCAAAATCAGCGGTTTCGTCCATTTCAGCGAGCAACAACTCAGGGTTGAGCACGTCAAATGATTGGAGGTAGCTATTGAGTTCACCCGCCAAGAGAAGGTTGTTACCCTTCACGTGCATGCGGATGGTCTCTTCAGTAGCTTCCAATCCCTCTTTGCGGATGAAACGCACTTGCTTGAGGTTAAGGATAAGATTGGTCACGTCGGTGATAACACCAGGGATAGTAGCAAATTCATGATCAATACCATTGATCTTAATTGAACAGATAGCAAAGCCCTCGAGCGAACCGATGAGTACGCGACGAATAGCATTACCAACTGTGATACCATAACCCGGTTCGAGCGGACGGAACTCAAAAACTCCGTGATTGTTGCTCGAATCCAACATGATCACCTTTTCAGGTTTGATAAAATCTAATATTGCCATGAATTTAATTATTATTTAGAGTACAACTCGACGATTAATTGCTCCTTGATGTTCTCAGGGATATCCTCACGTTGTGGGATGTTGAGGTATTTACCTGCTTTCTCAGCTTCGTTCCACTCGAGCCAGCTATATTTGCTGTGGTTGAAACCATCCAAAGAAGCAGCGATTACTTCGAGTGATTTAGCTTTCTCGCGTACAGCTACTACTTGACCTGGTTTAACCTCGTAAGAAGGGATGTTTACCACCTTGCCATCTACAGTGATGTGACGGTGGCTAACGAGCTGACGAGCAGCAGCACGAGTAGGAGCGATACCAAGGCGGTAAACGATGTTGTCCAAACGAGACTCCAAGAGTTGGAGAAGGATCTCACCAGTAATACCTTTGATACGTGAAGCCTTAGCAAAAAGGAGACGGAATTGACGCTCGAGTACACCGTAGGTGTATTTAGCTTTTTGCTTCTCAGCGAGCTGAGTACCGTACTCAGACATTTTTTTACGGCGGTTTACGCCGTGTTGACCTGGAGCGTAGTTACGTTTGTCAAGCACTTTGTCTGGGCCGAAGATAGCCTCTCCGAAACGACGTGCGATACGTGATTTTGGTCCAATATATCTTGCCATTTTATTACGTTTTTAATAGTTAAACAATTATACACGACGACGTTTAGGAGGACGGCAACCATTGTGAGGCATAGGAGTAACGTCAACGATTTCGGTTACTGCGATACCAGCGTTAGCGCACGCACGGATAGCGCTCTCACGGCCTTGTCCAGGACCTTTAACATACGCTTTTACTTTGCGCAAGCCGAGGTCAAAAGCGACCTTTGCGCAATCCTCAGCAGCAGTTTGAGCTGCGTAAGGAGTATTCTTTTTAGAGCCACGGAAGCCCATTTTACCAGCAGATGACCAAGAGATAACTTGACCTTCGCCGTTAGCGATTGTAACAATCACATTGTTGAAAGAAGACATAACGTGAAGTTGACCAACACCGTCAATCTTTACAACGCGCTTCTTAGCTGCAACAGTTTTCTTTGCCATAATTGATAGATATTATAGGTTGTTGATACTTGATTACTTCGTTGCTTTCTTCTTGTTAGCAACAGTTTTCTTTTTACCTTTACGCGTACGAGCGTTGTTTTTGGTGGATTGACCACGCAATGGAAGACCAATACGGTGACGCACACCACGGTAGCAACCGATATCCATCAATCGCTTGATGTTGAGTTGTGTTTCAGAACGCAAGTCACCTTCTACTTTGTAGTTAGCACCGATGATCTCACGAATTTTAGCTGCTTGGTCATCCGTCCAATCTTGTACCTTGATGCTTGGGTCAACGCCTGCCTCTGCCAAGAT
>JAFYSK010000024.1 GCA_017559385.1 Paludibacteraceae bacterium | reverse complement strand
GCTAAGGCAAACGGTGGCGAGATTGGTAAATCTATCTGCGAGAATGATAAATTGGAGCTCGCTCTTGATATCGTAGCACAAGCTAAGGCGAAAGGTGTGAACCTCGTATTGGCTACTGACTGCGTAGCAGCTGACGACTTCTGCAACGAGGCTAATACTCAAATCTGCTCTAGCAAAGCTATCCCAGAGGGTTGGGAAGGTGTGGACGCTGGTCCAGAGAGCCGCAAAGCATTTGCTGCAGCTATCGAAGGCGCAAAGACTATCCTTTGGAACGGTCCTGCAGGTGTGTTCGAGTTCGACAACTTCGCTGCTGGTTCTAAGGCCATCGCTGAGGCCATCGCTACTGCTACCGACAATGGTGCATACAGTTTGATTGGTGGTGGTGATAGTGTAGCATGCGTGAACAAGTTCGGCATGGCTGACCGCGTAAGTTATATCTCTACTGGTGGTGGTGCATTGCTCGAGGCTATCGAGGGTAAAGTACTCCCAGGTGTAGCAGCAATCAAGGGATAATCGCATGGGCGATTATCCTGTTAAAAGAGTTTTAATAGTTTTAGTCGCGGCAAAGCCGCTGTTTTAAAGGTATGTTACCTTTGACTAATATCACCTTTAAAACTCTTAAAACTTTTAGAACTTTTAAAACTATCATATTTTATGGAAATTTCAGGTAAAATTATACAAGTATTGCCAGAGCAAGGTGGCGTAAGCAAAACCTCTGGCAAAGAGTGGAAACTCCAAGCATATGTGCTTGAGACACAGGAGCAATACCCACGCAAGGTGCACTTTGAGGTGTTTGGTGAAGACCGCATCAAAGCCAATCCTTGCCAATTGGACGATATTGTGACTATTAGTTTCGATATTGAGAGCCGTGAGTTCAATGGTCGTTGGTACACCTCTATCCGCGCATGGAAAATCCAACAAGGTGTAGTAACTGCTGAAACAGCTGCTCCTTTAGTAGATGCTGGTGTAGCACCTGTTGCAGCACCACAAGCCAATGTGCAAGCATTTGATCCTGCTGCTGGCGTAGACGATGGTACTGATTTGCCATTCTGATGCAACGCAAGATTAAACTAATTATATTAGCAAGCCTTCTAGTAGGTGGCGCAGTAGTATGCGCTATCCGCTGGAAGGCTTGGTTTGCTATCCCTCCTGAGCCTAAGTGGGAAGGAGATACTATTACTGTTTCGTTTAAGACATTTGCTGATGAACAATTATTGCTAAATATGCAAAAGGACTCATTAGAGTTTCTTTTACTAGGTGATATTCATAATTCATTAGATACAATTAGTTTTAATATCCTTGCGGAACGTCATCCTAATATCCATTTTTGGGCGCAATTGGGCGATTGGATGGATCGACCCTATTTCTACTATAAGCAACAATTATACCACTCTATACAAGGTACCGCATTTGATTCATTGCCTATCATAGCTGTTCCTGGTAATCATGAGTATAATAAAGGTATTGTAAAATCATTATACGCAGATTGGACGAATATTTTTCCTAATCCTCAAAATGGTCCCCGTCGCTTTTTAGGTAGAAGTTATATAGTTGATTTCCCTACCCTGCGTATAATAACGATTGATACGGATGGCCTGCAACGAATGTCCGATTATACACAAGTTAGTTTTTGGCTAAAGCAATCTATCAACGAGGCCAAAGATCGCCTAACTATAGTAATGATGCATCATCCTGTATTTAGCACGGCACAAGGCCGACAAAATCCATTGATATGGTTGGCTTTTTACGGAGTGTTACGCGATGCAGATGTGGTATTCTCAGGACATGATCATAATTATGCTCGCCGTACTGTAGAATATAAAAAGCGTTTTTGGACCAAGCAGCAGCCTACTATATTCATAGGTACAAATACCTCTACAAAAAATTACCCAAACAAAGAGAATTCCTATTATGACTGCGTATATTCTGGTTCTCCAGTATATCAATATATACAAGTCAATAATGATACATTATCTATCTCTACCTACGAACTTCATTCAGGCAAACAGATAGATAATGTAGAAATTATCAATTAAAAAAGCACTTCAATCGAAGTGCTTTTTCTTTATTATTTCCATAACTGCTGTACAAACGCTTCGGCATATTTAGCTTGACATTCCATGCCTCGCATCCGTTCCATAGTGTCGTGATATTCTTTTACAGCCCCTTCCAACTCTTGACTCTCATGGCAGAGGTAAGCTTCTATTTTCTTGTCACGATAGTCTGTGATATCTACCCACAAACTAGGGGTAAAGTTTTGTGTCTGCATACCCGTCATAACTTCTGAATAATACAAATCAAAACCGCGACCAGTCATTCGCCATGCATCATATACTAGTATAGAACATACACGGTGATCACGGTGTGAGTCTATAGGCCAATGAGTGATAACCATATCAGGTTGTTCTGCCTCAATAAGTGCTTTCATTTCAGCATAACGCTCTTTGTTAACTTCAGCGTTGCCATCCGTTTGAGTTAAAAAGACGGCTCTTACTCCCAATACTTCACATGCTTTGCGAGCCTCTGCTTGACGAATAGTGCGTGCCTGCTCGTGCGTTTTGCCTACTATTCCAGCTTCACCAGAAGTAAGATATACAGCTACCACTTCAGCTCCCATTGCTTTAAGTTTGAGCATAGTGCCTGCACACATCGATTCTGGATCATCTGGGTGGGCTCCAATAACAAGAACTTTTTTGTATCCTTGTAGCCATTTTTCGCCAGCTTGCATGGATAGTGGCAACATCAATAAGCAGCAAAGCCCCAATAAAATAATTTTTGTTCTTTTCATAATGTATAAGAAAATTAGTTAAATACCTCAATTAGTACGTCCAAGGATTTGATAGTAGGCAAATCATCTATATGCTCTTGGAAATATGCTATCAGTTCACGCAAACGCTCTTGACGCTCTATGCGTGATGTGGGTTCAGAATACCATTCAGGATGTTCGTCTTCGTCGATGCCGATACCTAAATAGGTTGCATAATCTATTAAAAACTCTATATGTAGATTACTAATATCTTTTTCTGTATCTAATCGTTGAATAGTATTATTGAGCCAATCGTATAGTGGTTTATCACTCATAGGGTGTCGCAATGTGTAACTCACTATTTCTGCTATGAACATAGCTATACATTGGCGTGTAACTTCTGTAGATAGTAAAGATGGTGTATATCCTAAACTGGCAGATGACAATGTTTGCATTTGCATAGGTGCGTTATTACGACGAGAACTTGTATATTCTATAATAGATAATGGCCGTAATATTCCCTTATACTTGCTTCCATATACCATCAAATGCATACGTCCTTGGTCGGGAGTATAGATATGCAGAATATTTCCCGTATCTGAATACTTGACTAATGCTAGAACGATGCCGGTTGCCATATAGTAATTAGTCGATGAATTTAACTTTATTAATATCGCGTGGTTTAGCCGCTGGTGTCTCAGCTGCATAACCAAGACCTACGCATAGACACAACTCATAGTTTTCGCTGTAACCTAAAATATGTAAGATATCAGCGCTGTTCACAGCGTCATTGATAAATCTTACTGGACTACCCAAAACAATGCTTCCTACCCCCATAGATTGAGCTGAAAGCAAAATATTTCCTGCTAATAGTCCACAGTCGTATGCAGAGAAATCATAATTCAAATCACGAGCAATAAATACCATGACTGGAGCACCACGCATACAGCCTTTGACCATAGCAGGGTCTAGTTCGGCATTACCTGCTGCCATCAAATCTTGGATCTGTGCCATGGTTGCAGAATTATCCACTATACGCACCTCCCATGATTGCTTGTTTTGGCCGTTCGCAGCATTGATACCACACTCCATAATTTGCATCAGTGTATCACGACTAACTGGTGTAGCATGATATTGACGAATGCTACGACGAGCCATAATGGCATCTATAACAGCATTTTGGGTATTTTCTGTCTGTTCTTGTTGGGTAGATGTAGGTGTGCAACCAATCATTGTAATAGAAGCCATAATAAGCAAAAATAAAATCTTTTTCATATTATTAAATTTTGGTTAATTTAGCATAGGTAAGCAATAATGTTTTTTGTCCATTATTGTCAAACTTTATATCTATCTTATCATTATCATTCTCTCTATAAACATCCAGTACAGTACCTGTACCAAACACCTTATGCTCTATCCTATCTCCTTTTTTCCATTCTGAGCGAACTTCTTTGTGTGATTTGCCTGTGCTTCCACCACTAACAGGACTGAGTTTTTTCAGTTTACCCTGTGTGGATGTAGCAGGTATTTTTGGCATTTCAGGCATTACAACTCGTTGCGGAGCTATACCAAACCCTTGCGACGATTGAATATAACACGAATCAATATCCTTGATAAATCGTGATGGCGAAGAGAATACCGTCTGACCATTACGGAATCGTTGGCGCGCATTGGTCAAATAGCAACGCTCCATCGAACGCGTAATAGCTACATACAACAATCTTCGCTCCTCCTCTATCTCTTTAGGCGCTTGGCAGAATTGCGAAGGGAACAGATTCTCCTCTAGTCCAACGATAAATGTCACTTTAAATTCTAATCCCTTAGCCGCATGCACCGTCAGCAATGTCACACGAGCTTGATTATCATCTTTATTCTCATCTTGATCGGTCAACAAACTTACCTCCGACAAGAAGTCTGTCATAGGCGTAAAGGCTTGTCCTTCACGCAGTTTTTGCTCCACAAACTCGTGAATACCCGACAACATCTCCTCCAAGTTCTCATAGCGAGCTATACCCTCTTGACTGGTATCTGCCTTTGCCTCGCGCATCACTCCCGAATCACGCATGACCATCGACGCAAACTCATACGCATCCATAGTCGCCATTTTCTCACCAAAGCCCTGAATCATAGCGGCAAACAGATTCAACTTGTTTTGCGTAGCATTATTGATGCTCAATTGCGCTGCCTGTGGATTATTAATAATCTCCATCATCGAGCAACCCGCCATGTGTGCTGCTTCACGCACTTTCATTACAGTCGTGTCACCTATACCTCGCAATGGGTAATTGATTACACGAATAAATGCTTCATTATCTGCTGGGTTAACTGCCAAACGAAAATAAGCAATAGCATCTTTGATCTCCTTGCGTTGGTAGAAACTCATGCCGCCATAAATGCGATATGGAACACCCAAATGGCGCAACTCATCCTCTATCACACGCGACTGTGCATTCGTACGATACAGTACCGCCATTTGCTCATAATCATATCCCTGACGATAGAGCTGCTTGATCTGTGTAGCCACAGCCTTACCCTCATCACGGTCCGACATATAGGTACTCAGCTGCAATCTATCACCCATCGCCAACTCTGAATATACAGCCTTTGGTATTTGTCCTCTATTATGGCGAATCAACGAATTAGCTGCGTTCACAATAATCTGAGTCGAACGATAATTACGCTCCAACTTGAACAACTTAGCCGTTTCATACCCCTTCTGGAAGGTCAAGATATTTTCAATATTCGCCCCTCTAAACGAATAGATAGATTGTGCATCATCACCCACTACGCATACATGATTCTGTGGCTCTGCCAATCGCTTCACAATCAAATATTGCGAATAATTCGTATCTTGATACTCATCCACCAGCAGATAGTGAAAATACTCTTGATACTTGCGCAATACCTCCACATTGTTCTTAAACAGCACATTGGTCATATACAGCAAATCGTCAAAATCCATCGCATTGCATGCTTTCAATCGACGATTATATTCGGCATAAATACGAGCCACCTCCGGTATACGGGCAAAGCGGTCTTGCATAATATACTCTCTATTGGCGCTATACGAAGTAGGCGAAAGCAACTGGTTCTTTGCCATCGATATTCGACCCAGCACCACGCTAGTCTTATACTGCTTCTCGTCCAATTGCATATCTTTCACAATATGCTTGATCACAGATTTCGAATCCGTTGTATCGTAAATCGTAAAATCACGCGTATAACCTATATATTCTGCTTCTTGACGCAAGATACGCGAACAAATAGAGTGGAAGGTTCCCATCCACAAGTAGCGAGCCACATGCTCGCCCACCAAAGCTGCAATACGAGTTTTCATCTCTCTTGCCGCTTTATTGGTAAATGTCAATGCCAAGATGTTACCGGCATTCACGCCCTGTTGCAGCAAATAGGCTATCTTGTAGGTCAATACACGCGTCTTACCCGATCCGGCACCGGCTATCACCAAATGCGGACCTTCGTTGTATTCTACTGCCGCGCGTTGGGCAGGATTTAGTTCGTCTAAATAATTCATAGTCTGTATGTTAGGATATTTATTCTATTTGCAATACCAATCCCTTTAAATACTCTCCCTCTGGATGATAGATATTGATAGGGTGATCAGCTGGTTGGTGCAATTGGTGCAATATTCTCACTTTTCTGCCCACTTGAGCCGCTGCGGAGAACACAGCCAAACGAAACATATCTTTGTCAATAGCTTGCGAGCAAGAGAAGGTAAACAATATACCTCCTGGACGAATACTTTGTATACCTTTTGCATTCAATCGTTGATAACCACGCAAAGCATTCTTCACCGCATCACGGTGCTTGGCAAAAGCAGGCGGATCCAGAATAATCAAATCATAGGTATTGGTGTTCTTGCTCAGAAACTCAAACGCCTCCTCCGCAAATGCCTCGTGTGGAGCCTCCTCACCAAAATTATATGCCACATTACTTCTCACCAAGTCCACCGCTTTTTGGCTTACATCCACCGAGTGAACTTTCTTGGCACCACCTCGCAAGGCATATACCGAGAATCCTCCTGTATAGCAAAACATATTCAGCACATCCTTATCCTTGGCATATTGCTCCAATAATGCACGGTTATCTCGTTGGTCGATAAAGAATCCTGTCTTTTGACCTCTCAACCAGTCAATTCGGAAACTCAATCCATTCTCCTTCGCCCAAAATTCCTTATCCTCTACCCTATCGCCTCCGATCAAGTACCCTACTCTATCTCCTTGTATCATAGCCTTATGTGGCAAAGTATCGTCCGATTTATAATACACCTTGTCCACTTGTGCCACTGCTTCTACTATCGCCTTAGCTATCTCTTCACGATGGTAGTGCATACCCACCGAGTGCGCCTGTATCACAGCCGTATCCGCATACACATCCACAATCAATCCAGGCAGAAAATCACCCTCACCATGTATCAGACGATAGGTATTATTCTCCTCCGTCACCAGTCCCAAACTCTCTCTCACACTATAGGCTGCGGCTATGCGTGTTTTCCAAAAGTCCTTAGGCAGTTCCCCTACTCCAAACTCCAATATACGCACAGCTATTGAACCTATCTGATAATGGCCTACACCCAATGTCTTTCCTTTACAATCCACCACTTTCACTATCTCACCCTCTTGTGGCTGAGCATGTGGATAATCGGCATCAAGCTCTATACTGCGAATAGCTCCCGAGAACACCCATGGGTGAAAACGCAAAAGTGACTCCTCTTTATGGGGTTTAAGATGAATAGTTGTCATATTATTCTAACATCATTATTGCGCGCTCCAGCGCAGCAATCAATTTATCTATATCTTCTTTCGTATTATACAATCCTACCGACGCACGCAATGTGCCTGGCACACCTAAGTGCTCTATCAATGGCTCCGCACAATGGTGTCCTGTACGCACAGCTACACCCTGACGATCCAATAGTACACCCACATCAAACGGATGAATCAATCCGCCATCCACACGATAAACATTAAACGAAACAGCACCAGCTTTCTTCTGTCCTGCAGCGTAAATCTTCACATGCTTCAAACCAGACAAACGCTCCTCTATATACTCCACCAATTCCTCTTCGTGTCTCGCAATATCGTCTATACCCTGCTCTTGCACATATTCTATCGCCTTCGAAAAAGCATAACTACCAATATAATTTGGTGTTCCTGCCT
This sequence comes from Paludibacteraceae bacterium, assembly GCA_017559385.1. Lineage (GTDB taxonomy): Bacteria > Bacteroidota > Bacteroidia > Bacteroidales > Paludibacteraceae > Colicola. The sequence goes on along the minus strand of JAFYSK010000024.1, from coordinate 27,871 downwards.
CAAATTTATAGGGCAACACATTGTAGGTCGTCTTATCCCAACGCACATGCTCAATCATCTCTCCCCCACCCTCTGCTGGAGGCAACTGATCAAGCCACTCTTTCTTGCCATACAACACACCCAAACCCGTTGGACCATACATCTTATGGGCACTCATCACCAAGAAGTCGCAGTCCATCTTCTTTACATCCACTGCCAAATGAGGTACACTCTGCGCACCATCCACGCAGACAGGGATATGCTTAGCATGTGCATAGCGTATGATCTCTTCTACTGGGTTGATGATTCCTAATACATTACTCACTTGCGCCACAGACACCAATCGGGTGCGCTCGTTCAACATCCCTTTATAAGCCTCAATATCAATGGATAAATCCTCTCGCAAAGGAATCACCTTCAATACTGCTTTCTTCCTCTCACATAGCATTTGCCATGGCACAATATTCGAGTGATGCTCCAGTTGGCTAACAATAATCTCGTCCCCCTCATTCACCATTGCATCCCCAAAACTCCTTGCCAGCATATTGATACTGTCAGTAGTACCTTTGGTAAAAATCACCTCTTCGGCCACTGCATTCAGCCATTCTGCCACTTTCTTGCGAGCCTGCTCGTGTTTCTCTGTCGCTACTTGACTCAAATGATGTACACCACGATGTACATTGGCATTCCACTTGCTGTACCCTTCCACTATAGCATCCAACACCACTTGTGGCTTCTGGGTCGTAGCAGCATTGTCCAAATACACCAGTTCACGCCCGTGTACTTTCTCATTCAATATCGGAAAATCCTCTCTTCTCATGGCTTGTAAAAACTCTTCTCTAATATCTTTTGCGCATCACCATCCTTCATCAGCTCTTGCAAACTGACTTCTTCATTATGACGCATATAACTATCTATTATTCTCCATCCTACCCAAATACCTAATCTACCAGGTGACTCTTGTGAAATTTCAGAAGTAAATGGACCATCATTCAAATACGATGTGATTACCATTGGTTCGGTTTTAAATAAATCACGCTTATCCATTATCTTATTCCATATCTCCTTTTCCCATTTTTCACACCAATCCCATTGCTCTTGGGTATATCCTATCACTTCCCATTTAGGTGAGTTTGGTAACAATTGCTCTAGCAGGTATATCTGCTTTCCGCGAAAGAGCATATGTTCTAACAAACGATTTTGCTTGCTGGTAAATGGAATGTTTTGCGTAATATAATAATTAAGTATGTCGCCAGCCAAGAACTTTTTATCCATAGTAGTTTTTTGATAATCATACACCACTTGGTTATAGTACTTGTAGTTACCACCTAAATACATATCTACACCTACTCCAATGATATCGTCATACGCAAAAATTGAAGCATTAAAACCGGATACCAACAGATATATATTGGGTATATCTAGCTCTGGATACAAATAGTGTATTCTACTAAAACCTCTATTTAGTTCTTTCTGAATATCATCAATATTGGCAAACTGTTTCTGAACCTCAGCATTAGTCTGCATAAATCCCATGGTAGTATCTGTCAGGTAATTAGCAAAAATTTGGCTAAATCCTAGTGTATCTCGTGTATCAAGTCCCAAAACACCTTCTACATACATATCCATAAACCCAACATAGTCAGTATATAATTGCTTAATACCCACTTCTGCTTCATCAGGATTTATGTCCAACAGAGCTTGATCAAATCGGATTATTTCAACCTCAATTTGTTCGATGTTTTTTGGAAAAAAATCTCTTTTCGTTTGGCATGAGCATACCACTACTGCCAAAAGAATCAATAATATCTGTCTAAATTTTTCCATCTTTAATCTCAATAACTCTATCGCTTATTTCTGCCAGCTCTTTATCGTGTGTTACGATGATGATTGTTTGTCCGTATTGCTTTTGCATCTGCAGCAACAACCTGTGCAATTCTTGTTTGTTTTCTTCATCAAGGCTTCCGCTAGGTTCATCAGCCAATATCACATCTGGCGACATCATTAGCGCACGAGCTGCTGCAACGCGTTGTTTTTCTCCACCCGACAGTTCATTCGGTTTGTGGGTCAATCGATCACCTAAACCTAGTTCCTTTAATAGTTCTGTGGCTCGCTTCTCTGCCGCTTTCCAATCTCCTGAGCAGATCATGGCAGGCATCATTACATTTTCCAAAGCATTGAATTCTGGTAGCAGTTGATGAAATTGAAATATAAAACCAATATGCTTATTCCGAAAATCTGCTAGCTCTTTATCATTTAGCAAACTCACATCTATACCATTAATCCATATCTTACCACTATCTGGTTTATCCAGTGTTCCGATGATTTGTAATAGTGTAGTCTTGCCTGCTCCACTCTTTCCTATTATACTTACGATCTCACCTTTCGAGATGGCTAAATTAACTCCTTTTAGTACTTCCAAGGAGCCAAATGATTTTCGTATGTCTTGTATCTGTATCATACACAAATTATAATATCTCTGCAAAATTACAACAATTTTTTTAAATATGCAAGACTAATCCAATAAACCACACCAGATAAATAATATTCCACCCGAAAATGAAGGTTTTAAAAGCAGTCTTCATGCGTTTAACTGCTTTTTTTTGTTCTAGTATAGCCTAGTTTTTGAGAAATCTCTTGTTTATTTCAAAAATATGTATTAACTTTGCAGCGAAAAACATTTTGCAATCAATATTATGCATAGCTATTTATCCTTTTTCAAGGCGTTTGAAGATAAGTATAAATAGTTAGGTTCTATGCTGTTACATATTCATGGAGTGTTAGGAACCGGCATTCCAAAAATAATTAAAAAATGAAAAAGTCAAACTTATTTTTTGTTCTTTTGAGTGTTCTTGCGATGTTTACTTTTGCATCTTGCTCTAACACTGTTGAATCACCTGTTTCTTATTTACCTGTTGTTCTAGAGGGTAATACAGATGCTTTACACATCTTGAATCTAAAGTCTGGTGAGATTATTGCTACCGACGCAAGAAACGTTGTGGATGCTTCTCTTTTCTATGGCGAATGGGCAACTATCGAGGTTATTGAAGATGGTGATATATCCTATTATAATTTCGTCAATACCAAAGGTAAATTGCTTAACAGCAACCATTATAAATATGCTACTGTGATGAATGATGACCGTGCATGGGTGGCTATGCCAGGTGGTCATCTCGTTTTGATTGATAGCAAAGGTAATGAAGTTGCTACCGACAAAAATTGGCTAGAGGCATATCCATTTTACAATGGTAAAAGTCTTGTTAAGGACGCTCAAAAAGGATGGATTATTGTAAATAAGTCTGGCAAATTGGATGAAGCCGTTCCTTATAAAGAGTGCTTACCTATTGTCGTAGATAATTTGGTATCTGTTATGGGTGAAAACAGAGAGGGCTATGAAGTTTATGGTATCTATCTTCTCGGTAAAAAACAACAATCTTTGCTCTACGATGATATCGCTTTCTCAGGCAGTGATTCATATATAGACTATGTTAATGGTGTTCTCAATAATCGTATTATGGTTGAGAAAGATAACAGATGGGGTGTTATCAACAAGAAGGGACAAATCAAAATCAACCCTCACTTCTCTAGCCTTAAATATGATGGCGATTATTACATGTGTGAGAAAGACGGACTCTGGGGATGGTGCGATGCTTCTGGTAAATATGTTATCAATCCTCAATATGAAGCCGTGAAACCATTCAACGGCAACAAACTAGCTCCTGCTATGGATGGCTATACATACGATTGGGGATTCGTTAACAAGAAAGGTATTTGGGAGATTCATCCTCAATTCGATCGCGTCAACTCATTCAAATCCAATGGATTGGCTATGGCTAAACTCGGAGATGATTGGGGTCTTATCGACAAGGAAGGTAAGTGGGTAGTTAATCCACAATTCGAGGAAATGTACGAAATTGATGGACAAAACAACTATATTGTTTCTTTCGGTAGAGGCGCATATGTACTCGTCAATTCAAAGGGCGAAACGCTCTCTCAAGTGCCTTTCATATTTGACGAGGATGTCTTGCTTGACAAAGATTATTTCGAGGACTACGGCTTGAGTAATTTTGCTCCTATTGAGAGCGATTTTGTTGACTTCGAAATGATGAGCGAGAGTCTAGTTTCTATGACCAACGAAATGGTTAAAACTACATCCGGCGCAATCAAGAAAAAACTGGGCGGTACTAGCGCATTCAAAAGTGGCGAAGTATTGATCCAAGAACTTAAGAATAAGCACTATAACTTGAAACTCAAAGCGTATTGCAGCCCTTGGGAAAAAGAGTACTATGGATGGTGGTATTATGAGACAGTATTCAACGCTAAAAAATCTGTATCTAAATACAAAATGATTCTCGAGTTAGAAGGCACAGCTTCTGACAATTGCGAACAATTTATCAATCATTTGAGCAATAAGTTCACTTACGATCCAGAGGAGGAGACTATCGTAATCAATGGTAAGACTTTCGAACTATCTACGGATAGAAGTCAAACAGAAATTACCTTTAAATTACAATCTAAACTCTAATCTACTCTTTCATACATATAATAAAAGCATCCCTTGAAGGATGCTTTTATTTTTTTATTCAATGCTCAACTACTGCCTAATTAATCGTTAACAATCTCTCCCCATTGTCCTGCACCTCAATACTTACCCATACCGTATCCTCTGGCAGCAGTGGCTCAATCATCTCTGCCCACTCAATAAAGCAGTAGTTACCCGAGTACAAATACTCCTCCGTACCCATATCCAAAGCCTCTCTCAGGTCCTTAATCCGGTAACAATCAAAGTGATACACTTCGCCTTTAAACTTTAAATTTTCAACTTTCAACTCATCAGGGTGGCGATTAGCGTTGACTTCATACACATTCACTATCGCAAAGGTCGGACTATTCACCACATCTTCCGTACCCATTGCTTCGCACAAACACTTGATAAAGGTCGTCTTACCCGCACCCATTTTTCCGTTGAAGGCAAACACCCGTCTGTCATCGCATTTATCTAAAATGTCGGTAGCAGCCACTTCCTCTCCTTGTGCATTCAGCAAGTAGATACCTTTCTCAGCATCTTTTTTTATCGTGTATTTCAAATTGTTTGCCATCAATAATAATTTTGGTTAATTTTGTATAATATTCTATAATTTTGGTAGTGTAAAAATTATTCCTTTTATTTTTGTTTTTGGTTGCAAGCGACGCGTCGCTCATCCAACCAAAACAAAAATCCACCTTGAATTGACAATAATTGACATCAAAATTGACATTAATTGTCTTTAACAAAATAATTCCGCCGCAAAATTACTACTTTTTTTTCAATTACACAACTATTTCTGCTGCATACAGTTCATATTCCTCATTGAATATCTCTATACCTCTCTGATAACCAAATCCTAGCCTCTGGTACAACTTTTTCGCCTTGTTCTCTGGCTCCACAGCCAATGTCACCACACCAATCCCCTTGTCCTTTGCCATCTTCTTAGCTTTTTCTAGCAACGCCCTTCCCACGCCTTGATTCCTGTAGGGTAGGGACACCGCCAAACTGTCGATATAGAACTCACCCGCTTTCGCTTCATCCTCCATATCGTCCCAACCCTTGCCAAAAGCCACATCAAACAGCCCCTTCAGCTGCGGATACATCTTATCCCTCTGCTCGCGGTAATGCTCCCCATCTACAGCTATCATCATTCCCGCTCTTTCTCCATCCACTTCCGCTATCCAGCTGTTCCTATAGCTATAATACGTATCCTCTTGTGCACATACCTCCTTCAGCGTACTAATCCATTGATTATAAAGCCCTTCATCTTTCAACAAAAACGCATGGTATATTCCTTCTGCAATATACGCCACATCTTCTATTGTTGCTTTTCTGATCTTAATCATATTTTTTTTGGAATTTATACATCTGTTAACACTATCAAATTTTCTCGCCACATTCCCTAAGATTCAATGACTGAGCACGGAACGGCGGAAGGAATGGTGGTAATTTATCACGGAGTGCCTGAAAAAACGAGGTGTATGCGTGGAAAATAAGATTTATAAGATTTCTGCGCTAGGCGCAAGGAGCTAAATCCCTATTCCCCGCACAAAATTACTACTTTTTCCTGATATTTGCAAATCCAATCTATCCTCTTTCCTATTTCTTCCCGACCTATTCTCCCCTACTCTCTCTCGCTATCAATTACGGTACATATACGGTAGATACACGATAGATATACGTTAGATAAGTATATATTTACCAAACAAATTAGTAATGATATTCCCTATTTTAATAGTAAAAAAACGCAAAACGCAACTACCTATAAATCAGTTGGTTAGAAAGAATATGGGGGGGGGGTAAAATTCTTGTAAAAAAAATTGCACATGTCAAAAAAATGTTGTAACTTTGCACTCGAATTAGAGAACTATCAATTCTATCATAATAACGGAGTAAGCCGAAAATCCTAAGAAGAGTAGGCACAACAGAATTACAAATCATGAAAAAATTATTTTTTAGCCTTGTTGCACTAATTTTTGCGACAGCAAGTATGGCACAAAACCATGAGATTGGTCTCGTTGTAGGTGGACTCAATGGCTTGAGTTACAAGCAGCACATGACCAAAAATTTTGCTATTCAAGCGGATCTAGCAGTTGGTTTCCAAAGTACTCAACTCGGTATTATAGGAGATGGTGATTATATCCCACTTCAAGCTGACATCTTTGATTTCATCCTCAATCCTAACTTCTTGTACCATATGGATTTAAAATATGGAATTTATGCCGAGCTCGGTGGTGGTGTAAGCGCTGGTTTGATGCAAACCCTTCATACAGTCAATCCTGCTACCTTGGGTAAGTTTGGTATTAATGCCTTTGCTGGGGTAGGGTATAAGATGGACAATCTACCTCTTGCTTTTGGACTAGATTTCCGTCCTGGTTATGCCATGTCGATCAATGTACCAATGGAGCTACTCCTTAATCAATTCGATTGGCACTTGGCAGCTAGCGTTCGCTATTGCTTCTAATTTTAAATAGGTTTAGTAAAATAAAAATGCACTCAATTCGAGTGCATTTTTTTATCATCAAATCACCTTTTATGGCAGTAACTTATACCACCATCAACGCCGAAATAGCACCCAAGATCGCCTCTAAATGGCTAAAAACAGCATATCCAACAGCCACACTACCAGCACCGCCAACCAGCAACCAACGAGCACCATCCATTCGCATGGCCAATCGCTCCATCATCGTATATCTTCGCAAACTCTCTTGCAACTCACTACTAGGCGATGGCATAAGATCAATCTGACGAATCGTATCCGCCATAAACGCTTCATTATCTTTTACTTGCGGAGCACTCGCACGCAAACGCTTACTTATCTTGGTTTTTATTGTTAGCATCATTTTAGTCTTTGTTCTTGGTTCCTTGTTCCTTATTCTTTACTCAAAATAGCTTTCAGCTTCTTCCTGGCTCTAAACAGCATCACCGCAACACTGCCCTCTGATATTTCAGTGATCTTGCTAATCTCTCGAATGCTTTTTTCTTCCAGATAATACAGTATCACCACGGCTTTCTCTTGCTTTGGTAGCTGGTTAATAGCCTGATATAGTGGCTCATAGCGAAATGCCGCATCTGGCTGTTCGGTGGCTACTTCCGTATCAACGCTTTCATAGTTCTCTACTGCCACACGATGGGTATTCCAGTACTTATTCTGTTCGTTTAGGTATTCGTTGTAGGCAATGCGAAACACCCATGTCTGCAAAGCCGATTTCTCTTCAAAAGTAGCACAATGCAAATAAGCTTTCACTATCGCTTCCTGTGCCAGATCGTTTGCCAGTTCTTCATCACCATGAGTCAGCACAAGCAGGAACCGCCTAAGGGATTCCTGCAAGCCGCCAATGGCGGAAATAAACTGCTGCTTATCCATTAATTTATGAAAAACAAGTGATCTAATCTCGAAAATTCTTCATTTTGTTTGGGTTACCAATGCGCTAGCGCATTCCTCTAACCTAAACAAAAGATATCCTGAATTGACAATAATTGTCTTTAATAGAAAGTCAGATAAACGCAGTTTATTCTTTTTCTGCAAGTTCTTTTTCCTCTTTCTCAATCTCCTTCTTGAGATAATTCTTTGACACAAAGAACATCACTAAGAATGCCACACCAATAGTCAGCAGCAAACCTCCGATGACTACAGCCTTGTTAATTGGGTTGATGAACAAGCCATAAAGGAGTACAAACAATCCTACCAATGAGCAAAGTGCACCATACTCCAAGTGTTTCAAGACTGCCATCTTGGTGGTCTTCTTTTTGCTGTCCGTCTCATTCAACATCTCAGCCATAGCCTTGAAGTCAATGTTTGCACCTTCACTCTTCTCAATCATTTGAGAGATGAGTTTGCTATGTTCCTCCACTTTGTGACGGCGGTTTTTGAGATACATAATCACACCTGTCAAAATAATTGCAGGTATTCCACCAAAAAGTAACAACATTCCAAATAGGGGCACTAATTCATCAATAATGGTTGCGTACATAATACTAAAATTTAATAAGTTTAACAAATCGTTTTCTGTCGCTTCTTTGCGACTACACCCATTAGACAAATGAGAAAAAGAAAATATTACAAACGACTGTAATTTTTTTACTTTATCGTTTACCGCTAGATTTACTTAAGATTCAGCGCACGGAGCGAAAGCGAAGGAGCGGTAGCAATAAAATCAGAGTCGTTGCAATAAGATTTATTTAGATTTCTCGAGCGTAGCGAGTAGGAGCAAAATTTTCCTCTAAAACACATCATTTTGCCTGTATCTTGTTCCACGCTCATCAAAAATATTCAATTCTCAGGGCGTTATTTTGCCATTAAAATGCTCGTAAATCTTTGTCCCTGAGCGAGTTCCGAGCAAATCAATCCATTCTTCCAATTTCGCGCTTCTAGCACGCGCCACGGAGCCAAAGCGTTGCAGTATCTTTTGCTTTGTAATTGAGCCAACTCCCTGAATATCATCTAGTTCGCTCTTTGTTTGAGCCTTACTTCGCTTCTTTTTATGGTAACTGATAGCAAATCTGTGCACCTCATCCTGTATCTCCACCATCAGACGGAAGATCTCGTCCGTCACTTTCATGCCAAACTCCTTAGCGGGCTCACCATAGAGTAGGGTATTCGTCCTATGCTTGTTATCTTTCTTCAATCCCGCTATCGGAATTTGCAAACCTAACTCTCCTTCCACTACCTCACGAATAGCACCCATCTGACCCAGTCCACCGTCGGCAATAATCAGGTCGGGTAGGGCACTGCCCTCTTCCACTAATCTAGTATATCGTCTCCTGACTACCTCACGCATACTCGCATAGTCATCTGGACCAACTACCGTCTTGATCTCATATTTCTTATACTCGCTCTTGCACGCGCGTGCTTTCTTAAATACCACACAACCTGCCACCGCATTGCTACCTTGTGTGTTCGAGTTATCAAAACTATCTATCCACATCGGCAGGGTAGGCAGACCCAACAAACTTTGCAGTCCACCCAGGATACGCGCAGCTCGTTGGTCAGGATTCAGCTTATCATCCTGTTTAATCCGGTCTTTCTTGTACTGCTGCACATTCTGCATCGCTAGATCCAGCAGCTTCTTTTTATCACCTCCCAAAGCGATATTCACTTGCAAATTTTCATCAATTATCTCCGGAATAAACGGAACAATTACCTCCTTGGTTGTACTTCCCAATTGCTCGCGTAATTCGTAAATACCCATCGCCAAAATCTCTTCTCTAGTCTCGTCTAGCTGCTTCTTATACTCAATCGTCTGCCCCTGTACAATACTTCCGTTATGCACATGCAGCATACTGATATACACATTTTGGCCCATTTCATCGTATCCGAATACATCCACATCGCCTGCATGCGAGTTCGTAATCACCGTTTTACTCTTGAATTGCTCGATCAATTCGAGCTTTTCTTTCACTCGCCCCGCCTCTTCATAACGCATCCCCAGAGCCGCTTTCATCATTTCTGCCTCTATCTGCTTGCTGATCTCTTGCGCATCACCCTTGATGATCTTACGAGCCGATTCTATATATTCCAAATACTTCTCTCGGCTTACTTTACCCTCGCATATACCACAGCAGTTACCCAGATGATACTTCAAACACACACGATATTTCCCCATTTCAACGCTACTTTTATTCATCTGCATTGCGCATGTGCGAATAGGGTAGAGCTTATGTATTAACTCCAAAACCAAGTCCAGTGTATAGCCAAAAGTATAAGGACCATAGTAATCTCCTATGCCCTTAATGATCTTCCTAGTCTTAAATATCCTAGGATATTCCTCTCTCGTAATACAAATACTCGGATAACTCTTGCCGTCCTTTAGCAAAATATTATAGTGAGGTTGGTATTGCTTGATTAGGTTGTTCTCTAGCAAAAATGCGTCTTGTTCGCTTTTTACTACGATATATTTGATATCCGCTATGCTCTGAACAAGCAGTTTGGTCTTATACCGATCCTGCTCCTTATGAAAGTAACTACTAACCCGACGTTTCAGGTTCTTTGCCTTACCCACATATATCACTTCCCCTACTTCGTTGAAGTATTGGTACACCCCCGGCTCTTCTGGCAACCGACGAAGTATCTCCTGTATATGCGGATTTTTAGACATGCCTTCCGATAAAATCGGAGCAAATCACAAATCAGCAGCGTTTATTTTCACCACTACTAATTTGTCTTTGCTCCTTGTTCTTAGTTCTTTTTTCCTTTCTTAGCAACTCATCAAGCTGCTAATCTCTACATCGTCGCCAATAGTTTTTCTGCCGTTCAAGAATTCCAACTCAATAATAAAGTTGATATACACCTTCTTTACATTGAACTTTCTTACTAGCTCTAATGCAGCAGCCATTGATCCTCCTGTAGCCAACAAGTCATCATGCAAAAGCACTACGTCATTCTCATTCAATGCGTCAGCGTGTATCTGAATCGTATCTATACCATACTCTTTTGCATAACTTACTTCTATGGTCTCTGCTGGCAGTTTACCTGGTTTGCGAACAGGCACAAAACCTGCACCCAAATCCATAGCTACTGCTGGACCTAAGATAAATCCTCTAGATTCTATACCTACTACCTTGGTAATTCCATAAGCTCTGTACAGATTTACAATCTCATCTTTCATCCATTTCAGATACTCTGGATTACTCAACACAGTAGTAATATCCTTAAAAATGATTCCTGGTACAGGAAAGTCTTTTACGTCGCGAATCGCCGCGAGCACTTCTTCTTGCTTCATTGTTTTTTATATGATTTTATTTTTTCTGCGAATGTTCCACGTGAAACAATTTACTAAACACGAAACCATTATCTCCCCATCAGCACCAGCAATACGCTTACATCATTAGGGCTTACGCCAGGTATTCTACTTGCTTCACCTATCGTAGAGGGTTGTATTTTACTGAGTTTTTGTCTGGCTTCTGTACTTAATGATTGCACGCTGTTATAGTCAAAATCCTTTGGCAATCGGATATTGTCCAGTCGGTGCAGCTTGTCTGCAGCTAGTTTCTCTCGTTCGATATATCCCTTGTATTTGATATTAATCTCCGTACTCTCCACTATCTCCTCTTTTCTGGCCCCTAGTGCTTCTATCTGCTCTCTCAACTCTGGCAATGTTTCGGCCAATCCCATAATCGTTACATTCGGACGAGCTACAATATCAATCAATTTGCAGGTCTGCTGCAAGTCGCCATAGCCCATTTGGTTTAGATATCCGTTGATGTCCTTTGCCTTAACCGAAGTGGTGCGCAGCATCTCTGTTAAGGCTTGCTCGCCCGCTTGTTTGTTCTTGAGCAAGTTCATGCGGTAATCATCTGCCAACCCCATCTCATAACTTCTCTCTGTCAGTCGAGCATCCGCATTATCTTGGCGAAGCAAGATGCGATATTCTGCTCTTGAGGTAAACATTCGGTATGGCTCATCCACGCCCTTATTCACCAAATCATCAATCAACACACCTATATAGCTCTCGTCGCGTGCCAAGGTAAATGGCGCTCCTCCTGTGATGTTTTGGTGGGCATTCACACCCGCCACCAGTCCTTGGCCAGCTGCTTCTTCATATCCCGTTGTACCATTAATCTGACCCGCAAAGAAGAGATTCTTCACCTTCTTGGTCTCCAATGTATGCAACAGCTGAGTAGGGTCAAAAAAGTCGTATTCTATTGCATATCCTGGACGGTAGAGAACTATGTTCTCTAAACCCTTCACTGTCTTCAAGGCTTGCCATTGGATTTGCCAGGGTAGGGAAGAGGAAAATCCGTTGATATAGTACTCATTCGAATCCACTCCCTCTGGTTCCAAGAACAGTTGGTGCATGTCCTTATCCGCAAAAGTCACAATCTTCGTCTCTATACTAGGACAATATCTTGGACCTATACTCTGAATCTGTCCATTGTATAATGGCGAATCTGCCAATCCGCTACGCAATACATCATGCGTCTGCTCATTCGTGTAGGTGATCCAACAACTCATCTGCTTCAGTTCGCGCTTTACTGTGTCTAAATACGAGAACTGATGATTATCATTGTCGCCTAATTGCTCTGTCATTTGTGCGAAATCTATACTTCTCTTGTCCACACGCGCTGGCGTACCCGTCTTCATTCTATCTGTGGCAAAACCTAGTTCACGCAGTTGTTCGGTTATACCAAAACTACTAGGCTCGGCTATTCTACCGCCTTCTATTTGCGTTTTACCAAAATGTAACAAGCCATTCAGGAATGTTCCATTGGTCAAAATCACAGCCTTTGCTTGCATCTCTACACCCAACAATGTCTTTACTCCGTGCACTTGGCCATCCTTGATCAACAACTCCATCACTGTATCTTGCCAAATATCTAGGTTGGGCATCGTTGTCAGTATCTTTACCCACTCTTCTATAAAGCATTTTCTATCGCTCTGACTACGCGGACTCCACATGGCAGGACCCTTGCTACGATTCAGCATACGAAACTGGATAGCGCTCCTATCAGTCACAATACCCATCTGTCCACCCATAGCATCTACCTCCCTGACTATCTGACCTTTAGCAATTCCTCCTACAGCAGGATTACAACTCATCTGACCGATCTTATTCATATCCATCGTGATGAGCAATGTCTTGCTACCCATACGAGCAGCAGCACTGGCTGCTTCACAACCAGCATGTCCTGCACCTACAACAATAATATCGTATTTAAATTCCATATAATCAATACTTTATCTTTTCCCGCCTATTGTTTTGCGTCTATGATGCCATCGGTCTTCTCCGCTAAAGGTGCTTTTGCCTATGGTTCTAACCGCTGGATCAAAGGCATCTTCCAAATGTGTACTTTCTATTATCTCGTGCGTTAAAGGATTCATGATCAATCCGATGATATCAAAACGTGGAACTTGTTCTATCTGATTCATTTTGATATACGCATTAGCTGCTGCTACCATTCTTCGTTTTTTCAGCTCATCCACGTATTCTTCGGCGCGTTTGTTGCCGAAAGTTGATGTTCTAGTCTTCACCTCCACAAAGACTATTTTACGGCGATTAATCGCTATAATATCCATCTCTAGGTGTCCAAATCGCCAATTGGTTTCTGCTATGCGAAACCCTTTTTTGCGCATCATCTGACATGCTATCTCTTCCCCTATATTTCCTACTATATTATGTTCTGCCATATCCTGATTATGCGTGTAATTTGTTGATGCGTGCCGCATCTAGTCGCAGCAATATAAACAGCAGCAATGTGAATCCCCATAGGGATGATCCGCCATAGCTAAAGAATGGCAATGGGATACCAATCACAGGCAATAAGCCCAGTACCATACCTATATTAATCGTTACGTGCATCAGTAGTATACTAGCCACGCAATAGGCGTATATCATGCTAAACCGATCCCGTTGCCGTTCGGCCAGATAGATGATGCGCAAGATTAATGCTAGATACAGCAGCAGCAAGCCCGCCGAGCCTACGAATCCCCATTCCTCACCCACGGTGCAGAAGATAAAGTCGGTATCTTGCTCTGGCACAAATTTCAATGCCGTCTGCGTTCCTTTGGTCCATCCTTTACCTAGGAACTGACCCGAACCAATGGCAATCTTAGACTGATTAACGTTGTATCCAGCTCCTGTCGGATCATCTTTAATTCCCAATAGCACTTCTATACGAGTTCGTTGGTGGGGTTGTAGCACTTTGTTAAATGCTGCATCAAAACCTTGACAGAGCACCGTTTCTACTACGATAAAGGCTACGATCCACCAGCTGCTTCGTCTGCGCTGTCTAAATGCAAAAAACAGCATGATAATAGCGCTCATTATCAAACTAGCTAGGCTGACATAGTTGAAATTAACCTTCACCCATATATTCATGATCAATCCGATAGCGAATATGGCAATAGTGCTAATCGCTATCATGATTGTAGCGCGTATATCTTTTTCTTTGTAGATCAATAATCCCACTGTGATAGCCTCTATCAGCAGCGAGCTGACTAGTATTCCTACATTACCTATACCCCATGGTACTGCCACCTCGCAGAAGCGTATTACTACTACAAACAACAATATACTTATTACTCCCCACAGCAGTACGTATCCCGACATTCCTTCGCGGTAGAATACCAATAGGAAGGATAGAAACACCAAGGCCGAACCTGTATCTCGCTGAGCCACCATGATAATCAGCAGAGGTACTCCTATGATGGCAAATGGCACGAATAGATCGCGCAAATCTCGTACCCTGTAGCCATATCTACTCATGTATTTAGCTACCGCTATGGCCGTAAAGCACTTGGCAAACTCGGCCGGTTGCAAACTGACCGAACCTATATTAATCCATGATAACGAACCATTAATATCTCGAGCCAACAGCGGGGTGATTAGTAGCAACACAATCATTACTCCATAGAAGATATATCCCAATATATCATAGATCTTTTCCTCCACCGCCACAATGATCGTACCCATAGCTAGGGCCGTCATGATCCATATAAATTGCTTGCCTGCACGATGCGAGAAGTCCCAGATACTTGTCTGTTCAAATGTGAAACTCGAACCGTATATATTCAGCCAACCAAATATGGAAATGACGAGGAACAATCCAATTGTCCACCAATCCAAACCCGATATGATACTTCTGTTCTTATTCACGCTTATTGTCCTATTAAACTAGTGTTGGCTAACTGATAAAACAAGTCTGTGCGATTGATTTGGCCCGTTAAATATTGTTCCATCACCAGGGTGGCGATTGGGCAGGCCCATGTCGAACCAAAACCAGCATTCTCTATGGCTACGGCTATCGCTATCTGTGGATCCTCCTGTGGAGCAAAACCAATGAATAGCGCGTGGTCTTTGCCGTGCGGATTCTGTACGGTTCCCGTCTTACCGCATATATGCAATTCAGGAACATTGTAGAATTTACCTGTTCCTTCTATCATCACATCCAGCATGCCCTGGTGTACTACTTGAAAGTGTTTCTTATCAATCAATGTGTTGTGTACATCCAGTTTCATCGAGTCGTGTCTATTGAAGTGTGGCGTGATATAATACCCCTTGTTGGCGATAGCCGCAGCTTGATTGGCCAGTTGCAATGGAGTGGCTAGTAATTCTCCTTGACCAATCGCTAATGAGCGTATCGTAATGGCTTTCCAGCCCTTGTTGCCGTATGCCTTGTTGTAGAAGGCTACGGTAGGTACATATCCTTTGGCTTGATTCTGAATATCCGTGTTTTCAAATCGCGAACCTAAACCAAAACTGGTCACGACCGTCCTCCATGTCTCAAAATGTTCTTTAAATAGCACATGTCCATCTTGGTAACCATCTTGTTGCAGAAAGTCCTTAAACAGGGCCCAGAAGTATGGGTTACAACTTTGCGATATGGCTTCTTTTACGGTCACGGGGCTACCATGGTCGTGTGTACATTTGATCGGAGTGGATTCTTGTCCGTTGCATGGGTACTGGGTGTGGGTTGTTATAATGCCCTCCTGCAGGCCTATCAGGGCCTCTATCACCTTGAATGTTGATCCAGGAGCGTACTGCGCTTGGATCGCTCTATTCATCAATGGTTTATTCTTGTTTTTCAGCAGCGCTTGATAGTTTTTTGATCGCTCCTGACCCACCAATTTTCGGGGATCCCAATATGGGGCACTTACCATGGCCAATATCTCGCCCGTTTTGGGTTCTATCGCCACCACACTACCTATCTTGCCCTTCAGCAGTTTTTCGGCCACCTCTTGAGTGGATCTATCTATACTCAAATGCAGATCTGTACCCGTTATGGCTTCTCTATCTAGCGCTCCATCTAGGTATTTACCCTGTATCCTTCCGCGGGCATCTCGTATCAAGATCTCTACGCCTTTTTCACCCCTCAATGCCTTTTCATAGGTGCGCTCTATACCCTCACGACCCGAATAGTCGTCAGCGGTATAGTATGGGTCTTTTTCCATATCATTATAGTTCACCTTACCCACACCACCTAGGATATGAGAGGCTATGGGATAGGTGTAGTCGCGCACTGTGCGTATTCTAATATCAATGCCAGGATACTTGTACTTCTCTTGCTGTAGCCTAGCAATCTCTTTTTGCTGCAGGTTCTGGATGAATACTTGCGGTTTGTAGGATGAGTAACCACGATTCTTTTTCCGGTCAGTCATATTGCGCATGCGCATGCCAAATTCGGCAGAATCCATACGCAGTGCGTTGCAAAATCCGATCGTATCAAAGTATTTCTTCTTCTGCTCATTGACGATCATGGTTACCTCATAGATTGGCTGATTAGATACCAGCAACTCTCCATTCCTATCATATATCAGTCCGCGTGCAGGATAGATGGTTTGGCGCAATTGAGCGTTGTTATCGGCTTTTTCTTTGGTGGATTGATCAATAATCTGCAACGAGAAGAGGCGTATGATATACACCACTACAATGACAATAGCTATGCCCGCTATTATATGCTTGCGATTGTAATATTGATCGTTAATCATTCTCTTACTTTAGCATATCGTATCCCAGTACTATTATCAGCGTGATAATACTACTGAAGATGGTCTGCAGGATCAGTAACCACCAGTTCTGCAAGCTCCATGCCTCTAGTGTAAAAACCATGAAGTGATGAGCCAGGGTTAATATGACTGCACATTTGATATATTCGGCTCTACCAATACTTCGGCTATTGATCTCACCTTTGATGCGCTCTACATCTATGATGGCATGTTTCAGCAGAATAGGTCGTACAAAACTAATCGCTGTACATGTTGCCATATGCACTCCAATCGAATTGTTGCATACATCAATCACCACACCTACTGTCGCACCAATCAGTATCTCTACCCATCTAGGCAGTTGAATAGGCAGGTTCAGCAATAGTATGATATACACCATAGGATAGCCCCAGCCTTGTATCTGAAGACGATCAAATAGCGTAACTTGCAGCAGGATGATTATGATTGATTTTAGTACGAACTTAATCCATTCCATAGTATATATTGTCGTGGTGTTTTTTGTTCTTATTGTGCAGCACTTGCACATATTTCAGCGATCGGTAGTCTGTGCATAGTTTCACTTTCGTGGTGTGGTAGTCTGATGTTTTCTTCAGCGTTGTTTTCTCCACCACACCAATAGGTATTCCTTCTGGGAATACTGGAGTTAGGCCGCTACTAACAATCGTGTCTCCTACATTCACGCTGATGTGTCTGGAGATATGCGTCAGGTTGACGGTGGTATAGTCCCGTCCATTCCATTGGGTACCACCTATTTGTCCGTTGCTCTTTATGCGAGAACTGATACTGATATCCGTATGAATCAATGGTACTACCAATGCGTATTGCTCGGCTACCGAACTCACTATACCCACCAGTCCATTGGCACTTATCACACCCATATCTTTCTCTATTCCATCGCGTGATCCTTTGTTGATAGTCAGGTAGTTATGTTGTTTGTTCGTGCTGATATCAATCACTTTGGCGGGTGTGTATTTCCATGCCAGATGACTATACACATACTCGCTTTTGCGTTCGTTGGCAGGCTCTTGCAGGTTCTTCAGCTCCATGATCTGAGTTTGCAATTTGGCATTTTCTTCAATCAATGCCAAATTATCTTCGCGCAAGGATAGATACTCTGATATCGAGGCCTTCATGTTGTTGCTACCGGCCACTATTCGATTGGCACTAGTCCACATAGTGCTCTGCTGATATTCATGGGTATTGCCTATCAGTATAAACGCAACAACTTCCAATATCGTGAATATTAGGAAGTTGTTATAGCGTAGTAGAAAATCTAATAGATTTCGCATTTATCGTATCAAGAAACCGAAGTTATTAACATTCTTTAGTGCTACTCCTGTTCCACGAGCCACCGCGTGCAATGGATCCTCTGCCACATGGAACTGAATAGTAATCTTGTCTGTTAGTCGCTTGCTTAGTCCGTGCAACTGAGCACCACCACCGGTCAGGTAAATACCGCGTTTCACGATGTCTGCATACAACTCTGGTGGAGTAGCCTCTAGGGCTTGCAGAATAGCGCTCTCAATCTTGGCAATACTCTTCTCCAGACAGTGAGCTATCTCTTGATAGCTAATTGGCACTTGCATTGGCAACGCTGTCACCTTGTTTGGACCAATCACCATATAGTCTTCTGGAGCATCCTCCAGTTCTGGCAAGGCAGAACCTACTTGCATCTTAATACGCTCAGCCGTTGGCTCGTCAATACGCAGGTTGTGCATGCGACTCATGTAATCCACGATATCTGCATTCAAATCGTCACCCGCTACCTTAATGGACTTGTTAGCCACGATGCCACCCAATGATATCACGGCAATCTCTGTAGTACCACCACCTATATCTACCACCATACATCCTTCTGGACTCTCTACATCAATTCCCATACCAATAGCTGCCGCCATAGGCTCGTATATCATATATACGTCGCGACCACCAGCGTGCTCCGAACTATCGCGTACCGCACGAATCTCCACCTCAGTACTACCCGATGGTATACATACTACCATACGAATATTTGGGCTGAAAAGGCGATTCTGCTTTGGAATCATCTTGATCATACCACGAATCATCATCTCGCACGCGTAGAAGTCAGCAATCACTCCATCACGCAACGGACGTACCGTATGAATCAATGTTCCTCCCTTACCAATCATCTGTTGTGCTTTGCGGCCAACAGCCACCATCTTTCTGTCTGTACTGCTAATGGCTACTACGGATGGCTCATCCACTACCACCTTATCATCGCAGATAATAATGGTATTGGCCGTTCCTAGGTCAATAGCAATCTCTTGTGTGAACGAAAATAGTCCCATTCTTGTCAATAATTAAGCTTGTTAAACATGTATTTGCTAACCCATAGTTAAGGATTTCGGGTTAAACTTATTTTATATTGTAAGTTTTGTGCATTATATACTATAAAATCGCGCAAAGGTACAACTTTTTTTTGATATTTCCAATACCTTATATTTTTTTTTACAAAAAAAAGTGTGATAGCATTTTGACTATCACACCTGCGCTCCCTCAAGGACTTGAACCTTGGACCCCCTGATTAACAGTCAGATGCTCTAACCGACTGAGCTAAGGAAGCATTATTTTTTTGCAAACGAAAACCCTTGTTTTTCGATTGCGGGTGCAAAAGTACTGCTTTTTTTTGATATGAGCAAGTTTTTTTGAAAAAAAATTACTATCTTTGCAAAAATTTTTGATTTTTAACCCCAAAACGTACTAATTATCCACAAAAACACATACAAATGAAGAAAATTTTAGGTTTAGGCAATGCTTTGACTGATATCTTGCTCCAAATCTCTGAAGGTGACCTCCGAGAGATTGGGTTCCCTAAGGGAAGCATGAATCTCATCAATGCGGAGCAATTTGAACAACTTCAGAACAAGTTTGCTTCTGTACGTAAAAAAATGGTGGCTGGTGGTAGTGCTTCTAATACGGTAGCCACGGTGGCTCAACTTGGTGGCAAAGCTGCCTTCATCGGTAAGATTGGTAACGACGAAGTCGGACGATTCTATCACGAGGATCTGCTCAAGAATAATGTTCAGCCCCAACTTTTAACTTCCTCCCTGATGTCTGGTTGCTGTATTGTGCTTATCACACCTGATGGAGAACGTACTTTTTGTACCTATTTGGGTGCTGCGGCGGATATGCGAGCTGAAGATATCACCAAGGAGATATTCATTGGATACGATATCTGTCATGTCGAGGGCTACCTGGTGCAAGACCACAATCTGATCGAAACGGCCCTGCGTACAGCCAAGGAGCAGGGATGTACCGTATCCTTGGACCTGGCTAGCTATAATGTGGTCAACGAGAATCATCAATTCCTCAAAGACCTTATATATAAATATGTAGATATTGTATTTGCCAACGAGGACGAGTCTTTTGCTTATACGCATCTCAATCCTGAAGAGGCCGTTGAGAATATTGCTCAACAGTGTGATATAGCGGTTGTCAAGGTGGGCAAACGTGGATCCTATGTTCGTCAGGGTGCTCAGTTGCACCATATCGGCGCCATCACTTCATCCTGCCTCGACTCTACCGGTGCAGGCGACTTGTATGCTGGTGGATTCTTGCATGCTCTATCCGATGGATTCGACTTGCGCCGCTGCGGTGAGATTGGTACGATTGCTGCGGGACGTATTGTCGAAATCGTTGGTACCAAACTCCCTGATGAGACCTGGGATGAGATCCGACGCATCTGTGCACTCTATCGTGGCTTTATGCATAAGCTTAAGTTCTAATGCGATCGCCCTTCGGGCTGTTTTAGTCGCAGCTAAAGCTGCTGTTTTAAAGGTAGGCTAGTTGGACTAGTAGTACTAGATGGGCTAGATCCTTTAAAACTTTTAAAACTCTTAAAACTTTTAAAACGCGACCTTGTCGCCTAAAACTCTTAAAACTGTATAACAAACATGAAACCTCTTTACATCCTTTATCAATATCTGATAGGTTTTCCGTTGGTTATTGTAGCCACTATTTTCACGGCTGTCTTCACTATCTTGTGTTTTCCTTGGAAGAATGGCAAGGCGCCTCGTACGATCCAAGTGCTTTGGGCTAGATCCGTGTTGTGGTTCTTGCTTGTGCCTATCAAGGTAACGGGTCGTGAGCATGTCGATCCTAAGCAGTCCTATGTTTTTGTATCCAACCACCAGTCTTTCTTGGACGCTTTTGCTGTTTATGGTTGGTTGCCTAACAACTTCAAGTGGTTGATGAAGAAGGAGATACGCAAGGTGCCTTTTGTTGGTACGGCATGCAAGGTGGCTGGTCATATCTTCGTTGATCGTAGTAATCCTCGTGCAGCTCTCCAGAGCATGGATCATATCAAGGCCGAGTTGGTAGATGGTATCTCTACGGTTATTTTCCCAGAGGGAACTCGCACCAAGACGGGTGAGATTGGTCGTTTTAAGCAGGGTGCGTTTAAGATTGCG
Organism: Paludibacteraceae bacterium; assembly: GCA_017559385.1. Classification (GTDB taxonomy): domain Bacteria; phylum Bacteroidota; class Bacteroidia; order Bacteroidales; family Paludibacteraceae; genus Colicola. The sequence goes on along the minus strand of JAFYSK010000024.1, from coordinate 6,489 downwards.
GTTGACTTGAATCTTCCTGTAGTACCTATCACACTCAAGGGTTTCCACCAGGCTATGCCTGCTAAGCAGCTTTTTGTTAACCCAGGTGCCCATACATCTTTGCATATAGGTGAGCCTATTGATTTGTCTCAGTTTGCTGATATCAACGAGGCGATGACGTATATGCGTGAGCAGGTAGAGAAGGGTCTCAAATAAGTGTTACTACGCGCAATCCTATACAAGAAAAGCAGCACCTCTCGGGTGCTGCTTTTTTGTTTCAGAAGTTCTTATCTCACTTCGTTCGAACGATTATTCGCTAGCGAATGTTCAGAAGTTCAGGAGTTCAGGAGTTGTTTCTTTGCCTCCTCGCCTCCTCTCGCCCACTAGTCCGGCTAGTTCTCCTAGTTCGGCTATAGTCCCTCTCTCTCTTTGGCGAGTCGTTGCAGTTAAGATTCAGCGGTCACATTTTGGATGTTCCCAAAATGTGGAGCGGTGGTAATTTATTTCGGAGAACCTTATAGCCTTGCTTGCAAGTGAACCTTGTAAATAAGATTTATAAGATTTCTCGAGCGCAGCGAGTAGGAGCTATGACTCCTCCTCTCCACTAAACCCTAAACAGTAGCGCCTCTGGCGCGTCCCCTAAACTAGCAGCTCCGCTGCCCACTACTTCTTACTATCAATCTCTTGGTCAACCAAGATGCGTCCGCACAACTCGCAAACGATGATTTTCTTGCGCAGACGGATATCCAATTGGCGTTGAGCTGGGATCTTGCTGTGGCAACCGCCGCAGCTATCGCGCTCTACTTTCACTACTGCCAATCCGTTGCGTGCGTTCTTACGAATACGGTGGAAGGCGGTTACCAATCGATCCTCGATATGTTTCTCCAATTCTGCAGCGCGAAGCATCAACTTCTCGGTTTGCTCTTTGGTTTCTGACAAGATGGCGTCGAGTTCGCTACGTTTTTGGTTCAAATCTACGGTACGATCTTCGATATCTGTGATCGTTTTGCTCTTTTCAGATTGGTAGTTCTCTAGTTCGGTAGTGAAGTTGCGAATCTTGCGTTGTGATGCTTCGATATCCAACTCTTGGTACTCGATCTCTTTGCTGAGATTGTCGTACTCACGGTTGTTGCGTACGTTGTTTTGTTGCTCTTTGTAGCGAGAGATAGCTGCGTTAGCGTTCTCGATGCGTACGCGGTGTTCTGAGATACCGGTTTCACACTCTTTGATGTTGTTCTCGATGTTAACAAGACGTGTTTTGAGGCCTTCTACCTCATCACTCATGTCTTTTACTTCTTGTGGCAACTCACCAGCCAAGATGCGCAACTCATCGATCTTGGTGTCCACAGTTTGCAATTCATACAAAGCGCGCAATTTATCTTCCACGCTCAAGATTTGTTCTTCTTTCTTTGCCATATGTTTATAAAGTTTTAAAAGTTTTAAAGGTTTTAGGGGTTTTAAAGGTTCTAGTGTATCTAGCCCATCTAGTACTACTAGTCCAACTAGCCTACCTTTAAAACAGCAGCTTTAGCTGCGACTAAAACAACCCATAGGGCCCGCCTATACCCAGTATTCTACCGGACTCATATCGGTTTTTGCCACATGCGTTGTGATGTGTCCCGATAGCAGTTCTTCAAATATCTCTCGGGTGTAGTGTTCGCTTACCCAATGATCCATATCCACCACGGTTATTTGTCCGCTAGCAGCTTGCAGTTCGTGGTACTTAAAGTCGGCCGACACATAGGCATCTGCTCCTTGTTGTATGGCCGCCTCTACCAGGTCGGCTCCTGCGCCGCCGCAGATGGCTATCTTCTGCACCTTATCTTGTTTACCCACCACATAGCGCAAACCTTCTGTTATGCCAAACACTTGTGCCACATGTGCCACCAGTTGCTCAACGCTCATGGGTTCTGGTAGCTGACCGATGACGCCCAAACCTACATTCTCTTGGCTCTCCACCAGGATGCGATAGTTTTGTACGCCCAGTTTATCGGCTATTTTGCCGCTGACGCCGTGTAGCCAGCAGTCCATGGATGTGTGTGCTGAGTAGATGGCTATACCATGTTGAATAGCTTTCAGCACGCATCGTTCTTGTGGGGTAGAACCGGTTATTTGTTTTAGTCCGCGGAACAGTAGTGGGTGATGAGATACAATCAAATCGCAACCCAGAGTAATAGCTTCATTGACGACAGATTCTGTTACATCTACCGTCAACAATGCTGCATGTACTTCTGCATTGCGATCACCCACCTGCAGTCCCGAATTATCCCAATCTTCTTGGTAACTCAAGGGAGCTACAGATTCTATGATATTGATGATATCCTGAAGGATCAACCTTTTTTAGAGCCGACGCCTGTTCTAGCTGATGTGGCGGCAGCTTTTTGTGTTTTAACTTGTTGCTTTGGAGCTGTTTTTTTCACCTCTTGCTTTACTTCTTCTACGGCAAGTTCTTCTCCCTCTTCTACGGTGAAATCGGTAATACCAGCGCCAATTAGGATATTATACCATTGGATCAATTTGCGGATATCGCTTGGATATACGCGGTCGCGGTCAAAGTCAGGTAGTACTTCACCAAAGAAGTCGCGCAATTGATCGTTATCTGCTTTTTTAGGGTCGATAGATGCAGTTTTTAGTCCTTCTTTCTCGCCTAGTTTGGTCAATACTTCGCTGAGTGCGATATCGTCACCCATGGTGTACATAGATATCTCGCCTAGTGAAACGATTTTATCGCGTGAGTAGGTAGGCATGCGTTTGCCATCTAGCAATGATTCAACGATCAACATATTGTTGCCACGATTCACCAATTTATAGAGTCCTGGCTTGCCTGTAATTGATAAAATATCCTTTAACATATTGTCTTGATTTTCTAATTTCGGGGCAAAAGTACTACTTTTTTTTGAAGTACGCAAGATTTACCACAAACTTTCTGCCATTTTCTTGCACATTTCGCAAATTTATCGTACCTTTGCACCTCAGATTGCTGTGTTGCGACCGCCCTTCGGGCTATAGGCTATAGGATATCGGTTATAGGCGATAAGGTGATAAGGTGATTGGATATAGCTCCTATGGCGCTAGGCGCCAAGAAATCTTATAAATCTTATTTGCTAAAGATCCCTTGCAAGCAAGATTATAGGGTTCTCCGAAATGGATTGCCACCGTTCGCTTTTGCGTCATGACGCTACGCTATGACTAATCATCGCTCCGCGATAAAAGCTCACTGAATCTCAACAAATAAAGCAAGTATCGACTGCCAATCGTATAGCACTACAAAGAATGTGTACCGCTGCATTAATAAGATTCATCGCACAAGTATCACTCGAGGTGATACGCGGAGAGGTGGTAATTTATTACGGAGTACAATGGAAAAGGCGCATGCTATAGCGCAGATAAAATAGGATTAATAAGATTTCTGCCCGAAGGGCTAGGAGATAATAGAACCATTATAAACTTATGCATCCGCATGGTAATTAAGATTCAGCGACGAGTATACGCAGGAGCGGTGGCAATCTATTGCGGAGCACTAGGAAAGAAGCGAGGCACAAGCGCAGATATAAGAGATTAATAAGATTTCTCGCCGAAGGCGTAGGAGCTAATTTACCTTTAAAACTCTTAAAACTTTTCACAAGACAGACCGCCTTCGGCTGAGAGACCGGGCTAAAGCCCTGAGAGACTCATTGATCCCTCAGAGAGCGTAAGCGAACGGTCCCTCAGTGAACGAAGTGAACGGTCACTCAGTGAGTGTAACGAACGGTCTCTCAGTGAGCAAAGCGAACGATCTAAAATCAAACAATTATGAAACTAACCGATATTCAAAAACAACGCCTCACGAAGGCGATCAAGTACCTGGCAGTGGCTGTCGCTACAGCCGTTGCTATGGCACTGGGACTGACTTCTTGCAATGTCACCCGGACCATCACCACCGAAAGCAAGTCCCTCACACGGGGAGATACGGCCGTGATCATACAGTCCAAAACCATCGAATCGTACAACGCAAGGAAGAATTAAACAAAAAAATCGCTCTTCGGGGCGATTTTTTTTGCATATGTCAGAGAAAATTACTAATTTTGCTCGCAAAATTTCTCAACACAATCATATTAACAAAAAAAATACTCATCATGAAAAAGATTCTGGCTGTTCTTCTCGTACTAATCATTGCCACTCCAATTTTTGCTGTGGATTATAATACCATGCTCCAAAAAGCAGAAGAAGGTAATGCTAACGCACAGTTCACATTGGGCTATATGTACTATCATGGCAAAGAGGTAGCACAAGATTATGCCGCAGCAGCCAAATGGTATCGCCAAGCAGCTATGCAAAGTAATGTATATGCGCAACTAGAATTGGGCACGATGTATTATGTTGGCCAAGGCGTAGCACAGAATTATACCGAAGCGGCTAAATGGTTTCACCAAGCAGCCAAGCAAGGCAATCCATTTGCGCAATACAATTTGGGTTGCATGTACTTTGTTGGCCAAGGCGTAGCACAAGATTATGCCACAGCGGCCAAATGGTTCCTCCAATCAGCTAAGCAAGATAACGCTCCTGCACAATATTATCTGGGCTATATCTACTACTCTGGCCAAGGCGTAGCACAAGATTACGCCGAAGCGGCTAAATGGTATCGCCAAGCCGCTGCGCAAGGTAATGCGGATGCGCAATTAAACATGGGTAATATGTACTATGAAGGCAGAGGCGTAGCACAAGATTATGCTGCAGCACTTATATGGTACAACAAATCGGCTGAACAAGGTAATACGCATGCACAATATCAGTTGGGTAATATGTATTATTACGGTCTAGGCGTAGCTGAGGATCATGCCGAAGCGCTCAAATGGTACTACAAAGCGGCCAAGCTGGGTCATGCTGAAGCACAAAAAGCGGTAAAGGAACTAGGATATTAAGCATAAAAAATACTCATCATGAAAAAGATTCTGGCTATTCTTCTGGCCCTGGTGGCAACGACTAGCCTGTGGGCGTATGATTTTAAGCAATATGGTATATATTACAATTTTCTTGATGACAAACATGTAGAGGTAACCAGTGGATATAGTGAATATTCTGGGCAAATTAAGATACCATCAACGGTTACTTACAATGGTCGTACATTTAAAGTAGTAGCAATCGGGGAAGAGGCATTCTTCAAAGATACAGGTGTTGAGAGTGTCACTATACCTAATAGTGTGACCAGTATTGGAGAATTGGCTTTTGGTACATGCATCAGGTTGAAATCTATCACTATACCTAATAGTGTAAGGTATATTGGATCATGTGCATTCGGTGCTTGCACTAGTTTGACATCTGTAACCATTCCTAATAGTGTAAAGAGCATTGCATCGAATGCGTTCTTCTGGTGCACTAGGCTCACTTCCTTGACTATTCCTTGCACCGTGGAGACGCTGGGAAATGAGATTATTGATAAAGATTGCAACGACCTGACTATTATTATTACTGCCAATAGTATTGAAGAATATTGCAAATCATCCATTAACTTAAAACTAAGAGAGGGAAAATGTTACAATCCTCGCAAATTGGTGATTGCAGGCAAGGAAGTGAAGAATCTGGTAATTCCAAGTTCCGTTAAGCAGATTAAAGATTACGCATTCTATAATTGCTCTGGATTGATATCTGTGACGATTCCAGAGGGCGTAACGAGCATAGGAAGAGCGGCGTTCGCGGATAGTGAATCGCTGAAATCGGTGACCATCCCCGCGAGCGTTAAGAGTATTGGACTGGGTGGAACTTTCCAAGGATGCACCGCTTTGCAATCCGTTCAATGGAATGCAACCAATTGCGCGATAGATCAAAATTCAGAAGGTAGTTACTATCCTCCTTTTCATGGATTAAGTAGCATAACCAGTTTCACATTAGGCAGCAATGTACAATCAATACCTGCATATCTTTGTTATGGTCTAAGCGGTTTAACATCTATCACCATCCCTAATAGCGTAACGAGCATTGAGGATGGTGTTTTTCGCAACTGCTCTTCTCTGCCCTCTATCACGATCCCAGAGGGTGTAACAAGCATAGGAAATTGGGCTTTCGGAGGTTGCTCATCGCTACCATCCATTACCATCCCTGAACGGGTGACAAAGATCGGATATAAGGCATTCAAAGATTGCAAAGCACTGACTGCCGTAACTATCCCCAATAGCGTAACGAACATTGGGGAGAGTGCGTTCGAGGGTTGCGAGTCGCTAACTTCTATACCTCTCCCTAATAGCGTAACGAGCATTGGAGAGAAGATGTTCAAAGATTGCAAAGCACTGACTGCCGTAACTATCCCCAATAGCATCAAGAGCATTGGAGATAGGGCTTTCTATGGTTGCAAGTCGCTAAAATCTGTCACTATCCAAGAAGGTGTCACGAGCGTTGGATATAATGCTTTCGCTGGTTGCGAGGCGCTGACTTCTATTACCATCCCTGCTAGCGTAACGAGCATTGGAGAGGAGGCTTTCTCTGATTGCAAGTCCCTTACCTCCATAGACATTCCTAGTAGCGTGACGAGCATTG
>JAFYSK010000023.1 GCA_017559385.1 Paludibacteraceae bacterium | reverse complement strand
TTCAAATGTATTATTCATAATCTTTTAATTTTAGTCGTAGATGATTAGTTAGTGTGTGTAGGCGTGACTTGACTGTTCCTTCTGGTACACCAATAATTACTGCTATTTCGGGAACCGTTAACTCTTGCGTAAATCGTAATTCAAATAATAGTTGTTGTGATTCGTCTAAACGAGATAGTGCTTGTTGCAATGCTTGGTCAAAGGTGACGGCATCAAGTTGAATCGTTGTCGTCTCTTCTTCGATAGGTTCTTCAGTGGATAATGACTCTAAATATGCTTGTTTACGTTGGTTGCTGCGGTAGGTATTCTTGCATAGATTATAGGCTACAGAAAAAAGCCAAGTACGGAATGGTTGACTTGCTGAATATGATGTACGTGATGTCCACACTCGTACAAAAGTTTCTTGTAGTAAGTCTGCTGCTTGTTGTTCATCCCCTCCTAATCGACGAAAGAAAAATCCTTGCAATAATCGCGCATATCGGCGATGTAACTCGTTAAAGGCTTTTTCATCGTTCATCAGACGAACACGCTTCATGAGTTGTTCGTCTGATGTTGATTTATAATTTGTAAATAATGAGAATATCATTTCTGCTTGTCGTTTAGGAGATTAATGTATTTCACTTTCTCCTCATCTGGCAAGGATGTTTGTACCACGGCAGATATTAATGATCGCATCAATTGATCAGCGTGAAGCGTATCACCGCTTTCCTTGTAGCTCTTGACAACTGGTGCAAGCATAACTACATAATTGAGTTGAATGCGCTCGCTTCCCTTCCATTGTTCTTCGTAAACAAAGTTCGGCTCTGTGATATATTGCAGGTTATACTTCTTTTCGACATTATGTTTTGCAATAGCCATATTATCGTAACGCTTCGTACTATAACGAAATGCAAGTCCCTCATTATATAGATTCTTCTTAAAGGAATCTATTTCGGGATAGCTATCTGTTGGGAAGAAATAAATAGGGCGTTTGCTATTATCAATAATATGCTCTAAAATGTCTTGGAAATAATCATCCATTGCGGTGTACTCTTTCTTGACCTCAAAATCTTTGATACCCAGGAAGTCGCACAGGGCTTTGCGGTAAGTATCTACAAAAAGGAGAGATACAGGAACAATGATTTTGTCTGTATGTTGGTTGAGCGCTTCTTGAATGACCAAAGATGTATATCCGGGTACATCGCCATTAACAAAATAGATGGCGTTTTCCTCCATGCCTTGCAGCGAGTTATAGGTATAACGCAATAAATAGGACGGATAGGCGTTTGTTGTGTAGAGGTATTGAGCAAACTTAGTTAGGTGTTTCTGTTCCGCATTAAGAGTTTTTCCTTTTGTTAAGGTTTTACCAGTCATCCAAAGATATGAAATTAACACTTCCGCATCTTTGCGGGCAATGTTCTCAGGCATTAGTTGCAGGGCTTGCTTTGCATACTGGTCTGGATTACCACCACGAACGGCTATTTCAGTCATGTACATGCAGAGATTATAAGTGAACGAATTAGGAATATTCTCTTTCATCTTATCGAGAATAGCCTGTTTGCGTTGGGTGCGTCCCCAGTCTTCAGCAAACATGTCTGCATAACGCGCTGCCTCAAAGGCTTGTTGCCAGGCATACTCGTCTGTGGGGTTAGTTTCTGCTTTCTGTAGCCATAAGCGTTGCTGTTTTTCGTACCAGATGCTATCGTGCTTGTCCACGATTATACCGCGTATCTCTTGCGGTTCTTCTTGCTCCAATGCAGTGAAGGCTTGAAGAGTTCCAATACCACCAAGTAAAAGAATTATGGTGGCTGTAATAATAGTTTTGCGTTTCATTTTGTAATTTTATTTGCGATTATTATTCGGATTCGAGTGCACTCTCACTACCGCATACACCGATCATTGGTAATCGTTCATTATTATGACAAAAAATATACCAATTATAACTAAAGGTCTATTGAATCTTAACAAAAGTCACTTTTGTGTCACGGGGAGTTGATGCGCTCTTCTCTCGGTGTTCTCTCGGTCGTCGGTCGGTGGAATGAGGCAAGGTATAAGAGATGTAAAAGAGACGGCAATCTTAACAAACAGCCTTTTTTGAGTTTCGGCGTTCTTAGGTTCATCCTTGGTTTGTCTTAGGTTCGTCCTTGGTCTTTTACTCGAAGCATATATATAAGGTACAAGGGAAAGTAATCTTAATAAAAAGTATTTTTTAGAAAATATCAAGAAGGCAACTAAGTAGATTTAACAATTTCTTAACATATTCTTCATACTCATATAACAATATCATAGTACTTTTGCACAGAATTTGAAAGAAAGAAGTTAGATCGCTGCGCTTGTAGATGGTAGATCGCCACTAAAGTGGCTGTAGATCGGGCGAAGCCCTGTAGACTACAACGAAGCGCACTACAGTGAGCAATGCGAACAATCTTCAGCGAATGCAATGAGCGATCTAACAGCGAAGCGATCAATAAAACAATTATAACATATTTATGGGAATTTTACAGATTTTTACGCTCCTGGGAGCGCTTGGAATGTTCCTCTACGGAATGAATCTTATGTCCTCTGGACTTCAAAAAGCCGCAGGCGATAAACTGCGCAGTTTCCTGTCTGCTATGACCTCTAACCCAGCCAAAGGTGTGCTGACAGGTCTGGGCGTGACAACCGTTATTCAATCCTCATCCGCGACCACGGTCATGGTGGTGAGCTTCGTGAACGCGGGTCTGCTGACCTTGGCACAAGCCATCAGCGTGATCATGGGTGCGAATATTGGTACGACCGTTACCGCTTGGCTCGTAGCATGGTTGGGATTCAAAGCGGATATCTCTATCTTGGCAGTGCCCATGATGCTCTTTGGCTTCCTGTTCTCTAACTCGAAGAAGAACCAACGCCAGAATATAGGCGAGTTGATTGTAGGTTTCTCGCTTTTGTTCCTCGGTTTGTCCTTCATGAAGAACTCCGTACCAGATTTGCGTGAGACGCCACAAGTGCTGGAGTTTGTAACCACTTGGGCAAGTCACGGCTTTGGTTCGGTATTGCTGTTCTTGGCATTCGGTACGGTCTTGACATTGGTGCTGCAATCATCTTCTGCCACCATGGCTATCACGCTGATCATGCTTAGCATGGGTTGGATACCTTTCCATATGGCTTGCGCGATGGTGTTGGGTGAGAATATCGGTACAACCATCACAGCGAATATCGCAGCATCGGTGGGTAATACTCAAGCTAAACGTGCAGCGATGTCACACACCATCTTCAATGTGTTTGGCGTGATTTGGGCCCTAATATTGTTCAAGCCATTTACCGCTCTCGTGGGTAAGATAATTGAGCTCTTTGGCTTCCCTAACCCAGCAGCAGACGGCTTTGCAGTAGTTGAGGGTAGTGTTGAAACCAGTACAGCAGCCTTGTACGGATTGAGTATGTTGCACACGCTATTCAATACCATCAATACGCTGATTCTCATTTGGTTTATCAAGTTGATTGAGAAAGCTGTAGTTTGGATCATCAAACCAAAGAGCCAAGACAAAGAGCCATTCCGTTTGAAGTATATATCTGCTGGTCCTTTGGCTACGCCAGAGTTGGCTGCAGAGCAGGCGTTTGATGAGATTATTCACTTTGCACAAATCTCTCGCAACGGATTGGGTTATGCCAAACAGGCAATCTCTGCGGACGCAAAGCACTTTGATGAACTACGTGAGAAGTTGGTGAAATACGAGGAAATAAGTGATCGTATAGAGTATGAGATTGCTGCTTTCCTCAACGGCGTATCCGCAGGCGATATTAGCGAGGCAACGAGCATGAAGATCAAGGCAATGTACAAGATTATCGGCGAGTTGGAGTCCTTGGGCGATAGTGGCGAGGCGATTAGCCGTATGCTCAGCCGTCGCAATGAGCATAAGAAGACCTTTAGCGCAGAGACGATTGACAATATCAACCTGATGTTGGAGAAAGTGGACAACGCGTACGAGGTGATGATTGCCAACCTGACTGCGGCACATGAAGGTACATTGAGCAGTATTGCTAATGCATATCAAGCAGAGGAGCAAATCAATACGCTACGCAATGAATTGCGTGAGGCGGAGATTGAGGCGTTGGAGGACAACGACAAGAACTACCAAACAAGCGTATATTATATTGATATTATCAACGAGCTCGAGCATATGGGCGACTATATGATCAATATCTCGCAGAGCTTGGAGAGAGCGTTTGTGGGGAAGTAACGAGCGATTGAGAAGCTCCTACGCCTAACGGCGAGAAATCTAAATAAATCTTGGACCCTCCAAACCTCCCTATAAGGGAGGCTATAGAAGTACTCCGTAATAAATTGCCACCGCTTCGTCGAAACAGGCTTGCAACAATGAACTCGCATAGCTCGTTGAGGTTGCCGCCGTCTCTCCTTTCCCCACTCGCTCACGAAGCTCGTGGGGGCCCCGAGTAACGCTTTCGTTCGTCCGCTGAATCTTAAGTAAATAAAAGCAAACAATGCACAAGCTTTGGGGCTTGTGCATTGTTGTTGTATGTTACGGGAGGATTAATAGCAGGCTTTGAGGATTGCCAAAATGTCTTCTGCATTGAGTTGTCTGTAACCGCCACCTGGAATGGTGGAGTTGGCAATAAGTGGCAACATCTCTTCTGTAGCACCTACTTCACGCAAGGTTGCAGGGATACCCAGCTCGGCGATGAATGCCTCTAGACGGTTGATGCCTTCCAAAGCAATCGCTTCGTCGCCTTGACCGTGGTCTTCTACGCCCCACACTTGTTGGGCATAGCGCACGAACTTCTGCAAGCCGTCGCGGTAGATATAGCGGTAGTACGCAGGCGAGATGATGGCGAGACCAATGCCGTGTGCGCAGTCGGTGTAAGCGCCCAATTGGTGCTCAATCATGTGCACTTCCCAATCTTGCGTCTTGCTAAGGCCAAGAATTTTATTCAAGCCCATCGTAGCGCACCACATGATATTGCTTCGTGCCTCGTAATCTTCTTGATTAACAATAGCTTTGCGCGAAGCAGATATGAGCGATAGCATTAGGCCTTCTAGGAGGTAATCGCTTGTGCAGTCGTCGTCGCCAGAGAAGTATTGCTCCATGAGGTGCGAGAAAACATCAAAGATACCGCTAATCATCTGATATTTAGGCACAGAGTAGGTATATTCAGGATTTAGGATAGAGAACTTAGGACTGGCAATCTCCAAAGGATAGACGCGACCGATCTTCTCTTTCGTTTCCTCGTTGGTGATGACCGAACCGCCGTTCATTTCGCTGCCTGTGCCCGCCATGGTGAGGATACTGGCTATAGGCACTACAGGGTTATTCACACGCTCTTGGTTGACGTAGTAGCGTTGCCATACATCGCCTTCGGCATAGGCACCGCATGCGATACCTTTGGCGCAGTCGATAACCGAACCACCGCCAACAGCGAGGATCAGGTCGATATTGTGCTCTCGTACGAGGCGTGCGCCTTCAAGAAGCTGAGTGTAGCGAGGATTGGCATTAATGCCTGCCAGTTCGACTACATGCTTGCCTTCGGCGTGTAGGATATTGATGACTTGGTCGTAGAGACCTATCTTCTTGATGGACGCTTTGCCATAGACGAGCAGGATGTTCTCTCCGTAGGCTTTGAGCTCGTTAGCGAGCTTGTTGATGGCATTCTTGCCAAAATGAATCCGCGTAGGATTCTGGTAACTGAAATCGTATAACATATGTTTTTGTTTAGTTTAAAGTTTATAGTTTAAAGTTTAAAGGCAGGGGGAGTGCGGCATAGCCGCTATTTCCTGGCCTTTACACTCTACACTCTACACTGCAACTCCGCTGCCCGCCTCATACCCTCTGATACGCAATTCGAGGTGAGTTGTCGCGGGTGTAGATGATGCCACAGCGGGTAAATTGGGCTTGCTCGATGAGGTGTATCATGCGTGCATTGTCTTCGTGTGTGTCGATGCGGATATTGCTGCATTGAGTTGAGCACCAATGGAGTACGGTCTGGAAGATTCCTTGTTGCTCTCCATTAGAGGCAATGCGATGGATCGTCCCGTAGGGTTGTGTGTTATCCAGCCATTGACCATCCTCTATATAGTGATAGGTAGGGTCGTCTCCGATGATAAATACAAATGTGGCGCAGGGATGACCGTTGTGCTCAACGATATAACTCACGCCGCGTTGGATGTCATTCTCCAATTGTTCGCGCGATGGATAACCATCACTCCATTGGGTTGGATTGCCGTCAGCAGCCATCTGCGCACGAGCGTGGGCGAAGATGGCCATTAGGGCTTCTATATCAGCGTATGTGGTAGGACGGATGGTCATGTGGCAGGGATTAAGGGTGAACAAAAATGATCGAATATTATTACACTACCAAAATTACAGTTTATTGAAGTATATTAATCAAAATTATTGTGTTTGTAGAGTTATGATGGTTATTTCTGCGGGTACACCAATACGGACGGGTAGGGTGCAACCAAGTCCTGTATTGATATGGAGAAATCGGTTATTCATGTGGTACCAACCTTCGGATTCGGTGAACATCAAGGATGACATGGGATAACCGAAGAGGCGTACTTGCCCCGCGTGGGTGTGCCCGCTAAGGGTGAGTGGAATATCGGTCGTTGGTACAACCTCTCCTCGCCAATGCGATGGATCGTGCGTTAGCAATATTTGCATAATCTTGGATTCAGGAGCAAGGAACAAGGAGTCAAGATTGATTACTTCTGTCTGTTTAGTCGTTACTGATATGTCTTGACTCTTGGTTCCAGGTTCTTGATTCAAAGAGGTCATTGCCGTTGGCAAATCTCCTCGTGAGATGGTCTGAAATCCTTGTCCTTGGCAAGAGGTGTTATCCACGCCGATGATTTGGAGATATGCGCTGTCGCGATGGATGAGATAGGACTGATTACGAAGCAGTTGCCAACCTAATGTGTCGCGTTGGTAGGTGGTTAGTTGATTGACTTTTTCTTCCTTCTCTGCATCTGTTATGCCGTGGTGATAGAGTGCGAAATCGTGGTTGCCCAATATGCTCATGATGCCATCTTTGGCATGCAGTTGGCGGAGTATGTCTGTGAAAGGCAACGCTTCTTCTACGCCAAAGCCGACAAAGTCACCTGTGAAGCAGATAAGGTCGGGTTGTTGGGCGTTGATGGTGTCGATTATGCGTTGTAAGAAATCAGGCGAATCGGAAAAAGAAGATAGGTGTAAGTCGCTGATATGTACAATCTTGTAGCCGTTGAAGGCAGAGGGTACTTTGGGCGAAGTGTAGGTGGTTTCGGTCACACGCAATTGCTTTCGCCCGAACCAATAGCCATAGAGCATGGTGCCGCAGAAGAGCAGCACGAGCGCCAATCCTGTATATGCAAATGGTGCAAAGGGCATGTTGTGATGGCATAGGCGTGCTATGGTCCAGCATAGTAGCCATACCAGAGTAGGGCAGAGAAGTAGCACGATGGTGCAGAATATGAGGAAGGATATAAACATGCTGCAAAGGTACAACAAAATTTGCGAAAATGCAAATTTTGAG
>JAFYSK010000022.1 GCA_017559385.1 Paludibacteraceae bacterium | reverse complement strand
AGTTAAATCAATCATAAATGATTAATATAGCACTCTTTACGGGTGCTATTTTTGTTTGTGCAAGCATCGTTGTTAATCGTTGCTAAGCCTTTTTACGCCTGTTTTTGTACCTCCTGTGTACCTCGCCACTAAAACCACCACATTGTGTTTGGCGAGGTGATGGAGAACTTTTACGCCATTTTACGGGAATTTACGGAGTTATACAAAAATATTGGTGAAATAAAGAGAAAGAAAATGAGTACCAACATTGACATCAAACGAATTTGTGCGTGGTGTAAGCAAGAATTCATTGCACACAAGACAACAACAACCTGCTGTTCGCATCGCTGCGCTAACCTACTTTACAAACAAAGAAAGCGTGAAGCAGCCGTAAAAGCCAATAATCAGGTTGTCGAGAAAATTATCACAGAAAAGCCTATCGAGAAGATTAAGGAAAAACCATTCCTTACTATTACGGAGGCTGCGGTCTATCTTGGGGTAACTCGCCCTACACTCTATGGCTATCTAAGACGAGGAGAACTTAAAGCATCTCGTCTTGGGTATAAGTTTATATTGCGAAAAGAGGATATTGATACGCTCTTTAATAATCCAGCAGAATTCAGAGTGCCGACAAGGGACAAACCTGCCATTACCGATTTCTACACCATTGCCGAGATTAAAGAGAAATTTGGCGTTAAGGAGTCGTGGATTTATGAGATAGCGAAGGAGCAAAATATACCTCGCACATTCAATCGTGGCAGAACCTATTGGAGTAAGAAGCATATTGACTCTTACTTTGCCAAGAAAGCACCAGATGCGAGCATTACCGAATGGTACAGCGTGGCGGAGCTGCAAGAGAAGTTCGGTATGACGCTATCGGCAATCTACACCTTTGTATATAAGAATGTAATCCCCAAGCGCAAGGAGGGCAAGATAGTCTATTACTCGAAAAAGCATTTCGACATAGCCAAAGGCCATGCCACCCCCGAAGAGCCGCAATACTACACCATACCTGAAGCGATGGAAAAATACAACCTCACTCGCGACCAGCTCTACCACTACGTGAAGTATCATAACATCACTCGCATCAAAGTTGGCAAATACACCAAGATTTTGCGCTCCGAACTCGACAAATTCTTTGAGCCACCGAAGATTGAGTAAAGTTACTTGATGGTGATTGATACCACCATCGGAACACCAATTTAATTTGCAACAAAAAATATAAATAATTAAAACATAACAGCTATGACACTAACTTGCACAAATGTAACCTTGCGTCAAAAGGCGTTACGAAACGACCGTATCTCACTCTATTTGGATTACTACCCAGCAATCCGCAACCCCTACACGATGAAGATGAGCCGCCGAGAGTTTCTCGGTATCTACCTCTATGCCAAGCCACGTAACGAGCAGCAACGAATGTTCAACCAAGAGATGCTCAACAAGGCGGAGGCGATACGCTGTATTCGTGTACAATCACTCATTAACGAGGAATTCGGCTTCCTTGACAAGAACAAACAGAAGGTCGATTTCCTTGCCTACTTCCGACAAAAGGCACGCGAGCGATACGAAAAGTGGGATTGCGTTTGCAACCACTTCGAGAAGTTCTGTGGTGGCAAATGTACCTTCGGGGATATTACAGTTGAACTATGCGAAAAGTTCCGAGATTATCTCTTGAAATGCAAGCAGATACATCACCCCAACTCATATATCAGTCGAAATTCCGCAGCGGGTTATTATTCCACTTTCCGAGCCCTACTGAAGATTGCCTACAAGGAGAAGATGTTGCGCGAAAACCTCAATGACTTTCTTGAGAAAATCGAGTGGAAAGAGGTTAAAAAGGAGTACCTGACACTTGACGAGGTAAAGTTACTTGCTGCTACTCCTTGCCGTATTCCAGTGCTGAAACAAGCATCGCTATTTGCTTGTATGACAGGACTTCGCATCAGCGACATACTCAAATTACAATGGAGCGACTTTGAAGTGGGACCCGATCAAGGCTACTACATCCGTATCTGCACCGAGAAAACCGAGACCGAAGCAACACTCCCCATCAGCCACGAAGCGTTGGAACTATGCGGTGAATGGGGCAAAGGATTGGTGTTCAAAGGACTCACCCGTGCAATGACACACCACCCACTCAAACAGTGGATTGCCGAGGCTGGGATAAAGAAGAAAATAACCTTCCACTGCTTCAGGCACAGCAATGCGGTCATCCAAATCTCTTTAGGCACAGATATTTACACCGTATCGAAGATGCTAACGCATAAGAATGTTACCACGACACAGATTTATGCCGACCTTGTGAACTCCAAGAAACGCGAAACCGCCAATAAGATTTCACTAAAGTAGGGAGAAAACTACTAAAAGTAGGGTAAAATTCCGAAAAGGTAGGGAGAAAACGCCATAATTATATCTGCATCATTCAGCGCTGAGTGGTGCAGATTTTATTCTAAGACAAAGCAAGGCGTAGAGCTATGAGCTATACTATAATGTAATGACGAGAGTTGGCTTGAGTTGTCGAATGGTGCAAAGACGACTTCCAAGGCGAGGTCGGCAGTGAGCCAATTACGGGTTTGAGAGTTGGAGAATGAGGGGCGTGAGTAGTCGCGGAACGATACGAACAACACCCTATTGCTATCATAAGCTGCTTGCAGGTGCGTTGGGATTTTGCGGTATAGAGAACGCCCCAATGCGACCACAACAGAACAGCCATTGGCGAGCAAAATATCAAGCACAGCTCGCTCGATTGGAGAGTGAAAACCGCTAATTACAATCTTATCAGTTTGAGCAATTTCGTGCGCCCACCGCTTGGCAAGGTCAAGTGCCTCAGGCGGTGCTGTACGGGATGCGAAGAAGGCAACCAAATATCTATCCAACAACTCCTTGTTACCAGATAAGTCCATAAAAAAGCGCAGGCTTCTGCATTAACTTACCCAACATCGAGGCCTTGGCTGCCTACAAAACGAATAAGCAACACAGAAAACCCACGCAGGATGATATATAAGCACACACCGAGCCAATGTCAGTGGTGGATATATACACCTATCGTGGACATCTGATTGCTAATCTTCGTTTTGTGTAAACCGCCAAGTTCGAGTACGAAAGATTACGACAATAAATGTCTACTAATATGTATTGGCTTAACGCTTAAAGTCGTAAGCCGTAACAAAGATAATCAAAATT
>JAFYSK010000021.1 GCA_017559385.1 Paludibacteraceae bacterium | reverse complement strand
CAGGTTATCGTTGTCTTATGGATTATTACACTCCGATATTGTAAACGAAGAACCGCCGTATGCGGAACCGCATGTACGGTGGTGTGAGAGGTCGGAAAACGAGAGTAGGAGAAAACTACATCGTTTTCCTCCTACTCGATTATGGTGTTTAGTTCAAGTCATATCCGTAATGGCGAAGTCTAGTTTGAGATGATCGCCAATCTTTGTCTACTTTGACAAACAACTCAAGGAATACAGGTTTGCCAAAAAAAGATTCGATCTCTCTACGCGCTTGTGTGCCAACTCGTTTGAGTGCTTTACCTCCTTTGCCGATGATGATGCCCTTTTGACTATCGCGTTCCACATAAATGATAGCACCAATGCGGATGATACCATTAGGATGTTGCTCGTCAGGTTCTATATCGTGGAAGCTTTCAACCTCTACCTCAACGCTGTAAGGTATCTCTTTGTCGTAGTTAAGTAAGATCTTCTCGCGAATCATCTCGTCTACAAAGAATCGTGAAGACTTATCTGTCAATTGGTCTTTTGGGAAGAATGGTGGACATTCAGGTAGTGCATCGCGAATAGCGGCAAATAGCTGGTCTGTTCCGAATTTCTGTTGTGCAGAAATAGGGAATACTGTAGCTTCAGGTAAGACGCGATGCCAGTATTCTACCAATTGTTCCAATGTTTCTTGTGTAGTAAGGTCTATTTTGTTGATGATGAGGAATATGCGTACATTTCTTAGACGTTTTACCTTATCTAAAAAGTCAGCATTCTTGTCGGGATTATCTTGTACATCTGTTACATAGAGCAGCACATCTGCATCTACGAGGGCAGAGCGAGAGAACTCCAACATTTGTTCCTGGAGTTTATAGTTAGGTTGTAGTACGCCAGGAGTGTCAGAATAGACCATTTGGAAATCTTCCCCATTTACAATTCCCATAATGCGATGGCGGGTGGTTTGCGCCTTCGATGTGATAATCGATAGACGCTCACCCACCAATACGTTCATCAATGTGGATTTGCCCACATTGGGATTTCCTACTATATTTACAAAACCAGATTTGTGCATTATTAGAAGTCTAAGTCAAGTGGTGCAAAGAGTTTGGTTTTGTTAACTTTCACAATCTTACCATACTTAGCTTGCAATGCTTTTTGATCGATGAGTTTAGGGTCACCCATTATGATGATTGATACAGGTTGTCCCTTGATATTCTCCTCATAGAATTGCATGATCTGTTCGAATGTAAGATTGTTGATGGCCTCCTGATTGTATTTAGATGGATCAATCTCATATCCCATTTCTCTCCAACCATCGTATACTTCGCTCTTGCTGCGGAAACCAGGCTTGCTGATTTGTGCGTATTGCAACAATGCTGCTTTTACGCTCTCAATGCGCTCTGGATATTCAGGCATAGAGTCTAGCAATGACATGAATACGTCGATAGCGTCAACCACTTTATCAGATTGTGTACCGATATAGCCCATGAATGATGCATTTTTACCAGGTAGTGCCCCGCGTGACATATTACCAGATGCGGTGTATGCCATAGAACGTTTCTCACGAATCTCATCCAAAACGATACCGGTGAAACCACCCGAGAAGTATTGGTTGAAAGCCTGGAAGAGAACATTTTGATCTTTATCGTAAGGCTTACCGTTGAAGTAGAAATAGATGGTAGCTTGTTGTACGTTAGAGTTTGCTAAGAAGTAAACTTGAGTGTTGTCGTACGTCTTTTTCTCGCGAATTTCAGGAGAAGTAGATGGTTGAACGCCCTCTTGCAATGGGAGGTTCTTGGTCAAGATATCCTTAACTTCGTCTAATGGTTTTTGTCCGCAATAGTGGATATCCAACTCGTATTTGATAGCCTCCATAAATGCAACTTTTAATTTCAACTCATCCATGTAGTAGATATCCATAAATGGAAGCACGTCGATATAATTTGACTTGTCTCCATAGAGTACATACTCACGCAATGCGTCAGCTTGCAATCCATCCATTCTAGACATCATAAAGCGGCTTGATAACTCGCTACCTTTGACTGCGTCAAATTGCTTTGTGTCAAATTTAGGGAAGAGCATTTGGCGTTGTACCAACTGGCAAATTTCTGCAAGATTTTTCTCATCACCTACGATAGTAACGCTGAAATAGCTGCTATTCACGCTATATCCGCAACGACCGCCCAACTCAGCCAATTGGCGACGGAATGCTTGTGGCTCAATACCAGGTGTGATACCAGCGACGTTCATCAATGAAGTCACATACTCCAACATAGGCATCTTGGTTGTACCAACACCGAAAATTAATTCCAATGAGAAGATGTCGTTCTTAGGGTTAGTAGCGTAGTGCAACTTAACGTTGTTATCAATATCCTCTACTACCACATCGTTCATATCCATGAAGGTTTGTTTTACTTCACCATTAGGTAGTGATTTGAAGTATTGAGCATATTCAGTTTCTTGACTATTAATGAGTTCCAAAGGCTTGATGGCTGGTTTTGCCAATTTGTTTTTCTTAGGATCACCTTCATTGAAACTCAAGGTCATATAGTTTGCATCGAAATACTTTTTAGCAATGCGTTGAATGTCCTCTTTGGTTAACGCTTGGACCATTTCGTTCTCGGTGAAGATCTCATCAATAGGCATATTATAGATAAAACTTTGTACCAAAGCATTCATCTTGAAGTCTGAAGACTCAAATGCCAATTTGTAGTTTTGTGCAAACTCGGCTTTAGCTGTTTGAATCAACCAATCAGGTATATCACCAGTCTTTAGTTTGTTGAGCTCTGCCATCACAATGCGGCTTGTAGCTGCATCTGACTCATATGTTTGTTGGTTTGCATCGTAGTATGGGATGGCCTGTACCAAGATACGACCGCAATCGCGGCGTGCGTCAGAACTTGCACTTACAGAAGATACGACACCGTCCATGCTTAACTTATCAAGCAAACCAGTGTTTGAACTATTGTTGAGCAATGACATTACGAAATGCAATGTTAGGGCATCTTTATCGGTCATTTTTACACCATCATAAGCCCAAACAACCATAGGGTAATAGCCCACTTTGAATTTGTGAGTAGGGTTACCTGCAAATGATACATTAGGATACGTAGGGCGCTCTGGCAATTCTTTGTATTCAAGACGACCGAAGGTCTCCTCAATCATAGGTTTGGTTGCCTCTGTATCAAAATCACCAACGATGATAAGTGCCATGTTATTAGGTACATACCATGTGTTAAAGAACTCAATAAGTTTGCTCAAGCGTGGGTTCTTTAGGTGCTCTGGATGACCAATCACATCGCGCTCATATGGGTGTCCTGCATAGAGTTTGCTAAACAAATGTTGACGTGTGTGGGTACCCACATTGTCTTGGTACATGTTGTATTCCTCAAACACATTCTCCAATTCTGCTTGGAATGTACGGAAGACTGGGTCAATCAAACGATCTGAGAAAATGGTGAGCCATTTGTACATACTAGAAGCAGGGAAAGAGTTGTGATAGCAAGTCATATCATAACTTGTATAGGCATTTACGCCTGTTGCTCCAATTCCATCTAGCAAGACAAAGAAATCTTCTACGGTTGAGTATTTAGCAGCCTCAATAGACACTTCGTTGATTTTCTTGGTGAGTTCTAGACGTTTTGCTTCGTCTGTAGTCTCAGCATACTCATCGTATAGGCGGATAATCTCTTCGTAGAGAGGTTTCTCTTTCTCCCAATCTAGTGCACCAATCTTTTGTGTGCCCTTGAAGAGCATATGCTCTAAGTAGTGAGCCAAACCTGTATATTCAGCAGGCTCGTCCATCGCACCTGCGCGCACTGCTACATAACCAGTTACGTCAGGTTGATCATGATCCTCCCACAACAAGACTGTCAAACCATTAGCCAGCTTGTACTCGGTTAATCCCTCGCGCGATTGCGCGAACAGCATGGTCACTGACATTACCACTGCCATGCTCAATAAAATCATTCTTTTCATATATATTATAGTCTTTAAACTTTAAACTCTAAATTGTAGCCCATAGGGCGTTCTCTAAACAGAATTACCACTCCAATAAAACTTTGCCGCATTGACCACTAAGCATCACATCAAAGCCCTTTTGAAAATCATCAAAGTGGAAGCGGTGAGTAATAACTGGACTTAAGTCCAAGCCACCCAATAGCATTTGCTCCATCTGATACCATGTTTCCCACATGCGGCGACCTGTGATACCTTTGATAGTCAGTGCATTAAAGATAATGTCTGACCAATTAACCTTGGTGTCGCTTGGTAGAATGCCCAATTGTGCAATATTAGCGCCCTTATACATATGAGCAATCATATCATTGAATGCAGCAGGCGCACCCGACATCTCCAAACCGATGTCAAAACCGCGGATGCCCAATTGCTTCATTGCTCCCTCTACGGTCTCGCCCTTTGAAGCATTTACGGTGATAGTCGCACCCATCTTTTTCGCAATCTCGAGGCGTTGCTCGTTGAGGTCAGTCACCACAATGTTCTTTGCTCCTGCGTAGCGGCAGATACCTGCAGCCATTGTTCCGATTAAGCCTGCGCCTGTAATCAATACATCCTCGCCCAAGAGTGGGAAAGCCAAAGCTGTATGGGTGGCATTGCCAAATGGATCCATAATGGCAGCAAAGTCATCTGGAATCTCAGGACGTACATGCACGATATTGCTTTCTGGAATAGCCACATACTCTGCGAAGGCTCCGTCTTTGCCCATGATGCCTACTGAGATAGTGTTCTCACATACGTGACCCATGCCACGGCGGCAATTGCGGCAGGTACCACAAACTATATGACCTTCAGCGGTCACTCGATCGCCTACTTTTACGCCGCGAACACCAGGACCTACCTCTACTGCTACTCCTACAAATTCGTGACCCATGATATATGGTGGAGTGCAATGGCTTTGTGACCATTCGTCCCACTTGTACATGTGGAGATCGGTTCCGCAAATAGCGGCTTTAGTGACTTTGATGAGCACATCATTTACACCTACTTGAGGCATTGGAACTTCTTCCATCCAGAGCCCTGGCTCTGCATAACGTTTTACTAACGCTTTCATGTTGTTATGATTTTTGCCCCACGAATCAACACAAACTGATGGTTGCTTCATCAATTATCAGTGAAAATCAGTGTTATCAGTGGGAATGTTGAATTATTCAAGGACTTTGAGGGCTTTGCCTACTTTGATAAATGCCGCAATACCCTTATCCAATTGCTCTTGGGTGTGTGCTGCGGAGAGTTGCACGCGGATACGAGCTTGGCCTTGTGGCACTACTGGGTAGTAGAAACCAGTCACATAGATACCTTCTTCTTGCAATGCTGCAGCGAACTCTTGGCTGAGGCGTGCATCGTATAACATTACCGCGCAAATAGCAGATTCTGTAGGCTTAATATCAAAACCTGCAGATTTCATCTTGTTAATGAAGTACTCAGTATTAGCGTGCAGACGATCTTGCAACTCGTTACTACGGGTCAAAATCTCAAAGGTCTTCAATCCAGCTGCGGCAATCAATGGCGGAATTGAGTTCGAGAAGAGATACGGACGGCTACGTTGACGCAAGAGGTCAATGATCTCTTTCTTACCAGTAGTGAAACCACCTACTGAACCACCAAAGGCTTTACCCAAGGTACCAGTAATAATCTCAATCTTACCCATCAAATCGTAGCGTTCGGTTACACCATGACCTGTTTTTCCTACCACACCTGCAGAGTGGCTCTCGTCCACCATCACAAGTGCATCGTATTTTTGTGCCAACTCATAGATCTTATCTAGTGGGCATACATTACCATCCATTGAGAATACACCATCGGTTGCAATAATACGGAAACGTTGATCTTGTGCTTTCTTGAGTTGCTCCTCTAGGTCTGCCATATCACCGTTAGCATAACGATAACGAACAGCTTTACACAAACGTACGCCGTCAATGATAGATGCGTGGTTTAAGGCATCAGAGATGATAGCGTCTTGTTCGGTCAAGAGTGGCTCGAACAATCCACCATTCGCATCAAAACAAGCTGCATAGAGGATAGTGTCTTCAGTTCCGAAGAAGTCAGAGATAGCTTGCTCCAATTGCTTGTGTGTATCTTGTGTACCGCAGATAAAGCGCACAGAGGCCATACCATAACCACGCTCGTCCATGCGGTCTTTTGCAGCTTGGATCAGCTCTAGGTTGTCTGCCAAACCAAGGTAATTGTTTGCGCAGAAGTTAATGACGTCTTTACCGCCTTCTACTTGAATAGCAGATGATTGAGGTGTGATAATCACTCGTTCGTTTTTGTATAGTCCTGCTTCTTTAATATCGCTTATGATTCCTTGCAGGTGTTTTTGAAAATCTGTATACATAGTCTTTTGTCTATTTATTACTTGCCAATTACGGGTTCATTACAGGTTCATTACGGGTTTATACCGAATGTGTGTCAAATCGTGATGCTTACATGCGGTTAGGAACTTCAATACCAAGAAGGCTCATGGCACTCTTGATGACTTTGGCTACGGTTTGTGCCAATACGAGACGTAACGCGCGTTTCTCTGCATCTGCTTCGTTCAAGATACTATGATCGTGGTAGAAGCTATTGAAATCGCATGCCAACGCGTATGCATAGTTCGCAATCACCGCAGGAGAGAACTCATCGCCTGCTTGACGTACTGCTGCAGGATAATCTACCAAGCGTTGGATAAGAGCGAGTTCTTTTTCAGAAAGAGTAGTGGATTCGGGTTTCGAGAGTCGGGAATCGATATGTTCTCCCGCTTTGCGTAGCACACTCTGAATGCGCGCGTAGGTGTATTGAACGAATGGACCTGTGTTACCATTGAAGTCAATACTCTCTTCTGGGTTGAAAAGCATGTTCTTGCGTGGGTCAACTTTCAAGATGAAGTACTTCAAAGCTCCCAAACCTACCATGCGGGCAATCTCGTTGGCCTCGTCTTCGGTAATATCAGGCAAGGTGTTTACCTTATCTTTAGAGATCTCTTTAGCATCCGCAATCATCTGTGCCATTAGGTCGTCTGCATCTACTACAGTACCCTCACGGCTCTTCATCTTACCATTTGGCAACTCCACCATACCGTAGCTGAAGTGCACCAACTCTTTGCCGAATGGGAAACCAAGGCGGTCAAGCAGAATACTCAAGACCTTGAAGTGGTACTCTTGCTCGTTACCCACTACGTACACCATCTTGTCGATAGGGTAATCCTCAAAGCGCAACTTAGCAGTACCAATATCTTGGGTCATATATACGGAAGTGCCGTCTGCACGCAGGAGAAGCTTCTCATCTAATCCGTTTTGTGCCAAGTCAGCCCACACACTACCATCTTCGCGGCGGTAGAAATCGCCCTTAACGAGTCCGCGCTCTACTTCGCCTTTACCCACGAGGTAAGTGTCACTTTCATAGTAGATCTTGTCAAAACCTACACCCATTTGTTTGTATGTCTCGTCAAAACCTGCATATACCCACTCGTTCATCTTTTGCCAGAGGGCACGAACCTCTGGGTCGTTTTGCTCCCATTTTACGAGCATAGCTTGTGCCTCTTTGATGAGTGGCGCTTCTTTCTTAGCTGTTTCCTCGTCCATACCACCTGCCATGAGCTCTTTGATTTGAGCCTTGTACTCTACATCAAAGCGCACGTAGTAGTCACCAATCAGGTGGTCGCCTTTCTTGCCGCTATTCTCTGGTGTCTCGCCGTTGCCAAACTTCTGCCATGCGAGCATGGACTTACAGATATGAATACCACGGTCGTTTACAATATTGGTCTTCACTACATTCCAACCATTCGCCTCTTGAATCTTTGCGATAGAGTAGCCAAGCAGGTTGTTGCGCACGTGACCGAGGTGCAGAGGTTTGTTGGTGTTTGGAGAAGAGTACTCTACCATCATGAGTGGCTTCTCGCCTTTCGCCTCTCGCTTCAATTGTCCATACTCAGCGTTCTCTGCAATAGCTTGTAGTTGCTCTACCCAGTAGCTTTGTGCGATGCTGAGGTTAAGGAATCCTTGTACTGCGTTGTATTTCTCTACAACATTGAACTCCTGAACTCCTGAACTTCTGAACTCCAATAGCTTCTCTCCTAACTCTTGCGCCACCATTGCTGGTGCCTTGCGTGCTGCCTTCACGAATGGGAACACCACGAGAGTGATGTCGCCTTCAAATTCTGCACGTGTCTTTTGTAACTGCACTTGCTCAGCAGTTATCTCGATACCATAGAGGTCTTTTACAGCCTCTTGTACCTGTGGAATAAGTATTTCTTCTAGTTTCATAT
>JAFYSK010000020.1 GCA_017559385.1 Paludibacteraceae bacterium | reverse complement strand
CCAAAGGTAAAGACTAATTCCGGTGCTAAAAAAAGATTCGCTCTTACCGGAACGGGCAAAATCAAGCGTAAACACGCTTACAAGAGTCACATTCTGACAAAGAAGACTAAAAAACAAAAACGCAACTTGACTCACGTTGCACTCGTAGATTCAACTAACATGCGTTCTGTACGCGAGATGTTGCTTCTCCGCTAATTATTAACCACCAATTTTTTTAAAGTAGTAAAACTATGCCAAGATCAGTCAATCACGTTGCTTCACGCAACCGTCGTAAAAAGATTTTGAGCCTCACTAGAGGCAATTTTGGTGGCCGTGCAAACGTTTGGACAGTTGCCAAAAACACTTGGGAGAAAGGTCTCCAATACGCTTATCGCGATCGTAAGAACAAAAAACGCACCTTCCGTGCTCTCTGGATCCAACGTATCAACGCCGCTGCGCGTCTCGAGGGTCTCAGCTATAGCCAATTGATGGGTGCTTTGAAGAAAGCTGGTATCGAAATCAACCGCAAAGTCCTCGCAGACTTGGCGATGAACCAACCACAAGCGTTCAAAGCTATCGTAGAGCAAGCTAAGAAGTCTATCTAATTAGATGTGAACAAAAGTAAATAAGGTGTCCATGCCATATAGGCAAGACACCTTATTCACTTTATATTTTTTCGCGCGAGCGCACACATGCATATGTGTATATTACAAATGTGACATTATGAAAAACTTTTATCTCTTTATCACCTTTCTAGTATGCTCGATAGCTACTGCCTATGCCGATGTATTACCAGGCTTCCGCTATGAAGATGCTACTAACTTCCAGATTATTAACAAGGGATGGGATAACACTACCGAACCTTATACTCGCCTGCCACAGCAATATATGGATAGCTGTCGCGACGAGCAAAAGTGGCTATACAATCACTCATCTGGTATCGCGGTTCGTTTCGCTACCAATAGCAAGCGTATTGCGGCACAGTACAACCTGAAAAACAATTTCCATATGCAACATATGGCGATGACTGGTATCAAAGGTACTGACTTATACTACCTCAACGAACAGCGTGGTGTATGGGAGCATGTCAATACCGCACGCCCACAAGAGAAGAACTTCAAGGCAGACTCTATCCAATCCAAACTTTATGTGGAGAACTTGGATGGAGAAATGCACGAATATATGATCTACCTTCCTCTGTATGATGGAATCAATTGGTTGCAGATCGGTGTCGATTCTACTGCAGAACTAACTATGCCACGCGTGGAGAACCCTCGCCGCATGGGCAAGATCGTTCTCTACGGCACTAGTATCCAACAAGGTGGCTGTGCAAGCCGTGTAGGTATGGTGCCTAGCGCAATGATCCAACGCGAGTACAACCTAGAGTGCGTTAATATCTCTACATCAGGCAATGCACGCATGGATCTATATATCGCTCAGGCTATGGCTAGTATTGAAGATGCTATCTGCTTTGTAGTTGATCCTGTGCCTAACTGCACCAAGGATCGTCTTGATACAATTACATACGACTTTATCAAAATATTGCGTACGCTCCGCCCTGAAGTACCTATCATTATGGTCGAAGGTATCATGTATCCATATACTCGTCATAATAGCTTCTTTGCAGATTACTTGCCACAAAAGAACGCTTCTTTCCGTCGTGCATACGAGCAACATAAAGCTGAAAATCCTAAAGGACTCTACTATATGACACACGATGGACAGGTTGGACCAGAAATGGAAGGTACTGTTGATGGTGTACACCTAACCGACTATGGCTTCCGTGCTTATGCCGACATACTCGAGGTAGTTATCAAAAAAGCATTGGACAAAACTGGCGTTAACTATCATTTGACACCTACTTGTGCCATTGTGCAGGAAAAAGTGATCAAAAAACAATTACGTAATAAATAGAAACCAATAAATACAATTTATATAAGTATGAAAAAACTATTAATTACATGCCTCAGCGTATTAGCAACAGTTGCTATTTACGCACAATCAATTTCCGTTCAAGGTACGGTGATTGATGCAGACAACAACGAACCATTAATTGGTGTGTCTGTTCTCGAAGTGGGTACTACCAATGGCGTAGTTACCGACTTAGATGGTAACTTTACACTCTCTGTAAAGTCTGGTGCTAAGCTCCAATTGTCTTATGTTGGTTACACCACACAAGAACTTGCTGCTAAAGCTAATCTCGGAACCATCCTGCTCAAACCTGAAGCAATTGGTCTCCAAGACGTCACTGTTACAGGTCAAATTGCTGTTCAACGCAAAACCCCTATCGCTGTTAGTCAAGTGACTTCACTTGAGATCGAAGAGCGTATCGGTGGTGGTGAGTTCGTTGAAGTCCTCAAAAACACTCCTGGTGTTCACGCCAATGCCAATGGTGGTGGTTGGGGTGATAGCGAGATTTGGATGCGTGGTTTCGACAACACCAATATCGCTATGATGATCAACGGTGTACCTATGAACGGTATGGAGAACGGCAAAGTCTACTGGTCTAACTGGCAAGGTCTTTCTGATGTAACATCTATCATGCAAACTCAACGTGGTTTGGGTGCCAGCAAGATGAGTGCTCCTTCTGTAGGTGGTACTATCAATATCGTTACCAAAGGTCTTGATGCAAAACGTGGTGGCTCATTCTCATATTCTATGGGCGACAATGGTTACAACAAGGTTACATTCTCTGTTTCTACTGGTTTGATGGACAACGGATGGGCTATTACCGTGATGGGTGCTCGCACTTGGGGTGATGGTTATATCCAAGGTACTAGCTTCGAGGGTTACAACTACTTCGCTAATATCTCCAAGCGTATCAACGAGAACCACCAACTCTCTCTCACAGGCTTCGGTGCTCCACAACAACACTACCAACGCTCTGGTGGTCTTACCATGTCAGAGTGGAATAATGTACGCAAGTATATGAAGGATGGTATGCACTTCTCTCGTTTCAACCCAACATACGGTTATGACGATTTCGGCAACCAAAACTCTGCTAACTACAACGTTTATCACAAACCACAAATCTCTCTCAACCATATCTGGCAGATTGACCACAAGTCTTCTCTCTCTACCACTGCTTATGTTTCTCTAGGTCGTGGTTATGGTCGTACAGCAGAGCCTGGTTTGAACTCTTCTTATAGCTATACCGACCTTACTTATGGTTCTAACTATGGTACTTTGGCACACACCTTCCGCCGCGAGGATGGTACCTTCGACTACGGAGCTGTAGAGTTTGCCAATAGCCCTAACAACCCAATCTACGATCCTACATCTGACAAATACGAGAAGATGTACGCAGGTTCACAACTCGTTATCTGCGAGAACCGTAACGACCACAACTGGTATGGTGTGACATCTACTTATACCAACAAGTTTGCTGATATGTTCGACTTCTATGCTGGTATCGACGTTCGTTACTACCAAGGTAAGCACAATGCTACTATCTCTGACCTCCTTGGTGGTGAGTACTTTATCGACGCAACTCGTGCTAAGGTAAAAGGCGTTAACAACGCTGCTGCACTCGATCCTATGTGGCAATACGAGAAACTCACTATCGGTGATATCGCATATCGTAACTACGACGGTTTCGTTGTACAAGAGGGTGCTTTTGCTCAATTAGAGTATAACAAGAACCGCTGGTCTGCTTTCGTTAACGGATCTATCAACTACAACCACTACTGGAAGGTGGACTACTTCTATTATGATGCTGAGAAAGGCAAATCTGAGGTACTTGGTTTCCTCGGTGGTACTATCAAGGCTGGTGCTAACTACGAGTTCAACAAGCACCACAATGCTTTCATCAACGTAGGTTACATCTCTCGTGCTCCAAACCTCGACTACGGAGCATTCATGAACGCTTCTACTAGCAACACCATCAACGTGGACGCTAAGAACGAGCAAATTGCAAGTGCTGAGATTGGTTATGGTTTCCACAACGAGTATGTAAATGTGGCTGTTAACGGTTACTTCACCGAGTGGATGGACAAGACTATGACCAAGTCTTCTACACTTTCTGACCCTGCACAAACTGAGTACTTCATGAACATGACTGGTGTTAATGCTCGTCACATGGGTATTGAGTTCGAGGCTAAAGCTCGTCCTACCAAATGGTTGGAGATCTCTGCTATGCTCTCACTTGGTAGCTGGAAATGGGGTAGCGATTCTGTTGTAGGTCATATCTATGACAAACACGGTCAAGCGCTTACTATGGATGGTAATATCACTGATCCAGGTGCTGCTGATCACGCATGGGCGCTCATCAATATGAAGGGTATCAATGTGGGTGGTTCAGCTCAAACTACTGCTAACTTGGGTGTTACCTTCAAACCTTTCAAGGGCTTCCGCATCGGTGCTGAATATACTCTCTATGATCGCAACTACGCTTACTACTCATTCTCTGGTAGCAACCTCCAATTGGGCAAGGAGATGAACCTCCTCCAACCATGGAAGATTCCTACAGGTGGTTGCCTTGATATGCGCGCTTCTTATAGCTTTGAGATTGGTAAAGTTCGTGCTACACTCTCTGGTAACATCAACAACGTACTCAACCAACTCTATATCGAGAAAGCATGGAACCCTGAGACTGTTTCACAAAACATCAAGGAGGTTAATGCAGACAATGTGTACTTCTACTTTGCTAAGGGTACTACATACAACATTCGTTTGAAAATTAACTTCTAATTGGAAGGCTGAAACTTTGAAATGTTGAAACTTTTTAAATTTAAATTATAATGAAAAAAGTATTATTTTTCCTCGCTAGCGCGCTCATTTTAGCTTCCTGCGAGAACTATTATATCGATAAGAACTTGGGTGGTAGCGACTACAATCCAACCGATGTTCGTACCATTGACTATACGCTGACTGATGCAGATTATGCATCTATAGTTGGCAACAAGGACAATATCGCTCTTGCTCTAGCTGAGTGCCCTGTAGATACACTTACTGGTGCTATTGCTGACTCTTCTGCATACTATGCATTCTTGCGTATTGGTGAGAATTTGGCGTTCAACAAACTAGCTCCTGCTGATTTGTATGTGCCTGCTTTCTTGGCTGCTAAGTTCCCACAACTCTCCAAGGGTTCACTCTTTAATATCACCTACAAGAACTGCGAAGGTGCTCCTGAGTACCTCACTACTTTCGCTTCTACTACCAAGTACACCCTCTCTACCGCTGACTATGAGACTATCTGGGGCGAGGGCAAAGGTGGTATCTATTACCTCACTCCTGCTACCATGATGGGTCTTACTTCTGTACTCCCTGCTGAGGGTGAAGAGGGCGATATCCTTGCAGTTGTTTACGAGTACAAAGATACTGAGCCTTCATTCGGTGGCGGTAACGAAGACGATGCTCCTAAGGGCTTCTTCGACGGTACTCCAGAATCTCGTGGTTTCTATACCACTTCTGAGGCTATCGCCGCAGTAGATGCTGGTAATATTGTAAAAGATGACTCTATCAAGGTGGGTGGAATCATCTCTCGTTGGTTCCGCAAATCTTCTGCATTTGACAAATACCACAGTGTATCATTCTTCGTAATGGACCCTGTTACTGGTCAAGAGCATGAGTTTGAGTTCTACAACTGCTACTCACTTAACAAAGACTCATTCGCTACATTTGATTTTACCGATGAGATGAATGCTGTTTGTGTGGACTACCAAGGTCGCGAGTTCCACCTAGGTGATACCGTGGTTGGCGCTGGTAAATATACTATCTACAATGGTACCCACGAGCTCAATACCAACTGCTACCTCACCGAATGGCGTCCTGTTGCTACTCCAGCTCCAGCTCCTAAGAAAGCTGCCGCTGCTGTTAACGGCAAGAAGACTGTGCTCTATCAATTTAGCGATGGCAAGTGGAAAGCTTATAAGAACGAGGCTGCTACTGTGGTAGCTCTTCCTGAGGATGTTTATTCTGCTGTAGGTTACACCTATTTGCTCGACAAAAACAAAAATATCCTTACCACTTTCCTTGCACAAGAGTATCCATATGCACAAGCGGGTCAAGCATATACCGTTGTATATGTTTCTACCAAAGAGGGTGCATACAAAGCAATTGAGTTCATCTACGATGGTGCTACTTTCGTTGAGAATCTCGGTATCTCTTATACTACCACCACTTTCTCTCTCAGCGATGTTTGGGGATCAACCATCTACTACAAACAAGCTATCATGGGTGAGGGGCAAGGCAAACTCACTATCCAAAACGTAAAACTCACAGATCCATTGACTTATGTATGGTACTACTCTGCTGCATATGGTATGTGTGCTTCTGCGTTCAAGGATAACGCTAGCTACGAGAGCGAGGCTTGGTTGGTAACTCCACAAATCGACTTGACTCGTGCTAAAACTCCTCAATTCGGTTTTGACCACGCTTTCAACAAAGCTCCTAACTTCACCGAGGAGTGTACAGTACTCGTTTCTACCAACTACGCTGGTGATGTTATTACTTGCGATTGGACTCCACTCGAGTGGAATCTCAACGAGGATGGTACCCTTAATATCCCTAGTGGTACTTCTTGGACATTCCAACACACAGGTTACTTTGACTTCACTCCTTTTGTAGGTGAGAAGATCCACATTGCCTTCCGCTATACTACATCTAATGGTGTATCTGGCACATGGGAGCTCAAGAACCTCCTCCTTAGCGAGCCAGAGAACTAATCTCATTATTCATACAAAAAATAAGGTTGCGAATCTCGCAACCTTATTTTTTTACGCCTTACACTTTACACTTTACACTTTACACCTTTAGCAAGCTTTGCGCTACCCTTGCGCTAGGGCTCTGCGAATCACCATCTGAGTATTCTCGGTGCATGGTAGCATAGGCAAACGCAGCACATTCTTTATTATGCCCATCTCTGCCAGCACTGTTTTGATGCCGCTAGGGTTGCCTTCTACAAATAGCAGATGAATCCTATGTCCCATCTTAGCTTGCATCATTGCATCTTTCTCCAGCACTATTTGCTTCATCTCCTTTGGCCATGCATTGCCGGCTACACTGATCAGACCATCACCGCCTACTTTCATCATTTCGCATGCCAGATCGTCGTCGCCACTAATAACTGCAAAGTCGCCATTAGCGATCTCTACAGTCTGAATAAATTGCTCCAGATTGCCACATGCTTCTTTAATGCCGGCAATCTTGCCTGGACAAGCATCAAAAATACGGCGTGTTGTTTCTGGCAACATGTTTACGCCTGTTCGCTTGGGTACATTGTATAATATCACTGGTACAGGACTAGCTTGTGCTATAGCGCAGAAATGTTGGAATAAGCCCTCTTGCTGGGGTCTATTATAATAAGGTGTAACCGATAGTATCCCCACAAAATGCTCCGTTAGTATATCTTTGACACTATTGATGCGCGCTACTACGGTATGCGTACTGTTGCCGCCAATACCCATTACCAATGGGATACGACCTGCTACTTTCTCTACAACATGAGCAATAATTGCATCTTGCTCTGCGTAACTTAGGGTAGGGACCTCACTTGTGGTACCTAGTAGAACAAGGTAGTCGGTACCCCCTGATATTTGGTGTTCTACCAACGCATCCAAAGCTGCGTAGTCTATATCCCCATTCTCTAAGAATGGTGTGATCAATGCTGTTCCTAATCCTTTCATATGTTCTTGCCTTTAAACATTAAACCTTCAACCTTAATTCGTTAATTCCTTCAACCTTAACTCATTAATTCCTTCCTCCTTATTAACCGCCAAACATCTTCAAATAGCGTATCACTTGTTCGAATAAATAATCTGGTGTCTCCTGTGCTGGAGTATCAATGGTCATGTCTAGTATTCCGTCTCGCATGTAACGACCTGTTTTAAACTTGGCATTGATATGCATAGCCATATATTGCATGGTCAAATCAGGATGTTGTGACAGGTCAATCATTACATCAAACTCTCGTGCAGTAAGCAGACTTAGCATGTCTTTTTTGGGACAAGCTGTCCACCAACTGATGTCTTTTTTGTCAGGCATACCAAAGAAGATGACTTCTTTTCCCATGCCATCAAGTTTGTTAATAATAGGCTGAATGCTATCTTCTGGGTACAGGATAGCAATTGATTTTACACTATCCCAATGGGGCATACATACCTTACGCTTTGATTGGCGTTTCAAAACAAATTCAAATATTTTTTCTCTAATATTCATAATCTGTTGCTTTTGTGGTTATTATGCTTCTAACATGGCTAGGAAATCCTCTTCGCTAACCAATGGTATTCCAATACTTTCTGCTTTCTTTCTTTTTTCAGGACCCATATTATCTCCTGCTAACACAAAACTAGTCTTCTTGCTGATCGAACCTACATTTTTACCGCCGTGTGCCTCGATCATCTGCTTGTATTCATCTCTGCTGTGTTGGCTGAACACGCCTGATATCACAATGTTTTTGCCTGCCAGTTTGGTGGATAATTGCAATTCTTCGTCTTGGCTAACCATTTGTAGGCCCGCCTCATGTAGCCTATTTACTATATTCAGGTTGTTCTCGTCGTTGAAGTAGGCTATTATATTCTGTGCGATCTGTTCACCCACATCGTCTATGGCGATTAATTGATCTGTACTAGCTTGTTTTAGCTGCTCAATAGTTGTGAAACGACGCGCAATCTTTTTGGCGGTTGTTTCTCCTACCATACGAATACCCAGTGCAAACAGCACTCTTGCCCATGGCACTTGCTTGCTCTGTTCTATACCTGCTAATATGTTCTGTGCTGATTTCTCGCCCAATCGCTCTTGTTTCGCGATATCGTCTTGTGTTAGCCTATAGATATCAGCGATATCTTTTATCAGTCCTTGCGAGTAGAGTAGGTCGATTGTCTCGCTGCCTAGTCCATCTATATTCATGGCTTTGCGCGATACGAAATGCTCAATCTTGCCTTTGATTTGTGGTGGACAACCCGTTTCGTTTGGACAACGCCAAGCAGCTTCACCTTCTACGCGCACCAACTCCGCTCCACACTCTGGACAATGAGTCGGAAACATATATCCTGTATCAAACAGCTCTGCAGTCTTCAAGCCCGTAGGGCAATCTACAGGCGCTTGCGCCGATCTACAGGGCGCAACTGCCCGATCGACAGCGTTAGCGTTCTCCTTTCCTACTATCTTCGGAATAATCTCGCCACCTTTTTCTACCCATACCATATCGCCTTCTCGAATATCCAACTGACGAATAAAATCCTCATTGTGCAAGGTCGCCCGTTGAACCGTTGTTCCGGATAGTTGTACGGGCTCTAGATTGGCTACTGGTGTCACTACACCCGTTCTACCTACTTGATAGGTGATAGCGTTTAGTCTGGTTAGTTGTTTTTCTGCAGGAAACTTATAGGCTATAGCCCAGCGTGGCGATTTTGCCGTGAAACCTAATTCTTCTTGCTGTGCTAAATTGTTTACTTTCAATACAATGCCATCAGTTGCTACGGGCAGGTTCTTGCGTTCAATATCCCAGTACGCGATATATGCCATCACTTCATCCAGATTGCGACAAACCTTTATCGCATCGCTTATCTTAAATCCCCATTGCTTGGCTATCTGTAGTCGGTCAAAATGTGTGCCAGCAGGCAGATTGTCGCCTAACATATAATATAGGTAGCAGTCCAATCCTCGTTTGGCTACTTCGCCGCTATCCTGCAATTTTAATGTTCCTGATGCTGCGTTACGCGGATTGGCGAATAGCGCTTCACCTTCCGCTTCGCGCTCCTTGTTTAATCGCTCAAACGCCTCCCATGGCAGTAATACTTCGCCGCGCAACTCTAAAAAACCGGTATCCAATACCCGATATCCGATATCCGACAAACGCTGCGGTATCGCAGCAATAGTCTTGATATTCTCCACCACATTGTCGCCCTTTACTCCGTCGCCTCGTGTCAAAGCCTTGGTCAGTATGCCGTTCTCGTACCATAGCGAGATACTCAGTCCATCAAACTTCAGCTCGCATACGATCTCTACGCCCGCAGGCAGTTTGCTGATCCAATCAGCAATCTCTTCGCGTGAATAACTATTGCTCAGTGATAACATCGGATACTTATGCGCCACTTGGGCGAAGCCTTTCCCTTTCTCCCTTCCCTTTAGGGAGGGGGTGGGGGTAGGCTCCTCTATGTCCGACCCCACTTTTTGAGTGGGTGAGTTAGCGTCATACATCTCTGGATAAGCTTTCTCCAACTCTTCTAGACGCTTCATCTTTTGGTCAAACTCATAGTCCGACAGGGTAGGGGTATTCTCTACATAATACTTGTAGTTCGCCTCTGCCAGCTCTTTACGCAAAGCCAATAGTTCTTCGCGTTCGGTGCTTTCTATTTGTGAAAACAAATCCATATCTTTCAACTCTCAACTCTCAACTTTCAACTCTCAACTCTCAACTACGGTACAACCAACTTGGTTTGCAAGCATGTACCTTGTCCGTATATATTCAATATGTATATACCCTGTGTCAATTGGTCAATCCTTTGCTCGTTGCTTTCTATGGTGGCCACTTTTACGAGATTGCCATCTACACGATATATCCTATATTCTCCACCTTTGGCGTTGCGGATGCATGGTTGTTCGCCTTCGTAGTACACTTCGTAGCTGTTAAGATTAACGTCGGGATTGTATATCGCATTCTGATCCAAACGCAATCCCACGATCACGGGGTCGTGGTCGCTGCAGCGGAACATCGTTTGGTCGTTGGACTTATCGTAGGTGTAACTATCGCTCTCGTCCGAGTTGATATGATAGGCCACCATGCCCGTTACTTGTGGGTATAAGGTATTATTGCACAATGCATGGTCCAAATAACCTGCATATCCACGATATACATAGCTATATGCGCTGTCTGCATGGAAGGCGCGATACAGATCTATCATTCCACCATCTTTCAGGGTAGTAATAGGATCTTCCATGGCATATGCATTCAGGTCGCCCATGATCAGGATGTCGCTGTCTTCAAAATAAGCTTTGTCTGATGCATAATGCGACAAAACCGATTTGGCTTCTCGCACGCGATCACCATTGAAAGTTCCTTGCCCATCTCCTTTGTCTGCATTATCGCCCGAGCCTCTGCCGCTCTTGGCTTTGAAGTGGTTGAGCGAGAAGATAAACTTCTCGCCAGTGCTCTTCTCTACAAAGGCTTGCATCTTCTTGCGGTTGGTCACACCCTCGTTGTTGTGGCGCATATTGCCGTAGGGTTGTACTTTGTCGCTGCAATAGACGTATCCCGCTTTGGTGTACGAACCGCTAGCCGAACCGCCGTCATTGATATAGGTAAAGCGTCTTCCGGTGTTCCTGGTCAAGTCTGCGGCTATCTCTGCCAACGCACTCTGACCTTGCTCTATCTCTACAAAACCATATATATCAGCATTCACTTTCGCCAATGCCTTGCTCACTTTCGATCTTTGTTTCTCGTGCTCCGCCTTGCTATCCGCACCATAACCTGTTCCTAGATTCTCCACTAGATAATACTCTAGGTTCATGGCACACACGATCAATGTTGGCTCGCCTCGCATACTAACTGCCTCTCTGTCGTAACCTTTCTCCATGTCAGCACGCGTGTTACCTACAAAGTCGCACGACACCAAACTCACAGAAGTGTTGCTATTGACTTTCACCACCAAGTTGTACAACATTTCACCCATGCGGTGATAACCCGATACACCGGTTAGTGTAATCGTTCCGTAGCTATTGTTGGTTGATAGGGCATAATACTCATCCGACAAGGGGATGGCTTGATTGGTGGTCTGAAATATGCGTCGAGGAGAAATAGTCAAACTACTATTGTTGTAATTGTTGCACACATAAAAAGGTACATCAAACTTTATAGTTTGACCCCTGTAATTGTTTAGCTCTGTATTGCGCCAGGTGTTGGCGTCACCGATGCTTACAACTGTGGCTGCTAGGGCCGACAATTGCCAGCAAACAGTAAGTATGATGATGTATATTCTTTTGCGCATGGTCACATTATTCCATAATAATGTGCAAAAGTACAACTTTTTTTTTGATAAAACAAGAACTTGGGTATATTTTTGGGGAAATTCAAAAAAAGTGCGGGAAAATTTGGTCAATTCAAAAAAAAGCAGTACCTTTGCAAGCCAATTTGGACAAAAGTGTAATAATGACTGAGCAACAATCGCATATCATAACGTTAGATTCGCTTAATCTGGGTGAGCATGTATTTGATTTTCAGTTGAATAATAACTATTTTTGTCAGATTGAGAACTCAGAACTCCTTGGGGGTGAGGCGCAAGTGCATGCCGAGCTTACACTCCGTGAGCGTGATTTTGACCTGAGCGTAGAGGTTCAGGGCTTGGTGCAGGTGACTTGCGATCGTTGCTTAGACGCCATGGATGTTGAGATTGATGCTTTTGAGGATGAATGGGATTGGGATCAGGAGCCTAAGAAGGTGGATCTGAGTTGGTTGGCATATGAATTGATCGTCGTTAATCTCCCGCTGGTGCATAGTCACCAAGATGGTGGTTGCAATTCCGAAATGGATGCACTTCTCCAAGACCACCTCTGCACTACGCTGGATGATGAAGAAGATATATAATAAGAAGGTGTTCTGCATTCTAATGGGCAGTTCTGCGTGGCTCAGGAAGATGCATAGCACTGGATAATTGAGAAAAATAACTAAATAAAAGTAAAAGAATATGGCACATCCAAAAAGAAGACAATCGCACACCAGAACCGCGAAGCGTCGTACACATGACAAAGCTAAAATGCCAGCATTGGCACTCTGCCCTAACTGTGGCGCACACTACATCTATCACACTATCTGCCCAACTTGCGGATACTATCGTGGTAAATTGGCTGTAGAGCAAGCTGCAGAGGCCTAATGGTAGGCGATTATTAGTGTCGTGCCGGGAGGCATAGCACTTCTTGTTCGAATACATAGGCTCTGAGCAAAACTCGGAGCCTATGTTATCCCTAACCTTTCAACTTTCAACTTTCAACTTTCAACTAACACAAAAATGTTTGATTCTAGAAATCGCACCCCACGCCAGGGTGGCTACCGCCAGAATGAGAATTCGCGTGAGCAAAGAGGCGCATCTATGTCTGCAGACGGCACATCATCATTCCGTCCTCGTTTTAATCCTTCTAACGCTACTCCTCAAGAGGGAGGTCGTCGTCGCCAACGCATCACTCGTACAGCAGGTGCCGTGCGCGTAGAGCCTAATGAGGGTCGTTCTTCTTTCCGACCTAAATTCAACCAAGGCGGAGAGCAACAAGGCGAGCGCTCTTTCCGTCCTCGTCCAAAACATAATTCTTCTGTTTACTCCAATCGCAAGCGTCAAGAGTATATCAAGACTTACGAAGATCCTACCAAGCCAATTCGTCTAAATAAATACCTAGCTAATGCAGGTATCTGTTCGCGTCGTGAGGCTGATGATTTTATACAAGCTGGTGTAATCACCGTCAATGGCGAAGTGGTGGATAACCTTGGTGCTAAGGTTCTATCTACCGACAAGGTTATGTTCCACAACCAACCTGTTCGTCGCGAGCGCAAAGTCTATATCTTACTCAACAAACCTAAGAACACCGTTACCACTACCGACGATCCTGAGGAGCGCCATACCGTAATAGATATCGTGCGCAACGCGTGCGCGGAGCGTATTTATCCTGTTGGTCGTCTTGACCGTAATACTACTGGTGTGCTTCTTCTGACCAATGATGGTGACTTGGCGGCTAAGCTGACTCATCCTAAGTTCGGCAAGAAGAAGATCTATGCTGTTACCCTTGATCGTGAACTTGATGAGGAGGACGAGGCGCTCGTTCGTGCTGGCGTGATGCTTGATGATGAGAAGATTGTTCCCGATGCATTGGAGTTCCCTACTGAGGACCGCAAGCATATTGGTCTCGAGATCCACTCCGGACAAAACCGCGTTGTTCGCCGTATGTTTGAGAAGGTGGGCTATAAGGTAACCAAGCTAGACCGTGTATCATTTGCCGGTCTTACCAAGAAGAATGTAGCTCGTGGCAAATACCGCTTCTTGACTGCTAAAGAGGTGGCTATGTTGCAAATGGGAGCATTTGAATAATCCAATACGAGGCGTGGAGTATGCTCTACGCCTCTCTTCTTTAAAACCCCTAAAACTTTTAAAACTCTTAAAACAATAAATATCATGAAAAAAAATCTCTTTTTGGCTTTTTGCCTCCTCGCCTTATTGCCTCTTTGCCTTAAGGCTGAGACCATCCCTGCTACCGACACGCGCGTCACTTTCGTAGGTCGTACTGCAGTCGAGGGAACAACCGTTTCGTTTGACTGGACAGCTACTTATTTCCGTATTGCATTTGCTGGCACTAGCCTCACCATGAAGGCTTCTGATCTCAAGGTCGGTGCAGCTGATGAGGCAGCTGCGGCTAAGCTACATAACTATTATGCTGTTTGGATTGATTCTCCTACAAGTGCTGAGCCTCATCGCATTGTTGAGGTCAAAGCTGGTGAAAATATCATCGAACTTGTTGACCCTAATTACCTCAAGAAGAGTCGTCGCTCTGTACATGAGGTCATCGTGCAAAAACGCACCGAAGGTGAGCAAGGTCGTACAACGATCCATGAGTTTACTACCGATGGTCAGTTCTACCAAGCCGAACCACTCCGCGCACGCCAATTGGAGTTCATCGGCGATAGCTATACTTGTGGTTATGGTATCGATGCTCCTACCAAAGAGGAGCGTTTCTCTCCTGAGACTGAGAACGCGTCTCGCTCTTATGCGGCTATCGTTGCTCGCTATTTCGGCGCTGACTATATCGCGGTAGCGCACTCTGGTATGGGTATGGTTCGCAACTACAATTCTAAGTTCCCTAAGTGGCACATGCCTGAGCGTTATTGCCAAACTTTTGACATGGACTCCACACGAGCTACTCGTTGGAACGCTGCTGACCATGCTTTCAAACCAGCTATGACTATCATCTATTTGGGTGCTAATGACTTCTCTGTTTCTGTGCAACCTAAGTACGAGTCTTTCCGTGATAACTACTACCGTATGATCAAGCAGATGAAGGCCAACTATGGCGAGGATCACCCTGTATTATGTGTGGCTACCAAGACCCATGAGTTCTTGGGCGAGTATGTACGCGAGATGGCCAAGAACTGCGGTATGAAGAATGTGCACTATCTGGTGTATTGCCCAGCGCAACACAACCACACCAACGAGGATCTAGGTGCTGATGTACATCCTAACTATAGTGGTCAAAAGAAAAAAGCATACTCTATTATCCCTTATATCGCCACTATGACTGGCTGGGGATTGCAAGACGCTATTGTAGAGTAATTAGATTGCTTAGCTGTAGATAGGTGCAAGGTACCTTGAAGAAAGAATTTATTTTTGTTTGCTTACCAATGCAGTGTGCTGCATTCTTATAAGCAAAACAAAATAAGAATCCTAGATTTTTGAATATTTTTAAAGCGTAGCGTATTTTTGTTTCAAAGAAAGAAATTGACAATAATTGACGTGTATAATTGACGCCAATTGTCTTAAAAAAATATATATGAAAAAGTCATTTTTATTACTTCTTAGCCTCATCGCCTTATCGCCTCTTTGCCTTAAGGCTGAGACCGTTCCAGCTACCGACGCTCGCATCACTTTCGTTGGTCGCTCCGTTGTAGAAGATGGATCCTATCGTTTTGATTTCCCATCTACCTATTTCCGTGTTGCTTTCTCTGGCAAGACGCTGTCTGTTCGTCTTACCGATACCAAACGCAATTTCTATGCGGTTTGGCTTGATGCTCCTACCTCAGACGAACCTACTCATATCATCGAGGTGAAAGGCAATGATACCATCATTGATTTGATCACACTGGCGGATACCAAGAAATCTAGCCTCAAAGAGCATCAAGTGGTTTTCCAACGCCGCACCGAGGCCAACTGTGGTACTACTACGGTCAAGGAGTTTATCACCGATGGCAAGTTCCTTCAGGCTGAACCACTCAAGGCTCGCCAAATTGAGTTTATCGGCGATAGCTATACCTGTGGATATGGTATTGATGCTCCTTCTCGTCGCGATCCATTCAA
The DNA here is from genome assembly GCA_017559385.1 of Paludibacteraceae bacterium. Lineage (GTDB taxonomy): Bacteria > Bacteroidota > Bacteroidia > Bacteroidales > Paludibacteraceae > Colicola. The sequence goes on along the minus strand of JAFYSK010000020.1, from coordinate 3,780 downwards.
GGATGAGACCGAGAACGCTTCTCGTACCTATGCTAGTATTGTGGCACGCTATTTCAATGCGGACTATTTTACGATTGCTCACTCTGGCCGCGGTATCACTCGTAATGCGGGTTCTAATATCCCATGGGAGGTGATGACCGATATCTATCAATATACGCTTGATCGCGATTCTACCACACGCTGGAATGCAGCTGCTTGTGCCTTCCGCCCTGCTATGACGGTTATCTATTTGGGTGCTAACGACTTCTCTTCGTCTATGGCTCCTTCTTATACCAAGTTCTATAAGGACTATGTCCGTTTGATGGGCTATGTCAAGGCCAATTATGGCGAGGATCATCCTATCTTGTGTGTTTCTACCAAGGCGCATGACTATTTGTTTACTTATGTCAAACAAGTAGCAAAGACTTGTGGATTGAAGAATATTGAGTATCTGGGCTATTTCCCTGCTCAGCACCACAATACCGACGAGGACCTAGGTGCAGGCTGGCATCCTAACTACAAGGGCCAACAGAAACTAGCTTTCTCCATCATCCCATATATCGCCACTATCACTGGCTGGGGCATACAGGATGTACCTGTTAAGTAGTGGTTTAAGGTTTAATGTTTATAGTACAGAGGCGAGATGAAGATCTTGCCTCTGTCTTTTCTCTTTTCTCTCAACTCTCAACTCTCGCCTCATCGCCTATTGAGATAGCACAATAAGAGCATGCCTTGAGCGTGCTCTTGTGTTGATAAGGAGTATATCGCTCACCTCCGTAATGGATTACCCGTAATGTTAGCATACGCAACCGTCGCCCACCATTACGATCTGGGCGAAGAGTTCATCCGTAAGATCGTCGCTCAACAAGCTAACAGATAATACCAACAAGAGCACGCTCACGGCGTGCTCTTGTGCTTCATATATGGAGTAGGGGATTATCGACGAATGATTTTAGTATGCAAAGAAGACACCCTCTTTTCAATACTCGTCACGCTATTAGGGATAGTCACGGATTTCAGCGAGTAGCACTTATAGAACGCATCCTCTCCAATACTCGTTACGCTATTAGGAATCGTCACGGAAGTCAAAGATTTGCAATCCTCGAACGCCCCCTCTCCAATACTCGTTACGCTATTAGGAATAGTCACCGATTTCAGCGAGGTGCAACCCCAGAACGCATAGTCTGCTATTACTAGAGTATTTTTTTTGATACGGAAATGACCTGCAAAACCTTTATCTACCTTTATCAAACAATCGTCAATATACAGTGCCCTGTTTTCCCAATTAGCAGGATTATTGTATAACGCTGTACCCTCGAACGCCTCCGATCCAATACTCGTTACACTATTAGGAATAGTCACGGAAGTCAGCGAGGAGCAATCCAAGAACGCCCTATATCCAATACTCGTCACGCTATTAGGGATAGTCACAGAGGTCAATGAGGAGCAACTATAGAACGCCCCCAATCCAATACTTGTTACGCCATTAGGGATAGTCACGGAAGTCAGCGATTCGCAATATGAGAACGCCCCCTTTCCAATACTTGTCACGCTATTAGGAATCGTCACGGAAGTCAATGATCTGCAAATCAAGAATGCATCCTCTCCAATACTCGTTAGGGTATAGGTAATATCTTGGTAGGAAATGGTTGGAGATAGTTCCGCAGACGTTATAGATTGATCTGCACGAATAAGTGCGACTTCTCTAGCGGAAGTCGTTCGAAAGGTATACTGACCAATAGTAAACTCTTTGTACTCATACGCTGCATCATTACTTTGATTGTCAGCTGCCGTGGATTCATTTGTTGCTGAAGTGGCTGCATCTATTGCTGCATTGGCTTCATCTGTTGCTGCATTGGCTTCATCTGTTGCTGCATTGGCTTCATCTGTTGCTGCATTGGTTTCATTTGTTTTCTTCTCCCCGCATGCACTCAGCAATAAAGTTAGTGACGAGAATAGTAAAACAAATGTTAATAGATTCTTTTTCATAGGATATCTCATTTAGTTATTAAGTGGCTACAAAGGTACAACAAAAAATGCTGATATGCAAGAAAAATCACTTATAAAGGCGATTTTCTAGTATAAAGTGTCGGTGTAGAGGATCGCCTTATCGCCTCATCGCCTTCTTTCGTTACATTTTTTTTATGGTGCTAGTGTGTGCAAGGAGTAGGGATTTTTTTTTACTGTGGCCGTCATTTGTTGATAAATCGTCAACCGCTATGTCAAATAAAAGCAGTAATTTTGCGACATGAATGATTTGACCATATCTGATAACGTTCGAGAGAATATCAAACGTATTCTTAGCGAAAATCGAAGTCTGAGGCAACAAGATTTCGCGGATGCTATAAATATGGACAAATCGCAATTCCACCGAATGATAAACACACCAACAGCTATTGCTGTTGATTATGTAGTGATCTGGAAGAAATGGCTGAATATAAGTTGGCAAGAACTAATAGAGCAACCTATAAGACAAAAGAAAAAACTATGACTAAACAAGAATCCGTCATTAAGTACATTGAAGACAACTACCTACAATTCAAGCGTTTGCGGCATGATGTAATCTCGGATAAACTACAGCTTCGCATGGAGAAGCCTACCCCCGACCCCTTCCTTAAGGACGGGGGGAATAGCGCGGTGCATAAGTCCTTTCCTTCAGGAGAGGATTTAGGAGAGGCTGCAGTTTGGCGGGAAATGACCAAACAGGACATCAACTCCATCGTGTGTCATTGTGCCCAGGAGTGTGATGTGAATATCACTTCGCGCGAAGTGATGACTGCCCTGCAATCTGATCTCATACCCGATGTGCACCCCTTGCGCGAGTATATCCTTTCACTACCATCCTATACACCTGACCAACCCGATTGGATAGATTTTGTCGCCCAGCAAGTGCACGTGCGCGAGAGCGCACAAGATTGCCCTGCGGGCTGTAGTATCACTAGAGAATCTACAGCGAGCTCTGCGAGCGATCTACAGTGTAGCGCAAGCGAAACGAACTACAGCGAAGCGACCCACAGCTCGCAAAGCGAGCGATCTGAAGCAGACCGACCTTGGAGAGTCTGCTTTAAAAAGTGGTTTGTGGCCATGGTGGCGAGTTGGATGAAAGATGAGGTGGTAAATCATCAGGTACTAGTGCTTATCGGCAAACAAGGTATCTTCAAAACCACTTGGCTCGAACACCTCATTCCGCCACACCTGCGTGCCTATGCTTGCAAGCTCGCCAACTCCAATGAACTCAATAAGGATGAACGCCTCCGCATTGCCGAGTTTGGACTCATATCCCTGGACGAGATCGACTCGATGAACAATCGCGAACTCAACCAACTCAAGTCGGTCATCACCGCCACGGATGTCAACGAGCGTGCTGCCTATGCCTACACCAAGGAGCGCCGCATACGCCTAGCTAGCTTCTGCGCGAGCGGCAATAGGCGAGATTTTCTTACTGACATTACAGGTAACCGTCGTTGGTTGCCCTTTGAGGTCGAAAGCATTCAGAACCCTTTCTATACCACTTTGCCTTACGAGCAGATGTATGCGCAGGCATGGGCGCTTGCTAATGATGAGTTTTTCAGTTATTGGTTCGACCTAGACGAAATCGAAGTGCTCGAGCAGCATAATCAGCATTTCCGCGACGAGAGCAACGAGGAGCAGCTGTTGCCCATCCTTTTTGATGTACCTGCAGAGGGTAGGGGGGAGTTTATGACTACCGCCCAGATCAGTGAGCGATTGGTAACATACGGCAATATCAAAAAGCCAATGACGTTAAGCCGTTTAGGAGTACTAATGAGCAGTATGGGGTAT
>JAFYSK010000019.1 GCA_017559385.1 Paludibacteraceae bacterium | reverse complement strand
GAACGCTACTTCCGCCCCCGTAGAGGCAGACGAACCCATTTTATCCCTTTGGAAGGCGGTACTAAAGATTGTGGGTGGCTTGGCGTTGCTGATTGCGAGTTGCGATTTCTTTGTGGATAATGCCATTGTGATTGCTAAGTCGTGGGGTGTTAGCGATGCGATTATCTCGCTTACGCTGATTGCTTGTGGCACTTCTTTGCCTGAATTGGCTGCTTCTGTGGCAGCTGCATGCAAAAAGAATACCCAACTGGCATTGGGCAATATAGTGGGCTCTAATATCTTCAATATCTTGCTGATCTTGGGTGTTAGTTCGCAAGTCATGCCTTTGGTTTCTGCGGATATTACGATTGTGGACTATACCGTCATGATTGCCGCGGCCGCTTTCCCATTGCTCTTTGGCTTCAAGGGTAAGATTGGCAGAGTAGGTGGCGCCGTGATGCTTCTCTGCTTCGTGCTTTATACTTGGTATCTGATTGCAGGGTAGGGAATTTAATTGACAAGGATATGCTTAGCAATAAAATTCAATACATCGGTTGCGATGATGCGAGCTTAGACCTCTTTGAGAGTCAGTACCCGCTACCTAACGGCATGTGCTACAATAGTTATCTGCTTCTGGGTGAGCGTGTGGCTGTGATGGATAGTGTGGACAAACGCAAGACTGCCGAGTGGCTTCAGAAGATTGAGCAGTTCCAGCGCACGCCCGATTATCTCATCATTCAGCACACCGAACCCGACCATAGCGGTTCGATAGGGGCGTTCTTGGAGAAATATCCTCACGCTACTATTGTTGCCAGTCGCGCGGCGCTTCAGTTCTTGGAGCAGTTTGGCTACCAACCTGCTCATACCCTCATGGTTAAGCAGGGCGATTATTTGGACTTAGGCGGACTGACCTTGTATTTCATTAGCGCACCCATGGTGCATTGGCCCGATGTGCTGATGACCTATCTGCCCGAGGAGAAGACGCTCTTCTCTGCCGATGCCTTTGGCTCGTTTGGGGTGTATTCTCCGTTTTCGGAGCATTGGATAGATGAAGCACGAAGGTATTATATCAATATCTGCGGCAAGTATGGCGCACAAGTGGCTGCCGCTTTGGCGAAGATACAATCCTTTGATATTCATCGCATCGCCCCTTTGCATGGATGTGTGTTGGAGGGCAATGAGGTCGCAGAGGCATTGCGCTTGTATGATATTTGGAGCCGCTACGAGGTAGAGACGGATGGTGTGCTGGTAGCGCATGCTTCAATCTATGGCAATACGGCAATGGTGGCGCATTGTATCGCCGAACAATTGCGCAGTAAAGGTGTGGAGGTTAGGGTGATAGACTTGTGCCGTTCGGATATATCGGAGGCGGTGAGCCAAGCTTTTCGTTTTGGCAAGATGGTGTTGTGTGCAGCGAGTTATGATGGCGGTGTCTTTCCGCCGATGCATGCGTTTTTGTATAAGTTGAGCATCAAGGGCTACCAATCGCGCAGGGTAGGTGTGGTAGAGAACGGCACCTGGGCACCCACCGCAGGCAAAACGATATGCAGCATGCTGGAGCAGATGAAGAATATCAATATTATCTCTCCTATCCTCACCATCCGTAGCGCCTGGAAAGAGGATAATCAGCAGGACTTGGAGATGTTAGTAGAAGGGGTGATTAGGGAGGAATGTATGTAACGATGTTTTTCCTTTTTTGAGTTTCTCGAATGGCCTTTTTTATAGAATCGGCTCAAAAATGCGTGTTTTTTGATGTTTTTCGGTGCAAAATGAGCCGATAATTCAAATATTTTTTGTAATTTTGCACCGATTCATTAGTATGCCCCTATATTTTAGGGAACTATATACATGTTGACACTTAATATCTCCTTGCCCTTTTGGCAGAAATCTTAATAAATCTTTTTGCCACTCTAGAGCCACGCTTTTACGAGGTACTCCGTAATATATTACCACCGCTCCTCATTTCGCTTCACGCGAAACTCGTGCGCTTAATCTTAAGTAAATGTGGCGGGAACAACACAAAGTGTCAACAGGTATATAAATCCCATATTTCATAGTGGTGTTTCCAACACTTTAAGACAGGAGAACTCTAACCCGATGCGACAGTTGCAAGATTTGCAACAGTCGTAAATCGAGGTATCCGTGGGAAGTCACAGAAGAATTGGAGTACTATAATTTGGACATGATAATCTCCGTTGGCTATCGTGTTAATTCCATTCGTGCTATGCAGTTTTGTATTTTGAGGTTTTGAAGACAAGGAACAATAATCAGCGCTAAACTGCGTTCTGCAAGTTAGGCGTCCTGAAGGAGTGCGACGGAACGCACTCCGAGCGCAGCGCCCGAAAAGTCCCCACTTTGAGGAATCAGCGCAAGCATAGAATAAATAAGCACATCTGTGGGAGATCTTTGGGCTTTCTGTGGCTGTGGTGCTTCAAATATTTGTGCCTCTATATATTATATTTGTGCTGAATCTTTGGCGTTTTGGTATTTTGTGCCGAAGGTTGGAGTTATAAATTCTCTACACGTTAGGCGATCACTGTTGCTACGACACAAAAACGGCATAGCAACTTTCACATAGATATGAACATACTATAATCTGTACCATCGTCAAGAATACTATTTCCAGTCGTTTCTACTGCAATTACAGGTACTGTAAAATCGTTTTTTGTCTCACTTTGGTGATTGATAAACAAACCTATCAACAACCCTACTGCGGCAGCAATGGGGGTGGTTATCCATCCCCAGTTTTGGCTGCGACGGTGTATCGACGAGTTTGATATTTGTGGTGACGCAGCTACATGTAGTTTCGCATCTTGCGCCTCACGCAAACGGCGTGCAGAAGCTGTTAGTTGATTTTCAAATGTATTATTCATAATCTTTTAATTTTAGTCGTAGATGATTAGTTAGTGTGTGTAGGCGTGACTTGACTGTTCCTTCTGGTACACCAATAATTACTGCTATTTCGGGAACCGTTAACTCTTGCGTAAATCGTAATT
>JAFYSK010000002.1 GCA_017559385.1 Paludibacteraceae bacterium | reverse complement strand
GTTTAAAGGCACCACCTTGGTTGTTAAATGCATCCATGATCTCAGCTGCGAGCTTCTCAGCCATTGAGTGGCCACCACGCTTGCGAGCAAATAGGATCATATTCTTCATAGAGATAGACTCCTTGCGGTCAGCACGAATCTCAGTTGGCACTTGGAATGTTGCACCACCGATACGCTTAGACTTAACCTCTACCAAAGGAGTAATATTGCTAAGAGCTTGTTTCCAAACCTCAAGAGCAGTTTGCTCGCTCTTCATTTTGTTGGTCACAATCTCCAAAGCGGTATAGAATACGCCATATGCAGTATTCTTCTTACCGTCGAGCATAAGGTGGTTTACAAACTTAGCCACCATTACCTCGCCGTAAACTGGATCTGGAAGGATCACTCGTTTTTTTGGTTTTGCTTTTCTCATTGTTGTTTGTTTTGTTTTTGTTGATTGTCTTAACTTCAGCAGGCTTCTTCAGCAAATTCCTCATTTACTTACTCCACCGCTTACTCAACCGATCAACCCATTAATAATCTGTCCCAAAGTATGGAACTTTTAGTTAGTTTTTAGTTTCGTCAGAAATTACTTTTTAGCTTTAGGACGCTTAGCGCCATATTTGCTACGACGTTGCAAGCGGTTAGCCACACCAGCGGTATCCAAAGTACCACGAACTACGTGATAACGAACACCTGGGAGATCTTTTACACGACCACCACGCACCATTACAATGCTGTGCTCTTGCAAGTTGTGACCCTCACCTGGAATGTAAGCGTTCACCTCCTTAGAGTTTGTCAAACGAACACGTGCTACCTTACGCATAGCAGAGTTTGGCTTCTTAGGAGTTGTAGTGTAAACACGTACACAAACGCCACGACGTTGTGGGCAGCTGTCCAAAGCTGGAGACTTGCTCTTGTCGATAAGTTCTGCTCTTCCTTTTCTAACTAATTGTTGAATTGTAGGCATTTTAACTTTTAATTTTGGTTAATAATTTGTTTGTTAATTTTTCTTTTCTACTCTTCGCACATACACTCGCACATACGCGCGCTGCGAAAAAGCATGCAAAGGTACAAAAAAATCACGAAACCACCAAATAATCAGCGGGAAAAGTGGCATTTTAGTACAAAAAAGTGCATTTTTTTATCACTTTTTTCATTTTGCCACTTCGACTTTACAAAAATAGGGGTATTTTTCAGGCGATTATCGCTCTGTGAGATAGGCGATAAATTAGACACTTATAGGCAGTTATACACTTTTTCAACATCTATTTTTTTTGGTTGAAAAAGGTGCATTTGGCCACCCATTTAGAGCCATAACCAAGTGGCATTACTTTCGCGTTGTAGATAGCGGAATTTTGCCTTAATAATTTTAGTATTTTGAGGTACAGGGATAGGCTTTTCATAAACCATCCATTCGCCATTGTCAAATGAGTAGAGGAGTTCTCCGTGCTTTGTGACCTTATTGATCAATAGCAAATCGTCTTCGAGTTTGATACCTGGTTGTTGCAGGTGGAAATTACAGCCAGCGGCGTTTAAACGAGGCAAATGATAATCGTACACCAAATGGTTGTAATCGCCCAACGAAAGCGAGCTACGATTATTCCACGAACGTTCTACCAAGCCAAAGATTTTAGGATAGAGCTGCCACTCTACTTGAGAGAAAGAGCGAATCACTTCACCCCAGAGTTGCGCACTCATGCCAATGATATTTTCATGCTGTGCAGGCTGCCAATCAAAGGAGCGATATTCATCGGTATATCCGCCCCAATTGAGTCCTTTTTCTTCGTGGTGATTGCAGTAGGCGAAATCGAAATAGAGGTGGCTTGCAGTAGCTATAACTACCTGATAACCAGCAGCAGCTAGTTGCAGCGGTTTGGTCTCGCTATTGAGCCAAGCATAGCAAATAGCACGGCTTTCTGGTTGGCAAAAATGATCAATCTCTTCCCATCCTACGGGCTGAAGATTGTGGCGTTGTAGGATCGTTAAAACAGAGTCGATAAAAGTCTGGTGTTCTTCTTTGGTCAAGGCACCCTTGGGCACTTCATCGCCACCGATATTAAACTGATACAGCGGGTGTTCTGCCTCCTGATACATCTTAACAATCTCAGAAATGACATGATCAATAAACTGTACCGCATACGGGAGTGAGACATTGATTACATTGTCCGTGTAATGTTGGGCAGATTTGTACACTCGAGTATCAAAGAGACTATCCGTCAGCAGGTTACCCATTGCTTTCTTAGCCGCACGCATATGTCCTGGCATATCTATTTCAGGAATGACGCGAATGTGTCGCGCGTGGGCATAACGCAAGAGGGAGATGTATTTTTCGCGGGTGATATAGCCATTGGCTGTGGTAGGAGCATTAGGATCCCATCCGCCACAATACATTGGGAATAGACATTCGCTCTCATCGGTAGTATAGCCGCGTTTGGAACCAATATCCGTGAGCTGGGGAAGTCCTGGAATTTCTAGACGCCAAGCCTCGTCATCGGATAAGTGGAGATGAAGGACATTGAGCTTATATTGCGCCATAACGTCTATAACCTTATAGATAGAGTCGGCAGGATAATAATTGCGGACGACATCCAACATCAGCGCACGATAATGAAGATCTGGGTAGTCTGTGATGGTCATACAAGGCACAAGCGCAGGAAGCTGGTTGAGTGTCTGACGAGCATAGAACAATCCTGCTTGATCTTTTGCCGTAACATACAGAGTATCAGGTGTTATCTGAATCGTATAACCTTCTGGAGGAAGCAGGGTGTCAGAGGATAAAGCGAAGGTTTGACAAAGATATGCTTGGGATATATCGCACGAGTCTTCCGCCAGAACGACGCTCTTGGGCTGAGGGAAAACAGGCAGAATAAAAGAAGGTGTATCGGTGTGAGCAGTAACTTTTTCTACATATTGATAGACATACTCCCCGTCCGCGTAAGGTGTTTTCTCCCAAGTAGGAATACCACGTTTCATCTGCTCTTGGCGAGTGTAAGGGGCGTAGGTGCAAGGGATTGTGATGGGTTTAGGGTTTAGGGTTGAGTGTTTAGTGTTGACAAGGAAGAAGCCTTCGGGGCGGATGTTTTCACGGCTGGCGCTGCCTTTGTATCGCAGGGTGAAGGTTCGACTCTCGCCTGGCGCAAGAGGATCAAACGTCTGCGTAGGTTCGATGCTATGCCAACTGGCCTGAATTTCAGTCTGTTGCAACGGATCTCCTTCTGTGTAAATAGGATGCAGCGACATGAGATTGCAATAGAGTGTCCAACCTTGATTGGTGAGCGTATCGCGAGAGGTATTGGTAATAGTCAAGTGAGCCTCACAAATGCCAGGCTCCACATCGTTGCGGAGCAATTCCCAATGCAAAGACAGGGGAGCAGAGGGGGCACATGAACAGAATAGAAGACAGAAATAAATAGCGGAATAAATAAACTTTTTCATGGTATATCGTGATTTGTGTGCAAAGGTAGAGAAAAAAATGCAGATGAGCAAATATTTTGATTGAAAGTTAAATATCATACTATCATTTTGGCATAAGATTTGTATCGCTAGGTACAGGAAAGAGATAGGTCTTTTCAATATCATTTTACATTAATCTAAACAACTATGAGCGATTTTTCTATGATTCTCCTTTCTTTGGGCATGATAGTCCTTTTTCTAGTGCCTTTTATAATTATCGGTGCGATTAAAGATCGTAAAGAAGCCCGCCGTAAACAAAAAGCAAGTAAGCAATAAAACAAGAGGGTGTGTCGGACTGCGACACACCCTCTCTATATATAAGATAGAATATTACTTGCTAAAATTGATCATTGGCATCATATTGGAGTTGCCTTGGATTTGTGGCATCTTACCATCCCATTTCTCAATCCAATCTTCGAGCACGATATTGTGTGTGAGGGAAGCAGAGATAGTGCGATTGTAGTATGCTTCTGCATCCGCTTTGATTTTCATCGCTTGTGCTTCACCTTCGGCTTTTGCGATAGCAATCTTGGCATTTGCCTCGGCTTGTTTTACTTCGTTTTCCGCTTTGAGAGCAGCTTGTACAGCGGCGTTCTTCGCGTCAATCATTTGGCGGAGTGATTCGGGAGGAGTGATCTGCGAAGTAAACTCGGTTACGATAAAACCCTCTGCAGTCAGTGTAGAGTCTAGCATAATGCGGACTTCTTTCTCAAAACTAGCACGGCTAGCCATGAGTTCGTCGGAGGTGTAGTTGTTGGCAACTACGCGGTATGCGTCATAGATGACGGTACGCATATATCCAGCCTCAATGTCGCGTAGCGAACGGCGATACTTGAAGAACACATCTGTGGCTTTATCACGATTTAGATAGTATGCCATTGTCGGATCCATTTCAAAGATAGCAGCGTCTTTTGTATTCACATTAAATGGATGATAATCTACGCGTTGTACAAAGATTGGATAGGTAAATACATCGGTTGTGATAGGGCAGTAGAACACATAACCCGTTACAGGCGTTGCGTCCAACGTGCCTTGTTCGGTGAGCGAGAGTTTATTGAATTTAATACCCACTTCAGATGAATCTACACGTGTGCAGCGCACAAAGATAGAACAGAAAAGAATCGTAGCGACGATAATAATGATAGGCATCACGCCTTTGGTCTTGAGGAAATTGTTCATAATATTACTATTTAGGGGTTATATAAAAATATACTTCAGGATAAACAGCACTGCCAAAACATACATAATCGGCGTAATTTTTTTGAACTTACCGCAGATCATATTCATCAGTACATACGATATCATTCCTAGGAGAATACCATTGGAAATAGAATAAGTAAGTGGCATCGTAAGCAAGCATACAAACGCAGGGATAGACTCCGAGAAATCGTCAAACGGAATATTCTTCACCGCCTCCAACATCAGCAGACCTACAATAATCAAGGCTGGTGCTGTAGCTGCCGCAGGAATAGACAAGAACAATGGCGAGAAAAACAACGCCACCGCAAAACATCCTGCCACACTCAGAGCCGTCAGTCCCGAACGACCACCTTGTGCTACTCCCGCAGCACTCTCCACGTAAGTGGTTGTAGTGGATGTTCCGAGCATGGCACCAATAGTTGTAGCAATAGAGTCTGCCATAAAAGCGTGTTTGAGGCGGAAGATATGTCCCTTTTCATCGATCAAGTTGGCTTTGGTACAAACACCCACCAAAGTACCCACCGTATCAAACATATCAATAAATAGGAAAGTAAACACCACTGCCAACATATCCAGCGTGAGGATCTTGTCCCACTCAAATTTGCAGAAAATGGGTGCTACCGATTCAGGAGCTGAAAGCACACCACGAAACTCGGTTACGCCCATTGGAATACCTATGAGCATCGTGATGATGATACCAATAAGTATAGCACCTGGGATATTGCGAGAGTATAAGAATCCTGTAATAATCAATCCTATGCACGCCAAAAGCGCCGAACCCGAAGTGATATCGCCAAGAGCAACTAGCGTGCCGCTATCTGCCACAACCACACCTGCACTATTCAGTCCAATGAAGGCAATGAACAATCCAATACCCGCACCAATGGCGTTTCGCAAGCTCTGAGGAATGGCATGCACAATCGCTTCGCGCACGTTGGTTACTGTAAGTAAAATAAAGATAAGACCCTCGATCAGCACGGCTGTCAGCGCAAACTGCCAACTATAGCCCATACCCATGCACACGGTATAGACAAAGAACGCGTTGAGTCCCATACCTGGGGCTAGTCCAAATGG
>JAFYSK010000018.1 GCA_017559385.1 Paludibacteraceae bacterium | reverse complement strand
TTTTAGTCTTCTTTGTCAGAATGTGACTCTTGTAAGCGTGTTTACGCTTGATTTTGCCCGTTCCGGTAAGAGCGAATCTTTTTTTAGCACCGGAATTAGTCTTTACCTTTGGCATTTTGTTAATAATTTAAATTGTTAATATTGATTTTAAGTCTCAGGCAGCCATTGGTGGCCCTACGACTGTGCTGTGAAGTTCAAAAAGTTTTAAATGTTTCAAGAGTTTCAAAGGAACATTACTTCTTCGGAGCGATGTTGACAATCATGCGTTTGCCTTCGAGTTTAGGCATAGCTTCTACTTTGCCATATTCCTCAAGGTCGTTTGCGAAGCGCGCCAGCAACAATTCACCTTGATCCTTGAACAAGATGCTTCGTCCACGGAAGAAGACATATGCTTTTACCTTGTTGCCATCCTTCAAGAACTCTTGCGCGTGCTTGAGTTTGAAGTTGTAATCATGCTCGTCTGTTTGTGGTCCGAAACGGATTTCTTTGATCACCACCTTAGCAGAATTAGCCTTGATCTCTTTCTCTTTGCGTTTCTTTTGGTAGAGGAACTTTTGGTAATCCAAAATTCGACATACTGGTGGTACCGCACTGGCTGAGATCTCCACCAAATCGAGGTTTTGATCGTCTGCGATGCGCATAGCCTCTTCGTAGGTATACACACCTTGCTCTACATTATCGCCTACAAGGCGAACTTCCTTCACGCCACGAATCTTATCATTGATTCTGTTTGGCATTTCTTTCTCTACGCGGCCACGACGTTGTTGTGGGCCTTTTTGTGGATTTGCTATAGTTTTATCCTCCCAAATTAATTAATAAAAACGCTTGATTTGCAATCGAAAACGCATAGTTCTCAATTCAGCGTGCAAAATTACTGCTTTTTTCCCAATCTACAAAATATTTTGTAAAAAAAATTAACATTTCGCAAATTTTGATTAATTCATTGGGCATTTACCGAGCATATTCATCGCACAAAGTTCCAGTGGAATAACAGGAATAGTGCGATTATAGTGCGTTTATTGTGCGCTTATTGTGCGTCTATTGTGCGTGAATAGTGCGTGAAAATATAAGAAGAGAACATAGAAATAGATATTGAGGTTCTGTGTTTTTTTACTTTTTTCGTTTTATTTTTTTGCGTATGTCAGAAAATTATAGTAATTTTGCAGGCAGATTATAGACTGCATTTATTAGGCTACAATACAAACAAAACAAATTATAAATTTTTACAAAAATGAAACTAAACAAGATTTTAGCAGCATTTATGCTGTTTGCAGCAGTTGCATTTATCGGCTGCGAGCCACCAATGCCACCAGATCGTCCTGATGGTCCAGGTAATGGACAAGGTGGAGACACCACCCAAGTAACCCCTGATGCTCCTGACACTATCGGATGGAATATCCCAGCAGAGTGTTTGACCGTAGCAGAGGCTAACGCTATCTGCTCTCAACTAGCAAGCGAAGCTACAACTGGAACAAAGTACTATGTAAAAGGTTGGGTTAAGAAATTGGCTTCTAAACACGCAGATGGTATTAGTCAATTTGGTAACGCATTGTTCTATATCGTAGACTCTAAAGACAACACTGAAGAGGACTTCTACGCATACCAAGTTTATGGCTTGAATGGCGAGAAGATCACCAACCCAGAGGGTGTTGCTGTAGGTGACTATGTAGTAATCTACGGCGAGTTGACCAACTTCAACGGCACATACGAGACTGTAGGTAAGGGTGCTGCCCACATCTGGAAGAGTACTAACCCTGCATTGTCTGGCAGCGGCAATTCAGGTAACAACAACCCAACTGAGGTTGTAGGTGACGGTACTATGGAGAACCCATATACTGCTAACGACGTATTGTTGCTCAGCAACAGTCAAGCTGGTAACTATTGGGTAAAAGCATACATCGTTGGTCAAGTTAATGGTCCATCTATGGCTAGTGGCGCTGAGTTCAATGCACCATTCTCTGGTAGCAGCAACGACGATGGTAGTGTAAACAACTACAACACAAACCTGTTGGTTGCTCTTTCTGCAGACGAAATCACTGCAACCAACTGCGTACCTGTACAATTGCCAAATGGCGTATTGCGTACAGGATTGAACCTTGTTCAAAATCCTGACCTAGATGGTCAAGAGGTTTTGCTTTACGGTTCACTTGAAGCATACTTCGGTACTGCGGGTGTTAAGTCTACCTCTTATGCAAAAGTTGGCGATAAGGAGTTTGGTGTTAATCCAAATGTAGAGCAAAAAGAGCCTACCGCTAAGGTAGTTACTATTAAAGAGTTTATCGATGCTCCAGAATCACCTGAAGTATATTACGAACTTACTGGCGTTATCAGCGGACTTTCAGCTGGCGGTAATGCCGTTGTATACGGTAACTTTGATTTGGCTGACGAAACAGGTAGCGTATATGTATATGGTTTGACCAAAGAGTTTATTGCTGTAGGTACCACTTCTAACGATAAATCATTTGCATCACTTGGTTTGAAGGATGGCGATAAGATTACTCTCCGTGGTTTCCGTGGTTCATACAACGGTAAGATCGAGGTGATGGGTGCATACTTCGTTAAATTGATCAGCAGCGGCAACGAGAATCCAAACCCAGGTGGCAATGGCGATAACAACGGCGACAACAACGGTAACGATAATGGTAACCCTGGCACAACTCCAGAGGGCGCTATCGTATTCGATGCTGATGTAGATAAAGGTAATGCAGGAACAGATTCTAATAACGCAACTGCATACACTATTACCAAAGACGGTGTAACTATTACCGTTTCATCTGGTATCCTTGGTGCATACAATGGCGAAGGTCACTACCGTATCTATAAGAACCAAACATTGACCGTAACTTCAACCGTTGGCAATGTAAAGAAAGTAAGCTTCACTTGCACCGCTAATGACGATGCTAAATATGGTCCTGGTTGCTTCACATGGTCAACAGGCGACTACACCTACTCTGGCCCTACCGGTACATGGACAGGTGACGCTGCAGAGGTAGTGTTTACCGCATCTTCTAACCAAGTTCGCGCAAGTCAAATCGTAGTTGAGCTTTGATGAGGTTATAGGACGCTTCGCTATAGGTTATAGGTTATAGGTTATAGGCGAAAGAGAAGGACCGCTCAAATGAGCGGTCCTTTTTATTTGATAGATAGTCTAGAAAAACTAGATCGTCTAGATACTCTAGATTGCGCTAGAGTATTATACGATACCTTGTTCGAGCATAGCTTGAGCTACCTTCATGAAGCCAGCGATGTTAGCACCCTTGACATAGTCGATAGAGCCATCGGCTTGAGTACCGAACTTCACGCATTGCTCGTGGATAGACTCCATGATTTGATGGAGGCGAGTATCTACCTCTTGTGCAGTCCAACTGAGGTGCTCGCAGTTTTGTGTCATCTCCAAACCAGAAGTAGCTACGCCACCTGCGTTAACCGCTTTACCTGGAGCAAAGAGTACGCCATTGTGTTGGAAGTAGTGAATAGCTCCAGGTTGGCAACCCATGTTACTTACCTCGCAGCAGCACCAGCAGCCATTAGCTTTGAGTTCCTTAGCGTCGTCCTCGCTGAGCTCGTTCTGGAACGCACATGGAAGAGCGATATCGCAAGGCACAGACCAAGCCTTCTTACCAGGAGTGAATTGTGCTAGTGCAGGGAACTTATCTGCCATATCTTGTACTTTGTTGCGGTTAGAAGCACGCATAACTAGCATATAGTCGATCATCTCAGGAGTGATTCCCTCTGGGATAGCGCAAACGCCATCAGGACCAGAGATAGCCACCACTTTAGCTCCAAGCTCGGTAGCCTTTTGAGCAGCCCCCCAAGCCACGTTACCGAAGCCAGAGATAGCAACAGTCTTACCTACAATAGATTTACCCGCTTGGTGTAGAAGGTGCTCGGTGAAATAGAGCGCTCCATATCCAGTAGCTTCTGGACGGAGGATAGAACCACCCCAAGTCATACCTTTACCAGTGAGTACACCTGTGTGGTATTGACGAGCAAGTTTTTGGTACATACCATTGAGGAAACCAATCTCGCGGCCACCCACACCAACATCGCCAGCAGGCACATCAGTATCAACACCAATATTGTGCCAGAGTTCAAGCATGAAAGCTTGGCAGAAGCGCATGATTTCTGCGTCCGATTTACCTACAGGATCAAAGTCAGAACCACCCTTGGCACCACCCATAGGGAGGGTAGTAAGAGCATTTTTGAAAGTCTGCTCAAAGCCTAAGAACTTGAGCATAGATGGATTGACAGCCTTATGGAAGCGTAAACCACCCTTGTAAGGACCAATAGCAGAATTGAACTGCACACGATAACCGAGGTTGGTTTGTACCTGACCTTGATCATCAATCCATGTTACACGGAAAGTAAAGATGCGATCTGGTTCAACCATTCGCTCAACGATCTTAGCTTTCTCATACTCAGGATGTTGGTTATACACCTCTTCGATAGATTCCAACACCTCTTGAACGGCTTGCAAATACTCTGCTTCACCTGGGTGCTTTGCAGCAAGTTGCTGCATAATAACTTCGGTTTTCATTGTTATATTAATAAATTAGGTTGATTAAGTCTATTATTCAGTCTGCAAAGTTAGTACTTTTTTTTCAAATACACAAAAAATGTAGTACCTTTTTCTGAAGTTTGGAATGTAATTTTTCCACCACTAGCTTCGATAATGTTTTTTGAAATGGCTAATCCCAATCCTGCTCCTGTGTTTTTAGTCGTAAAATTAGGAATAAAAACTTTATTTCTCACATCATCAGGAATACCGGGGCCATTATCAGAAATTGCGATTTCCACCCATTGGTACTGCTCTGACAGTTTTTTAGAAAGTCGCTGGTTAGCAGGAACTTGCTTAAGAACAACAATAACATCGGCATTCTCCTGCCCCTCTAGAGCTTGTAAGGCGTTTCTCAAAATATTCGTAAACACTTGTGTTATTTGCTCGGCATCAGTAATCACCTCTACCCCATAGTCAGGTCCAACATATCGTATAGGAACTTGTGCGTCATTGTTGCGCATTAGCATGATAAAGGCATGTAGTTTTTTAGCTACATCTACTTCGGTAGGATTGACCTCAGGCATTTTGGCGAATGACGAGAAGGATTTAGCGATATGTCCCAGTGTTTCGATTTGCTCGATGAGGAGTTGTGTTGAACGATCAAAATAGTCATCAAACCTCTCAGTACCCTTGTGGCGTTGCAGTTGCTGCAATGTAAGTTTCATTGGTGTAAGCGGATTGTTGATCTCGTGCGCCACTTGGCGAGCCATTGTGCGCCAAGCTCCTTCGCGCTCGGAACGAGCCAAACGCTGAGTAGATTCATCCAAAGCGTCCACCATATCATTATAATGCTGAATCAAATCACCAACCTCATCTCGGAAGAAATATGGTATATGTTGTCCTTTTTCACCAAGGCGATAATTTTTGAGTTTGGCACTTATGGCCGCCAAAGGCGAAGACACTCCTCGTGCCACCACCCAAACAACAATTATGGAGGCCAAGAGCAGTAAGATGTATAGAGGTAACAATCGAACCACAAACTTCTCTACATCCGCATACATTTCTTCTTGCGAGATGAAACTAGGGATAGATATATATCCTATCCTAGCATAACTACCATTTACAAAATCCGTATATGCCGCCAAATATCTAACTTGCCCCAAAGATTCGTATTGGACTACTTGAGAGCTATCGGCAAAATAGATTTCTGGTGCAATATAATGTGAAACGATTCCTAGATTAAAAATTTCAGGGCAAGAACTAGCCAAGATTCTTCCGCTCAGATCATAGACATGTATATCCGTTTCAAAGCTAAAACTCATATCTCGCAGGTCAGCATTCAGCGCATTACGCTGCGAAGCGGAGAGTTCCAAATCCCAGAAATACATATTTTGTAAAGCTTGCTGAATGTATCTAGCTTTTTCTTGTAGTTTATCTTGCTGTCTAACCACAAAGACCTTACTAATATGCATAACAGACAGCGTAAATGTAGAGGCAAGGGCTAACAACATAACCGGCATTAAGATCAACTGGAGTCTACCAGCTAGGGTCATGTTTCTCACGCCTTTACTCTTGATCAAATGGAATACGAGGACAACTACAAGAATAAAGACGAGAAAAAGGGTCAAACCGTAATATACAAACAATTTGGTACGGGCGTTTTCGTTCTTATGCTTCTTAGAGGCAAGGACTGTTTGATAAGAGAAATTTTGGATAGTAATTGACGGGGACTCCGTATAAGCAACGGCATCATCCTTATACAATGAGAAAAGATATTCGCCCGTTACAGAATATATGGAGTAAGAAGTTTTGGGGTCATCATTCACAACTGATAAATTCCAAGTATCGTCTCCTTTAAATGGTGCGATAAAGGTATTCTTCAAGTTCTCACTAGTTACCCTATAATTATACTTAATAGGAATAGCCGTTAGCACCCTGACATTCCCCATATTGGTCCATTTGCAAATACCTTGTGCATTATGCCACTGCGCAAAATGCCATGTGGTATAATAATCATCAGAGGGCTGTATCGACATGGTTAGCCAGGAAGTTGTCCAATACACCAATCGATCGTTATAAAACACATAGAAGTGCACATCGTCTGCTTTGTGGATATAGTTGCGCAGGGAGTCAAAATCTCTGGATTCTAAGATATGACATAGTTCATCGGTCAAAGCATCCGCTCGGAGCTGTTGATCATGCAAACAATGTTGAATAGTTTGGACATCACGCTTCAATCCATTACATGACGCCAAGCTACACAACAGCAAAGCCATGAAAAACAAGTGTTTTATAAAAACCGTTTTCGTCATATCAATAATACATATTATTTCAGGCTGCAAAAATACAAAAAAAATATGACATTTACAATAGATAGAAAACTTTTTTATTAATCTAGCCAACAAAACCTATCGCGCGCGTACATAATTATTACGCGCGCGTGGAAGAAGAAGGGATATATATGCCTATTTGTTGATGGATATTTTCTCTCAAACTAGCTTAAATTTCTCATGCCATTAGATAATCTATCATATATTTTTCAAAAAAACATCAAAATATTTGGCTATATCAAAAAAAAGCAGTACCTTTGCAGTCGCTTTTGAAAAGAAAGCATTTCAGGCAACAGTTGTCGTATTCGCGCAAGACGCGAGGAAGGATGGGTGAGTGGCTGAAACCAACAGTTTGCTAAACTGTCGTACGGGTAACCGTACCGGGGGTTCGAATCCCCCTCCTTCCGCAAAAAAGGGTACCAAAAAGCAATGGTATCCTTTTTTTATCAATGAACAATCACCTAAAAAACGAATGATCATGAAGAAAAAAACTATCATAATCGTATCTGTATTAGTTTTCATAATTGTTGCTGTAGGAAGTTTTCTTGCGAAACAATATTATCATATCACCAAATCGAACTTCACAAGTCTTGATAAAGAGTCACACGCTTTCTACGTTACGCCCGAGACTGAGATAGAAACAATTCTAGATTCCGTCATGGTATATTATGAAATGGAATCTAAGATAGCATGGAGGTTGACCTGTAAATTAAAGGAGTTTAAGCAGATAAAGCCAGGACATTATAAATTCCCCGCTAAGTTCAGTGCGCGCGAGATAGTCAATCGTTTACAATACGGAAAAGAGACTCCTATCAACCTATCATTCACTCAGTCTATTCGTACGCGTGAGCAGCTAGCAGCTCAAATGGGCAAGAAGCTACTACTAGATTCTGCGGAAGTAAAAACGCGACTTGATAACGCAGAATACATGGCTAAGTTTGGGCTAACCCCAGAAACCGCCGTATGTATGTTCATACCGAACACCTACGAAGTATATTGGACAATGAGTGCAGATCAATTATTTGAGCGCATGCATAAGGAATATAATCGTTTTTGGAATAAAGAGCGTATAGCAAAGGCAAAAAAACTAGGTTTTACTCCAACAGAGGTTGTAACCATTGGTTCTATCATTGCTTCAGAGACGAACAAAAGCTTTGAGTATCCAACGATCGCATCCATTTACATCAATCGTGTACGCAAAGGTATTCCATTACAAGCATGTCCAACGGTAATCTTTGCAGTAGGTGATTTCACTATGCGCCGTGTACTAAATCGCCATTTAGCAATAGACTCGCCATATAATACATATATGTACAAGGGTCTTCCTCCTGGTCCTATTCGAGTAGTACGACCAGACATTTTGGATGCCGTATTAAATGCGCCAGAAACCGACTACCTATTCATGTGTGCAAATCCGGACTTTTCAGGCACACATATCTTCTCATCTACCTATAGCAAACACCAAGCGATAGCAAGAAGATACCAACAGGAGTTGAATAAGCGTCAAATTAAATAAACTCGTTACTCTTTGTAAAACAAAGAAATACGTAAACGACTGAATTTAAAAAGTATTTTTTCTTTGTTGTTTTTTGGTTATTCAAAAAAAATGTTGTAATTTTGCCACCGAAATAGGCTATTTAGTGGGCTAAATTATAACATTATAAGCGACTAAAAAACATGAAACAGATACATGATGAAGATCGAGCTTATCGCTTTCTTCTGCCAATAGTCAATTGGATGTTTCGCCGTTCTTATCGCCACATCAAGTATGTAGGTAAGGAGAACATCCCCACAGACGGGGCCGTGATATTTGCCCCCAACCACACCAATGCGCTGCAAGATGCGCTGGCAGTGTTATCTATTAATTCTGAGCGCAAAGTCTTTGTAGCTCGTGCGGACATATTCCGCAAGCCATTATTTGCCAAGATACTTGGATTCTTAAAGATCATGCCTATCCGTCGTATGCGAGACGGAGCAGGTGAAGTGCTCAAAAACGATGAGACTGTAGAGCGCGCGATAGACACCCTTGAGGAGGGTGTTCCATTCTGCATATTGCCTGAAGGAACTCACCGAACTAAGCACTCGCTATTACCATTAGGCAAAGGCATTTTCCGTATCACCTTGCGCGCGAACGAGAAGTTTGGAAAGGAGAAACCTATTTACATCGTACCCATCGGTTTGGAGTACAGCGACTGGTTCCATCTATGGGACACACTGATCATCAATATTGGTAAACCAATCAATATGACAGAGTTTATTGCAGCTCATGCTGACTTGGAGCAACCCAAACTAATTTTGGCCATGCGTGAGGAGCTAACAAACCGTATGCGCGAACAGATATTGTGGGTACCAGACGACGAGAACTACGAGAAGAATTGGGACCAACTTAGCCACAATCGCCCTGCCAACAAGAACTGGTTCCCTAAGCATCGCATGCCAAAATGGGGATTGCTTTTGATGTTGATTTTGATGTCGCCTCTAGCATTGGTAGCAGGCGTGCTAACATTACCATTATGGTTGGTATGGCTGATTATTCGTTGGGCGATAAAAGATCCAGCATTCCACAATTCGGTTCAGTTTGTATGGCAGCTAATATTCATCCCACTTACGGGCTTTATCACCATGCCATTCTGGATGTTCCTACAAGAATACCTCTACTTGGCACGTAAATTTCAAAAGCCAGAAGAGACAAAGTAATTTTGATTTATGAATTAAAATTTTGAATTATGGAAAAAGTGTACATCATTCTTGCTTGTTATATCATATTCCCAATATTGATTATAGAAGCTTTCAAGCGCTGGACTATTGTTCAAAAAATTGGTACTGTGGTACTAGCGTATGCAGTAGGTATCATTGCTTCGCTCTGCGGAGTGTTTGAATTTGCGACTCCAGAAGTGACTGCTAGTTTTAGCAAACTGCAATCTACGATTATGAGCGTGGCAGTGCCATTGGCGATTCCGCTGATGCTCTTCAATTGCGACTTCAAACTTTGGACCAAGTCGTTGCCTAAAACAAGTTGGGCATTGTTGACTGGTATTGTTGCGGTCATTATAGCTTCAATATCGGGCTATTTTATCTTCCGCAACTCGGTGCCAGAGATTGCCAAAGTAACAGGTATGATGGCAGGTATTTACACAGGTGGAACTATGAACTTTAATGCCCTCGGTGCAGCACTAAATGTAGACCGATCGGTTATGGCTATTGTACTGGCGTTCCAAATGGTAATCACAACACCATATATATTCTTTTTGCTTGGTGGCGGTTATAAAATCTTCCGTAAGTTGTTGCCTTATAAAGATGTAACACATAAAGGTCGCACGGATGAAGACGATGTAGAAACCAATGATGTTGAAAACTACCGTGGCATGTTTGAGAAAAAGAACTTCTGCGGTATGATGAAAGGATTGGGATTGAGTATCTGCTTCTTGGCCGCAGGTGCAGGTTTGGCATTGCTTATCACGGGTACGCTGAACGAATTGGTAGTCATCCTAACTATTACCACATTATCCATCATAGCTTCGTTCTTCAAGCCTATACGCGAATTACCTAAGACATTCGAGTTGGGTATGTTCTTTATCCTGATTTTCAGTGTAATAGTGGCTTCGATGTTTGACATCCATAGTGTAAACGGAGGTTCATTGTATATCGGTGGTTTTGTGCTTTGGATTATCGGTATCTCGGTTGGCTTGCACTTGTTGCTATGCCGCATAGCAAAAGTGAGTGGCGATTTGTTCTGCGTTTGCCAAGTGGGCTTGCTTTGTTCCCCTCCATTCGTGCCACCGATCGCAGGAGCGATGAAGAATAAGAAGGTATTGATCTCAGGCATTGTAGTGGGTCTAGTGGGCTATGCTATCGGCACATACCTAGGCGCACTGCTGGCATGGGTATTGGGGTAGTTATTAATTTGAATTAAGAATTTTGAATTATGAAAAAGTATATTCTGTTAACCCTTATAGCTTTATTGACACTGCCAATGCAAGCAGCAAAGAAACAGAAAGCGCAACAAGTGGACTCATTGGGTAGGAAGATTAAGACGGGTTGGAACTTCGGTGTATTGCCATCAGTTGCGTTTGATGCCGACTTGGGCTTCCAAGGTGGTGCATTGACCAACATCTACTATTATGGCGATGGTTCGCAATATCCCGAGTACATCCACTCTATTTATGCAGAAGCGGCTTATACCACCAAGAACTATGGTATCTTTCGCGTGAACTATGATAGTAAGTACTTGATTCCTAAGCATCGCTTGACATTGGATGCGACTTATCAGCCCGATGCGATGTGCGACTTCTATGGCTTTAATGGCTATCAGTCAATCTACAATCAAGACTTCCATAAGTGGAAGAAAGACCCTGAGAAGATGGGTGTTTTGACTGATTATCAATCGCGTGCATTTTACAAGTACAAACGAGATCTATTCCGTTTTGCAGCAGATATTGAGGGTACGATATGGCAGAACATCAAGTGGAATGCCGGTGTGGGTGTGTTGGGTTATATGATCGACGAATGCGATATTGATATGCTCAATGGCAAAAAGAATGTCTATGATCCTGATACAGATCGTTATGCACAAAAGGCGATGAATAAGAATGTAGAAGGCCTGTATGAGAAATATGTGAAGTGGGGAATCATTGACGAAAATGAGGCTAAAGGTGGTTGGCACCCTTATTTGCGTGCCGGTTTGACCTATGACAGTCGTGATCAACGCACTTGTCCAACCAGAGGTATATACGCAGATGCATTCTTTACCTATACCGCAGCCTTTAATGCAAAGTACGGAATGCAAGCAAATGCGGGCTATAATCACCTGCAATTCAACTTCAATTTCCGCCACTATGTACCTGTATACAAAGATCGCGTAACCTTTGCGTATCGCATTGGTACACAAAACAATATCGCAGGTAAATCGCCATTCTACATGAACACATACCTGAACACCCTATTCATCCAACGCGTGATGTATGAAGGATTGGGTGGTGCTAACTCATTGCGCGGTATTATGCGTAACCGAATATTGGCTAATGGTTTTGCATATGCCAATGTAGAATTGCGCGCCAAAGTGGCTAAGTTTGATATCGGTCGCCAACACTTCTATATCGGCTTAGCACCATTCTTTGATTTGGGTGTGATAACTCAACCCTATAAACTGGATGAAGCAGCCATTAAGGTAGCATATGCGAAGGATGTGGTAGAGTCAACCGCATTGGCTCTAGTTGGTAAAGCGGTAGTACCTCGCCCACTAGGCGATTACTTCGCATTGGATGAGAACAACAACTTCGATCAGTCTCACATATACATGCCTCATATGGCAGCGGGTGTAGGTTTGAAGGTAGCAATGAACGAGAACTTTGTGCTATCAGTAGATTGGGCCATGGCGTTGAACAAACAAGACAATGCTAAATGGGCAAACTTCTACATCAAGATGGGATACCTCTTTTAGAGTTGAGAGTTGAGAGTTAAGAGTTGAGAGTGTTCGTGAAAGCGAGCACTCTTTTTTTTGCCCTTATAGGATTGAGAAAGATATAGGAATGATATAGGAATGATACGGTTTTGATAGGGTAAAACTACGGTGAGATTCCGATGAGATTCCGATGAAGTCCCTATGAAGTCCCTATGAAGTCCCTATGCAGACAGGTGGCAAACTAATGGAAAGAAAGAGGGGAAATAAAGGGTAGATCGTAAACGAAGTGAGATAAAAGAAGAATAGTTTTATATAAAATTATATAAACATTTGCATAAGTCATGGATTTTTACTAACTTTGCACCGTAATTTGCGCGAAGCAATTTACAATCAATAATTTAATATGTAATAACAAAGAAAAGACTAATACAATCATGAAAACAATTAAAGCATTTTTCTTAAGCATATTGCTGATTTTTACCGCATCAATTAGTGCTGCTAAAGTACAAACAGGTATTGAAGTACTAAGAGCAGATGGTTTTAAGTTGCTAGAGGGCAAACGAGTTGGTTTGACCACCAACCCAACGGGTGTGGATAGTAATCTCAAATCAACCATCGATATTCTTTGGGAGGCCGAGAATGTCAATCTTGTCGCGCTATATGGTCCGGAGCATGGTGTGCGTGGTAATGTACATGCTGGCGATGTAGTTGACAATGAAGTGGATAAGAAGACCGGGTTGAAGATGTACTCACTGTATGGCAAGACCAAAAAGCCTAACAAAGAGATGATGGACGAGATTGATGTGATGGTATACGACATCCAAGATAATGGTTGCCGCAGTTATACCTATATCTCCACAATGGGTATGTTGATGGAGGCATGCATTGAGCACGGCAAAGAGTTGATCATATTGGACCGTCCTAACCCACTAGGAGGCAAGAAAATTGAGGGTTGTGTGGTAGAAGATGGTTATATTTCATTTGTAAGTCAGTTTAAGATTCCATATTTATATGGTCAAACACCTGGTGAGTTAGCATTGTATTTGAATGCCACCGATTACGAGAACAAGTGCAAACTGACCGTAGTAAAGATGAAAGGTTGGAAGCGTGACATGACATGGGACGAAACAGGCTTGGAGTGGATAGTAGCCTCACCACACGTCCCACACGGACAATCTGCAGTATTCTATCCTGTAACAGGTATCTTTGGTGAATTTAGTTATATCAGCATTGGTGTAGGATATACTCTTCCATTTGAGGTGATGGGTGCTCCATGGATTAGTGCAGACACATTGGCCGAAGCGATGAACGCATTGGAGTTGCCAGGATTGGAGTTCCGCCCAATATACTATAAGCCATACTACAGCACCTTCAAGGGCGAGTTGTGCCAAGGTGTGCAAATACATATATTGGACTACGAGAAAGCACGTTTGAGCGAGGTTCAGTTCTTGGTAGTACAAGAATTGATGCGCTTGTGGCCAGAGAAAGATTGGTTCAAGCTGTGCAACCAGAAGCGTTTTGGAATGTTCGACAAAGTATGTGGTACCAACAAGATTCGCGAGATGTTTGGCAAGCGCTACCAATGGGAAGACATCCGTGAATATTGGTACAAAGATGTAGAGGCATATCGCAAGGCAAGTAGTAAGTATTATTTGTATTAGAGTTGAGAGTGGAGAGTTGAAGTATATGAAAAAATATATAGAAAGATTAGCATGGGGAACGGATGCGGGTTTTTACCGCATGATTCCACAAGAAGTGCTTCATCCTGCCACCGAGCAAGATATTATTAAGATTATTGCTCGTGTACGCAAAGAAAAGAAGCATATCACCTTCCGTGCTGCTGGTACTAGTTTAAGTGGCCAAGCTATTAGTGATAGTTTGTTGGTAGTTTGTGGCAAGAAGTGGGAGCAATACACTGTTCACAACAATGGTGACAGCATCACGTTGCAGCCAGGTATTGTAGGTCAACGAGTGAACGAGATACTGAAGCCATATGGTAAGTATTTCACTCCAGACCCTGCCAGTTTGAAGTCAGCCATGGTGGGTGGCATTGTGATGAATAACGCTTCGGGTATGTGTTGTGGAACGCATGCTAACAGTTATAGGGCATTGCAATCCGTACGCATCATATTAGCCGATGGAACGGTGCTTGACACAGCCGACGAGAACAGTCGTGCTGGATTTGCCAAAAGCCACCCTGATTTTATTCGCAAGATAGAAGAACTACGTGATCAAACACGCAACAATGCCACACTGATGGAGCGTATCCGTCGCAAGTATAGCATTAAGAACGTGACGGGATTGACCATATTGCCTTTTGCGGAATATGATGATCCATTTGATATTATCGCCCATTTGATGGTAGGTAGTGAAGGCACATTGGCATTCCTTTCTTCCATAACGATGAGTACGGGAGACATTTGCGGTCACTCATCTTCCGCCCTCCTACTCTTCCCTACGACAAAGTCTGCCTGTGAAGCTATTATAGAGATGAAAGCAACGGGTATGTTGTCTGCAGCAGAATTCTTTGACCGTAAGGCCATGCAGACCGTGGAGAAAGATTTTCCAGAATTGCAAGGTCTTCCTGAGGATGCAGGAGCAGTATTGATTCGCACCGATGCAAGCACACAGGATGAGTTAGATAAGAAGAATGAAGTACTTCAGGCAGTACTAAACACTTATACATTATGTCAAGAGGCGCATTTCACATCTGATCCGGTATTAACGGGTAAGTATTGGGCCATGCGTTCGGGTATATTCCCAGCAGTGGGTGGTACACGCGAGATAGGAACAACCTGCTTGATTGAGGATATTGCTTTCCCTGTACAGCATTTGGCAGAAGCCACCTTGGCATTGCAGCACCTATTCAAAGAGCATAATTACCCTGATGCCGTTATTTATGGTCATGCATTGGAGGGTAACTATCATTTTATATTGAACCAACATTTTGATACGCCTCAAGCCATAGAGCAATACGATCACATGATGCGTGCAGTAGTGGACTTGGTGGTTGATCAATACGACGGCAGTTTGAAAGCAGAGCATGGAACAGGTCGCAACATGGCACCATTTGTGCGTCGCGAATGGGGAGATGATGCATACGAGTTGATGTGCGAAGTGAAGAAGCTCTTTGATCCGGATAACATCATGAATCCGGGTGTAATCTTCAACGAAGACCCTACATCATACTTGCAACATATCAAGCCATTGCCCGAGGTTCATCACATGATAGATCGTTGTATTGAATGCGGATTCTGCGAGGTAAACTGCGTGAGTTGCGGATTTGCGTTGTCAAGCCGTCAGCGCATTGTAGTACAACGTGAATTGGCTCGTTTACAAGCATCTGCCAAAGCGGGAAACAAGTCTGACGCAGCGCTAGAGAAAAAACTAAAGAAGGAGTTTGCTAGGATCGGTCGCGACCTGTGCGCAGGTGATGGATTGTGTTCTACTTCGTGTCCATTGAAGATTAATGTAGGTGAGTACATTCATATCGTACGCGCACATGACATGAGCGATATGGGCAAAGCCGTTGGTCTATGGGCAGGTAAGAACTTGGCCAATATAGGAACTGCATTGACGGGTATATTGGGCGTTGCACATGTAGCTAAAAGTGTGATGGGTAATAAGCTGACCACCTTAACGGGCAAAGCTATGCATAGCGTGTCAGGTGGAATGATACCATTATGGACTCCATCACTGCCAAAACCTGTAAGCAAAAAGGATATTGAAACGGCCAAGGAATATGGATTAGTCAACGGATTAAAGGGATTAAGCGATAAGCGCGTAGTATACTTCCCTTCCTGCTTGAATCAACGCTTGAGTACTCCAGGAAAACCGCTCGTAAACGATGTTACGGAGTTGCTGAACAAGGCTGGTTATGAAGTGATTTTCCCTGCAGGTATGGAGAACTTGTGTTGTGGTACAATATGGGAAAGCAAGGGAATGCCCAAAGAGGCCGACCGTAAGGCAGCAGAATTGGAGTTGGCATTGCTCAAGGCAAGTGAGTACGGCAAATGGCCAGTATTGTGCGATCAGAGTCCATGTTTACATCGTATGCGCCATACTATGCAACATTTGCATTTGTACGAGCCTGCTGAGTTTATTGATAAGTTTGTTATGAGCGAAGTGGAGATCACGCCATTAGATGCCTGTGTTGCAGTTCATGTGACATGTTCTACTCGCCAAATGGGATTGGCCGAAACGATTGTTCGAGTAGCTAAGGCATGTGCAAAGAATGTGTTCGTTCCAGAGGAGATTGGTTGTTGTGCATTTGCAGGCGACAAGGGCTTTACTGAGCCAGAATTAAACGAATGGGCATTGCGTAAACTAAAGCCACAAGTGGAGAAAGCTGGTGCAACAATGGGTGTGAGCAACTCACGCACTTGCGAGATTGGTCTTACCACACACTCTGGCATTGAATATCATAGTATTGCTCACTTGGTGAACAAGGTAAGCAAGACCAAGCTATAAAGAAATGAACAACCTTGAGATAGAAAGAAAATTTTTAGTAGTGGATGATAGTTATAAGCAAATAGCTATCAGCCACTACACAATTATTCAAGGGTATATTTGCCGCGAGTCTGGCCATACGGTACGAGTGCGCCTAAAGAGTGACAGCAATGGTCAAAATGCAGCATACTTGACCATCAAAGGAAGGCCAGCAGCTGGAATGTTGAGTCGGTTTGAATGGGAGGAAGAAATCAAATGGAAAGATGCCAAACAATTATTAACATTGTGTCAAGGTAATATCATTGAAAAGACAAGATGGTTGATTCCAGCAGCAGAAGAGGGATTACTTTGGGAAGTTGATGAATTTCATGGACATAAAGAAGGATTGACCATTGCAGAAATAGAATTAACTGCCGAAGATCAATCCTTTATCATCCCTAGTTTTGTAGGTATAGAAGTTACTGGAGACCGTCAATATTACAACTCTAACATGTAATTTACTGTTTCACAAGGTAAAAAGGTGCGTTAACAGATTTTGCCAATTCTCCATCTGTATCTTCTCTATCACCGACAAGCAAACATTGTTGAGGCAGAACACCCATTGTAGCTGCGACGCGAGCCATCAATTCAGGTGCAGGCTTTAATCCTCCTAATTCAGGTGCAGAAATAACCCAATCAAACAAGGACTCATCCAAGCCAAGTGCTTGGATTTTTTCTTTTGTATGTCCATAATCAGACAACACCACCAAACGTAAACCTTGCTCACGGCATTGTTGCAGAAAAGGCAGAAGCCATTGAACAGGTTTATACCACTTCTGAAGGACTTTCACCATCAGAGGCATGTAACGCGTTTCATACCATCGCTTAGCATACATCTCGGAGAAAAAATGTCCATGAGCCATCGTGGAAAAATACAAATGGTAGAACGACCCTTCATCACCTGTCCAAATGCCTTTAAGTTGTTTTCTGGTGCTTCTTTCAATCAGCATCATCCTCCAGTCAAACGGGGCTGCAGACATCATATGTTTAACCATGCCACGCTTGGAATAGAGTGTGCCATCAAGATCAAATACAACTACTTTGGTATCTGATTTTAGTATTTTACTAGAAATTTGCATGCTTATCAATCTACAATAAGTATGCCAAAGTGTTTAAAAAAGTTTAAAGAAAATAATCAGCAATTAAAGGTTTTAGACAAACGACTATTTTTTAGGAAAAATATACCAATCATTAATAAAACGCACATACGCGCGCGTAAAATTTGTATATTTCATTTGTTTATATTAATTTTGCAACCTATTTTAGATTTAATATAGGTGTTTTTCTTATTAAAATCTTAAAATATGAATAAACAACATTGTAATATTAATAAACAACACAAAATATGAGAAAAATTTACATCAAAAGTCTTTTATTAACTCTTTTTGTTGCTTTAGGGATTAGTACAATCTCTGCTCAACAGCTTCCTAACCCAGGATTTGAGGATTGGAGCGGCGAGAAATTTGACGGCAACATTCAACCTGCAAATTGGAATGCAAGTAATGTGGAACAAGTAGGTTTCAAATTCAACTTCGCGAGCCAAGAGGCAGGACACACAGGTAATTACTCTATGATGGTACAAGACAAAGAAGTCGGAGCTATGGGTATTACCGAAACAGCCCCTGGATATTTTTCTTTGGGCAAACCTTGGGCATACTTAGAGGGTCTTAGCACAGGTAGTGCTACTGCAGGTACTGAAGGTGGTATTAGTTTCACCCATCGTCCTGATAGTATGTCAGTTTGGATCAAGCGTACTGGAAGCAATACTGACAAAGAGGACTTCTACCTACTCTATTACGCATGGTCTGGCACAGCTAAAGGTAGCAAATACCAAAATAAAAGTGGTGGTTGTACAAACACAACCAGAACCAACGAGGAGAGTGATATTCGTTTGGCACTAGATGCTAACGCCTGCGGAACAGACCAAAAAGCCAGTCAGATCGCTGAAGGTATGTGGCGCGAGCGCAAGACCTACGGAAACTGGACCAATATCCGCGTACCAATTTATTATTTCAACAATGATGTTCCTACGATGATGAACATCATCTTCTCTGCAAGTAACTATCCTAACTTCCGTGCTAACGACGGTTTGTACGAAGGTAACTCCTTGTATGTAGATGATGTAGAGTTGATTTATTCCTCGAAGATTCAAAAGTTATATATCGGAGGTAAAGAGTGGTTAGGTTTTGACCCTAATTCAAGTGAGGAGCAGATCTACTTTATGAGTCGTGAAGCTAGTTCTATTCCAGAGATCAAAGCCTATCGTGGTGCTGGTTCGTTGACCAATGCAAAAGGCGGAACAGCCACTTTCCCTGGTCGTGAACTAACCACTAGCGAAATCACAATCACTCCAGGTGTTTTGGATGGTGCAGCAACGGTGATTACTGTAAAGGCAGAGGATGGTAGCAGTACGACGACATACAAGATCAAGTTTGTCCGTGAAGCTAGTACCAATGCTAAACTCAGCAATCTATATGTAAACGGAAACGCTATTAACAATTTCCAGCCAGCGGTATATAATTACACTATGGAATTGCCATATGGTACCACAGCTATTCCACAAGTAACAGCACAAGGTCAAGAGGATGAGCAAACCATAGCCATCACACAAGCTAGTAGTATAACTGGCAAAGCTGAAATTCTAGTAACAGCAGCAGATAAGAAAACCACGGCTACTTATACCATCCAGTTTAAGGTGGCGCAATTATCTGATAACACATTGAAGGACATCAAGGTAAATGGCACCTCAATTGCAGGATTTAGCCCGAACCAAACCTTGTATCGTGTATCACTGCCAACTTCTACTAGCAGTATCCCAACTGTAGAAGCGGTATCTGCATATCCTGCGGGTGAACAAACCATCACCCATACCGCACCTACATCGGTAGCGAACCTGGATGGTAGTCAGCATATCATCAACGTAACTACCCCTGGTAATCAAACCCCTAAAACTTATAAGTTGACTTATAAGCTAGAAGCATCTTCATACTCATTGCTTAAAAAACTGCAAATGGGTGAGAATTTGATTGCCAATTTTGATCCTAATCAATTCACATACTACGTTAATTTACCAGTAGGAACAACAGAGTTACCTGCGATCACCTACGAGAAAGGCGAAAGCACTCAAACCGTAACTGTTAGTGAAGGAGGATTGAATGGAACAACAAAAGTAACTGTTGTCGCTGGTAATGGAATTGATCAAACAGAATATAAGATCGTGGTAAGTACTGCTAAATCTGAGATTTCTAGTTTGAATATGATCTATATTGGAGGTGTAGCGTTAGAAGGATTTGATCCTATAAAAACCTCCTACACATATACTTTGCCAATTGGTACAACCGAACTGCCTGCTATCACATATGACAAAGGCGATGAGTACCAGAAGGTAGTACTTACTACCGGAGGAATCAATGGTACTACCCGTATTGCTGTAACGGCAGAAAATGGTAACAGCACCATCTATCAAATCAGTTTCAGTGTTTATAAAGCAACTAATGCAACATTGAAAATGATTTATCTGGATGGACAGCCATTGGAAGGATTTGATCCAAACATTTTGGAATATAATTGTCCATTGCCACAGGGTACTAAGGTTTTGCCAGTCATTACATATGACCAAGCAGATGAGTATCAAACTATTACCGTTAGAGATGGTGGTATAAACGGCGATTACAAGATTACTGTTCGCCCACAATCTGGTGCTAGTAAGACTTATACACTACATTTCTCAGTTGCCACATCGGATAATGCCAACCTAAAGATGATTTATCTAGATGGAGAACCATTGGAAGGCTTTGATCCTACAGTACTCAACTATGTAGACACATTGCCTATGGGTGTGCTGACTATACCTACAGTAACATTCGACAAAGGCGATGAGGCACAAAAGGTACTGAATGTATGCAGTAACAATGTACAGACCATCAAGGTGACCGCAGAAAGTGGTAAGGTGCAAACATATACAATCACCTTTATTATTCAACGTTCAAATAGCGCATTCTTGAAGATGATTTATTTGGACGGGGACAGCCTAGTAGAGTTTGACAAGAACACCTTTGACTACACTGTATCACTACAAAAAGCTACTTGTCCAAAGATCACAGTAGATAAGGAGGAAGGTCAACAAGTCACCATTACAGCGCCTTATTCTACAGGTCAAGCTAAGATTGTAGTTCAACCTGTTGGTGCTGCGTCTAACACATATACGATCAACTTCGTTAATCTAGACAACAACTTTGCACTACTCAAAAATATTTATGTAGATGGAGTTGCGATCAGCGGATTCAATCCTCAAGAATTTGCTTATAGTGTAGTATGCGGCAATAGTAAAGCTGTAATCACATATGATGCAGATGCAACCCAAGAAGTGACAGAGTTCCGTCAAGGTAACAAAGTGACTTTGTATGTAGTGTCAGGTGAACACAAAGCGCAATACGAGATTACTTTGCAAGTACAAGCTAATACGGACTGCACCTTACGCAACATTACTATCAACGGAGAGAACTTAGCAGGATTTGCATCTAATATCTTTGCATACACATTGGATATTGCCGATGAGATTCCAAATATCGGTTACGAGAAACAATATGCTGAGCAGGTAGTGTATGCAGGAATGCTCAATGCCGACACATACTCATTGTTGGTATCCGCACCTAGTGGCGACACCAAGCGATACACATTGCAGATAAAAAAGCAACTGAGAGACGATGCCAATCTTATTGATCTTCGATTGGAAGGTATGGATGGTGCTATCGCTTTCGAACCTATTACATACGAGTATGTAGTTGCACTACCTGCAGGATACGCTTTGCCTAATATCCAAGCAGAGGCAAAACCTGGTCAAAATATCGCTGTGTATAGCACTAGTGAAACCGAGCAACAAGTGATTGTCACCGCCGAAAGTGGTAACACCAATGTATATAGAATTATCTATACTCGCAACAAGTCAAGCAATGCGCTATTAACAGATATCAAAGTTGGAGGTGTTAGCATCGCTGATTTCAATGCTAACACATATGAATATACTCACAAGTTGGCATGGCGCACTAAGGTAGTTCCATGCGTACAACCTATTGGTGCCCACCCAGACCAAGTGATTACCACCTACCACAGTTCAGTGGATGGAACAACTAAGATTCATGTCGTTGCAGCAGATGGTACCACCACTCAAGATTATTCTATCCACTTCCCTGTTACTAAATCTAGTAACGTAGCATTGGAGTATATAGAGATTGATCATGAGAGTGCCACTATCGTTTATGATCCTACTATAACGGATTATACCATCCAACTTCCATACGGCGAAACAAAGGCTCCACTAGTACTTTACAAAGCATCTGAACCAGAGCAAACCATTGAGTATATCTCTCGCCCATTGGGTCAAACATCAGAGATTACTGTATTTGCAGAGGATGGTACCCAACGTACTTACAAATTGCATTTCCAACCCACCTATGCTTCACAAACTAACCTCTTAAAAGCATTGAGTATTGTTGAAACTGGAGCTAATTTGGATGTACAAACAACCAGTCAAACTATTGCATTGCCATATGGTACACGCACAATGACAGTGAACTACACTAAGAGTTTTACAGAGCAAACCGTATGGGTACAACCAGGTGGTGTACAATCGCCTACCATCATCACCGTCAAGTCCAATCGTCCAGGCGAAGATGATGTTATATATACCCTTACTCCACAAGTAGAGACTCAAGATCCTGCCGTGCTCACCGACATCAAAGTCAACGGAGCAACTATAGACGGATTTGATGCCAATCGATTCTCATATATTGTAAATGTGACCAATTCACCTGTTATAGCCTACACAGCTGCACCTGGAGCCCAAGTCAACATTTTGATGCAAACCACCAAGCATTGGCAAGCACAAGTTACCCACAACGGTAGAACCAATATATACAATGTATGGTACTACTACGAAAACGATCAAGTACCAAACACCGAATTCACCGAGTGGACAAAATGTGAGACATTCACCTCTGCAGACAAACCAGCAGGTTGGTACACCGTTGCCGATGTACTAGGTAAGCACTCTGGTTTCGGTAGTTTCAACCCTGATGGCATGGTTAATAAATCAGGCAACGATGCCGTTTGTCTTGAGACACCATATAGTACTCCTGGTGGCGGTAACATTCCTGGATTTATTACCCTGGGTAATGTAACTGCAAAATGGGGTGTAGCTGGTAGTTCGTCATTTGGAATTTCAGGCGGTATCAGTTTCCACAACACACCTGACCAAGTGGCTATCCGCTACTACAATCAAAAGGTAAAGAACCATAGTCTCATCCAATATAGCCTAACAGGTACCCATGGTGTTAAGACACTTGAGTGGAAAGACTCAGAAACTCGTTCGGATTACAAAGAGGTTATGTTCGACCTCAGCGAAGCAAACCAAACAGCAGGTGATCCTACCCTACTTAATATCACCATCTGTTCGTTCAATAGTATAGCTGGTACTACCAACACATCGCTCAACACATTGGCTGAGATGTATGTAGACTATCTACGTTTCTCTTATAATAGTACACTTACGAGCTTAAAGGTTAATGACAGCGTTGCTGTCAAGGATGGTAATGCATTCTCATACACCTTGCCAGATAGCGAAAACACCCTTATTCCAACTCTCGCATTCACAGGTGAGGTAGCCGACCAAGCGCAAAAAGTGATTTGGAGCAATGAGATAAAAGAGGGTGGCTATGGTGTACGCAATGCCACTATTACCAACTACGCAGAGGATGGTACAAGCACTGAGTACACATTGCAAGTGAAACGCCCATTGGCCACCAAAAACACATTAGGTGATCTTAAAGTAAATGGCGCCACTATTGCTGCATTTGCTGTTACTAAGACTGAATACACTATTCATCTAGCATCTACAACTAAGCATTTGCCAGATATTCAACCTGTTGCAGGTAGCAGTTTGCAAACTATCACAAGCTCTTATGCAGACTCTGTAATGACTATTGTTGTTACTCCTGAGTTAGGAGAAGCTACCACATACACTGTGCACTTTATCACCGATCTATCTGCAGATACCGAATTGGAGAATATCACTGTAGAAGGATTGGATATCGCTTTTAATCCTGCACAAAAGGAATATACCGTTACGGCAAATCAATTGCCTGACATTACTTTCGTTAAGAAAATGGATGGTCAAACTGTTGACATGAAAGACGGTGTACTCCACGTAACCGCAGAGAACGGCACGAAGGGCACCTACACAATTACTCTTAACAAACCTATTGTCAACACAACAGGTCAATTGAGTATGATCGAAGTGAATAGTGTTGATATGCAAGGCTTTAGCAGCAGCACATACGAGTATACATTGAATCAACCTGATTTAGTAGAATTCAAACGCATGCACGAGAGTGATTCGGTAGTCTTCGTTCAAACTCCTTTGTACATGGAGTGGCAAGTCTTCGGAACAGATAGTCACGCATATCGTATCAACTACCCTAACGAATTATCATCCAACACGTACCTCAAGGCTATATATATTGATAGCACCTTATATGAGGCATTCAATGAACAAGTATATGAGTACATCTATAAAACCGATGAGCCAGTTCAAATCCATGCAATTGCCAATGACCAAGCTAGTTACCTAGATGTACAATATACAACTCAAGGCGACAGTACTATCTATACGTATGTAGTAACAGCAGAAGATGGTACAGTGGGCAATCCATACACCTTGGTTATCGCACCTAACTTGAGTAATCTACCATACTTGCAATCTATCTTGCTAGATGGTAAGCCATTAACTGGATTCCGTGGTGATAGTTTGAACTACCACATCGTTATTCCAGCAGGTGCATACAAAGTGGTAGAACCTAATATCCCTAGCATCAGTTATGTACTCGGCTCACCTCGTCAAGAGGTAGTAGTGGAGCATGGTGACTTGAATGCTAGCACCAACCTTATTGTTACAGCAGAAGATGCATCTGACTATGCCGTGTACGAACTTAGTTTCGAAGCAGAACCTAGCCACTGCGTATCACTTACCGGTATTGCTGTGAATGGTCAACCTATCGAACACTTTGAGAGTCAACGCCATTTCTATTCTGTTAAGAGTACAGAAGATGAAATCACGCTTACATGGGCATCTAACGATAACTTCCAAACCGTGATTGAAAGCCACGATGACTACACACACACACTGCATGTTATTGCACAAGATGGTGTTAGTACTTCAGATTATGTGATTGAAGTATATAAAGAAGGTGCATCATCGGATGTTACATTGGCTGGTATCCTATTGGACGGCAAACCATTCGACCAATTTGAGCCAAGCATTAATGATGAGCTCATCTTCTCTCCTATGCAACAGCGTTATAATATCAACTTACCATCAGGTACCCAATACTTGCCAGAGATCAGTGCATTGCTCAATGCAGAAGGTCAAACAGTAGATATCGTTACCACCGATTGGAAGGTTGAAATTCATGTAACTGCTCCAGATAGAGTATCCAAGAATACTTACACATTACGCTTCACTGCTCCGATGTCTAGCAACACTCAACTCAAGATGATTTATCTTGATGGCGAGCAATACGACCAGTTTGTTCCTAACCAATACAAGTATGACATCCTCTTGCCAGTGGGTCAAAACACCATGCCAGACGTATATGCAGAACCACAAGAGGCTACTCAAATTGTAGTAGACGCTATCACCGGTGACATGCAACATACTATTTATGTCACTGCCGAGGATGGCACTGTAGGTCAATACTATCTCACCTTCATTGCTAACCCATCTGATGCTGACACCTTGGCTGCCATCTATGGTGATGGCGAACTAATTGAGGGCTTCGACGCTAATGTATTCTATTACACTTACACTTTACCTGTTGGTACCGACCACATTCCTGCTTTGACATGGGATGCAGCAGACCAATGGCAATATGTTACCGCAACTAAGGTAGTAGATACAGCCAATAAGCAAACCACACAAATTCATGTGGTAGCAGGTTCTGGTAAGAAGAATATCTACACCGTTGAATACGAGATCGCTCTATCCAGCATTGATACATTGGAGATGATTTATGTACAAGCCGATCCCCTCGAAGGCTTTGATCCATACACCAATGATTATCATATGTATATGGCAGCTGGTGATACCTTACTACCTAGCGTAAGCTGGAAACAAGGTGATGTTTACCAAGTTATCAATCCTAGTTCACAGGCTCTCACACGTAATAGCGCACAAATTGGTTGGAAGCAAAGTGTTGAAGTGCTTGCACAAGATGGACATAGCCGCGTATACACCTTGTACTTCTATTTCACCGAGCCATTATCCACCAATACCGACTTGCTCAATATCTACCTTGACGGTACACCGCTTAATGGATTCAACCCTAGTCAGTACACCTACCGTGAGACAGTAGCAGAGGGTAAGTCAATGCCTAACATATTCGTTGAGAAAGCGGATGATAAGCAAATTGTTGACATTGATACTAGTACAGGTAATGCCATTATTACTGTCACAGCTGAAGATGCTAGTTATCAATCTACCTACATCATCTATTTCACATACCTCAAGTCATCTTACGCATACCTAGAGGGTATTTACCAAGATGGAGCATTGATCGATGGATTCCAACCTGATTCATTTGATTACCACATCATCTTACCATATGGTACTACACGCATGCCTGAGTTTACTTACCAAATTGGCAAAGAAGGACAGACAGTAGATGTAGAAACCATCACACTAGCGGATAACAAATTGACACATATCTTTACTGTAATAGCTCCAGATGAGGAGTCTGCTGCAGCATACAACGTTGTTGTGGAGGTTGCGCTAAATGACAACAATCGTCTACAATCGCTACTTGTCAAAGGTGTTGAGATAGAGAATTTCCATGCAGACACGCTAGACTACACCATTTACTACCCAATCGGTAGCAGCAGCTCAGACTTTGCGACTATTGACGATGTCGTAGCTATTGCAGAAGATGCAAATGCAACTGTTAGCGTAAATCCTAATGGAACAGACTTTATCATCCAAGTTGTAGCAGCAGATGGTGTTAGTACACGTGTCTACACCCTCAAGCAAGTTATCCTACTTAGCGACAACAACCGCTTGAGCGCGATATACATGAATAACGTTCTTATTCGTGATTTCGACCCAGATGTATTTGAGTATGTGTACTATGTAACCGATGCACAACCTAACATCCAAGCAGTTGCTGAAGACACTAGTGCAACTGTTGAATATGGTATCTATGCATTGGATGCACCTTACTACATCTACGTCATTGCCGAGGATGGTTCTGAGCGAGTATATACTATTCATATCAAGTCATCTACCATCTCTACCTCACAATCGCCTAGCGCATATGATGTATTGATGAAGCATGTACCTGGTTCTAGTGACATTATTTTTGCAACTACTCGCAAGAATATCTCAGTAGCAGTTTATAACACAGACGGACAATTGCTATTCCTATCTGATGTTCCTGCATCTAGTCAAAATGATATCGTAGTTATCAACAACACAGCTGGACATACACAACTTGTAGATGTATTGTCACCTATGACAACCTTCACATTGCCAACAATCAACAAATGCTACTTCTATGTATTCTTTGAGAATAACAAACGCAGGGTAGCATCCGGCAAGTTGTTCTTTGCACGTTAATATGTTCCAACTCAATGCTCCATATCGTCCTACTGGCGACCAACCCGAAGCCATCCGCCAATTGGTGGATGGCATTCGTAGTGGTGCGCCTGCTCAAACATTATTGGGAGTAACAGGATCGGGAAAGACTTTTACAGTGGCGAATGTCATCTCTGAGATCAATCGTCCTACTCTGATCCTCAGTCACAATAAGACTCTAGCCGCACAGTTATATAGCGAGATGCGACAGTTCTTCCCTAACAATGCGGTAGAGTATTTTGTTTCCTATTACGATTATTATCAACCCGAAGCATATATCCCTTCTACTGATACTTATATTGAGAAGGATCTTAGTATCAATGAGGAAATTGATCGTCTTCGCCTTAGCGCCATCTCAGCCTTGCTGAGCGGACGCCAAGATGTAGTGGTCGTGTCATCGGTCAGTTGTTTGTATGGTATAGGTAACCCGCAAGATTTCAGTCAATCCTGTATATCGCTTGTCAAAGGCCATATACAAGATATGAGCCAACTACTGACCGCCCTTGTTAGTTCGCAGTATGTGCGTAATGACAACGAACTTACACGCGGAAAGTTCCGCGTCAAAGGCGATACAGTGGATATCTTCCTAGCCTATTCTGACTATATTTTGCGCATTGAGTTTTTTGGCAATGAGATTGATGGTTTGCTGACAATTGACCCTATGACCAATCAAGTGCTTGAAGAATTCGATTCGTACAATATCTACCCCGCTACTATTTTCTGTATGAACCCAGAAAAGCAAGCTGATGCGATTCGCCAAATCAAATTAGATTTAGCCAATCAAGTGCAGTATTTCCATGATATTGGCGAACCACTCTATGCTAAGCGCATTGAGGAGCGTGTCAAGTACGACATAGAGATGATTCAAGAGCTTGGGTATTGCTCTGGTATAGAGAACTATAGTCGTTATTTTGATGGCCGAGAGTCTGGAACACCACCTTATTGCCTGTTAGATTATTTTCCCAACGATATGCTTCTCGTTATTGATGAGAGCCATGTGACAGTTCCACAGATCCATGCTATGTTTGGCGGCGATAAAGCCCGTAAGGACAATCTGGTGCAGTATGGTTTCCGTCTCCCAGCAGCACGTGATAACAGGCCGCTTACATTTGAAGAATTTGAGGATAAAACAGGGCAAACTATATATGTATCAGCTACTCCTGCAGACTACGAGTTGAACCGTTCCGAAGGTATCTTCATCGACCAGTTGATACGTCCAACGGGCTTGCTTGATCCAGAAATAGAGGTCCGTCCTCGCGATTACCAGGTAGATAACCTCATGGAGGAAATTCGTCTACGGGTGGCCAAAGAGGAGCGTGTACTAGTTACGACGCTAACCAAACGCATGGCAGAGGAACTTGACGAGTATCTTCGTCGTTATGGTGTGCGTTCTGCCTATATCCATTCAGATATAGACACTCTTGAACGCATTCAGATTATGGAAGATTTGCGTAAGGGATTATACGATGTCTTGGTTGGTGTTAATCTTCTTCGCGAGGGACTAGATTTGCCAGAAGTAAGTCTAGTGGCAATACTAGATGCAGACAAAGAGGGATTCCTTCGTGACCATCGTTCGTTGACACAAACTGCAGGTCGTGCAGCGCGTCATGTGAATGGCAAGGTTATTATGTATGGTGATAAGATTACGCCATCCATGCAAAAGACCATTGATGAAACCAATCGTCGACGTTGTAAACAGATTGCTTACAATACAAAACATGGTATTACACCTACCGCATTAAATAAGGCAATAGAGTCAAGTCCATTGATTGCACTTATGCGCAAGGAGCAAGCTGATAAAGCTGCTCTAGAACAAAAGATCCAAGATAGTTGGAAATCCGCAGCGTGGCAACAGTATGGAAAGAAAGAATTGGAGAAAGCAAGTGAAAAACAACGTCGTGCGATGTTGGAAGCAGCTAAGAACCTTGACTTTGACACCGCGGCACGCTTGCGAGATGAATGGCTACAGATGGAAGATAAACTCCAAGCTATGCAGTAACAGAAACTAATTGATCAATGATATAACTTGCGTTAAGGTTAGGTATTATATCTGTATGAACCCGTCATGAACCCGTAAAGATACATCGTTTGATGGTCTAAGAGAATAGATCGCGTGATTTATAAAAAATAAATAGGAGCAGTAATTTCTGCTCCTATTTATTTTTTACTTATATAAGAATCGTTTAATACTCTTCTTTGGGGTTTTCTCAAATGGCTCTTCCTTGAGTTCTATATCGTGAACACGAGAATAAGATGGCAACAAATCGTTGAGTTTCTTCAGGTTATCTTTCATCATCTTATTAATCTCAGCAATAGAGAATCCCTTGGTGGTTTCTTCATCTGGGAAAACCAAACCAATCAATTTTCCTTCACGCTCCACGACTATTGATTCCGCTACACCCATTTGATTATTGAGTTTATCCTCAATCTCCTCTGGGTAGATATTCTGTCCACTAGCTCCCAAGAACATTGATTTAATACGGCCACGAATAAAAATATTTTGCTTCTTATCCATATATCCCAAGTCTCCGGTACGAAGCCAACCATCCTCAGTAAATGCAGCTGTAGTGGCCTCATCGTTCTTGTAGTAGCCCATCATTACATTCTCACCTCGTACAAGAATCTCACCCTCTCCTTTCTCATTAGGGTTATCTATCTTTGCTTCCATATTAGGCACCGGAGCACCGCAGCTGCGGCGTTTAAAATATTTAGGGGGTAGTCCACTGACTAATGGTCCACATTCTGTCATTCCAAAACCTATAGACAATGGGAAATTAACATCCATCAAGCATTTCTCTACCACAGGGTTCATAGCCGCTCCACCGCAAAGGAAGTAGCGCACCTGACCACCAAATGCCTTAACTAGTGATTTACGCACATGATTGCGTATAAAATTCATCACTAAAGGAGTATGCCAACAGATTTTCAATACTGTCTTGCTCAATAGTGGATCTAATTTCTTCTTATGAATCTTCTCAATGACCAATGGAACCGTAGCCACTAAGTATGGTTTAATATCAGCCATTGCCTTTAGCAATATGCTTGGTGTAGGAGTCTTCGTTAGATAATAGATTGTGGCACCAGCACTAAATGGATAAAGGAAATCTGCTAATTGGCCAAACATATGTGCCAAGGGCAACATTGATACTACACGTTGTCCCGGTTCTACAGGTAGAATATGCTGTCCATTTTCCACGTTATTACTCAGAGATCGATGACTAATCATTACTCCCTTAGGGGAGCCGGTACTACCCGAAGTATAATTGATTAGTGCCATAGAATCAAGGTCGATCATTCCGTCCTTAACAATCGAGAAGAACGTGTTCTCCGTCAATGCAGATTCTTCCTGCATTATATGCTCAACCTGGCCTTTATGTGATTCATCCAAATGAATAAACGAAAAGTCGTCCATTGAGATGATAGCTTCTAGTGCTGGCAACTCTTGGTGTTGGAGTTCGCGCCACACAAATGGTCCAACAAATAGCATCTTTGCATCAGAGTGTTTGATCAAGCGAGCTAAGTCATCGGCTTTGAAGTCTTGTAGCAAAGTTACAGCTACAGCCTTATATGAAAGAATAGCCATGTAACTAACTACCCAGTTAGAACAGTTGCGGCTAGCGATAGCTATCTTATCTCCCTCATTGATACCCATTTGGCGGAATAATTTGTGAAAACGCTCGATTTGTTGTGCTACCTCACCATGGGTGTATTTTGTTTTTTCGCCGTAATCAGCAAAAGCCAAATCGTTCCAGCGATTCTGGATCACACGATCCATATAATGTAAAAAATGGTGTTTCATAATAAGTTTGAATTTAAGTCTAGAGTCGTCTCAAATACTAAACACTCTACTCTAAACGAGTTAATACTTCCTCCCTTGTTAATTCCTCTCCGATTACTTCTGTTGGGTTGTATGGCACTTGCTCAGGTGCATGTGCCGCATCAAAAGTAAAATATGTGCACCTACACGCCGCTAGCATCTCCCCATTTGCACTGCGTATCTCGCCATCCACGATAGCAACATTACGTTTCTGCTCGCTCAATCTCGCTCGCAGCTCTATAAACTCTTGATTGATAGCTACTGGCTTGCGGAAGCGTGTTTCCATCTTCGCTGTCACACCCGAAGCCTTTAGCTTGTGAGCGACAACCCAGCCGCACACTTCATCCAGCAAAACTGATTGGATTCCTCCATGCAATGTATTAATCCATGACTGATATTGATCTTGAGGTTTCCAAAAACAGATTACATCCTCACCGTCCTCATAGAAACGCATCTTCACGCCATATGGGTTAGTTGGGCAACATCCAAAACAATTGTAACCCTCTGTACCAATCCATGGATTTTTAATCTCTCGCATAACTCCAATTACTTGTTTAATTTTTCCTTACACATCTCAATATTCATTTCAACCGCTCTGCGATTCCACTGCTCATAATCAGTCCCTCTGCTGGCATACAGCTTATCCGCCTCAAGGAAAAACTCTAGAGCCTTTTTCTTGCTACCAATTGGAGAATAGAATTCAACGTTTCCCTTCATTGACAAAACTAAAGGATCATGACTATCTAACTCCATTGCACGATCTACATTGGCAAATATATTCTTAGCATATTTTATAAAATGCTTCTTATCTAACGCTAGTTTGTATGTATAAATACTAGCTAAATATGCGTGATAGCGTGCGGCAGACAATTTTGGTTTTAGACATTCTAGATGCTTTTCGTAGCGAGCTATAAAATCACATGCTTTGTCTGTATTCACTGTTAGCATATATGCCGTAAAACCATATTCATAGTTTAGCAATTGCTTTTGTTCATCTATTGATAGATTCTCCCACTTCGCCGAAACTATGTATTCCTCCCATACAGACATCTCCTTATTGAGATAAGCCTGATACAACTGA
Organism: Paludibacteraceae bacterium; assembly: GCA_017559385.1. GTDB lineage: Bacteria > Bacteroidota > Bacteroidia > Bacteroidales > Paludibacteraceae > Colicola. Next base: position 14,549 of record JAFYSK010000018.1, on the reverse strand, counting down.
TGGTTCGAGTATTGTGCACAGCACATACCCGATACCATCAATAATATCATCACTTTGATTAGCTTCATAGCTTAATCGCTGATTCGTCTAATCAAGCTTGCTCTAGCATCAATGTACGTGTTGGTTGGTCGCACACCTCGCTAGGTCCATAGTATTGTATTGGACCTGGATAGATGTAACTGAGTTGTGGATCAGCCCAATCCGCACGATGAGCAACCAAATATTTGAATGGCTCACCATTGAGGTCTACCAATGCTTTTTGGATTACAGGTTTCATTTTACCATGGCGACGTTCCATGTTCATCATCATTGTTACAGGAACACCACCAGCTACCCACTCGCTAGCAGGCTTAGTAAGGTTCTTCACGAGTGCCATGTAGCCAGTCTTACCTGCTGCGATGAGGTGAGCAGCAGTATTACCTAGGCTATAGCAGTAGTCAGCATCAAAGTTAGAAGGCATAGCACAACGACCTTCGTAACCAAAGAAGTGATTAAGGGCAGCGAATTTACCCTTGTATGTTCCAGCAGCTTTGAGTTGAGCAAGACGTTTTTGAACCATCTCTATGAGCAATTTCTCTGTCTCGATTTGGCTAACCATCACGTTGCCATGAGGATCACGATCAAGGGTCAATTGTTTAGCAATACCCTTTGGCAAACTGCGATATAGATCGCAAGAAGCTGGAGTAAGTTTGCTCTTCACGTACTCACGCTTAGCGTCATCGCCCTCAAGAGCAGCAAACTCCTCGTTATCTGCGAGCATATCATTGAGTTCTTGGATGAGCACACGCATAGCAGGGATAAACTCGATAAGACCTTCAGGGATAAGGATAGTACCAAAGTTCAGACCAGCCTCAGCACGCGCCACGATTACCTCCACGATTTGCTCTACCACCTCGTTAAGGGTCATATTTTTAGCTTCTACCTCCTCAGAAATGAGGCATACATTAGGTTGAGCTTGCAATGCGCACTCAAGTGCGATATGGCTAGCAGAACGACCCATAAGGCGGATGAAGTGCCAGTATTTCTTAGCTGAGTTAGCATCGCGTTGGATGTTACCAATAAGTTCAGCAAAAGTCTTACATGCAGTATCAAAACCGAAAGAAGTCTCGATCATCTCGTTTTTGAGGTCACCATCAATAGTTTTAGGACAGCCTATAACTTGGATACCACAGTTCTTTTGGATGTAGTACTCAGCTAGTACACAAGCGTTGGTGTTACTATCGTCACCACCGATGATTACAATAGCCTTAATTCCGAGTTCGTTGCAGACTTTGATACCATTGTCGAATTGCTCTGTTTCCTCCAGTTTAGTACGACCAGAACCGATGATATCAAAACCACCTGTATTACGATACTCATCAATAATATCAGCAGTGAGCTCTGCATACTTGCCATCTACCAAACCACTAGGACCACCGAGGAAACCATAGAGTTTGTTCTCAGGATTGATGCGTTTGAGTGCATCGAAAAGACCACAGATCACGTTGTGACCACCAGGAGCTTGACCACCCGAGAGAATCACACCAACATTGAAAGCATCAACAGCAGCAGCTTCAGTTGCTGGTTCGAACTCAATAACTGGCATTCCGTAGGTATTAGGGAAGAGTTTGAGAATCTCCTCTTGATCAGCTACAGACTGCGTTTTTGCGCCTTCTTTAAGGCTTACATTTCCTTGCAATGCTACTGGCATCTTTGGTTGATACGCAGCACGAGCAATTTGCAAAGGGCTTTTTGTCATTGTCATACGATTTATAAGTTTAAAAAGTTTTAAGAGTTTTAATAGTTAAATACTGGGGTCAAAAACCCAATTTCCCAAATTCGCTGCAAAGGTAATAAAAAAAATGCGAACTTGCAATTTTTTTGAGTTGAAAGTTGAATGTTTAAAGGCATAGAACACAAAAGAAGGCACGCGAATCGCATGCCTTCTTTATCTATCGCTTATCGCCAATAGCCCGCAGGGCGACCTATAGGCACTTGCGCCGTCTTAAATCTTACTTCACCTGTGCACCTTGTGCGTTGTAAGCTTTACCATCGCGGATGATCACAAGTTGGCCATCAACGATTTGCTTGCGGAGCCCCTCAACGTCTACATTGACGTTCTCAACGCCAGTAGTTGTACCATCGTATACGATATGCACTTCTACACCATAGGAGTTCACTGCATTCACCTCAAGATAAGGATTACCATCCTCGGTCTTTGTAACCTCAACAGTACCATCCACTAACAACCACAAAGGTGTTACTAGTGAACCATCCTCTAACATTCGTGCATAGAAGGATGGCCATACGCCGTCACCTTGTACACCTGGGTTTGCATATACTGTACCATACTCCTCAGAAGCATCGATTGGATACACACCCGCAGGTACAATAATATCCTCATCAGCCTCCTCAACAAAGAAGAAGAACGCAGCCCTATCCGAACCATCGGCAGCTGTCAAAGCCAAATAGATATAACCATTGTTTGCAGTTTGATCATCAATAGTCACATTATCTGCAGTAGTATAAGTACGGTCAATAATCTCTTCTGGCTCATCGAAATCAAGATGCACATTGTACTCTGAAGTCATCTTCACGTGGTAATATACTCCATTGCGGGCAATAAACTTAGCCTCTGCGGTAATGGTGCCATCTGTGGCATGTTCAACCACCAACTCACCTTTCTCGATGGTATAGTTTTGCCACTCTGACTCCACATAGATAAAGGTGTTTCCACTATAGAAGTCATAGCGACCACCGTCAGCACCAAACTTACCAAACATACCATCATTGATAAAGGTACCACCCACTTCTCCGTCGGTCAAAGGACTCAACGAGATAAAGATAGAATTATCTGGCGTATAAGAAGACAATATGTAATAACCTTCCTGCAACGCATTGGTAAACTTAACTGGCATCTCAATCTCTACCGTATCAATAGGGGTAGGTACAACATACCAAAACTCCACATCATATTGTACAGCATTAAAACCGATATAACTTGCATTAATCACGGTGGTATCACCTCGTTGGTTTAACACGCCCTTTACATCTGCAATTTCTACACTAGACTCTACTGTCCAATCATAGAACTCGGTATAATCCATCAACACTTTCTCCATATCAAACGACTCACCCAAGCCTGTATTATAGATGGTAATAGACGCCTCATAATCATCTGCATACTGAATAAGTTGAATCATATTCAATTGATCAGCACGGAAGCTAGCCAACGCACTTTCATCAAACTCCACTTCCACTGTTTTGGTTGGTTCTGGCACTTCATAATTCATATCAATGGAATACCAATTATAATCGTCGCAATATGCCTCGATATTTGCCTCCCAACCATCAGCAGTTTCTTTCAAAGTCAATGTACCACGAATAGATGAGCAATCCAACCAAGTCTTCTTGTCTGTTACGGTCAATGCAATATCCTCATACACACCTTCTGCTGGTGCAAAATCCTCATACATAGCAAAAATATCGTAATCCTCATTAGATCCACCAACCATCATAAATCCATAATCGGCGAATGAGTCATCTACAAACAAGTTATGGCACTCTACCTTAATCGTATCTTTCGCCGCGGGCAATGGCACAGTCATCGATATCTTGTGCAATACGGTATCTTGGTTATAGAATTGCAAAGCTGCTTTATATCCCAAAGCACCATTATCCAAGTCGCTCAAGCCTACTAGCATATTGGCTTGCAGCATCTGTTGTTCTTTACCCTTATAAACAATCTTGGTTTGGTTCATATCAAAGCTAGCCTTGGTATATTCACCCTCTATCATGTCAGAGATGACACCCAATTTCACAGACAAGTCATCATTGCGACCCTCCAACACATAATATCCAAAGTCCATAGTCACAGTGCTATTATCCAATACATTCTCTATTGTATTCTTAGGAGTATAGGCGCTATGTACAGAATGCACCTTGTAGGTACGGTCGTTGGTGTCCAAGATAGTAGCATCTAGTACAATTTGCTTGAGACTTCCTTCTACTTTCTCAGAAATAGTCATGGTCACATCTTGGAAATAAATCTCGTAGAACATATCTGCTGATTGATACCATCCCCAGGAGTAATCCATGCTCATATCATCAAAAGTATAAGTACCACAGTAATTATCCTCATCGCCGTACCAACACAAGCGGAAAGTATAACCTTGAGCTTCTAACGCAATATACCACTCACCGGTAGCAGCTTCGTACTCTGGACCTACGAGAAAACCCTCACCATTGAGCACAATATCCGCAGCTGCCGCTTTCTTCATGCCCAAAGCATGTTGTTTCTTGAACGTTTTCTCTGCCACTGCGGCAGGATTAGCACGCTTGGTTACATCTTGGTTAATTAGGCGTAATGCACGTTGTTGATTAACAGATTGCACAGGTGCATCTGCTAATTTCTTCAGTTGTCTAGCAGGCGCAGCCACTAGGCCCATCGCAACAAAGGCTACTAGAAAAAGAGAAATAAGTTTTTTCATAAGCTCAATTTTTATTTATTAATTATTAATTTCAACACCATAGATAGAATATTCTGTACCTTAACGAACTTCATTCATGCAGAACCTACTTCAGTAATCATCCTCGGAAGCTTCCAATTTAGAAACACTTCCCTATCGTCCTCATTTATCAATGCCACATACCAATCCACAAACTTGTAGTATTAAGGTCCTTGCGAAAATCACAGACTATTTATAAAACCCCGCAAAGGTAATAATAAAATTGCGAATATGCAAATTTTTGGTTCAGAAGTTCAGGGGAACCCCACAACTCCCCCTTTATTTGCCGCTTACTTGCCACCTATCAGCATAGGAACTTCATAGGGACTTCATAGGAACTTCATAGGAACTTCATAGAAACTTCGCCGAAAGAATACCGAAGGGATACCGAAGGAAGAGCGAAGCGTTATCGAGCCCTTGTGGCGGAGAATACCGAAGGAAGAGCGAAGGAACTCGTTCAAACACTAAGTGAGATAAGAACTCCGAGATAACTATAAACAAAAGTAGGTGTATCATCATTTTGACACACCTACTTTACTTCTACTCGCCTTTCGCCTATAACCTATAACCTATAGCCGGAAGGGCATCCTATAACCTTATTTCACTTGTGCACCTTGTGCGTTGTAGGTCTTGTCATCGCGGATAATGACAAGTTGTCCATTATTAAGCATCTTAGTTGCTGTGGTTGCAGTGCTGATATTCTCTACACCAGTAGATCCCTTTGTGCCATCATACACAATGTGTACAGGCACATTGTATGAGTTGACAGCATTCACCTCGATATAGAGTTTGCCATCTCGGTTCTCTACCTCTACTGTACCGCCAACAAGGAAGTACAATGGAGTAACAATTCCCCTACCATCCTCACTCATGAATCCATAGAAGGATGGATAAATGCTTTGACCAACTACACCAACACTAGCTAATACGGTCATATAGTCTTCGCTATCGTTGATTTCGTATGTACCAGGCATAAAGGTAATATCTTTATCAAAATCCTCAGCAATGAAATAGAGGGAACAAATGTCTGAGCCATCTGCAGCCATCACCTCAAAGTATGCACTACCATCGTCATATTTTTCTATGATTACTTCATCATTTGCAGTGAAAGTACGGTCAATTGCACCTTCTTCAGCATCGTAATTCAAGTGGTTATTGTAGGTAGTAGTCATGGTTACCTCATATTGTACAGCATCTGCCGCGATAAGAGAAGCCACAGCTTTGATTGCGCCGTTTGCATCTTCGGTAACAGTCATTGTACATTTTTCCACAGAATATGGAACTGCCTCGCCGTTAACATTCTTATACACAGCGCTATAATCACAGTAGAAGTCATATTGACCCTCTCCAAAACGTGAGAATACACCATCGTTCACGAAGGTACCTGCTACCTCCTCTGCAAATGGAGCCAATGAAATATACAAGGTATTTTCCTTATTGTATCCGCTGAGCACATAATAACCGTCCATTGCGATATTGTTCTCAAAGTCCGCTACGATCTCTACGTTAACAGTCTTGGTAGTAACAGGTACGCAGTGCCAAAGTTCAACGTCGTATAATACGCCGTCATAACCAATTATCTCTGCCTTGATGAAAGTAGTGTCGCCAACTTGATATACTTTACCCTTCACGTCTGCCATATCTACCATCACGCGGTTTGCATAGTCGCTGAAGATCAAACTATATGAAAGATCAAGGTCTTCCATTGTGAACTCTCCACCCATCTCTACACCTACTACATCAAGTCCCGCATAGAATTGCTCATTGCTATTGGCCAAAAGCAGATCATTGTCTAGCCATGGGTAATAAGCAGCATTAGCTGACTTATTGAAGCGGATAGCTACGGTATCTGTGGTTGCAGGCACTTCTTTCTTCATAGTCACCTTATAGGTCTTATTGTCGGTGCAGAGTGACTCGAAGGTCAACACCCAACCATATTGAGGGTCGTTGGTTACAACTACCTCGGCATACAACTGCTCGGTGAAGTATTTAGTTTGTGTGTTGGTGAGGTAGAACATCACTTCATCTTGACCTTTGTATGTACCCTCTGCCATCTCAAAGTTCATCGCATAGGCGTCAATACCAGCATTTAGCTTCCACTCATCGTTGTAGCCATCGCAGAAGATCCATCCCCAATCATAGGCACTGCTTGCGTCGACAACCATATTATTGATCTCTATCTCAACAGTCTCTGTAGACTCGATAGGGGCAAAGATAGTCACATTGTATTGAATTGGCTCGTTAGAGAGCATCTCCATATAAATCTCATAACCGATTACACCCTTGTCGTTCTTAACGGCGCCAACAGTCATATCTAAACCAATCAACTCCAAAGTCTCGCCTTTGTACTTGATTGTATAGTCCATCACATCATAAATAGATACAGGATTGGTTGCCCACCAGCAGATCCACTCCATATAGATCTCCATATCGCTGCTTTTAGCATCCAAAGTAGCCAACTCCCAATCCGCATCCCATGTCATGGTACCTGTCTCAATAGCGAGCTCAATAGTCTCTTTTGGCTTGAGAATCTTATGAGTAGCAGATATCACATATACTTTGTCATCGTCACCAAGAATAGTTGCATCTAGTGTCAAAAGGTCGGTGTAGTCATCGATAGCTTTGTTGCTAGTGGTCATTTCGATATCTACGTACTCAACATACACTTCCTCATCCCATTCGTCCAAGTACCAACCATAGCAGTACTCAAACTCAAAGTCATCGGTGGTGAAGGTACCTTCGAAATTGGTAGAATACCAATCGAAGCGGAAGCCACAGTTACCATCACCCACTGCTACGTACCACTCCTCATAGTCCTCATAGTAATCAGGGCCTGCTTGAAACTCCTCGAAACTTAACTTCACAGTGTCGTGTTCGCTAGTTGCAACTGCATTTTTAGCAGCAACTTTAGCCGGATTTGCAGTTTGTGCTACTTTCAACGATGCTGGCACAAAATCGCGAACAGTCAGTTTTTCAGTGTTTTTCTTTTCCAATTTTACCTTCAATGGGTTCTCCACAGAAGATTTCTCAAAGCCGGCCTTAACATCTTTGGCAGACATACTCTTTTGAGGCAAAGCGAACATGGATACTGCCACCACTGTCGCCATGAAAAGTGTAAAAATTTTCTTCATACAGACTAATTTTTATTGTTAATATTATATTTTGTTATGTTTGCGAATTACACACAATTATATGCTCTGCAACATCAAATACGACGCAAAGGTAAAGCATTTTTCTGGAATTTGCAAATTTTGCCATGAAATTATGTTATTTAGCACTTTTTCTTGCTTTTTTTCAACAAATCGACACACTTTACAACCAAATCACAACATTTTACCACTAAAGCTGCATACCAAGCAGCAAAATGAAAAAACTCACATCCTAATATTTTATAAAAAAAGTTCCTGCTATGATATCACAACAGGAACTTAATCTATATAATTAATTACGTCTTACTCTTGTACACCTAAGACATTATACGCCTTACCTGCACGATGAATTATCAAACGACCATCACGTATAAGTTTAGAATATCCCTTTGAAGAAGCATCCACATCCTCTACGCGCGTACTCGTAGGCGCATACACAATGCGCACGGGTACATCATAAGAATTATAGCCGTTAACCTCAAAATGCAACTGACCATCCACATGTTTTATATGCACTGTACCGCTTACTAAGAAATAGAATGAAGTAAAGTACTCGCCATCGTGGGTAGCGTAGAATGTCTTACCCAAGCTACCATCCGCAGCAATCACAGACCAATAATCACCTGAATCATCTATTGTATACTCCCCTTCTGGAACAACAAGTTTGTCATCCAGATACTCTACATAGAGCCATATCGCCAAAAGGTCTTTATCTGTCATAATCTCTAGCAACACCTTATCCTCACTCTGCTGTTCTACTGTAAGTTGAGTTCCTGGTTCATACACACGTTCCACAGCTCCTTCCGTAGTATCATCAATAATGCGAGGCTTATCCACCTTGGTAGAAAGTGTAACTTTATACTCCACCCCATTCTCACCCACAAAGCGACCTTGCAGACGAACATTCTGATCTTCATCCATCTGTACTGTTGCTTTGCCTTTTTCTACAGAAATAATGTCATAATCCTTTTTATCTGCGTTCCACTGAGCGATATAAGTGGTGTATTGTCCACCTATAAAGTGTAGGAAATCATACCCCTCCCCACTAAAACCGCCAAATAGGCCATCATTGACATACGTACCAGGTACATCCTCTTCGGTATTACCTAATAGCGAAATGGCAAACTCGTACTGCTTGTCAGCCGTAGCGCCCACCAACGCATAATAACCATCACTAGCCAATTCGTTGTAGAATGTAGCATCGGGAATATGCAGCTCAACCGTTTGTGTTATTGCAGGAACGGCGTACCACAACTGGATGTCGTACATCACGGAATCAAAACCAGTGACCATCGCACTTAGGTAAGTAGTGTCGTTTGACTGCCAAACGCGTCCTTCTGCTGCTGCTATTTTGATGGTATCGTGCGTCTGCTTATTAGCTATTCTACAATAACTAATATTCAAGTTCCTCTCTGTAAAACGCTCTCCCATAGGCACTTGCACGATATCCAAAGCAATATCATATGCTTCATCTTCGTTGGAGAGCATAAAGTCATGGCCCAAGTCAGGATAATATGCCACCCACGATGATTTATCAAATGCAATGGTCACCGTATCTTGAGTTGTCGGTGTTTGCCAAGACAAATCCAAATTGTATAAAATATTGTCTTCGCCAATCATACGACCCTTTATCGCACAATTTCTATTTTTATCCACCGAAAGATCAATAGTCACGCTAGCTGCGGGTATCTGCTTGCCAGTAGCAATATGCGTTAAATCCATCATGCAGTCTGTATAGGTACCAGGTGGAATAGAATCTGCTATAATAGCTCCTGTCAGTTTATAGTCGTTATTATTAGCGAATATATATGCCATACCAAACAACCCTATAAAGTCGGTATTGAGTTGTAAATCATAGCAGACTACATCAACGGTATCAATAGAGGTAGCTTGTGTCTTAGCAGATGTCGTTACAGCTACTATAAGAGCCACAAACAGTACAAGTATCTTTTTCATACACTTAAATACTTAAAACTTGAATAGCCTCCCACTTCTCGTCTTTGATATCTTTCTTTTGTTTAATAGCCTTACTCAACGGAACATAGTCTATCTCACCATTCTTGACACCCACCATAACATTGCGTTGGTCTTCTAGCAGCGCTTGCACCGCAGCAATACCCATACGAGAAGCCAAGATGCGGTCATTAGCTGTAGGTGATCCACCGCGTTGAAGGTGTCCTAAAATGGTTACACGCGTGCTGAACTCAGGATGTTCATGCTCCATCATCTTTGCGACAGCTTGTGCTCCACCTTCTATTGCATGCTCTTGCACAAGAACAATACTTGAGTTCTTGCTCTTGCGTTTGCCCTGTCCAATAGCTGCCTCAATCTGTTCAATAATAGTAGCTCGCTCAGGAATAATAGCCGCCTCAGCACCAGCTGCGATTGCCGCATTGAGCGTCAAAAATCCAGCATCTCGGCCCATCACCTCCACCAAGAACACACGTTCATGACTGGTAGCCGTATCACGCAAGGTATCCACACAGTGCATAATAGTATTCAAGGCGGTGTCATAACCAATTGTAGCATCAGTACCCCATAGATCATTATCAATCGTACCAGGAATACCTATCACAGGCACATTATACTCTTGAGCAAAGATTCTACCACCTGTAAAAGTACCATCACCACCGATAATAATCAGTGCTTCTATACCCTCACGTTTTAATGTCTCATAGGCCTTTTCACGGCCTTCTTTAGTAGGAAATTCAGGACAACGCGCTGACTTGATGATTGTTCCACCGCGTTGGATAATACCACTTACGTTCTGAGAAGTAAATTCTTCTACCTCACCATCTATAAGTCCTTTGTAGCCACGATAGATGGCTTTAACTTTTATTCCATTTGAGATTGCAGCTCGTGTAACAGCACGAAGCGCTGCATTCATTCCAGGTGCATCTCCACCAGAAGTCAACACACCTATTGTCTTTGGCTTAAATTCCATATAATCAATTCTTTAAACTATAAACTTTCAACTTAATCTGCTCCATCAGCCATTTGGGTGTTGACGTAGCTCCACAGATTCCAACACGATCGACGGAGTGACAATAACGAATCATTTCGTCGGTAACATCATCTACACTACTCACAAAAACCGTGCTAGGATTAACCTCTAGACAGTGATTGTACAAGACTTTGGCATTAGAGGATTTTTTTCCTCCGACAAAAACGACCACATCATTACTTCTAGCAAAATCTTGCAGGCGTTTCACACGATTAGCCACATTGCGACAGATAGTATCGTGGTATTCGAATGTAGGCTCTATATCTCTCGCCTCTTCGCCTACTCGCCTCTTCGCCTCAATAGCCTTTACAATAGTACGAAATTCCTCAACAGACTTAGTCGTCTGAGAGAAAAGATAGATTGGTTTGGTAAAATCCAACCTTTCTAAATCGTTTAGAGACTCAATTACAACAGCTGTATTATTGGTCTGTCCCTCTAGACCTATCACCTCTGCATGCCCTTTTTGACCAAATATCACGATCTGAGCATCTGTTCCGTGATGTTGCATATAGGTATCCCGTATGCGTTTCTGCAACTTCAGCACCACTGGACACGACGCATCGATAATTTCAATGCCATTCTGCTCAGCTATTCGATAAGTAGCAGGTGGTTCACCGTGCGCACGTAAGAGGACACGAACATTTCGTAGTGTACGGAGATCATCATAATCTATTGTCACTAGCCCCAATTTATCCAGACGCTCCACTTCTTGGCCATTATGCACGATATCCCCCAAGCAAAAGAGGAGGCCCTTTTGCAACTCTCTTTCAGCAGCCTCTATGGCAGAAGTCACACCAAAACAAAAGCCCGAATATTCGTCAATGGTAATTTGCATCCTTTAATCTTATACAGTAGCGCAACGTCCTTTAAACACTTCAATAATATACTCCATTTGTTTCTCACGAGTCATATTGCTATTATCTACCACAACAGCATCTTCTGCTTGACGAAGTGGACTTTCCGCACGATGAGTATCGCGATAATCACGATCATTAACATCGGCTAGCACATCCTCGAGAACAGGAGTCTCACCTTTGGCTTGCAATTCTAGGAATCGTCGTTCTGCTCGTACCTCAGGTGCCGCAGTCAAAAAGAGTTTGAGTTCAGCTTGAGGAAAGACGACGGTGCCAATATCTCGTCCATCCATGACTATGCCCTTATTCTGTCCCATGGCTTGCTGCTGAGCAACCAAAAAGGCACGCACCTCTTTGATAGTAGATATCTGCGATGCCATATTACCTATTTCTAGGGTACGTATTAGCGATTCCACATCTTCACCGTTAAGCGTAACATGCTGTCCCTCTGCCGTTTTTACAAAACCAATATGTATATTCTCAAGCATGGACAGTATAGCCTCCTTATCAAGCGCTCCATCACCTAATTGTCTGTAAACATACAACGCTGTAGCACGATACATAGCACCTGTATCCACATAGGTATATCCTGCATATTTAGCCAACGCTTTAGCCACTGTTGATTTACCACAAGAAGAATAGCCATCAATGGCAACAATGATAGGTTTCATAGAATGATTATTTCAAAAAACTATTAATATCTGTTGATAAGGAAGCCTGGAATGTAAAATTAGACTTACTATACTGGCTCATAGCAACACCTAGTCGGAACTTGTGTATTTTCATACCCAAACCTAATCCTATACCCGCCATACTACTAACGTCTGTCAGTGCCATCTCAGCTTGACGACGGTGATTATAACTAACTGTCAAGTAAAACTTCTCGCTTCGAGGTACTATATCCACAAACCAAATCGTATGTCTAAACAACATATCATACCATTTCACAGCCTCCTCTTGAGGAGGTGCGATATTCCAACGTTGTAAATTATGCACAGTTACACCCAGTCGAATAGGTGCGTGGGCCAATCGGAGAGCCATACCTAGTTCTAAATTCAAAGGAAGCATTTCGGTATGTTGACCAAAGTCCTCTTCGTAGAATGATTTCAGTTGCCATCCTATGTTACGTAAAGCAAGACCCATTTGAAAGAGTGTATCCTTGGTCTGGAAATGGGCTCCCACATCTGCTCCCAAAGCAAAACTGCCATAAGATTCGTATATACTAAAAATAGGTTTTATCGTTGCACCCACACGGAACTGTGGACCTAACTGACGCGCATAAATAAGGTTAACACATACGTCTTTTGCAGTAAACGTCGCACCATTCATTTGACCCCACTCATCAGCGTAAGATAGTTTACCATAATCTAGATAATGCACTTGTGCTGCAAAATAATTATCTCCCCAATTATGTCCATACATAGCACTTCCAAACATCGTACCTGCCAAATAATATGCATAATTCAGTTGCAGCACTTTATCCGTATGCGAAGTTAAAAGCGCTGGGTTGCCATAAGCCATACTAATATCACCATCAGCTATAGCTACATTCTCACCGCCCAAAGCACACAAACGCGACGAAGCTGGAAGCCCCAAAAAATGGAACACACCACTTCCCGCTCCTTCTATTTGCGCCCTCAAAGGTAGCGCTAGCATACAGCACAAGAAGACGATATATAGGCTTTTTCTAAACATAAATTCCCAATTGACCAAAATTAGCGTGCAAAGATACAACAAAAACCGGAAATATGCAAGAAAAAAATTCAAAACTACACATTTAATACCGTTTTTAACGCTTTTTATATTTTGCAACATATTTTAATAGAAAGATTTGGTCAAATCGGATATTTTTTGTACCTTTGCACGCTGTTTGGTGTGCTGTATATTATGCTCCACACTCTTGTAGCAGAGAAGGAGGCACCTATGGTGCATTAGATATTGAAACATTTAAACAACAATTATAAACAAATCAAAAATCAAAAAACTTATGTGGTTAAAAGATTCATCTATTGGCCGTAAATTGGTGATGAGTATCACCGGTTTGGCTTTGGTTTTCTTCTTGCTTTTCCACGGCGCGATGAACCTCGCGTTGGTATTCTCGGAGGAAGCCTACAACGTAATCTGCTCTATTCTTGGAGCTAACTGGTATGCATTGATCGCAACTGCTGGCCTTGCTTTCTTGGTAGTGTTGCACTTTGCTTACGCACTTTACCTCACCATCCAAAACCGTATGGCTCGTGGTAAAGATCGCTATGCTGTTACCGCTAAACGCGAAGGCGTTGAGTGGGAGTCAGAGAACATGTTGGTGCTCGGTTTCGTCGTAATCGGCTTCCTCGTTCTCCACATGGCTAACTTCTGGTTCAAGATGCAGTTTACCGAGATCATGCACATCTTGGGTGCGCACGACTTCTCTGTATCTGAGTTCGCTCCAACCGATGGCGCTGGCCTCGTTAAGGCACTCTTCACCACTCCTATCTGGGGTCAAGTGTACTGCGCACTCTACCTTGTATGGTTGGTAGCATTGTGGTTCCACCTCCGTCACGGTGTATGGTCTGCTCTCCACACCATGGGCTTCAACAACCTCGTATGGATGAAGCGCGTTAAATGCATCGGTGCTATCGTAGCTACCCTCGTAGTAGGTCTCTTCGCTGTAGTAGTTCTCTACTACCTCGGCTACGGAATTGGCCAACTCTGTGCATAAGAAATAATATGGTTCAGTAGCCCTTTGGGCTGTTCAGTATAGTTCAGCGCTTCGCGTTCAACATTGAACAACATTGAACCACTTTGAACAATTTTGAACAAAATTTAAACAACATATGGCAACAAAAAAAGAAACTGCGCAGGTTATTACGCCTGAAATGGCGAAGATCCCTGCTGGTCCACTCGAGAAGAAATGGACCAATTACAAAGACCATCAGAAGTTGGTCAACCCTGCCAACAAGCGTCGTCTTGACGTGATCGTAGTTGGTACTGGTTTGGCTGGTGCATCTGCTGCGGCTTCACTCGCAGAGATGGGTTTCAATGTCCTCAACTTCTGCATCCAAGACTCTCCACG
>JAFYSK010000017.1 GCA_017559385.1 Paludibacteraceae bacterium | reverse complement strand
TGGAGTAGGCATAGGCAAATCCAATAGTTTCATCAGCATGCGCGCATACTCGTCCACGGTAGGAATCATCAGGCGGTTGTTCTGCCCCAAAATAGAGTATTTCGCTAGGAATCGTCCGTGCTCATCGCGCTGCGGATTGATAAGTTCTTCTGCACGGGAGATAAAGAAGAAGGTGTTGTAAATGATGTCCGTTCGAACGACATATACGGTGTTATCATTTATCTGAATACGATCCACAGTCGATGGTTCATTGTCCGCTGGTAACTGAATCTCTTTGCCCAGTTTTCCGTTAGGTAGAATCACTACTCGGTAGTTGCTCCATAGCGTCTCATCAGCGGTGTAGCCTACTTGTTTAGCGGCTTCTTCGTCCCCGTAGAGCAGGAATGTAATGATATATTGGATTATCTCGTTCATTAGTACACACAAATGACGCTGCAAAGTTACAAAAAAAAATACACATACGCAAGTAAAGTGTGTGGAAAATACAAAAAAGTGTGCCAAAACTCTTTGACACACTTTTTTTCTTACCTATCACCTATAGCCGCCTTATGGCGTCCTGTAGGCCTTCGGCTGTCTTATAGCTCAACGAGGCCTCCTATAACCTTACGCCTTGTGCGTTGTACTCTACACCATCGCGAACGATAATAAACTGACCATTGCGGAGAATCTTTTGGCAATTGGTCATTGGCGATTGGCTATGGGTGTTTTCTACTGATGCTGTTGCTATGGGTACAATATTTGCAAATAATCCCCATATGTCATGTACTTTGTAATCTAACAATGCTTCTTCTGGAACATAAAGAGTTGCATAGTAACGATATGTGTATCGTTCGTCATCTCTAAATGTCCAATCATTCACAGTTGGTGGAATAATGGAATAACAATAAATTTTATCCAAAGCAAAGCAACGATCAAAAGCACAATAACCAATACTTACCACCCCACTACCAATAGTAACTGAAGTTAGGGAGTCACAAGACGAAAAAGCATGGTCTACAATATGAGTTACGCTATTAGGCAAAGTAACTGAAGTTAGGGCAGTACATTCATCAAAAGCATCTTGTGCAATGAGGCGAGTACCATCTTTTACTACATAATCGCCAGCCATTTCTTCCTTCGTAGCAACTAGGCAATTACTGATATATAATGCACTATTATCCCATTTCGCGTCATGATTATAAATGCCTGTATTACGGAAAGCCGAACCACCAATGTGCGTTACACTATTTGGAATAGTAATAGACAAAAGGGATAAGCAATTTTCGAAAGCTTCCCTTCCTATACTCGTAACACTCTCAGGGATTTTTACGGTAGTTAAAAGTTTACAATCATAGAAAGAATTTCGTTCAATACTAGTCACAGTGTATATAATATCGTTATAAGTGACTGTTTCTGGGATAACAACAGTTATAAGATTTTCATAAGACGGCTGGTTGAACCCTGTTACTTCCACTGTATAAGGGGAAGAAGAGCTAGTGATGTTGTAGTACAAGTCGCCATGTTGAAAATCATACGCCCAAAGGGTGGTGGTGGCGAGAAGTGTCACGAAAAGAAGCCCTCCTCTAACTCCCCCCTGAAGGGTGGAGAATAAAACTGATAAAAGTTTTCTCATAATTGTTTGAGTTTTTAGAGTTGAATTGTTGTTATTTATTTACTATTTGCCTATAGACACAAAAAGCGTAGACCTCAAGTTGTTTATTCGTAACTCGAGGCCTTCGCATGCCCATCAAATCAAATAAAACAACAGGAAACCTACGCTGATATGACAACATGCTACACCTATAGCAGGCGCAGTATGGATATAGTCATACCCATAGGCATTTACTGTTACTTTGGTTTTGATTTGATTGAAAAGTTGCGAAGTTTTCGAGTTACCAAATACAAAGCGTCAATAAACGCTATCTAATATGTCAGAAACCTACCCCAAAAAGAACCATTGCGAAACACTTTTCGCAGGACATATTTCCCTCCAGCGTAGGAATCGGTTGCAAAGGTAGTGAAAAATTTGCACACTTGCAAATTTTTCAGTTGAAAGTTTATAGTTGAAAGTTTATTGTCAAGGAAATACCCCAATGCGATTGGTCAAGCACCCCATAACACCGCAAACGAGTGTTATCGGGGCTCCGCGGCTAATGGACAAAGATTGGTTTTATAGCGTAGGGTGTCGAGTGTAGAGGCTAGGGATATCTGCTGGCGTATAACAGAGATAATGATTAGGCGATGTGCCCTGATTCTCACGGTTGTCCTACGATAATGATACGGCGAAGTTCCTATGAAGTTCCTATGAGGTTCCTATGAAGTTCCTATGCGAATAGGTGGCAGGTAAGGGGGGAATAAGAGGAATACAACTGGAAACAAAAAAGTGTGCCAAATTGTTTTGACACACTCTTTTATTGTCTTATAGGGTTGTGTAGTATTGTGTAGTGTTGTGTAGTCTGGTGTAGTGTTGGGGAATGTTGTATTCTTAGCCTCTACACCCTACACTCTACACAGCGGCTTCGCCGCGATACTTACTTAACCTCCTCGAAGTCCACGTCCTCTGCAGCACCTTGGTTGCTGTTGCTACTTTGGTTGCCTTGTTGTGCACCGCCGAAGTCAGCACCTGGTTGTGCACCTGCTTGAGCTTGTGCATTATACATCTCTGCGCTTGCTGCTTGGAAAGCAGTCATAAGTGCTTGATTAGCAGCCTCGCATGCGTCAGCATCTTTCTTCTCGTAAGCAGCCTTGAGGTTCTTGAGTGCCTCCTCGATTGGAGCTTTCTTATCAGCAGGGATCTTATCGCCGAGCTCAGCGAGTTGCTTCTCTGTTTGGAAGATGGTTGCGTCTGCTTGGTTGAGTTTAGCAATACGATCAGCCTCTTTCTTATCAGCCTCTGCGTTAGCCTCTGCCTCTGCCTTCATACGCTTAATCTCAGCATCGCTCAAACCACTAGATGCCTCGATGCGGATCTTTTGCTCTTTGCCTGTGGCTTTGTCCTTAGCGGTTACGTTGAGGATACCGTTGGCGTCAATATCGAAGGTCACTTCGATTTGTGGCTCGCCACGACGTGCTGGCATGATGCCATCGAGATGGAAGCTACCGATGAGCTTGTTTTGTTGCGCCATAGGACGCTCGCCTTGATAAACCTTAATCTCAACAGAAGGTTGATTATCCACAGCTGTGGTGAAGGTCTCTGCTTTCTTGGTAGGGATAGTAGTGTTAGCCTCGATCATCTTGGTCATCACGCCACCCATAGTCTCAATACCGAGTGAGAGTGGGGTAACATCGAGGAGCAATACGTCTTTTACGTCGCCTGTCAATACACCACCTTGGATAGCTGCACCAAGAGCTACTACCTCGTCTGGGTTAACGCCCTTAGATGGCGCTTTGCCGAAGAATTTCTCTACTGCTGTTTGGATAGCAGGGATACGTGTAGAACCACCTACGAGGATGATCTCATCAATATCGCCTACAGAGAGACCAGCGTTTTGGAGAGCGGTACGGCATGGAGCGATAGTACGTTGAACGAGATCGTCCACGAGTTGCTCAAACTTAGCACGGGTGAGGGTCTTCACCAAGTGTGCTGGTACACCGTCAACAGGCATGATGTATGGCAAGTTGATCTCAGAAGAAGTGGTGTTAGAGAGCTCGATCTTAGCTTTCTCAGCAGCCTCTTTGAGGCGTTGCATAGCCATTGGGTCTTTGCTGAGGTCAGCACCTGCGTTGTCGTTCTTGAACTCTTGTACGAGCCAGTCGATAATGCGATGATCGAAGTCATCACCACCAAGGTGAGTATCACCGTCGGTAGATTTTACCTCAAATACGCCATCGCCGAGTTCGAGTACAGATACGTCGTGTGTACCACCACCGCAGTCGAATACTACGATCTTCATGTCTTTGTCTGACTTGTCAAGACCGTAAGCGAGAGCAGCAGCTGTAGGCTCGTTCACGATACGACGAACATTTAGACCCGCGATTTCGCCAGCCTCTTTGGTTGCTTGACGTTGACTGTCGTTAAAGTAAGCAGGCACGGTGATTACTGCTTCGGTAACCTCTTGACCGAGGTAGTCTTCAGCGGTCTTCTTCATCTTTTGTAGGATGATAGCTGAAATCTCTTGTGGTGTGTAGAGACGTCCATCAATATCCACGCGTGGTGTGTTGTTGTCGCCTTTTACTACTTTATAAGGTACGCGCGCAACTTCAGAAGCAAGACGGTCATAGGTTTCACCCATGAAACGCTTGATTGAATATACAGTACGTGTAGGATTGGTGATTGCTTGACGCTTAGCAGGATCGCCCACTTTGCGTTCGCCACCATCTACGAAACCAATCACTGATGGAGTAGTACGTTTACCCTCAGAGTTGGTGATAACTACAGGCTCATTGCCTTCCATAACTGCGACACAGGAGTTAGTTGTTCCTAAGTCGATACCAATAATTTTTCCCATTGTATTTAAGTTTTTTAGTTTATATTCTTGTTTTAAGGACTTTAAGGTCTTTAAGGACATTAAGGTCGTTTGCATGAATACAAACAAATGCCGTGCCAAAGTGATTTTGACACGGCATTTCTGCCAAATACTGACAAAATGGCAGTCTTCTGCCTTTTGCTTACTTTATGCCCAATTTCTTGCGGATATCTTTTGGAATGGCATTCTTGTGTACAAGCACATCGTTGGTCTTGTATTGCATGTATGCTTCGGATACATACCAAATGCCCTTGTATTCGCTTTTCTTGGTACCCCATGAGTTTTTGACCATGTAGTAGCGTTTGCCGTTTTGGTCTTTGGCAGTACCAAAGATCTGCATGCCATGGTCGTCGGTGTTCTCCCAACTGTCGTAAGCAACTTGGCGCATTTCTTGGGTGATAGTCTTCTCTGGTAATGGCTTTTTAGTAAGCTCCTCGCGTTTGTCGGTAGCTGACAATCCAAGCCAACGCGCAGCATCGCTGCCGCTAAGATCTGCTGCTTTTTCCTCTTCTGGCACTACGCCCAATCCTTTGCGAGTGAAGCACATCTCGCTCACGTCTGCACCCCATGCCAAGGTATAGCCTTCTGCCAACGCGTTGTCGATGATTGCCATCATTTCTTCCATAGGTACGTTGTACATCTGATCCATGCGCCAGTTGTCGGGTACTTCGAGGGCAAAAGTGGTGTAGAATGGATGGTGGGTATAGCTGGTAATGCTTACATAGTCATCGGCATTCAAACCCAACTCTTCTGCAAAACTTTTAGGGGTATACTCTTTGCCATTATATACGAAAGTAGCAGGGCACTTGCCAAGATAGGTGTCATATACTGCGCTGAGGGCTTTTTTCCATACAGGTGTGAGCTTCTTCAATCCGCTATTAGCCACAGCATCCACTACGCCACCTGCCACAGCATCCAATTCGGTGTGAACTGGCAATGTGTCAGCGGGTGTACTGCCATATTGAATACCTGGCATAGCTTCCTGTGGTACCAAACCATAGTTTTTCAAGCAATAGATCACATCGTATGCCGAGCCACCAGGAGCAAATTGTGCTGTACCGTACATGCGCACTACGTACTCTGCGCGGTCGAGCATTGTGTGATGAACGACGAACATCTCGCTGAGGTCGTATTCACCTTTACCCATACGTAGGAGTTCGCTCTCTAGGAAACCGAGGGTAGAGTAACTCCAGCATGTGCCGCTGCGGTTTTGGTCTTTCACGGGCGTGATAGCTATACTATCTACTGTGGTAAAGCGAAAACCCTCTATGGTATCGCTAGCTACCTTAACGCTGTCGTTGTGTGCTAATGCACCCAAACTCATTGCGCAAAGTGCAAAAGAAAAGATAAACTTTTTCATACCTACTTTTGATTTTATATATTGATTATTCTTCTTCACTCAGGATCTCCCATTCGTAGAGGCGCTGTTCCATCTCACGTTTGATGTGGTCATAGCGTTGGAAGTTCTCTGCAGTTTGGTGGACCATATCAGATAATAGTGTTTCTATATCTTTCTGTTCTTGTTCGAGTTTTGCAATGGCAGCCTCAATGTCGGCTATCTGCTTTTCTTTCTTACGTCGTGCCGCTGCCGCTGCTTTTTGTGCCGCATAATCTAGCTTCGCAGAAGTAACCTCGTCTTTCGCCTCATCGCCTTTTCGCCTCATTGCCTCATCGGTCTTCCTTTCCAACTCTTGCAGACTATCAATGCGCTTGCTACGCAAGAAATCATAGATTCCGCCTAAGTGCTCACGTACTTTTCCGCCACCGAACTCATACACTTTATCCACCAGTCCATCTAAGAAATCACGGTCGTGGCTTACGCAGATTACGGTGCCATTAAATTCCTTCAACGCAGCTTTCAATACGTCCTTTGATTGCATATCAAGGTGGTTTGTAGGCTCATCCAATATCAATAGATTGCATGGTTCCAACAGCAAACGAATCATCGCCAAACGACTACGTTCTCCACCCGATAGTACCTTTACCTTCTTCTCCGAAGCTTCACCGCCGAACATAAACGCGCCTAATATATTACGAATCTGTGTGCGAATATCGCCTACAGCCACATTGTCAATGGTTTGGAATACTGTCAGCTCGCCATCCAATAACGCCGCTTGGTTTTGTGCGAAATAACCGATCTTTACATTATGCCCAATCTTGAGCGTACCCATATGATCCAATTGCCCCATGATACAGCGTACCAAGGTGGTCTTTCCCTCTCCGTTCTTGCCTACAAAGGCTACTTTCTCGCCACGACGGATAGTGAAGGTGGCATTCTGAAAGACCATATGTTCGCCAAAATCTTTCCGTACCTCTTCGGCTATCACGGGATAGTCGCCACTACGTGGCGCAGGTGGAAAACGTAGGCTCAAGCGGGAGTTGTCCTCTATATCCACTTCTAGACGCTCCAATTTTTCTAATTGCTTGATGCGTGACTGCACTTGTACCGCCTTGGTGGCTTTGTATCGGAAACGCTCAATAAACTCCTCCGTTTCCTGAATCATCTTCTGTTGGTTGAGATAGGCGCGTACTTGCTGTTCATGACGCTCCTGACGAAGCACTTTGAACTGGGTATAAGGCACATTGTAATCGTATATGCGTCCCAGTGTGATTTCTATGGTACGTGTCGTCACATTGTCGAGAAATGCGCGGTCGTGGCTTACCAATACCAGTGCACTGCCATTGGTTTTGAGAAATTCCTCGAGCCATTGGATCGACTCGATATCGAGGTGGTTCGTAGGCTCGTCCAGCAATAGCAGATCAGGGTGCTGCAAAAGAATCTTAGCAAGTTCAATACGCATGCGCCAACCGCCAGAGAACTCCGAACATGGTCGGTCAAAATCCTTTCGCTCAAACCCAAGACCGATAATCGTGCGATCCATCTCCGCAATAAATCTCGCCTCTTCGCCTCTCGCCTCTTCGCCTCTCGCCTTATCGCCTAAGACTGACATCACATCCTCTCGAAGCGTCTTTCCATCTACGTGCATCATTACCTGTGGCAGATAGCCGATTGTGATATCGCCCATCTTGCTGATGCGGCCTGATGTAGGAGTCTCCACCCCTGCTAAAAGGCGGAGTAGGGTGGTCTTGCCTGCACCGTTCTTACCGACGAGTGCAATGCGGTCGCGAGGATTGACCAAGAAAGTAATATCGTCCAAAATCGGACGTGAAGAGTATTCTATGCTGAGATGTTCTACGCTAACCATATCCTCCGTTGTTTATTTGCACCCTGCCTTTGGATCAAACCATTCGGGCACATCAAACTGTTCTTCTACGCTATAACCCAACTCTTCGTTGGAATATACTTTTTGCATATATATCGCCCATATAGGCAATGCCATATTGGCACCTTGACCTGCGGACATGTTGTCAAAGTGAATAGAGCGATCTTCGCCACCTACCCACACACCGCTTACCAACGATGGTGTGAAGCCCACAAACCAACCGTCGGAGTGGTTTTGTGATGTACCTGTCTTGCCGCCCATAGGGGCTTTTAGTCCATAGCGGAAGCGCGCACGAACACCTGTGCCGTGATCCATTACATTCTGAAGCATGTAAATCATCTTATACGAGGTTGTTTCACTGATGATCTCATAGGTCTTAGGAGTGAAAGTTGCCAAAATATTACCATTGTTGTCCTCAATGCGAGTGACATATAGTGGCTCCACACGGATACCTTTATTAGGGAAGGTGGTATAGGCATCTACCATCTCCTTTACGCTCACTTCGCATGGACCAAGACATAAACTAACCACAGGATCCAATTGACCTTCAATACCAAACGAACGCATCATGCGTACCAGCTGTTCTGGGGTAAAGAGCGACATCAGATAGGCGGTAATCCAGTTGCTAGATTTTTCCAATCCCCAGTTGAGTGTCACCATCTCGCCTTGGTTAGCATGGTGGTCATCACGTGGTGTCCATGCCACACCATTGCCGTCCACCAATGTGATGGAGTCATTCACTGTGCTATCGCATGGCCACATACCCTCATCCATAGCCAAAGTAAAGAGATAGGGCTTAATGGTAGAACCCACTTGACGGCGACCTGTGCTGACCATGTCGTATTGGAAATGTGTGAAGTTAGGACCACCTACGTAGGCTTTCACGGCTCCAGAATGGGTATCCATTGACATGAAACCGCAACGCAGGAAATGCTTATTCCAACGGATGGAATCCATAGGTGTCATAGTGGTGTCTATCGGTCCGCTGTAGGAAAATACGCGCATAGGTACAGCAGTATTGAATACTTTCTTTATTTCAGTTTCGCTCATACCTTGCTTCTTCAAAGCGCGATAGCGGTCGGTCTGGCGCATAGAGCGATTCATTATTCCGTCAATATCTTCGGGTGTTAAGTCCTGC
>JAFYSK010000016.1 GCA_017559385.1 Paludibacteraceae bacterium | reverse complement strand
CGCTCCATGTAGATGTAAGGAGCCATAGCTGGATTCCATTTACGTTTGAGGTGGCCAAAGTGGCAGCCAGCCTCGAGAAGTTGATCAAAATTTGTTCTCATTTTGTTTGATTAGTTTGAATTATTTAATGATAATTTATCCGTCTGCCACGCTTACGCAGAGAATCGCGCACGCGTAGAATAACAGAGTAATCCGTGGCGAGCAAATAATTGCCACCACGGAGTCACTGCTATTTGGATATTAACGTTTACTAAATTGGAAGTGTTTGCGAGCTTTTGGTTGACCTGGTTTCTTACGCTCTACCTCACGAGCATCACGTGTCATGAAACCTTCAGCCTTCAAAGCTGGCTTATCCTCTGGGTTGATCTTAACCAAAGCACGAGCAATTGCAAGACGCAAAGCCTCAGCTTGACCTTTGAAGCCACCACCATCGAGGTTTACTTTGATATCATATTTCTCTGCAACACCCAACTTGTTCAATGGTTGTTTAACCACAAATTGAAGAATTGAACTTGGGAAATATACATCCAAATCACGGCCATTAATTGTGATTTTGCCAGTACCTTCTTGTACATAAACGCGAGCAACTGCTGCTTTACGACGACCTAATGCATTAATCATTTCCATATCTGTTCAATTATTTAAGGGTGTTGATATCAATTTGTACTGGTTGTTGAGCTTGTTTGTCGTGCTCAGAACCTGCGTAAACATAGAGGTTGCTCAAGATTTGACGACCAAGACGGTTTTTAGGAAGCATACCTTTAACCACTTTCTTAATCAGCACATCAGCACCTTTCTTAGACAACATCTCTGCTGGAGTCATCTCGCGTTGCCCACCTGGATAACCGGTGTAACGAAGATAAACGCGCTCATTCCACTTGTTACCTGTCAATTGGATGTTAGCAGCATTGATAATAATCACATTGTCACCACAATCTACGTTAGGGGTGAAGTTTGGTTTGTACTTGCCACGAAGGAGCTTAGCTACCTTAGAGCACATACGGCCAAGAATTTGGCCCTCAGCATCAACAACAACCCATCCCTTTTGGGCGGTTGCCTTGTTAGCTGATACAGTCTTGTAACTTAATGTATCCATTTGTTTTGTTTGTTTAGACCATGTCGACAGACAACTTTACGTGCTCTCTGAGCCCCACTGCCCAACATGGCGAATTAATATAAATATTAGTTTAAAAAGTTCTAAAAGTTTTAAGGGTTTTAAAGGTCAGAAACCAAATCGCCCGAAAAAGCGTGCAAAATTACTATTTTTTTTCCAACTGACCAAATATTATGACATTTTTTTCGCAAAATTCTTCCACTTCCCATGATTTTAATGTTATTTGAGGGGGTTCTATATAACATTTAAGCAGATTATCAATCTCTTTTTGCATGGCAGGATCAGCTTTCACCTGTCGTTTTGAACGCCTTAGTTCAACATTGGTATCACGAATGGCTTTTAGTCGGTCATAATCAGCTTCTAAACGCTCGACAACCTTCGGATAAATCTTGTTGAATATCTGAGGATTATCCGTATACCACACTAGAGAAGAATCAAACTCAGCTTGGGTTATCCCATGTTTATCCAAAACATTCTTATAATAACCGGCCACCTCTTGATCGTGAGAATAATTATATCCAGCTACTTGTATCACTCCATCAGCACGATGCAAATCATAGAGTACATCGCGCATCTTTGCATCAGATATCACACCACGAGGACGACATCCGATTAAAAGCACTACAAAGAGACAAAAGGACAATATTTTCACAACAATCTTCACTGCTGTTCACTTTTCTTTTTAGGGAAGATTTGCTCTAAGCTGGCATCCAAGTCTTTTCGATAGAAAATAATTATCAAAAAGACTGCAACAGTAATAAACGAATCAGCGATATTAAATACAGGCTGGAAAAACACGCACTCACCTGCTGCATTTCGAATAATTGGAAAGTACAGCATATCAACCACCTTACCATGGAACCAACCAGCATAATTCCAGATTCGTCCATAGAACACACAGTCGATGATATTACCCAAAGCACCTGCCATAACCATAGCTATAGTAGTTAGATATCCAACCCGCACTTTTTGTTTGTTGATCAGAATATAGATATACCATCCCAACAAGCCTACAGCCAAGATACGAAACAAAGTTAGGAGCAACTTACTAAACCACTCTATACCAAAAGCCATACCTGGATTTTCAATAAATGTAATCCAAAACCACGAGAATACCTCATGCGCTTCTCCGTAGTTAAAATGTGTCTTAACATACACTTTGGACACCTGATCCAGCACCAATGCAATCAACACAATAGCTGCGACCAACCAACTTTGTTTTTTCTTAGTCATAATCTTTTATTTTACAAGCCAAACTTTGTACGAATTTCAGCCACTCGATCTAGTTTCTCCCAGGTAAACAACTCTACTTCACGCTCGAACACCTGTCCATTCTCGTCAATAAACCGTTTGGTTACCACCTCGTTAGTACGACCCATATGACCATAGCGAGCACTCTCTACATACATAGGTTGTTTCAGCTTGAGCGCATCGATGATAGCTTGCGGACGCAAATCGAACATTTCATTTACCTTTTGCGCAATCTCACCGTCGCTCATCTGCACTTTGGCTGTACCATACGTATTCACACACACGCTAACCGGTTTTGCAACACCAATAGCATAACTAATCTGCACTAGCACCTCCTTAGCCACTCCAGCAGCTACCATATTTTTAGCTATCCAACGAGCCGCATACGCTGCAGAGCGGTCCACCTTAGAAGGGTCTTTACCCGAGAAAGCACCACCTCCGTGTGCACCACGGCCACCATATGTGTCAACGATAATCTTACGACCAGTCAAACCAGTATCACCATGAGGACCGCCAATAACAAAGTTACCCGTTGGATTAACCAACAACTTAAAGTCACCACTCAAGAGTTCTGCGTATCGTGCATCACGTGTAGCAACGCGTGGTAATAGGATACGGCGCACATCTTCCTTAATCTGTTCTTGAGTAACATCCTCATCATGCTGAGTCGAAAGCACTATGGTATCAATACGCAACGGCTCACCAGTCACGCTATACTCCATTGTAACTTGACTTTTTGAGTCAGGACGCAAATACAACATTTCCTTGCCTTCCTTACGCACGCGCGCTAGCGTATATACTAAGGTGTGAGCCAAGTCTAATGTTAATGGCATGTAGTTTTCAGTTTCATCACTAGCATAACCAAACATCATACCCTGATCACCTGCACCTTGTTCTCCTACATTTTCTGTGCCTTGACCATCAACTCCACGCGCAATATCCGCACTTTGTTCGTGCAAAGCAGTTAAAATGCCACAGCTCTCTGCCTCAAACTTATAAGCCGATTTAGTATAACCAATCTCAGCAATCGTCTTACGAACAACTCGCTGAATATCCACATATTTTTCGCTTGACACCTCTCCGGCCACTACTACTTGTCCGGTAGTAACCATCGTCTCACAAGCCACATGAGACTGAGCATCCAATGCCAAAAAATTGTCTAGAATCGCGTCACTAATTTGATCCGCCACTTTGTCTGGGTGTCCTTCGCTGACACTCTCTGATGTAAATAAGTAATTCATTGTCTAATAGTTATAAAAAAAGCCACAAGTGACTGTTTGGGTCTTGCGGCACAAGTTTTAGCATTATTTTATAGAGGTTGCAAGCAGTCAAATTTATCCTCTTATCAAAATCCGCTGCAAAATTACTGCTTTTTTCTGGAATACACAAATTTTGCAGTATTTTTTCAATGACAAAACATAAATCCGACTAATAATCGCGGACCTGTTGGCAGCACAACCTCTCCTGCATGCAGTGCCACCATCCAATCGACTCTAAATGTCATATGCACCTTTTGCGTCATACACCAATCCATACCAACATATGGATTTACATAAAAGAAAGACTGCTTATGCAAATACGCCTTGTTTTCTGCAATCCAATCATCTTGATTACCATCTAGCACATACAATGAGCGCATCGCTCCACCACCTACCGAGCCTCCAATATAAGGCCACACCTTCTCCTTTCGCCAGCATGCATCCATCAATACACCACCAAATCCTGTTCGAATATAACTTCCCTTCTGCAAAACATGCTTCATATTGGTTGTTCCACTATTCATAGTCGATACGAAACCCTCGCCACCAACACGCAAGTGTTTCCACAGATGCACACGCAGAGCACCGCCTAATCCAAAAGTACCACCTTGAGGCGAGCAAATCAACCCATTATCTGTCTTAGGTGCATCAGCATTCTCACCAAACAAATATCCTGCATGTCCCATCATACCACCACTAAATCCCTGATACACTTTTGATTGAGAATCATCAGCATACAAGGTTTGCGCAGCCAACAAGCATGCTAAAACGATAATATATTGCAATTGTTTAAACATTCGATTTGCCTTTGCTTTTCATTTTTGGTGCAAAAGTACTATTTTTTTCTCAAACACACAAAAAAAATTTGCAGATGTTCATTTTTTTCACTACCTTTGCAACCAAATTTCAAAACTATTAATACCCATAACTACATGAACTGTCTTATTATTGGCTCTGGCCCTGCAGGATATACCGCTGCGATATACGCTTCGCGCGCTAACCTCCATCCTGTACTAATTGAAGGTCTGCAAGTAGGTGGACAACTTATGATCACCACTGAAGTAGAAAATTTCCCAGGTTATCCTGACGGAGTGGAACCATATCAAATGATGGACGACATGCGTCGTCAAGCAGAACGCTTTGGCACTCAATTCGTGTCTGGCATGGTTACAAAAGTGGATTTTTCTTGCTCTCCAAAGAAAGTGTGGGTAGAAAATGATCAGCTCTATGAGGCAGACACCGTAATCATCGCTACAGGCGCTAGTGCTAAGTTCCTTGGTATTCAATCAGAAGAGGACTATAAGGGTCGTGGCGTATCAGCGTGTGCGACTTGCGACGGATTCTTCTACCGTAAAAAGACAGTTGCAGTAGTAGGTGGTGGTGATACCGCATGTGAAGAGGCAAACTACCTATCTGGCCTTTGCGAAAAAGTGTACATGATTGTACGCAAACCATATCTCCGCGCATCAGATATCATGCAAAAACGCGTACTAAATAATCCTAAGATTGAGGTACTCTTTGAGCACAACACACTTAATCTTACAGGCGAGACTAAGGTAGAGGGAGCTGATCTTGTGTACAAGAAAGGCACACCAGAAGAGGAGATTCGTCACATTGCTATTGATGGTTTCTTCCTTGCTATAGGCCATAAACCAAACACCGATCTTTTTGCCGAGTATCTCAACCGTGACGCAGAGGGTTACATCATGGTAGAAGGCCACAGCCCATGTACTAATGTGCCAGGTGTATTTGCCGCTGGCGACTGCGCCGACCCACATTATCGCCAAGCCATTGTGGCAGCAGCTAGTGGTTGCAAAGCTGCCATGGAAGCTGAGAAATATCTTGCAGCTCTAGGTTAATAAGACAAAAAGAAGACGAAAAAATAGCTTTTTTTGAAAAAAATACCAAAAATATTTGGTCAGTTCAAAAAAAAGCAGTACCTTTGCGGCCGATTTGGTAATAATCAATGGTGCCATAGCTCAGTTGGTAGAGCAAAGGACTGAAAATCCTTGTGTCCCCGGTTCGATTCCTGGTGGCACCACACAGAAAAGACTTCAGGGACTCTGAAGTCTTTTCTGCATTTAAGGAGTCATATATAAAAACATATACTATGGAATTACACATCATAGCCCACGCACATAATGGTTTTTCACAAAAGTTTGGCATTCCTCGTCAAAGTCGCGAAGACTCGCTTATTGAGACGCGCATTGTGTTCACGCCCACATATCGTGTGCGCGAATCACTGCGAGGCATAGAGGAATACTCTCACCTATGGCTGTTATGGGGATTCCATGAGGCGATAAGGCGAGACGGCAATGAGGCAACAAGTAACGACTGGACTCCTACAGTTCGTCCACCGCGCTTGGGAGGTAACAAACGGATGGGAGTCTTTGCAACCCGTTCACCATTCCGTCCTAATCCGATTGGGTTAACAAGTGTTAAATTAGTTCGCGTCGAAGAAAGTAGTGAAGACGGGCTCATTCTCATAGTAACAGGAGCCGATCTGCTAGATGGTACCCCGATATATGACATCAAGCCTTACTTGGCTTTTTCAGATTGCCATCCGGAGGCTAAAAACGGTTTTGCCGAAGCCACAAAAGACTACCAGTTGGCCGTTGAAATCGACCCTAAGTATCAGCAAGAAATCATTGCACAAGGATGCCCATGGGATATCCTCTGCGAAATACTTTCGCAAGACCCTAGACCTGCATACCAAAATGATCCTGAACGCATTTACCATCTTGACTACGCAGAGTGGACTATTGACTTTATAGTCAACAACGCAACCGTTTGCGTAAAAAAATGCACTCAAAAATAGCCGTTTTTTCATTTTTGCTTGCACAACCCAAAAAAAAGTTGTAACTTTGTCGCATTATATATGTATCAATCAATTATAATACAATGAAAAAAGTTTACACCCTTTTCTTATTCACCCTCTTTTGCAGTGTGCTCTCAATGGCTGCTCCTTATGGTTTGCTCATCAATGGTAGCACAAAGATAGAGGCAACCTCTCTCTCTGAGAAAGATTTTCAAGACCGCGAACAATTCCTCGCATCTTGCGTTACACTGAATCAAGGCGACAAAGTGCAACTCTACGATTTTGGTAGTGGTGCATCATGGATGTGTGCTATTGATCCTTATGGCGAATACCAGAAGTTTACTGGTGGCAAGACACAAGGATATTTAACATGCAACACTGCAGGTTCCTACGATTTCTATATCAAGCTCAAATACGAGGATGATATGCTATATATTGGTCCTGGACAAAATTGCGGCAATGTAACACCTCCAACTCCAGATCCTAACACTACTTACTATATAACAGGTTCTGCGGAACTAGTAGGCACAGCTAAAGCATGGAGTGAAACAGCTATTGCCATGACCAAGAATGCAGACAACACCTTCACACACACATTCACCGATTTGGCTGAAAGTGTAGTATATCGTATGAAAATCACCAATGGCACATGGGCATCTAACTGGGGCTTTAGTGCTGTCCAAAATGCTCCTGCAGGTATAGTAGGCGATGTGGATGGTAATGTGGTATTTAAACTAAAAGCTAAAGGTAATGTAGTTGTAAACTTCAATGGTGCAAGCATTACATTGCAAGGTGACTTCACCGAGGATGAGCCTATCAAACCTGCTCATGGTAGTTCTGTTCCTGGCGAGTGCGAGGACGTAATGCTCCAAGCCTTCTACTACGACTCGTACCGTGACGGAGCACCTGGCGATGTAAAAATCAACGGAGTACAACTCGGTAATACCAAGTGGACTACCCTTCTAGAGCAATCCGGAGAGATTGGCACTTATTTCGACCTAGTATGGTTGCCACCATCAGGAAAGTCTGAAGGAGGTACTGGTTATCACCAAACCCAATATAGTAACCAAAACTCAGATTGGGGCAAGCAAAAAGACCTCCTTGAATTCATCAACCGTATGCATGCTGCTAACACCAAAGTCGTAGCAGATATTGTTATCAACCATGCTGGCTGCAAGTCTTCTTGGTGCGACTTCTATCCACAAAACTTTGGCGAATATGGTACCTTCCAACCAGATGCTTCTTGGATATGCAAAACCGATGAAGTTAACTTCAATTCAGAGGCAGGCGAGTGGAAAGGTAAAGCGACTGGAACCGATGACGGTGGCTACAATATGCAAGACAACTACGCATCTGCACGCGATTGGGCACACGCTGATCCACGCGTACAAGAAATGATGAAGGCTTACCTCAAATGGATGAAAGATGTCATCGGTTTTGATGGCTGGCGTTATGACTACGCACAAGGTTTCAAAGGCAAATACATTGATATGTACAATAATGCTGCGGCTAACTACTTCTCTGTGGTAGAATTCTGGAATGGCGACATGAACAACATTAAGAGTTATCTCAATGATGTTAACTGGAATACATTGGCATTTGACTTCAGTACCAAGTATTCTGCTATCCAAGGTATTGCAGACGGCAACTACACCAAGTGTAAAGGTTCAGGACTTCTAGGTGCAGGTTTGAGTAAGTTCGCTGTTACCTTTGTAGATAGCCACGACACCTATTTCGGTTGCCAAGGCGGTCGCGATAACAACGATGAGATTGGCGGTTGTGGCAAATCAATGGAAGACTACAACAAGGACCGCGTTCTCGGCGCAAATGCTTTCATCCTATCTATGCCAGGCGTACCATGCGTATTCTATCCTCATTGGGCAAAATACAAAGATGCTATCGGCAAGATGGTTCTTGCCCGTAAGGCAGCTGGAGTACACTCCGAATCTCAAGTGAGCGACGAAGCTGGCAATGGCTACTACAAGGCGACTATCACCGGCCATCATGGTTCTATTCGTCTATTACTAGGCCCTAACAGCGGATACAACACAACTCCTGCAGGATACAAACTTGCTTACAAGGGCGGTAACTTCGCTATGTACTATACTACAACCCAAGCGCAAGCACCTATCCTCAGTATTACTCCTTCAACAATCTACAAGACAGAGACTCTCCAAGTAGAAATGAAGGCTGTGTCACTAGATGGTAATCCTACTATCTATTACACTACCGATGGTAGTGAGCCAGCTACTTCAACTAGCAAGAAGACTTATACAGGTGCATTTACAGTAGATGGCACAGTCACCGTCAAAGCTTATGCCACCCTCAATGGTATCAATTCTGAAGTACAAGAGGCCACTTACACCTACCAAGAGCCACAAAAAACACCTCTCACTGTGAAATTCATGCCTCCAGCTACTTGGGAAACAGTATATCTTTACGCATGGGGCGGTGCCAACCTAGGTGCATGGCCTGGTATGGAGTGGAAAACAAAAGACAGCGAAGGTTGGTTGTATCATGTTTTCCCAGGCGATGTAAGCGAAGTCAGTATCATCTTTACCAACAACGCGGGCGAGCAATCTAATGATATTATCCTAGATCAAGATGCATGCTATGAGTGGGACGGTACACAAGAGAAACTAAGTCAAAACTGCTCACTCTCTAACATTCCATTCCAACTCATCGTTAGTCCGGAGGGCAAAGTATTCAAGACAGAAACACTCACCATTAGCATGTCCACTATTGGTGGAGGAGATGATGCAACAATCTACTATACCCTCGATGGTTCTAACCCTAAAGAGGCTGCTAAACCTCTCACATACACTCAGCCAATCATCATCAAATCAGACACGACCCTTAAGGCTTATGCTGAGAGCGGCGACAAAGAAACTGAAGTACAAACACACACATACACGTATGAAACACCACAGGCTACCCCACTTACCATTGCATTCAAAAAACCTACTGATTGGACCAAGGTTCACCTCTATGCATGGAACGATGGTGGTGCTACTCTCTACAATGGTCAATGGCCTGGTGCAGAGTTGACTAAGAAGAATGCAGAAGGACTCTATTATTTCACATTTGATGCTTCTGTCAAGGAGGTTAACTTCATCTTCAACAATGGTAGTGGCACACAATCTGCTGACCTTTGGACTGATGAAGATGTATGCTATGGATGGGAGAACGGCAAGGCTAAGATCATTAACTGCACGGGCACAGATGTGGAATACATTACGCTTACTAACACTGTTACGAAATTCATCCTCAATGGCCAACTCGTTATCCTCCACGAGGGTATTCTATACAACATCATGGGACAAGTGATCAAATAAAGCGACCTTACAACTAGGCGGTTATCCAACATGCATTGTCTAACCGCCTACCAATAAACGATATCCATTATTAACTATTAATTATTATAACATGAAGAAAATCTTTACTCTTTTCAGCGCATGCATTTGCGCCATGTCAATGTTCGCATTGACTTACAATGTAACGGTTCCTGCAACCACCAAAGCTTGCTATATCGCAGGTGAAATGAACGGTTGGAGTCAAGTTGAAATGACCAAAGTAGATGATACTCACTACACCATCGATGTAGCGGATGCTACCGAGGCAATGAAGTACAAATATTGCTCTGGTCCTGGTTGGGCATATGTTGAGAAAACCGCTAACGGCGATGAGGTAGCAGATCGTACATACTCAGCCGCAGATGTTGTAGAGTCTTGGGCTGCTGTTTATGACCCTACCAATGTACCTGAGCCAGGTGAGACCAAGGACATTACTGTTAAAGCAAAAGTGCCTGCAACATGGACAGACCAAATCACCGCATGGGTATGGCCTACAGGTGGCGAAGGAAAAGAAGTTGTTCCTACACAAGAGGGTGAGTGGTATGTAGTTACCCACAACTGCTCTGAACTCAACATCATCTACAAAAATGGTGCAGGCTGGAATGGCGATGCTAACCAAACAATAGATATGACTTTCACCGAGAACACTTGCATTGAGGTCGTTGCTGGTGCAGGCAAAGCTACATACACCGTTGTTGATTGCGAGGGTGGAGAAACTCCAGAACCAGAACTAGGCGTTACATACAATGTTACTGTACCTGCTGGAACAATGGCTTGCTATATCGCAGGTGAAATGAATGGTTGGAGCCACACCGAGATGACCAAGGTAGACGACATTCACTATACTATCACCATTGCTGATGCTACCAAAGCTATGAAATACAAATATTGCTCTGGTCCAGCATGGGATTATGTAGAGAAGAGTGCTGCTGGCGAAGAGATTGCTGATCGTACATACTCTGAGAACGATGTGGTAGAGTCTTGGTTGGCTGTTTATACTCCAGACAACACTGCGGTAGATAATATCACTACCTCTAAGCAAGAAAACAAAACCATCTACAATGGCCAAATCGTAGTCATCCGTGATGGTATCATGTTCAATATGATGGGTCAAGAAGTTAAGTAAGAACTTTTAAATATCCCTAAAAATGGTGTGTCAGGAATGGCACACCATTTTCTTTTTTCGCTATTTTTAGGGATTGCCCACTTAACAAAAAAGCAGTACCTTTGCAGCCGATTTTGGAATTATGTCAAATTAAATAAAACTATATATGCGTACAAAAAAGATTTTACTATTTCTATTTGCAAGTCTGTTGATTGGCTCCCCCCTATGGGCGACAGACGTCACCGATGCCCATATTGCAGGTCACGTACTGGATGCCAATACTCAAGAACACCTAGCCTATGTTAACGTCCAAATCAAAGGCACATCCATGGGATGCCTCACCGATGAATCCGGACATTTTTATCTCAAAAACCTCCCTATAGGTACCCATACGGTCGTCTTCTCTATGATGGGATACGAGTCTATAGAAAAAAACGTTACGTTGGAGCGCGACACCCTCGTTGAATTAAAGGTTTCTATCGAGGAGACATCATTTCTGATCGACAACGTGGTTGTCACAGCTAATAAATATGCTACCAAACAAAAAGAAGTGGCTACTATTGTGAATGTCGTTTCGCCCCTAATCATCGAGTCCACCGCCTCTAATTCGATGGCGGATGTATTGAATTTCCAAACTGGACTTCGTGTAGAGGAGACCTGTTCTAACTGCGGTGTTCCACAAATCCGCATCAATGGCCTTGAGGGACAATACACACAGATATTGATGGACTCTCGTCCTATATTCTCATCCTTGGCTTCTGTTTATGGTCTAGAGCAGTTACCTGCAGGTATGGTCGATAGAATCGAGGTTATTCGTGGTGGAGGTAGTGCCTTGTACGGAGCTAATGCAATTGCTGGTGTGGTGAACATCATCACCAAAGAACCTACTCGTAACTTCTTTAATGTGAGCAATTCCTCCGCTTTCACCGAGCAAGGAACCTATGATATCAACACCAATCTCAACGCCAGTGTCGTATCAGAGAATCAGAAAGCTGGTATCTACCTCTTTGGTGTACAACGCAACCGTCAACAATATGACCGTGATGAGGATGGTTTCTCTGATATCCCCCATCTTAATTCTACTACTGCTGGATTCCGCTCTTTCTTCAAGACATCTGAATACTCTAAATTGACGGCTGAGTATCACCATACCACAGAGTATCGCCGTGGTGGATATGGTATAGATAGCCTACAACCCCACGAGTCTCCTCTCTGTGAACAGCTACATCACAATATCGATGCAGCAACCGCTAAATGGGATATGTATTCAACAGATAGCCGCCATTTCATCAGTGCTTATACCTCTTTTCAACATATCGCACGTGATAGCTATTTTGGTACGAACATGAATCCTAATGCTTACGGAAAGTCCACTGATATCGTTTCGGTAACAGGAGCACAATATCGTTTCTCTT
Source organism: Paludibacteraceae bacterium (assembly GCA_017559385.1). Lineage (GTDB taxonomy): Bacteria > Bacteroidota > Bacteroidia > Bacteroidales > Paludibacteraceae > Colicola. The sequence continues at coordinate 15,736 of JAFYSK010000016.1, read as the reverse complement.
ACCCATGTGGCATAGTTGATGCAGACCTCAGTGCAGGTGCTGAGTACTCATACAACCAACTTCGTGATCAGATTTTGGGTTACAATCGTAATACCTTACAACGAGTACATTTGGGCGGTGGATACGTACAAAATGAGTGGAAAACTACTGCATGGTCAGCCCTTATCGGTGGACGTTTGGAACAACACTCGCTGTTAGAGAAACCTGTTTTCTCTCCACGTGCCAATGTAAGATGGAGTCCTATCGTCAACGGCAAATCCACCATAACAGATAATCCATTACCTTTGAGCGATTTGATCGTGCGATTAAGCTATGCTAGTGGTTATCGTGCGCCACAGATCTACGAAGAAGATCTGCATGTAGGTGCAGTAGGAGGTGAGGTATCGTTGATCTCTCTCGATGAAAATCTACGCCCAGAGTATAGTCACTCAGTAAGCGGTAGTGTGGATATGTACAAACGCCTAGGAAAGTTCGATTTCAACCTGACTCTTGAGGGTTTTTTCACCCAACTGAATGATGTCTTCACCCTTGTGGAGAATGGCCATGATGCACATGGCAACTTGCTGCTTACTCGCACCAATGCCAGCGGTGCTCGCGTAGCGGGAGTGAATGTGGAGGCTAAACTAGGTTATGGACACTTATTGAGTTTCCAAGCTGGTTACACATATAACCATAGTCGCTATATCGAGCCTATGCAATGGAGTGAAAACCCTAATATTGCACCTCAAACACGCATGTTCCGCACGCCAGAGCATTATGGCTATTTCTTACTGAATATTGAGCCTGTGAAGAACTTTCATATCTTGACCAATGGTAAAGTAACAGGTAGTATGTTGGTTCAGCATTTTGCGGGTTATGTGCCAGAGGATGAAGAGGTAGAGACACCCGTATTCTTCGAGTGGGACGTAAAACTCTGTTACGACATTCCATTGTATAAGCACTACACATTGGAAATCAATGCGGGTATTAAGAATATACTAGACCAGTTCCAACGCGACATAGATAAGGGTATGGACCGTGATGCTGGTTTTGTCTATGGTCCCGCAGCGCCAAGAACCTTCTTCGCTGGTGTGAATTTGAAGATATAAGGCGTGACACGATGATAATTAAAAAGGCAACCTTGTAGGGTTGCCTTTTTAATGTATTGCTAGTTTAAAGTGGGATTACTTAAGTCTTTTGAAAGTCTCGCGCATGTTGCATGCTTTGCTTAGGATGGCGTACAAATCATCGATCTTCACACGCTCTTGAGCCATAGTATCACGGTGGCGGATAGTTACGCAGTTATCGTTTAGCGTGTCATGGTCCACAGTGATACAGAATGGCGTACCTACCGCATCTTGACGACGATAGCGTTTACCAATAGAGTCCTTCTCATCGTAGTTGGTATGGAAGTCATACTTGAGCATATCAACAATCTCGCGAGCTTTTTCAGGAAGACCATCCTTCTTCACGAGAGGCATCACGCAAGCCTTAACTGGAGCAAGGACTGCAGGTAAATTCAATACCACGCGGGTATCGCCGCCCTCGAGAACCTCCTCCTTGTACGCGCCACACATCACGCTGAGGAACATACGGTCCACACCGATGGATGTCTCAATCACATATGGAGTGTAGCTCTTATTGAGCTCTGGATCGAAGTACTCAATCTTCTTGCCACTATATTGTGCATGTTGGCTGAGGTCAAAGTCGGTACGGCTGTGAATACCCTCTACCTCCTTGAAGCCAAATGGCATTTGGAACTCAATGTCAGTAGCTGCATTGGCATAGTGAGCGAGTTTATCGTGATCGTGGTAGCGATAGTTCTCGTCACCCATACCAAGAGCTTTGTGCCATTTGAGACGGAATTCCTTCCAATATTCAAACCACTTCATCTCCTCACCTGGACGAACGAAAAATTGCATCTCCATTTGTTCAAACTCGCGCATGCGGAACACAAACTGGCGAGCTACAATCTCGTTGCGGAATGCTTTACCTATTTGTGCGATACCAAAAGGAATCTTCATACGGCCAGTCTTTTGCACGTTCAAATAGTTCACGAAGATACCTTGAGCAGTCTCAGGACGGAGGTAGATCTTCATAGCACCATCCGCAGTTGAACCCATCTCGGTAGAGAACATGAGGTTAAACTGACGAACATCGGTCCAGTTACGAGTACCAGAGATAGGGCAAACGATCTCCTCGTCAAGGATGATTTGCTTGAGTTCCTCGAGGTTGCTATCGTTGAGGGCAGTAGCAAAGCGCTCGTGCAAAGCATTGCGTTTGTCCACATTAGCTTTGACACGTTCGTTGGTTTGCTTGAACATCTCCTCGTCAAAACTTTCGCCGAAGCGTTTGCGTGCTTTGGCTACCTCTTTTTCAATTTTCTCGTCGTACTTAGCAAGCTGGTCCTCAATTAGCACATCTGCGCGATAGCGTTTTTTGCTGTCTTTATTGTCAATTAGTGGATCATTGAATGCGTCCACGTGACCAGATGCTTTCCAAGTGGTTGGGTGCATAAAGATGCTGGCGTCAATGCCCACAATATTCTCGTGTAACATGGTCATAGCGTCCCACCAATACTTCTTGATATTGTTCTTGAGTTCTACACCGTTTTGACCATAGTCATACACGGCGCCCAGTCCGTCGTAAATTTCGCTGCTAGGGAATACAAATCCATACTCCTTGCAGTGTGCGACAAGTTTTTTGAAGGTTTCTTCTTGTGTTGCCATTATATTGAAAATTTTAAAAATTTCAAAGGTATGAAAAGTTTTAAGGGTATTAAAAGACCCTATTATGGAATTTGGGTGCAAAGGTAGTGATTTTTTGTGAAATACACAAATTTACGAGAGAAATATTATTTTTGTTTGCATATGTGCAGGTTTTTTTATACCTTTGTAGGCAAAATCAGGAAGGTATGAAAATAGTGATACTAGGTACGGCATGGCCTTATAGGGGCGGGTTGGCAGCATTCAACGAACGGTTGGCCAAACAGTTTGTTGCAGAAGGGCACGAGGTGGAAGTATGGACTTTTACCTTGCAATATCCTAGTTTTCTTTTTCCAGGCAAGACACAGTTTAGTCAAGAAGCCGCACCTGCTGGTCTCAATATTCGTCGCGTCATTCACTCATGCAACCCACTAAACTGGCTACGTATAGGTAGACGTTTGAAGAAAGAGGCACCAGACATGGTGATCAGTTGTTATTGGATGGCGTTTTTCGCGCCCTGCTACGGCTTGATTCAGAAAATAGCAAAAAAGAACGGTAAGACCCGTTGCATTGCATTGGTACACAACATGATACCACACGAACCAAGTATATTAGACAAATTGTTTGCGCCCTTCTACGTAAAACAAACAGATGGTTTTGTAGCCCTATCAGACAGTGTAGTGAAAGACATTGCCAAACTGGACAAGGAGAATAAGCCAAAGACCTTCTCCCCCCACCCTGTGTACGACCATTACGGCGATAAGATGAGCAAGGTAGATGCCTGTGCTGCTTTGGGTTTGGATGCGAAGAAGAGGTATATATTGTTCTTTGGTTTGGTGCGAGCTTACAAGGGTCTGGACTGGTTATTGGAGGCATTTGGTGAGGTAAAAGACAAACTTAAGGACCTGCAGTTGATTATCGCTGGTGAGTTTTACGAAGATGAAGACAAATACCGTGCACAGATAGAAGCAAGTGGGCTGAAAGAGCGCGTAATCGTAAAGAATGAGTTTGTGGCCGATGCGGACTTATGCAAGTACTTTGGTGCAGCAGACTTGATTGTGCAACCATACAAGTCTGCTACACAGAGTGGCGTGACGCAGGTGGCGTTTCATTTTGAGAAACCCTGCCTGGTAACTAATGTCGGCGGATTAGGTGAGATTATACACGACGGGAAAATGGGTTATGCCTGTGAACCGAAAGTAGAAGCTATAGCGGAGAGTTTGAGGGATTTCTACCAGAATAATCGACAAGAGGCGTTCACAGAATACCTGAGAGAGGAAAAGAAAAAGTATGAGTGGAGTAAAATGTCCAATACATTTTATAGTTTAGAGTTTAAAGTTTAGAGTTTAAAGACAAGGATATATATGAGAGCAATATCACCATCATTATTATCTGCCGATTTTGGCAATCTCCAACGCGACTGCGAGATGATTAACCAAAGCAGCGCAGAGTATCTACATATAGATGTTATGGACGGCGTGTTCGTACCGAACATCTCGTTTGGTTTTCCCGTGATAGAAGCGTGTCGAAAACATTGTACCAAACCACTAGACGTACACCTAATGATAACCCATCCGGAGAAATATGTGGAGCGTTTCTGTGACGCAGGTGCTTGGAGCGTAGGATTTCATATCGAAGCTGTAGAAGACCCTATGCCCGCAATTGAGTTGATTAGGAAGAAAGGTGTACGCACCTGCTTAACCATTAACCCAAAGACCGATATCCATAGCCTAGACCCCTACTTAGGCGAAGTAGATATGGTACTACTGATGTCGGTACAAGCCGGATATGGTGGTCAGAGTTTTATTGTAGAATCACTGGACCGGTTGCGTTACTTAAGAGAGGAGATTGATAGACGCGGTCTGCAGACCTGGATCGAGGTAGATGGAGGTGTAAACGCCAAATGGGCACCCGAACTATGGAAAGCCGGAGCGGATATATTAGTGGCAGGTAGTGCAGTGTTTGGTGCGGAAGATCCGATAGCAATGGTAAACATCCTAAAAGGTTGAATATTGCCTGTTTAAAGAACATCCTCGGGCTACAGGTTAGAGGTCAAAGGTAAAAGATATATGAAATGGTTGGCGGGACATACGTGGTTAATGGTGTTGGTTCCGTTGGTGGGAATACTATTATTGAGCGGCTACTGTGGTAAGCCGCTTAATTTGTTAAAAGAGACCGAGGTAGACTATTTGGATACGAACATGCTGTTTGCCCTGCACCTGCAAAGCGCGGGGCAAGAACGAGCTAAGACGATTAAGTACGAAGCCTATTTGGAGGATGGTAAGCGAATATTGCTTTATCTACAGAAAGATAGTCTAGCGATGCCGCAAGAGGGGGATGTATTGTTGGTAAAGACAAGGATACAAAGAGGAGGCAAGTTGGGTGATTTTGATTATGGTATGTACTTGCGTCGTCAAGGTATAGTGGGTACTGCGTGGGCACCCAAATACCGCTGGCAGATAGTGGGGCATAAAGAAAGGAAGGGAATTAACGTGATGGCTGAGCGGTGTCAGCATGCGCTACATGAGCAATATAAGAAAATGGGAATAACTGGTAAAGAGTTGGGGATATTGTCGGCTCTAACATTGGGGTATAGGGAGGAGTTAGACAAAGATGTGAAAGAAAGCTTCTCGGTGTCGGGTGCGATGCATGTATTGGCGGTAAGTGGTTTGCACACAAGTATTGTATGGGGAATATTGACATGGTTTTTAACCCTAGGTGGTTGGTGTAAGCCGTTACACGAAGAGAAAGGGCGACGATGGTTGCTAGGTGGTATATTGTTGATATTGTTGTGGATATATGCGTTTGTAACAGGATTAAGCCCATCGGTGATGCGTAGTGCGCTGATGTTGAGTTTCTGGGAGTTAAGTTACTTGCTAGGTCGGCACACATCACCTTGGAACCCGATTACGGCTGCTGCCGTAATGATACTATTGATTAATCCGTTGGCATTATGGAGTGTGAGTTTTCAGTTGAGTTTTGCGGCCGTGATAGGAATTATGTTGTTTACCTCATGGATGCAAGCTCGTATGCATTTGAAGCATAGATGGAGTAACTATATTGGTGGATTGCTGATGTTGTCAATAGGTGCACAATTGATGACGATGCCGTTGACCCTGTACTATTTTGGGCAGACAAGCAATTATTTTGCATTGACCAATCTAGTAGTTATTCCACTAGCATTTGTGGTATTGCTGCTAGGTTTGGCCACTTTGGCATTTTCGTGGTGTGTCATAGGCGAGTGGTTGGGCGTAGCAGCCGAATGGTGCACAAGGTGTATGCGTCAGGTTGTAGAATGGATAGAAGGGCTACCCTACTCTACTACCAAGATGGAAATAAGCGAAACAAGTGCGGTGTGTATGTATGTGGCACTGGTGTGTATGACGCTGATGATGCGTGGAGATAAAGTAAGATGGTGGTGGCTAATAGGGGTTGTAGGAGCGCTGGTGGGTGCGGTGTGGTGTTGAGTCTTATCGTGGCATCGCTTCGAATGATCACTTGCAAAACCCATGTACGAAAGTTGAATATTGAATATTGAAAGTAGAGATATGAAACAGTATAGTTTATCTGAATTATGTGCAGAAATTCAGGAGGTGGTAGAGAACGACCTGCAGGAGCGCTATTGGGTACGCGCTGAGATTGCGTCGCTGAGCACACGAGGACATTGCTATATGGAACTCGTAGAAAAAGCCGAAGATAATATGCTAGCGGCTAAAGTACGTGGTACCTGCTGGAATAATGTATATAGTCTACTATCCGCCTATTTTATTCAGGAAACTGGGCAAACTTTGCGTGCGGGTATGCAAGTATTGGTGGAAGTGAGTGTGAGTTATCATCCAGTATACGGTCTGAGTTTGAACATATGGAATATTGATCCAACCTATACACAGGGTGATTTAGTGAAACAACGGCAAGCCACTATTCGTCGTTTGACGGAAGACGGTGTGATGGAGTTGCAGCAGAGTCTAGTGGTGCCCAGTCTGGTGCGGAGGGTAGCAGTAATCTCTGCAGCCGATGCTGCGGGATATGGCGATTTTTGTGACCAATTGATGCACAACCGTTACGGGTATAAGTATGATTTGTCGTTGTTTTCGGCAGTCATGCAAGGCGATCATGCACCTAAAAGTATCATAGCAGCACTTAACCAAATAGCCCATGAGGAGGATGAGTGGGATTTGGTGGTGATCATTCGTGGTGGTGGTGCCACAACGGATTTAGGATGTTTTGATGATTACGAATTGGCAAATCATTGTGCACAATTCCCATTGCCTATCCTATCAGGAATAGGTCATACGCGTGATATGAGTATAGTAGATATGGTAGTGCACCGATGCGTAAAGACGCCTACCGCAGCCGCAGAATGGTTGATTGAACGTGTGGCTGAGCAAGTAGAGATGGTAGCGCGTTGGATGATTCGTTTGCAAAGGGCAACTCAACTAGCAGTAACACAAGAGAATAGCCTGTTGCAAAATTACTTACAACGCATGACTCATTCCGCACAAAGAGTGGTAATGCAGGAGCAGAATCAACTGCAGATGTGGAATAAGACGATAGAATTGCACTCGCCAGAGAGGATATTCAAAATGGGTTATAGTTTGACCACATTGAATGGTAAGCCCGTAATGAAAATGGATGATGTGAAAGAGGGGGATATGCTGAAGACTTATGTAGCAGATGGTGTGGTCGAGTCTGTAGTGAAGTAGTTTTAACCATTCTACAGGTTTTATATGAAGAAGATAGAAAAGATATTTTTGTTGACCGGTGAGCAATGGTTGGGAGTATTGATTCTCAGCTTACTATTGGTAGGTACGATGATTGCTATAAAACATTTGCATGTGGAAGAAGAGACTTTGGTATTGGTGGAGGATTCGGTAAAAACGAATTTTGAGAATGCCCAAGCAAAGCAAGATAGTATCTACAAAGCCAACAAAAGGACCTATAAACGCGATACGATAGAGATACGGTTGCAGATGTTTGATCCGAATACGGTGGATAGCATCCGTTTGTTGCATTTAGGCTTCCAGCCTTGGCAGGCTAAGAATATGATAAAATATCGCGCGAAAGGAGGTATATATCGTAAAAAAGAAGACTTGAAGAAGTTGTACGGTATGACGGATAGTATGTATTTGGCGCTGGAACCATATATACAAATTTCTCTGGATGGCTTCCAGGGAAACGGGAGAGACCAACAGGATGAGATAAAAATTATACTTCAGTCGTTCAATCCGAATACGGCAGATAGTTGTACCTTGGTGCAGCTAGGATTCAAGCCATGGCAGGCCAAGAACATACTGAAATATCGAGCTAAGGGAGGCAAATATCGTAAGGCAGAAGATTTAAAGCGATTATACGGCATGACAGACAGTATGTATACGGCGTTGGAACCATACATACAGATCCCTCAAGAGGGCACAACGGGAGAGCAAAACCAACAGGATGGATCCACAAAAGGGTATATACAGAAGAAAGATACAATTCTCAATTTGCGAACAGCGGATACGACCGAGCTAAAAATGATTCGTGGAATTGGTTCGTATCGAGCTAAAATGATTGTACGTTATCGTGAGCAGTTGGGTGGCTATGCACGAGTGGAACAGATGATGGAGGCCAAAGGTATGGACAAGGCGGTAGCTGATAGTATATTGCCGCACTTCTATATAGATAGCGTAATAGTGGAGAAATTGGTAGTAAACAGATTACGTCCTGAAGTATTGTCGCGGCATCCATATTTGAGTTTTGAGCAGGCAAAAGCCATATACGAATATAGGCGTAAGCGTATACGAATAAAGTCGGCTGACGAGTTGAAGAAGATCAAAGAATTGAAGGAGGAAGATATTGAAAAATTATTAATATACTTGGATTTCTCTTAATAAAATGACAGGTTTCTAGCATTTGGCACGATATTTGTAGTATTGGAGTTTGTAAACCAAGAAAAAAACATAATGACAATATCTAATCGAATATTACTAGTAGAGAGCGATGCCAATTTGAGCATAGTTGTTGCTGATTATCTGCGCAGTAAATCATACATAGTAGAAACAGCGAAGGATGGTCAAGAAGCGTGGGAGTTGATTCCTAAGCGCCATTATGATATTGTGTTAAGTAATATCACCATGCCGCATGTTAACGGATATGAGCTACTGAAATTGATTCGCAGTTCATTTGCCCATATGCCAGTAATATTTTTAAGTGATAAGCAAGATAAGGATAGTATCATACGGGCGTATGAGTTGGGTTGCGACGACTACATCTTCAAGCCATTTTCAATTGACATCTTGACTTATAAGATAGAGGCTATTCTGCGCCGTTGTCAATATGATGATGGAAGAAATAAAAATGAATTTGATCTAGGTGATATGCACTTTGACAGTGTTCGTCAGACATTAGGTGATAGACATCTCAGCACACGCGAAAACGAGTTGCTATTGATGTTCTGCCAGAACATGAATACGCTAGTCGAGCGCAACTATATATTGATGAGTTTGTGGGGAGAAGACACATACTTTAACTCACGTTCGCTGAGCGTATATGTGAATCATCTGCGAAAATACCTGGGAGAAGACAATGCCTACCGTATCATGAGTGTACACAGCAAAGGATACAAAATGGTAAAAATGGGAAATGATGAGGTATAAGCATCTTACGAAAACACGATGGTTCGTGTTTAAATAAAATAAATAGTGTTTTTCATAATAGTGGAAAGGAGTTGGATGGGATATCGAGCTCCTTTTTTTATGATAAATTTGCATATGCAAAAAAAATGTATTATCTTTGCAAAGATTTTATAAAACCACGTGATATGAAAGTTCTACTGATTTTGACTGGCGGTACGATTTCGATGGTTCGTGATGCAGAAACAGGTGCATTACATCCTGCTGACATGCAAACCTTCAAGGCGTTTGTTCCAGAGCTATTTGCAGGTGATATTCATGTAGAGATGGTGCCTTTCGAACCATTATTAGATTCATCTGACTTGAACCCTGACAGTTGGATACAAATGGCTCAGATGGTATACAACCACTATGATCAGTATGATGGCTTTGTGATATTACATGGTACAGATACAATGTCATATTCTGCGTCAGCGCTGAGTTTTATATTTGAAGGTTTGAGCAAACCGGTGGTATTTACCGGCAGTCAGTTGCCTGTAGGTGTGTTGCGTTCGGATGCAAAAGAGAACCTTTTGACAGCCATTGAGATAGCTGCAGCATATGATGCCAACGGTCCAATAGTGCCAGAGGTGTGTTTGTATATGGATGGTGAATTGTATCGCGGCAATCGAACCACAAAGCGTAATGCGGAACATTTCTCGGCCTTTAAGTCGTATAACTATCCAGCACTAGCGAAAGCGGGGGTACATATCTCCTATAACAGGCAGTTTATTGAACCATATAGAGGAGAGGTGTTGCCACTGGGGCTGATGAAAAAGTTTGAAACGAGAGTAGCGATATTGAAGTTGTTCCCTGGTATCACAGAAGAGGTGGTGGCAGCAATATTAGACATTCCTAATTTGAAAGGTGTCGTACTAGAAACATTTGGAGCGGGTAATGCCCCTACTCATGAATGGTTGTATCGCAGATTACGCAATGCAGTGGATAGAGGTGTTGTGATTGTAAACAAGACACAATGTCATACCGGATCAGTAGCGATGGGACATTATGCGGTGAGTATGAATCTGCTGAAGGCTGGTGTGATATCCGGATACGATATCACGACAGAAGCATTGCTGACGAAAATGATGCATCTATTGGGAGAAATACCGAACGATGTAAAAAAAGTGAAAGAACTACTTTCAACATCTCTATGTGGAGAATTAACCATTGAATAATTATATATATGAAAAATCTATCACCTAAAGCTGTGTGGGAGCATTTTTATAGTCTCACCCAGATCCCTCGCCCATCCGGCAAGAAAGAAGAAGTGTCTGCATTTTTGGCAGAATATGGTAAGAGTCTAGGTCTTGAGACCATCGTTGATACCATCGGAAATGTAATCATCCGCAAACCAGCAAGTCCGGGTTATGAAGATCACCCAGGTGTGATTCTACAAGGGCATATGGACATGGTGCCACAAAAGAACAACGATACTATTTTTGATTTTGAGAAAGATCCAATCGAAGCATATGTAGATGGCGAATGGGTAACAGCCAAAGGAACAACCCTAGGTGCAGACAATGGTATTGGCGTAGCCGCTGCAATGGCGATCCTAGCAGATAAGTCTATCGTACACCCCCCATTGGAAATGCTGGTAACAGTAGATGAGGAAACCGGTATGTATGGTGCGTTTGCATTAGAAGGCGGTTTGCTACAAGGTAAGACATTGCTCAATCTAGACTCTGAGGCAGAAGGCGAGTTGTATGTAGGTTGCGCTGGTGGCGTTGATACTACCGCTAAATTCCACTACACTCCAGTAGAGGTAGAAGATGGAGACGTTGCCGTCAAAGTAAGTGTAAAAGGCTGCAAAGGTGGTCACTCTGGTTGTGATATTCACTTGCAACGTGCTAACGCAAATAAACTATTGTTCCGTTTTTTGAAGGATGCAGTAGCTAATTACGAAGCTCGATTAGCGTATGTAGAGGGTGGTAGTTTGCGTAATGCTATCCCACGCGAGGCAGCAGCTGTGATCACTATTCCTGCAGAAGGAATTGATGAGATCATGGATCTTGTTGCAGAATACGAGAATTTGTTTGTAGCAGAATATGATGGAGTGGAAGATAATATTCAATTGACCGCTACAGAAGTAGAGTGCCCAACAACTGAATTACCAGAGGATGTACAAGACTTCTTGATTCATGCTATTACTGCTTGCCCACACGGTGTATATCGTGTAATACCTGAGATGCCAGATGTGGTGGAAACAAGCAATAACCTCGCAATGTTGATTACCGAGGATAATTGCGTAACTGTAATGTGCTTGACACGTTCATCTGTAGAGTCTCGCAAAGAGGAATTGCAATCTATCATTGAGTCTGTATTTGCAATGGCTGGAGCTGAGATTGTGTTCTCTGGTTCATACCCAGGCTGGAAACCTAATTTGAACAGTAATATCTTGCAGGTGATGAAAACAACCTACCAAGAGAATTATGGTATAGAGCCACGCGTAATTATCATTCACGCAGGATTGGAGTGCGGTATCATAGGTCGCAACTATCCTGGTATGGATATGATATCGTTTGGTCCTACAATCAAATATCCACACTCTCCAGACGAGAAAGTTAATATTGCATCAGTTGCTAAGTTCTACGAATACCTATTAGCCACACTCAAATCGCTTTAATATTTCGATAAATAAATAAAAAATGGTTACTCAATTGAGTAGCCATTTTTTTTGTAGATATGATAAAAAAAAGAGGATTGTCTCCCGACAACCCAATCTTTACTTAACCTTAAATCTAATACCATGAAAAACACGATGCAAAGGTACTGCTTTTTTCTGTGCCCACCAAATTTTTTGATATAAAAATATGTTTTAAAGCATATATTTATTGATTTTGATAAGTAAATTTGACAAAATCGCATGAAATTATACTTTTTTTTATAAATTATTTGGTCATTTCAAAAAAAAGCAGTACCTTTGCACTCGCTTTCGAAAAGGAAGTAAGACATATAATTGGTGCGGTAGTTCAGTTGGTTAGAATACATGCCTGTCACGCATGGGGTCGCGGGTTCGAGTCCCGTCCGCACCGCAAGAAGAAGCAGAAATGCTTCTTCTTTTGTTATATTGCGCCACCCTATCTTGGACGGGTTCATACCCTACTTCCCCCGTTATCATTCCGTTATCACTCCGAACCTTCATTATCCCTCCTGCAAGGAAAAGAGGTGATGGGGTGTAGAGGATGATAAAAAGATGAGCGCTGTATTCTTTGAAAATTGGGGGAGAAAATCCTTTGTAAAAATTGACTGATTGGGGTTAATTCTTTTTGGCGTTATAGGATTCGATGGTTTTTGATTGGATGATGACTGCTGTATCGCCTCGGGTAAGTGAACGGCTTTCGGTGGTGATGGTCCGGGTGACATTGCAGGACGTCAGTCCCAATGCCATGGCAACGGCTGTAGCGATAGCCACTGCCAGGTACTTGATCGCCTTCGTGAGGCGTTGTTTTTGAATATCGGTTAGTTTCATTCTAAAAGGTTTTAAAAGTTCTAAGAGTTTTAAAGATGTTAGCTCCTACTCGCAGCAAGCTGCTCGAGAAATCTTATTAATCTCATCTTCCTCGCTTAATCCCTCTTTTCTATGTGCTCCGCAACCTATTACCACCGCTCCTCATATCGCTTGAGCGATACTCGTGCGCTGAATCTTATGGAATGCAGCGGGAAACATTCTTCTTACCAGATAGTGGCAGACGATACTTGCTTTTATTAGTTTAGATTAAGCGACTTTTTATTGCGTAGCAATGTTTAGGTGTAGCGGTAGCGTCACACCGTAAAAAGGAGCGGTGGCAATTTATCACGGAGTGCAACGTAATGGGTGGATAAAAGCGCAAAAAAGATTTATAAGATTTCTCGAGCGTAGCGAGTAGGAGCTACTGTCATCCTTGATAATCCGTGAGAATCAGTGAGATCAGTGGGCCCTCTGAACTCCTGAACATTCTCTCAACGCAGTGGTCTCTCAGCGTAGCGGTTTAATTACTCCTCGTAGCTATCCCACACTTGCTTAAAGACATAGCCATACAAGGTAGTGTACTTGTCTTGACGAGAGAAGCTCAATTGGTCCATGTCTGCGTGGTTAGGGTCTAGCATACGCAAGCGTGCTGCTTGTGATACTGCTTTGAACTTAGCTCGTTGTGCCAACTCTGTCTCTTTCACTGGAGTGCTTCGTTCGCTATGAATAGAGGTGTACTTTCGGTCGGAGCGCTTGCGATAGTTGTAGCAAGTACGGTACTTTTTGGAGATTTTACCCGATAAGTGATGAATAGGGTCTTCGTAGGTTACTATAGCCATAATGTATTCGGCAATGAACAGGAGTATGATAACAAAAATTATAAACAATTAGACCCAAAATTATCAAATATTTCGTGGAACTTATTCAAGACAATTCAGGTCAACTTAATGTTGTCAATTATTCTTATCTCGCCATACGGCTCGAACGATCTGCTCATTCGCTTTACTCATTCAGCCGTACGTCAATTCAATGATTATCTTTTGTTGCTGCCCAAATGAATGCAATGCGTTGCATTAGTGGGCAGAACAAATGATTGTTTTTACTCGGAGTTCGAGATCCTCTATGCCGTGAGAGGGGTTAAAGGGTAATTAAGAATTTTGAGGTTGGGGTTAGAGTTTGGCGAGTTCTTGTGCCATCATGTAGCCGCGGAGGGACTTGTACTTAGTCTGCTTTTTAAATTCCTCTTTGTAAGCAGCACATTGCTCTGGAGTTAAGGCATTGACATTGGCAGATGCAGTAGCCATCTTGGTTTGTTGTGCCTGTTGTGCTGCAGATGGTTCGCCTGTGTAAGGGTTGCAGATTTGCGAGGTGAAGGTTTCGCCGTACATCTGTTTGAAGATGATGTCGGAGTGTTTGCAGATTTTGCCACGGAATTGGCGGAATGGGGCTTCTAATTTGATTTTAGACATAATTTTAGTTCGTTTTACTCACGAAAGGTGGTTCGCTATGCTCACGAAGGATGGTTGCGCTGTCGCTCCACGAATAGTGGTCTTCGACGAAATATGGTTCGCTCTGCTCACGAATGCCTTGCGTGAAGGGTTAATAAATAAGGTTAAAAGTTTCATGCGCCAATGGCGCTTGTTTTAAGGTTTCAAAGTTTCAGCGCTTTGGAGTGTGCACTTCCAGCTGTGATTGAAGGTGAGGGATTGGGCGAGGGTTTGGCGAATGATGTCGCATGCCTCGTCGGGATAGAAGAGTTTGGGGTCAAGAGGAATAACCTTGACTACGAGTGTGGTCCCCTCGGTAGAGAACTCGGGATTGAGGGTTTCCAAATGAAAGAAGACTGCCTCTTTGGCTTGGAGCATCTCGGCTGCACTGTGGCAGGGGATGGTGATGATGACGAAATGTTTTTGGCTCATAACAATACAATGTTATAATATTTAACAACAACTTAAACAACTTTATCCAACAACTATTTCGCTCGCAACAACACAGCGAGCGACTGTGGATGATTTATGAAGACAATAGCGACAACATTGCAGAGCACCCCCAAAAGCAAGCTTTTTCGGGGACCCCGCCGGCAATCAACTCCCTGCCGCGCTCAAGGGGACATGTGGTAAAGACAATTCAGGTCAATTGGGTCATCAATTAATGTCAATTCAAGGATATTATTTTTAAACATAAATACGGCTTCGCCTACAAAAATAATTAAAAATGTAACGTAGATATTTTTGTTTTTGTCAAAAAAAATGCAACAGGTTGCATTGGTGGACAAAATAAAAATTATAACTATGTTTGTCATTCTTTCAAGGATTTTAAGTGATTTAACTTTGTGAATATTGGGTAGTGTCCTCTGTGGGACGCGTTTCTATAATAATGATGCAAAAAGTAGCTGCAATTGTTAATAAAGTTGCAGCTGATTTGTATTTTATATGCGCTAAAGTACGATAGCTGCTGAGAAATATTTTTTTTATTATTGCAGCTACTTCTGCAGCTAGTTTATGTAATTGGTATATTTGGATTCAATATTTCAGCCATCTGTTGTACCGCTATTTTTGATCTTATTGGTATATGCAAAGCGTTCAGATTTCGCAATTGACAATTATTTTTATCCACAAAATGATTATAGACACACGTCCATTTACCTACATGCTTGGGAGTGGAGATGTAGTTTTGCTCCGTCATTATGCGTATCAGGTATGCGAGTTGAAGATTAGAACCAGTCCATTTGACTCGGGCATTGGATTCTTCTCCTGTGAAGAGGGAGAAGAAGTCATCGGGATGAGTTTCCGTAGCTATCCATTTGGCACGGAGAAGATACTGATAGAGAGTTGTGATGCGTTGGGGAGCAGTTGTGAGCCAACGATAGGTGAAGGTGGCGGTGGTTAAACGAGGTGTAGGGCGTTTAGCTTTTGGTTTGCGAAATGGTGTGGAAGAAGTGGTTGGCGAAT
>JAFYSK010000015.1 GCA_017559385.1 Paludibacteraceae bacterium | reverse complement strand
CTTGTTAGGTAGTCTATTGGTGTCAGTGTTTGTTTTTCTCCGCTACGACAAACTCATGGCTATGCACCAATCGGCTATAGAGGGTGGGTGAGCAATCTTAATTATAACAAAGTGATATGTACCCGCGGGGTACATATCACTCTATTTCTACGATATGCCTATACTAATCTATCGTATATGTATCGTATATGTATCGTATATCTATCGTGATTGATAGCGGTAGTTTATATGATTTGTCTTATTCTTCAGGGTTATGACCGTCGAAGCAGAAGGTGCAGACTTTGCATTTCGGCAGTCCGATGGCGGCAATGAGGTCCTCTATCTTGGTGTATTTGAGTGACTTGAGCGCGAAACGGTCACGCAATGCGCGGATCATATGATGATACTCTAACGAGTTGGTAGTAGCATAGGCTTTGATACGCTCAGGATTGTTGGCTGCCTCTTCGCCCTCCAAGTCTGCAATGATGCGGCGGGTGATGAGTTCCATATCCGACTTCGAGGTGGTGAAGTTGGTGAACGGACATCCATACATGATAGGTGGACATGCAATACGCATATGCACATCTTTGGCTCCTGCATCCAATAGGCAACGGGTGTTATCGCGTAATTGTGTACCGCGCACGATGGAGTCGTCGCAAAAGAGGATACTCTTGCCACGAAGGATGGAGTAGTTGTGGATGATCTTCATCTTAGCCACAAGGTCGCGTGTCGCTTGTTGTGAAGGGGTAAAGGAGCGTGGCCATGTAGGCGTATATTTGGTGATGGCGCGTTGGTATGGCACACCCGAAGTATGGGAATAACCAATCGCCATAGCAATACCTGAATCAGGAATACCGCAGACAATATCAGCTTTTATATCGTCGCTTTTACCCATCGCATGACCGCAAGCATAACGCACTTGCTCTACATTGCGACCTTCGTAGTCGGAGGTAGGGAAGCCGTAGTACACCCAAAGGAAAGAGCAAATCTGCATTTTCTCGTTGGGTTTGCGCAGTTGCTCTACACGATCTGCATACACGCGCACAATCTCACCAGGGCCGAGGAAATACTCGGTTTGGAAGCCTAGATTGAAGAACGAAGATGACTCGCTGGCAATAGCGTATGCACTAGCACCCCACGAACCCTCGTGGTTCGTCGGGGACCCCGCACTTTCGCGCTTGCCTAATACGATAGGTGTGCGTCCCCATGAGTCGCGGGCAGCGATGATACCATCTTCGGTGAGGATAAGAATAGAGCAAGAGCCCTTGATATGTCGATAGACATTCTCTATTCCATCCACGAAGTCTTTGCCTTGCACAATGAGCAAACCTACTAATTCTGTGGGGTTTACGCGTCCGCTACTGAACTCAGAAAGGTGCACTTTTTGTTCGAGCAAGTGAGCTACTAAATCGTCTTGGTTGTTGATCTTGCCAATGGTGCTGATAGCAAAGCGACCGAGGTGCGAATTGATGAGTAGTGGCTGTGCATCGGTATCGGAGATGATACCAATGCCTGCGTTGCCACTAAACTCGTCCAACTCGTGTTCGAACTTCGTGCGGAAGTGCGAGTTGGAGATATTGTGAATGCTTCGTTTGAAGCCGTTCTCCTTGTCGAAGGTTGCCATACCAGCTCGGCGTGTACCGAGGTGGCTATGGTAGTCGGTGCCGTAGAAGACATCGGTGACGCAAGAAGTTGTAGATATTGTACCAAAAAATCCAGCCATTTTTTTTTCTATTAATATTGTTTCTTGATGATTTTACTTATTATTAATGATTTTTTCACTCTTCATGCTGCCATCACTCATGCGGTGTTGGAGGATGTACATACCGTTTGGTAGGTCTGCTGCATTATACTGACCATCTGAGATAGTTTGTATCAATTGACCGCTAATAGTGTAAATGGAAGTGGAAACAATCACTTTGTTTGCCACAGTTTCCAATCCATTGTTAGCGACATCTTCAGTAGTAGAATTTCTATCCTCCGCAGGAGCAGAAGATGTTCGAGGGGCTACCAATTGAGGAGCAGTCGTGGATTGTGTTGAAGTGGTATCTACTTTGATGTGCAGTTTGCTACCCGCTTTCGCATGGAAGCCTGGCTTTAATACGACCTGTTCCATTGCTCTCAATGTAACATCACTACCTGCCTCTAGTATTACATTTCCATATGGTCTGCTATCTGTCACCGCGTGACCTGATGTAATTTCCGTAGCATACTCATACACCTCTTGTCCTGATTGATATACCTGATTTTGAATATATTTTGGTTGTGCAGCCAATACCGCTGCATAGGCATCTACTAAGCCATATCCCATATCAAAGTTCCATGTTCCATTTGGATACTCGTCGTTAAGTTCGTAAAGATAGTCTCCTGTTTTTTGTGCAGTTGACTCAATAATATTGGCCACTTCTTGATTTGTAAGATATGGATTAACTGATAAAATTAGTCCTGCAATAGCCGCTACATGAGGACATGCTATTGAGGTTCCTGTAACTCCCCTCAAAATATAATCAACATTAGAATAACCAGCATTTCCTCTTACATCTGTAGTTCGAATTTCTACACCTGGTGCCATAATATCTAGTAGTGAACCGTAATTACTTCCGCCATCACCACTATATCTATATAGATCCCACTACTATAATTTCTGGCACATAATCAGCGACATCATTTACAAACGGAAAGTTGTCGTTTCCTGAAGCAAATACGACTACACATCCCAATCCTGAACGTCCAGTTTGCATGGTATATCGGATTGCATCATCAAATTCTTCAATGGGTTCGTAGGTATGCCATGAGCAACTAATAATAGAGCAATTATTATCTGCTGCATGACGAAAAGCACGCACTATATCATTTGTTGTTGGTTCTAAAGGGAAACTGATAGACATAACTGGACAAGATGGAGAAACTCCTACAACTCCTAATTCATTATTGCCAATTGCGCTTATAACACCTGCACATGCTGTTCCGTGATAAGATTTTTCCCAATGATCTAAATGCATTTTACTAGGAGACGAATTAGTCACAGTATTGTAACTTAAAGGATAAATATTTAAATCGTAATGGTACAAATCTATTCCCCAATCAACAACCGCGATAACAATATCTTCATTGCCTGATGTTATTGAATGTGCTTCACAAAAATTGATATCAATACCCTCATATTCAAGACCATACTGTCCAGTATTTTTGAGATTCCATTGCTGGGAAAAGTATGTGTCATTAACACATGCTGGCTGTACTACTCCCATTAATTCAGGTTCTGCCGCTGCAAAATTCCCAGACTCATAAAAGATATTTGCCAATTCCAACGCATTATATTGCGTAAGTCTCGTACATTGTAAGGTATGCCAAAGTGGTAATACTGTATCACTTAGTATTTCCACATGGTATAACGTTGCCATTTGCTGCAATATAGAAGAGTCGTTAGAATGTTTCAGTTTAACATTAAACTTATTCGTAATAAAGATGTCATTCGTGGAGTCTTTGGGCGATTTGTAAGACGGAGTACGATATATAATCTTATCCTGCGTCCCCTTATTTTTCGAAACGATTCTATATGGTTGAGGAATGGTGTCAGATTCATATATTACATATTCCTTATTACCTGTCTCTAAATAAATTTTATTGCCTCTATACCAATAATAATTTTGTGCGGAAAGCAGTATAGGGAATAGTATGGATAGAATAAAGACTAACCGTTTCATAATTATTGCTCCTTTAGAAATTCTATATTATGAATAAACTGTTTTCCATCCTTGGAGAAAGTGGATAATATCAACAAACTATCAGTTAGATTATAATTCGTTGAGTAATCAAATGTATGCTCTAAACTATCGGATGGATATTTAGTTTCATTTTTAAATGTAATAGAGGTATCTGATATGTTGTATTCCCATGGACCATAAGTCTTATAGACAGCATTATCATCTCGATAGTACTTTTCGTAGTATGTTACCTTTTCAGTCCTTGAAAATATGAGTATTCTCAATGTGTCGGAAGTATTATTCCTCCAATTTCCCAATAACATATTAAGCAAAGGATTTTCTTTTTTCTCCTTTTTGATAAACCTCAATGTTTTAAACATTCTACCATAAGGAGAGAACTTAGATAGTGTCAATATGCTATCTACAACACTATAGGCAGTAACGTACTGATATGGCTCGTAGTAATTATCACAATTTTTATTATCACAATATCCTGGCTCGAATTGGACAACCATAGAATCTCCTAATATTTCATAACGCATATGCAATCGCAATCCCTCAATTGCTGGTACAGTCGTACCATAGGGAGTATCCTTGTATAAAATCGTATCATTATCTAAAAACTGCATTTGCATTTTTGTACTAGAATCAATACATTCCCAATAGCCCAATAACAACTCTTTCGAAGAAGTTGTTGATTCATTATAGAACGTAACACTATCCACCTCAGCTACGGCAAAACTTGTGGGTACGCCATTTTGCCATACCTGCATTTGTCGTTGAGCGGATAGAGTTAATACCATTACAAGCATTGCTCCTAAAAGTAAAATCTTTTTCATAGGACTACAAATGTTTATCTAATTATTAAGCACTTTTCTTGCGATATATCCTTGGCTTGTTTCTAAGAACAGGACAAAAACTCCAAAATCAGGCATAGTGATGCTTGTCGTATCTACAGAAGCAAGTCTTTCGCTTACAAGCACCTTGCCAGACACATCTACTAAATATAAGTGCTTAATGGCTGCATCACTCTTTATTGTTAGTATATTGCCCGATTTAGAGATATGAATGGAACTAATGCTTACATTCTCAACCGCTGTAGAAACATCATTATCGTTAAACATAATCTTATTTATATTATCCAATGGCAAACGGAATTCGCCTTTAGAAGTAGTCATTACTAATACATCTTCTTCAAATGTAATGCGCTGAATATTTACCAATGAAGCGGATTGCACTGTCCCATCAACTTTTTGCACATGCAAACAACTTGGTTCTTGTGCAAATATTAATGTTGGTATAGACAATAACAAGAATGTAAGATAAACGATGTACTTTCGCATAAGATATTATTTGAAACGTTTTACTTACTCAACTCCGCTTCCAATGCCTTGATTCTTTCCTCTTGTTGGAGGATATAAAGTGTCAACTCCTCAATCTTCTGCAAAAGTTGTATTTGCAACTATTAAAGTATTAAAATTACTTTGTTAAATAGTCGGTCAAATTCTTCTCAATACGAGCGGTGAGGTCGTAGGCGGTAGCGTCAAGGACGAGTTTTTCGCCTGTGATACCCTCGTAGAGCTCTATATAACGAGCGGTGATACCTGCTACTACTTCGTCGGTCATCTCTGGTACTTGTTGACCCTCTTTACCTTGGAAACCATTGTCCATCAGCCACTCACGCACGAACTCTTTGGAGAGTTGCTTTTGTGGCAGACCTGCCTCAAAGCGCTCCTCGTAGCCCTCTGCGTAGAAGTAGCGGCTTGAGTCTGGGGTGTGTACCTCGTCCATGAGGAGGATTTGGTCGCCGTGCTTACCATACTCGTATTTGGTGTCCACGAGGATAAGACCTTGCTTAGCAGCAATCTCTTGTCCACGGTTGAAGAGAGCAAGGGTGTATTTCTCCAATTGCTCGTACTCTGCCTCTGGGATAAGTCCTTGAGCAATAATCTCTTCTCGAGAGATATCCTCATCGTGTGCACCGATCTCAGCCTTGGTAGTAGGGGTGATGATTGGGGTAGGGAACTTCTCGTTCTCGCGCATGCCCTCAGGCAATTGTACGCCGCAGATCTCACGCACACCGCTCTTATAAGCACGCCATGCAGAGCCGCAGAGGTAACCGCGCACAATCATCTCTACAGGGTAGCCCTCGCAACGTACACCTACAGTAACCATAGGGTCAGGAGTAGCTTGTTTCCAGTTTGGTACGATGTCGGCTGTTGCATCGAGGAACTTAGCCGCGATTTGGTTGAGGATTTGGCCTTTGAATGGAATACCCTTTGGTAGGATCACATCAAAAGCAGAAATACGGTCGGTGGCTACCATAGCGAGGCAGTCCTCACCGATGAAATATACATCACGCACTTTGCCGTGGTACACATTTGTTTGACCAGGAAAGTTGAAATTGGTTGCTGTTAAAGCGTTCATATTATTATTGTATTTTAGAGTTTTATTAATTTACCATCAATAAAAGTAGGGTGAAAAGGTTGAATTAATGCGTGTTTGAAATTTTTAATGTATAGAGTATCATCAACTAAAGAGTATTCGCAAGTTGCATAACGACAGCATGAATCAGTTTCAGGAAAATATAATCGTTCTATTTCCAACTTTCCTCCGTTAATTACATATCGACTTTCTAATACAATATTGTAATGTTGAACAATTAGACTATCATTGATCTCAATCACTACACTAGGATACTCCTTTTCGTACCAATAGCCCAATAATAATTGGGGATCGATCTCGTTTGTAGGATTATTTGGTTTATCGTTTCCTGTATTCTCTGGTTGATTTACAGGAGTACATGCGAGCATTAGAAGTCCAAGGTATAATGCTAATAATTTTATTTTCATAATATCTACCAATAATTACCAAAAACTCAGTTTTCAAGACCTTTAGCAGATAGGGTTTTTAGCAAATTCTTATTTTTGAGGAGTTTTTTTGTTTCGCTACTCTGTCGCTCTTCTCTCGGTGATCTCTCGGTCGTCTCTCGGTGATGGGTCGGTAAAAACTGCTGTCTTTGCCGTAATTCGTAGGCAATAGACTCGAAAGATACTGAGGAAAATCATCTCGCTAACCCTAGCGCAAAGGTAGCGCAAGGGTAGCGAAATTATATTACACCTTAATATATATTATTTATACTCATCCCACGATTGGATAGCGAGGTCGTTGACATCGACAGTGCAGAAGGCGTTGATGAACGCTGCTGCAAGGCGTGCATTGGTGAGCAATGGCACATTGAGGTCAATAGCTGCACGACGAACGTGGTAGCAAACATCGTTTTGTGGGTCGGTCACGATATCCTTTGGTACACTCACTACGAACTCAATCACGCCCTCGCGCATGAGGTCGATAGCTTGTGGAGTACCTTCCTCAGATGGTTGGTAAACCGTGGTATTAGGAATACCTGCCTCTGTGAGGAAGTGGCTTGTACCAAGGGTAGCGTAGATATTGAAGCCCTTCGCGATGAGTTGGCGTGCAGACTCGAGCATCTGTGCTTTTTGCTTAGGCGAACCGATAGAGAAGAGTACATTCTTCTTAGGTACACGCATGCCTACGGAAAGCATAGAGGTCAAGAGTGCTGCGTTAGCGTCCTCGCCAAGGCAACCAACTTCACCCGTAGAGGTCATGTCCACACCGATGACTGGGTCAGCCTTTTGCAGACGGTTGAATGAGAACTGCGATGCCTTGACACCCACATAGTCGAAGTCGAAGAAGTTCTTGCTTGGTTTCTCTACAGGGAGACCGAGCATGATACGAGTGGCTATGTCGATGAAGTTGATCTTCAATACTTTAGATACGAATGGGAACGAGCGTGAAGCACGGAGGTTACACTCGATCACCTTGATCTCGTTCTCGCGAGCGAGGTACTGGATATTGAATGGACCAGAGATATTGAGCTCGCGTGCGATTTGACCAGAGATCTTCTTGATACGGCGCACGGTCTCTACATAGAGTTTTTGTGCAGGGAACTGAATGGTCGCGTCGCCAGAGTGTACACCCGCAAACTCTACGTGCTCGGAGATAGCATATGCGATTATCTCGCCATCCTTAGCCACAGCGTCCATCTCAATCTCCTTGGTGTTGAGCATGAACTTAGAGATCACCACTGGGTGCTTCTTGCTCACGGTAGCTGCCATCTTGAGGAAGCGCTCAAGTTCCTCTTGGTTGAAGCAAACGTTCATCGCCGCACCAGAGAGCACGTAAGAAGGACGAACGAGTACAGGGAAGCCCACCTTGTCGATGAAGGTCTTTACATCCTCCATAGAGG
>JAFYSK010000014.1 GCA_017559385.1 Paludibacteraceae bacterium | reverse complement strand
TTTGCTTTCGCCACCTGCATAGATTTGTTCTATCGGCAGTTTAAGCAATCCTGGGTTGGTGAATATAAATGCATCATCCGTCTTTTCTATTTTGAGGATACCATTCAGCATAAAATCTGCATGAATAATGGCATTGGTCATCGCCTCACGAACAGCTTTGTGTTGTGGGGTGTCATCTTTTCTTTCCACACCATCCATAGCAAATGGTCGGGGCAGGTCTTTTGTCAAACGAGGCAGTACAATACGAATGAAATTGAATAGATTATTCTCCCATGTACCATCATAGGTCAGTCGATCGCTATAGCGTTGCTCACCGATAAGATTTGACTTGTCAATATAGTCCATACGCAGATTGTCAAATCTCTCGCGAACAGGCAATCCCTTGCCAAACATGAGCAAACCTGCCATTGTAAGACCTTCCACTCCTGTATTTCTATCAATACCATATCCGCCCAATTGCTTCAAGAACTCTTGGTTATCCAATTCGTTCCATACATGTTCTGGATGGTCAATTTTGAATAATTGGCGATAACGCTCCAAGGTGGGCGTGTCAATATCATCCATTGTATAGTGTTCGAGGATAATACGATCGTTGCCAGCCTCATTGGCATCACGCAACATTAACTTGATTTCTTGTTCGGTGCAATGATAATCTCCTTCATAGTTACGCTTATAGACTCCTCGTTGCAAGTTATCATTAATGAAAACAGGGCGCACATTGTATGCTGCTTGTGGAACATGAATTGCTATAATTTCTTGCCCATCCACATTGATGAGTTGCACATCTTCCTCCACCAATATATTGACATTGACTTTTTTAGGGTCATTAATCAAGTTCCAGAAATCTGTAATTAGTTTCTGCGGATTACTGATGTTTGTGATAGTATAGCGTTTTTGTGGGTCTATTTCTTCTTTGTGCTCCTCTACACCCAAAAGAATCGTACCGCCGTATGTGTTCGCAAAAGCAGAATATGTTTCCCAAATAGATTTAGGAAGACCTTTTTCTGCTGCTTTACATTCCAATGTTATACGCTCACCATTTTTGAGCAACTCTTTTATATGTGCCTCGTTAATAGCCATAGAAACCGATGCTGATATTTTTATTTACAGTATTCGACTGCAAAGGTACAGAAAAATTTGCAGATATGCAAGTTCTGGTTTGTGAAATGATGATTTATTGATGTGATTTGTATAAAAAGTCACTTCTACATTTTTGGGGAATAGGCGTGCTGCAAGTTTCGGGACCACTGTAGGACATCTCTAGGACTTCTATGGGCTTTCGGTGACTTTCTATAAACATGTCTCTATAATAATGCTGCAAAAATCTTCGGCATTATAGTCGTTTTGTGCCGAAGATTTGTATGTTTTGCTATAGAAAGGTGCTTAAAGCAAGCGGGAAGTGTTGTAAATCAATCGCTTCCCGCTTGTGGTATTTTTTAGAAAAAAGTTTTCGCGTGCCGAAGATTGTGCCGAAGAAATTACCTGCCTTTTGTATACCCTTGGTATAGGTTTGGTATAGGATAAGTTACCCATAAAAGAACCGCTACCCTAGCGCAAAGGTAGCGTAAGGGTAGCGGATTAAACTATTTAAGAAAACCAATAGAATCTATGTCGTGAGCTAGTTGTGTGGTAAATAGCTCTGCTCCTATACGATTGAGATGGGTACCATTGTAGAAATATGTTGTATCATAGCACATCGGAACATCATTATAGTCTAAGATAGGAATATTAAAGCGTGCTGCGATAGTATCATACATTTCGTACATTTGATGCTCGTTTATCATCTTTGTTCGAACTTCGTGATAAACTGGGGCATAGACAAATAAAACTTTTGTACCTTCAAGTGTTACTTTGTCAAGAAAATCCACAAATATTTTTAAAGCATTGGTATCACATGCACATTCTATATTATCCTGTTTCGCAAGTTCAGAACCATCCCAAACACGGTCATGACCTTTATATCCTTTATATATGAAATCAAAATAGTGTCCCTTATTATCATTAAAAAAGGCTTCGAGTATAACATCTTCATATCCTAAATAGCGATAGCAGGGGAAATATTTTTCCATGAAGGAAAAGTTCTCGTATTGATCAAAATCCTTTATTAAATCTATATCGTAAAAGAAATATGGAAAGAATTGTTCTCTTTCATACCCATATCTCATATCCATTGTTCCTAAATCTATATTTTGAATGAGGTATTTTGGGGTTTTGTGCAGATTACAATATTTTTGATATTTAAGGATTTGACGATTTATTGGACTTCCGTCGATACCTAAATTGTAAGAGTTAACTTGAAGAATGGAATCTATGATCAATGGATTATATTGCACCCAAGCTCGTGAACTACCGTTTATAACTAAATCATAATTTGTGGTATCATTGTATATTTGATTCCAATTAGCAAATATACGGTTCTGGTTTTTGCGCAAGCGGGAAGATAAGATTGTATCTAATGCAAATGCAAAAACAAGACAAACTACAGCAAATAGTAGAGTATTTAGTAAATATTTTTTCATTAGAATTGGAAATAAATAAATTGTGGAGTATCAACTTTTATGCTTAAAAATAGAGTTAGAATGAAAATTAGATAAATACTGCATCTCAACCATTTATATTTAATATTGAGTTGGAATGAATGTTCTTTTGTCCTATTTGTCCATTCAAATATAATCATAACCAGTATGTTTATTGCGAGAGGAATATAATAATATTTATTCATTAGCCATGGTATCGTAAATAAACTGCTATCTAAGATACCACATATCCACGCAGAAAGTGTCTTTAATCCCGTTGCACGGAAGATTATCCAACCAAAGACTACCAGTGCAAATGTAATGAGCATTTGGAAAGATTCTTTGATAGAGGGGAGAAGTTTGGCTTTGATTGTTCCGTCAGGCAATGTGGTAGTTGCTACTGTATCGCGATAGCGGCGGTTTTGATTGAGTAACAATAGAGGAACGAACAACAAAGCGTGGTATGCTCCCCATAGTAAGAACGTCCAGTTTGCCCCGTGCCAAAAGCCACTCAAGAGAAAGATAATAAAGGTGTTTCGGACGGCAATCCATTTTGTATACCTTGCCTTTAACCTCTCACCTTTCACCTCTAACCTAGCAGGCAATGCCGGCCTGCTTCCACCTAATGGAATATACACATAGTCACGGAACCAAGTCGTTAGCGAGATATGCCAACGGCGCCAGAACTCCGCTATATCGCGAGAGAAGTATGGCACATTGAAGTTGCGCATTAGCTTAATACCAAACAGTTTAGCTGTACCGATAGCTATATCTGAGTAACCCGAGAAGTCACCATAGATTTGGAAAGTAAATAATACTGCTGCTAATAATAAGGTGCTACCCGAGTGGCTGCCGAGGTCAGCAAAGACTTGATCTACATAAGTGGCGCAGTTGTCGGCTACTACAATTTTCTTGAACAAGCCCCACAAGATTTGTCGCATACCATCGAGTGCTTGCGCATAATCAAAGGTGCGTTTCTTTTGGAATTGTGGCAAGAGGTTGGTGGCTCGTTCAATAGGACCTGCTACCAACTGTGGGAAGAAGCTCAAGAAAGCAGTAAATGCTATAATATCGTGCGTGGGTTCTATTTGTTTTCGATAAACATCTATGGAATATGAGAGTGCTTGAAAGGTGTAGAAGCTAATTCCGACAGGGAGAATAAGATGCAAGAGTAAGAAATCATTCTCAATACCAAAGAGTTGTGCAAATTGTGTAGCAAAGAAGTCGTAGTATTTATAGACACCCAAAATGCCGAGATTGACTATGATATTGGCAATCATGACGGCTTTTTTTCCTCGTTGGGTTGGGGCTTTTTCAATGCCGATACCGCTCAAGAAAGAGAGGATAGTTGTGATGGCTATCAATATCAGAAATCGCCAGTCCCACCAGCCGTAGAAAATGTAACTTGCTACTACAATGAGGAGATTTTGCCAAAGGAGTTGGCGTTTGCAACCACGCATGGCGTAGTCGAAGACGAACCAATAGAGGAGAAAGACTATTGGAAGAAAGAGAGCAAACTCAAATGAGTTAAAGAGCATAGCATCTTTTTGCGGTTGGTTCCAAACCGAATTTATAACCACAAAAAAAGCGCGGAACCTTATCCGTGCTTATTCTCTGAACGGAGGTTCCTGCAAGACCCTACTAACAAGAATAAGCAAGAAACGCCCACGCTGAATATGAAATGCCACCAAACAGAGCAGTCCACCGAGGGACGCTCTGCGGCGGGATATACATATCCCAAAGGGCGTTTACTGCCTTCTTGCTTTGGGTTAGTGAAATTTTGCAGGATTTCCGTTCACCAAAACAAGCGCTAATAAACGCTTTTTATAATTATGTCCATAAACCGATAAATCGGATTACGGGTGCAGAGGTAGTAATTTTTTGTGAGATGAACAAATGTTTGAGGAGAAAGTTGAAAATTATTGTATTATACAAGGATTTGCCCGAATGGGATTCGGGGCTAATAGACAAAGAGGCATGGATAGCGTTCGCAGCGAACGAAGTGCACAAGGTCAAGTGTTTTAGGAAATGAGGAAACTTTTTTAGAAAAGCGATATTAAGAAATATATCAAACATTACACTATAGGCGGTCGTGCCTACCCTGTACGGCACTACCCTATAGCCATTCGGCTGCGTGACCGCGAGGGTCGCGCCATTCTATGTATTGCGTCTATTCCTCAGAGTGGGGACTCTTCGGGCGCAATACTCGGAGTGCGTTCCGTCGCACTCCTTCACCTTGGTCTTTTATCCGAGGTATATATATATAAGGTACTAGGGAAGGAAATCTTAATTTTAGGTATAAACTATGAGTGATAAGTGATGAGTAGAAGGCGTAGAGTGTAGAGTGTAAAGCGTAGAGTGTAGGGCGTAGAGTGTAGAGGCGAGAAAACAATAAGAGGCATGCGTGAGCACACCTCTTATTATATATACGCGATAACTGAATATCTAATAACCGATATCCGATTAACGTTTCCCGGAGGGGATTAGTCTTTGAGTTTAGCGCAGAGGAACTCGCGGTTGAGGCGAGCGATGTTTGCCAAAGATACCTCTTTAGGGCACTCAGCAGCACAAGCACCAGTGTTAGTACAGTTACCAAAACCGAGCTCATCCATCTTAGCCACCATAGCCTTAGCACGAGCAGCAGCCTCT
This sequence comes from Paludibacteraceae bacterium, assembly GCA_017559385.1. Taxonomy (GTDB): domain Bacteria; phylum Bacteroidota; class Bacteroidia; order Bacteroidales; family Paludibacteraceae; genus Colicola. The sequence continues at coordinate 27 of JAFYSK010000014.1, read as the reverse complement.
ACCTTACCTTGTGGCAAGAGAGCCAAT
>JAFYSK010000013.1 GCA_017559385.1 Paludibacteraceae bacterium | reverse complement strand
GTCACTAATCAAGTCATTGTAATTAGCTTTGTAGTCGTTCATAACAATAAAATTTTAATAGTTTAACAATAATTTATCACAATCTGAATCCACGCTTGCGCTGTGGCTTCTTTTTCTTCTTTACATATTGCTTTGCCAGCATCTCCTCTTCAGGATCGGTGGCAGGAGCAGTTGTGAGGTCGAGTAGGCCGACACTTAGGCTACTCTCTTCGCTTGGCTCTTGACGAACAATCTCCTGGCGAGGCTCCACGCGCTGTTGGGTAGAAGTGCTGTTGCGTCTTGGCCAAATACCTGCATCAAAGGCGTTCTCTTCAAGTCGACAAGCAATATTGACAAAGCTGAATTGGCGGTCAATCTTGGAGCCGCTGAATTTATACCCGTTGCAGATGAACTTTACACCCTCGGCTTCGCCTGTTCTGCGATTCAACTTAAACTCGGTGTCAATCTTGTAGCGTCGTAATGCCCGCCTCAGTTCGCTCCAGCTAATCGCTTTCGGAACTTCGTGTCTGAGTACATGATAAATGTAATGTTTCACTTGGTCGTGCTTACGCAGTCTGTCAAACTTTACATTTTTCTTGCCCTCCGAAAAGTGTAGTCGGTAGCGAGCCGTCAGCATCTTGCACACCTTTTCGTTTCGGAATCGGTCGTTCTTGTCGCTTATCGTTCGCCCGTTATTATCCACTCGGTTATATACGATGTGGCAATGCGGATGGTCGCGGTCGATGTGTCGGGCAATGATAAATTGGGTGTTCTCGATACCCATCAACTTCATATAGTCGTGGGCGATTTTGAGCATCAGTTTATCATCTGTTGCGAGCCTTGCAGCATCCTCCGCAGAGAAGTTCAGCGATATGTGGCCAACGGTGTTTTTAACCTTGTCGTTGAGCAGCGTTTGTAGCTCAAATTGCTCTGCCATTTCCGAGGGCGTGCCCTCCACTCCGACAGCCTCCAGCAGGCGCGATTTTTCTTCTTTCAGCACATAGTTCACGCACCCTCCGAACGATGTGCCTTTTACAATTTTACCTATCATCTTTTATCCGTTTTATCAGTTGTGAAATCTTCAATGCTGTGGCTTGACATTCATCACGTACTCGGAAAAATCCTTGTCGGTTTGCCTGCTTTGCCAGCTGGTTCAGGTTGGTGCTTTCACCAATAAGTTTTCGTATGATTTCGAGGTTTTCACGAGTGATTCGCTCACGCACTGTACCTTGTTCAATAAGTGATCGCACTACTTCACTTTGACTCCGTTTACTTCGTCTGCTCAGTGCCCGCAGCCAACCATATTGTTCATCCGACAAGCGGATTGTAATTGTATTTTTCTTTTCCATTTTCAGTTGTGTCTTTAATGTTAATCTTGTGACCATCGGGAGCCGTCTCACCTGCCTTTCAGGTGAGCAAGTTGTCGGGAAATGTAATACACCGACATAAACTTGCTCAACTGAAAATAGATAGATTTCAGCCTTTCAAATCAAAGTCTGAAACTCCCTCTTTTCTGTTGAATTTCAAGGGTGTTTCTCAATGCTTACAACCTCTAAATCGAGCGTAGAAATGAGCGTTTCAAGGTGTGGATTTTGGGCAATCATTCTGCTTAAAACAGACTCTTTAGTCTCGGCTTTTAAGAGATAATCAGCAATGTCGTAACCCGCTTTTCGCTCCTCATCGGTGGCGTTATTCTCCATAAAATCGAAGAGTGAAACCTCAATTCCTAGCCGTTGCAACATCTCCATTTTGCCCCTCCAATAGTCGGTCGCTCCGAGGTCTGGGAAGAGTAAAACTTGCCGATTTTTTAGCACGCTCATCGCCTCACGATTGAACGCTCCGTTCTTTCCGCCCGTTGCAATCCATAAGTATTGCGGCAGAAAATGTGAGGCTATCAAAGCACTCTTTTCGCTCTCTACAAGTGCCACTGTTTGGTGGCTGTCGGCAGTCAAAAGATGCTCCCCGAAGAGGCATTGCCGCAAGTGAAATTTCTCCTTTTTTAGGAGCGAGTGCACCCAAGTAATATGGTTGTGCGGTTCCTTAATTCTTCGCCCATTTACGGGGTTGTAGAGCATCACTTTTCCAGTACGAATACGCCCCGAAATATCGACTTGCCAAAAGACCGTTGCACCCGTCCAATGCTTCGATGAGCCGACATTGTAGCGTTGCATCAGCTCGCTTGCTGCCAACTTGCCGAGCACCGTTTTCAGGAACTGATAAAGATGATTCTTCTCAAAGTGCTGCATCGAGAGTTGCATCATCTTCGGCTCAATAAATGATGGCGGTGGTGGCTCAACTTTTATGGGTTTTACCACAGGTCGGGAGTCATCACTGAGTCGCTCCCTTGCTTCGGGATTCTCTGCGAAGTACATCTTAGGCGTATAGTTGTAGCCGCACTTCTGTTCGTGGTTGCAGCGTCCTACATAGTCGGGAAAGCGTATCTGTTCATCGGTGTCAATGTAGCGTGCGAAACAACTTTTACGGTGGCAGTTGGGGCAGATGTGCCGCGAACGGACACCCTTGTATGGTTCTAATATGAATCGGTATCTCATTTTCTTTTTGGTTTTGTTGTTACTATCCACATTTTCGCAACTTCACAAAACCCTCGGTTGCAAAATGTGGATAGTAACAAGTTATTTACTGTACTCTCCGTGATTGATTTTCTTGAATAGTGTCCCCAGATGGCGTTTCAACATCATCTTAAATGCGTGCTCCTTCATCCCATAACTCTCAGCCAAAGCGATACCCTCTGCGGTGGTAAACCTTTGCGGCAGATGGTGGTAGATAGTGCGGTGCAGTTCATTGAGTTGCTCGTTGCCTATCGAGGTCTGCACCCTTATGGCTGTGGTGCGGAAATACTCCGCGAGTTCAATGGCTCTACGCACACTCTCAATGTCGATAGCCTCCTTGTCGCACTCTCCGCAAGTCCAGCGGGCAAGTTGGATTATTAGTGCAAAGCGAATGATGTATATCTCCAACTTACAGTATATGCCGAGCAGTGCCTCGTTACTCTCCAAATCACACTTTCGGGCATTGTCGTGCTGCCACGCATATAGTTCTCTCTTTGCCGCCTCACGAAAGGGGAGATGGTGCGATTGCAGTTCGCCCTGCTCGTTAAACTCACACTCTTGTTCGATGAGTCTGACGATGATGTGTTGCCACTCCTGTTCCAACTCTTCGGGAGTCTCTCTGTCGCTCCATCGGCTCTTCTGTACTGATTGTGGCATTACGAATAGTATGCGGTCGATAAATCCGTTGCTCGCCCTCTCGCCTTTACCCAACTCACCGAGTATCTTCTGCTGAATAGTCCCGACAACCGAGATATAAGGTCGCTTAATGAAGATTGAACTTTGCGAACTTTTACGATCCGAGATTGTGGGCTTAGCATTGAACACTGACAACCAGAACTGCTCCTCCGAACCGTTGTTGTAACGGTTGAAGTTCTTAAACCACGCCGATAACTCGTCCGACCATAAGCACAGCCCACGAGGATTCTGTGCGTGAATAAGACTTAACCCTTCAGGCGTGATGTCCGACACAAGAAAACGACTCCGCCTGGGAGGAATAGGAAACTCATCTTTCCCAGCCTCCAATCGCTCTTTCTTGCTCATCGACATCGTGCGTTCATACTCGGCATATTGCTCCTGATACTCCTTGTTGTGGCGGTAGTCGTGCTCGATAAATGGGTGAAACGCAAAACTCAATGGGTGGCTTTTGTTCGCTCCCGGTCGCCCGATGAGTGCCATATATAGAATCGGACTCTCCACCCAGCCACGCTTCACCTGTGCAAGATGCGAGTTGCCGATGCTTACCGCCAATGCCGATAGCATAGCTGCTGCGATGTAGTCGATGGGAAAGCCCTGTGAGGCGTGCAACTCGGTGATGATGCGCTGAATCTTGTGAGGAAAGACACTGATAGGAAACTCGCCACCTGATAGTTCAGCGCTCATACGCATTGCCGCACCCATTATGTCCTCTGCTGTCAATTTACTATTCATAGCCGAGTGCATTAGAGGTTAAAACCGCCTTTGGGTTTGCGTCTCACACCGAGGATAATCTCTGCCGCTTGCTCTTGGAGGTTGAGTGCCTGTAACGGCTTTCGCCCCGACTCAATCCATTGCAGCAACTCATCTTCGTAGAAGTAGAGTTTCTTGCCGCGCTTGTAGGCAGGGATTAGTCCTTTGCGTGCGAGCGTGTAGATAGTAGGTTTCGCCTTTCGTGTGATTTTGCACGCCTCATCAATCTCGACAATGCGATGCTTGTCGGTTGTGGTCTGCGGTTGTAATGCCGCTACAATCTTGTGGATTCGCTCCACCTGTTCTGTCAGATAACCCACCGCCTGCGGCAGCTTATCAAAAGTAATTTCATTTGCCATACGCGAATTAGTTTTAATGATTTGATGGCAAAGGAAATCGGTGTTATGATGGTGAAATCACCCACCAAAATATAACTCCAAAATAACTTTTGGATGGTGATTGGTGGTGATAAGAAGTTCAGAGAATAGTCTAAGATGCTACTTGTTTATGAAGAATTCTATTTGTTTAAGTGATTTTATCGAGGTATCAATCTTGTTATGATTATATTTTCGTAACTTTGTGGCAAAATGTATTAAATAATTATTGTTTATGGTTGATAGACAAGTAGTAATTGAGTATTTGAATAATTTTAGAAGATTATTGAGTAAATACTTAAAAAGTGGAGTAGGAGTTCAGACAATATCATATCCTTTTGATAACGGTGTTATAATGGTAGTAGAATTAGGTTCTGGTATTGCGACTAAAGATGAATATAGGAAAAAATCAAACAATCTAAGAGAAGCTCTATCTAGAACTAATTTATTTGAAGAGACTGACTCTGTTCCTGAAATTCCAGGAACTTCAATTTTGTTATCTATGAATAAGATTGTAATATTAAAAACAATTGATTCAAAACAATGGTCTGAAGACTCTGCAAAAGAAGATGTAACTAATGTGATTAACGCTATAAGGAGCAAAGTGCAGAATAAATAATGGGGAGATTAAAGATAAAAGATATAGAGGGCGAAACGGAAGAGTTAACTAAGTTTTTTGCCGATTCCAATTGCAGTTTGGAAGAATATTTAAACCCGAACAAAACTCCAAAGATTAATGTTGCGGTGTTAATTGTTACAATGGTTGTTTATGTTATTTTTGCTTGTGTGCTATTTTGTCTGCCAAAAGAACATATAATTATGACAAAGGTTTTAACAATAATATGTTTTATGTTGGCGGGCCTCTCTGTAATTTTTACGCATTTATATTGGAGAAATACAACAGCGACTATTATAGCAGGAGCCGTATTCTTTTTGCTATATTTAGTGGCGATTGAAGTGATTTCTCCTGCAGAAGCGGGATTAAATGTTAAAGACAAAATTGAAAATATTAGTTCGTAATGTTATTATTTAGCTTAATCTTACATTCAGATTCGGTATGCGACATTTTGCGTTCGATAGTTGAAACCTCTATATCGCGGAGGGTGTGAGCAAAGATACACTTAATGAATGTGGCAGTATGGATACGCTTCTTGCCGAATGCTTTGCCGATGTTCCAGCCGAAGTGCATCAGATCGATACTTTTTAGGGCAGAATCAACCGTTAAGGGCGATACCTCGCGTGGGGTGTCGCCCAAACTGTATTCTGTGATATATCTGCAAAGTCGGTTGAGTTCGTCTTCGCTCATATATGCTACAAGTGTCTGCTTGGTGTAGTTAAGTACACGATTCAACTTATCTTGCAATGCTCGCTTCTGCTCGTTAATAGCATTAGCACGCAAAACCTCATACTCCGATGGCTGTGGGGTAGTCTCAACAACAGCAACCTTCTCGATAGGCTCGGCTGCAATAGTAGGAACATCAGTTGCAACGGCAACCTCCTCCAACTTATGAAACGCAGGAAAGCGCATCAAGAACTTCTCCATTCGTGGTAGCAGCAACTCATTGAGTGTCATTTGTAGACTGATATAGAGTGCCGACAATACAATCACCGTTGCGAAGAATGCGACAGCGGCACTAAACTCATCATAGCCATTAATGATGATGAATTTTCGAGCCATAACACCAAAGAGTAAAATCGCTCCAAACACAAATAGATATAGTGCAATATATTCCGTATGTCTCTTATTCATAGTCATCTTTGTTAATCGTTCGTGAGCAAAGATATATGAATAATCAACACGAAAAATGGCTCTTATGCCTTTTGACCGTACGTGTCATAGGTTGTCCTATCGTGTCATAGCGATTCTATTTTTACACCATATTCTGCATTTGAGGAAATTTTGATTATCTTTGTTACGGCTTACGACTTTAAGCGTTAAGCCAATACATATTAGTAGACATTTATTGTCGTAATCTTTCGTACTCGAACTTGGCGGTTTAGACAAAACGAAGATTCG
>JAFYSK010000012.1 GCA_017559385.1 Paludibacteraceae bacterium | reverse complement strand
GAGGTTATTTGTTACATCTATTAATCAGGAGGAAAGACTATGTCAAGAATTGGTAAATTGCCTATCGCTATCCCTGCAGGTGTAACTGTAACAGTTAGCCCTGAGAACCTCGTGACTGTTAAAGGTCCTAAAGGTGAATTGACACAACAAGTTAACCCTAACATCACCGTTAAGGTAGAGGATGGTGTACTCACCGTAACTCGTCCTAACGATGAGAAACAAAACCGCGCTATGCACGGTCTATATCGCGCACTCATCAACAATATGGTTGTAGGTGTTAGCGAGGGTTACAAGAAAGTACTCGAACTCGTCGGTGTAGGTTACCGCGTTGAGATGGCTGCAAACATGCAAAATACTCTCAACTTTGCACTAGGTTATACACACCCAATCTACCTCCAACTCCCTGCTGAGGTTAAGGTTGAAACCAAGTCAGAGCGTAACCAAAACCCTCTCGTTATCCTTGAGTCTGCTGACAAGCAACTCATCGGCCAAGTATGCGCTAAGATCCGCTCTTTCCGCAAGCCAGAGCCATATAAGGGTAAAGGTATTAAGTTCCAAGGTGAAGTTGTTCGTCGTAAAGCTGGTAAATCGGCTGGTAAATAATTAGAAAGGAATAAGTTATGAATCAGAAAATTGCAAGAAGACTTAAAATTAAAGCATCTATCCGTACACGTGTTTCGGGTACAGCTGAGCGTCCTCGTCTGACAGTATTCCGTAGCAACAGCCAAATCTACGCGCAAGTTATCGACGATTTGCAAGGTAAAACACTTGCATCTGCATCTTCGCTCGCTATTAAAGATAAAATGACCAAAACTGAGAAAGCTGCTCAAGTAGGCAAACTCATCGCTGAAGCTGCTAAGGCTGCCGGCGTAGAGGCTGTGGTATTTGACCGTAACGGCTACCTCTATCATGGTCGAGTTAAATCATTGGCAGACGCTGCCCGCGAGGCAGGTCTCAAATTCTAAAACAAAGAGACTGTTATGAATCGAGTAAAATCAACACAAGACTTAGAGCTCAAGGAGCGTCTAGTTGCTGTCAACCGCGTAACTAAGGTTACTAAAGGTGGACGTACTTTCACATTTGCAGCCATCGTTGTTGTAGGAAATGAGGCTGGTATCGTAGGTTGGGGTCTTGGTAAGGCTGGCGAAGTTACCGCTGCTATCTCTAAGGCTACTGAATCTGCTAAGAAGAACCTCATCCAAGTACCTGTACTCAAGGGTACTGTACCTCACGAGCAATACGCTAAATTTGGCGGTGCACGTGTTTACCTCCAACCTGCTTCTCACGGTACCGGAGTTAAAGCCGGTGGTGCGATGCGCGCCGTGTTGGAGTCTGCTGGTGTAACTGACATCTTGGCTAAATCTAAAGGTTCTTCTAACCCTCACAACCTCGTTAAAGCTACTATCGCAGCACTCGGCGAAATGCGCGATGCTCGTACCGTAGCTCAAAACCGTGGCGTGAGCCTTTCAACAGTGTTTAACGGATAATAATTTGTGAATATCATGGCAACTATTAAAGTTCAAAAAGTACGCAGCGCAATCGGCTGCCCACAAGTGCAAAAAGATACTTTGTTGGCTCTTGGTCTTCGCAAAATGAATGCTGTGGTAGAGCACGAGGCAACTCCTGCTATCCTCGGTATGGTAAACAAAGTAAAACACTTGGTTAAAGTAATTGATTAATTTTTAAAAAGTAGCATTATGGAATTAAATAATTTAACGCCAGCTGCTGGTTCAGTAAAAACCGCTAAGCGAATCGGACGTGGTCCAGGTTCTGGCCTTGGTGGTACTTCTACTCGCGGTCACAAAGGTGCTAAATCACGCTCAGGTTACTCTAAGAAAATCGGTTTCGAGGGTGGTCAAATGCCTATGCAACGTCGTTTGCCTAAGTTCGGCTTCAAGAACATCAACCGCGTAGAGTACAAAGCTATTAACCTCAGCACACTACAAGCTCTTGCAGAGGCTAAGAACTTGGAGAAAATCGGACTCGTTGAACTCCTCGAGGCTGGTTTCATCAACAAGACTCAACTCGTTAAGATCCTTGGTAACGGTACTTTGACCTCTAAAATCGCTGTTGAGGCTAATGCTTTCAGTAAATCAGCTGAAGAGGCTATCACAGCTGCTGGTGGTACTATCAACAAAATCTAATTAATATGCGTAAATTTATTCAGACAATCCAAAATATCTGGAAGATCGAAGATCTCCGTCAACGATTGTTGACCACACTTCTTTTTGTGCTCATCTATCGTTTCGGTTCTTTCGTAGTACTTCCTGGTATCGATCCAACAGCCCTCACTGCGCTTCATAGCCAAACTGAGGGTGGATTGATGGCACTTTTGGATATGTTCTCAGGTGGCGCCTTCTCTAATGCATCTATCTTTGCATTGGGTATCATGCCTTACATCTCTGCATCTATCGTAATTCAATTGCTTACTATCGCAGTTCCTTACTTCCAAAGAATGCAGAAAGAAGGTGAGTCTGGTCGCCAAAAGATGAACCAAATCACTCGCTACCTCACTGTAGCTATCCTACTTTTCCAAGGTCCTAGCTACTTGGTTAACCTCTCTGTGCAAATGGCACAAGCAGGTCAAGCTGTTGCGGTAGGTTTCAACTGGTTCACTATCTCATCTACTATCCTTCTCTGCGCGGGCTCTATGTTCGTAATGTGGTTGGGTGAGCGCATCACTGATCGTGGTATTGGTAATGGTATTTCATTCATCATCCTCATCGGTATTATCGCGCGTTTCCCTGCTGCTATCGTACAAGAGTTTTCTTCTCGCCTCAACGAAGGTGGTGGTTTGATGCTCTTTATCCTTGAGATCATTGTCCTCTTGTTTGTATTCGCCTTTGCTATCCTGCTTGTACAAGGTACTCGTCGTATTCCTGTACAATATGCTAAGCGAATGGTTGGTAACAAACAATATGGTGGCGTGCGTCAATACATCCCATTAAAGGTTAACTCTGCTAATGTGATGCCTATCATCTTCGCACAAGCTATTATGTTCATCCCTATCGCACTTGCTGGCTTCTCTACTTCTGAGAGTGGCGCTTTTGCTCGTGCGTTCATGAACAACGATGGAGTCGTGTATAACGCAGTGTTCGCTTTGTTGATCATCGTGTTCACATATTTCTATACTGCGATTATCATTAATCCAGTACAAATGGCTGAGCACTTGAAACTCAACAACGGTTTTATTCCTGGTGTGAAACCTGGAAAGAAAACCGCAGAGTATATCGACACTATTATGACACGATTGACCTTGCCTGGAGCTTTCCTCCTTGCAATCATCGCAATTTTGCCAGCTTTCGCTCGTCTCTTCGGAGTAAGCATGGGCTTCGCACAATTCTTTGGTGGTACATCATTGCTCATTATGGTCGGTGTAATCTTGGATACTCTTCAACAAATCGAGAGCAAACTCCTCGAACGCCACTATGACGGATTCTATGAGTCTGGCATGCGCGTGAAAGGACGCTCCGGTGCTATGGCATATTAATAAAAATGATATACCTAAAGACTGACGAAGAAGTCGAGCTCATGCGTCTAAGTAATGACTTGCTCGGAAGGACTTTGGCCGAAGTGGCCAAAGTCATCCGACCAGGTGTTACTACCGCACAACTGGACAAAGTAGCATACGAGTTCATCCGTGACAATGGAGGTATCCCTTCTTGTCTGGGATACGAAGGATTCCCTGCTACACTTTGCACCTCAGTCAACGAGCAAGTAGTACACGGCATCCCATCTGACAAAGTAATACTCAAAGATGGTGATATAGTATCAGTTGATACAGTTGTCAAACTCAATGGATTCTGTGCAGACTCTGCTTACACCTTCCCAGTTGGAGAGGTAGCAGAAGAAACACTACAACTCATGAGAACTACCAAACAAGCGCTCTACCTCGCTATCGAGCAAGCGGTAACTGGTAAACGACTCGGAGATATCGGATTTGCAGTACAAAATCACTGCGAGAAAGCAGGATACTCTGTCGTAAGAGAGTTTGTAGGACACGGCATAGGTCGTGATATGCATGAGGAACCTGAAGTATGCAACTATGGACGTCGTGGTAATGGATTGGTGCTCAAATCCGGTATGGTTTTGGCTATCGAACCAATGATATGTCTAGGACGTCGTAACGTACTTATCGAAAATGATGGCTGGACAGCACGAACTGCAGATCGCAAACCTGCTGCACATTATGAGCATAGTGTTTGTGTGCGCAATGGAAAAGCGGATATACTATCCACATTCGACTATATACAACAGGTTTTAGGAGATCGTTTCATTTAATTATAAACCACAGCAATATGGCTAAACAAGATTCTATCGAAGTAGATGGCACAATTACTGAGGCATTGTCCAACGCAATGTTTCGCGTGCAACTAGAAAGTGGTCATGTCATCACTGCTCATATCTCAGGAAAAATGCGTATGCACTACATCCGTATTCTCCCTGGTGATCGCGTAAAAGTAGAGATGAGTCCATATGACCTCACTAAAGGACGCATATCGTTCCGTTATAAATAAACTCTAAAACTCTATTAAAATGAAAGTTAGAGCATCTCTTAAGAAGCGCAACGCGGATTGCAAAATCGTACGCCGCAAAGGTCGCTTGTATGTAATTAACAAAAAAGAACCAAAAATGAAAATGCGTCAAGGATAAGCATTTCATAGAGGTAAACATTAACAAACATTTATCCTTAAGTAATTAATTATGGCTATAAGAATTGTCGGTGTAGATCTACCACAAAACAAATGTGGTGAAGTCGGATTGACTTACATCTACGGAATAGGTCGTTCAAGCGCAAAGAAAATCTTGGCAGAGGCAGGCGTAGACCCAAGCATCAAGGTTCAAG
>JAFYSK010000001.1 GCA_017559385.1 Paludibacteraceae bacterium | reverse complement strand
GATATAAACTCTTCATCTATCAATCAAGGGACTGCTCAAAAGGGTAGTCCCTTTTTAGTTTATTTGTAGAAAATTGTTAGAATTATTGCATATTTACAAAAAAAGTAGTACCTTTGTCGCCAGATTGAAAAATGAATTAATAACATTCTATTTTATAATTATCATGAAAAAAACAATTCTTCTTTGTGCGGCATGCGTGATTAGTATGCTTGCGAGTGCTCAACTACTAGAAGTAGTTTCGACACAACAATTACCAACTCCTTCAGGCGAAGAGTTAAAAGTCGCTGGTTTTAGTCCTAAAGGAGACTACCTTTTGCTAACTAACGATGTTAACTGCGGACTGATTCGCTATGATCTAGCAACCAAGACAGCTCAAACTATTACTACTGCTTCAGGTGCAGGTTGGGCCGTAAAAATTAGTGAAGATGGACAATGTATCGTATATCGCGAGAAATATATGGATGCTAATCAACTCATGAAGCAGAATATCGTGAAATACGATATGAGTGATCAAAAGAAAGTGGTTGTAGCGAAAGATCAACGTAACTTGAATCAACTCGTACATGCGAATGGTGCGAATAGCGTTACAATCAACGAGGATCTTCAACTGGTATTAGTACACAATGGTAAGAATATCGTGCTTACTCCTAACGGAGCAAACGAAGCATATAACTGGCCAAGCATCTCACCAGATGGACAAAAGATTCTTTACTATGTTTCAGGTAGAGGTTGCTATACTTGTGATTTGAAGGGCGGTAATGTTCAGTATATCGCAGACCACTGCCGTGCACCACAATGGTATGACAATAATACCATTATCGGCATGCATGATGAAGATGATGGCAAATATCTTACTGCATCTGCCATTGTAGCGTATAACTTGCATGGACAAAAGCAAATCCTCGTAAACAAAGAGATGATGGCTATGTATCCTTATGCTGCAGAAGGACAAATTGCATTTTCTACCGCTGGCGGTGAGATCTATTTGATGAAAGTGAAATAAATACTTCCTAAAACTATAGAATCATGAAACGTTTATTCTTATCTATATTTGCATTCTGCTGCATGATAATGTCAGCTAATGCGACCAAAGTATATATCAATCCAGGTCACGGTAGTTGGGGATCTAGCTGCCGCCCTATGGCTACTATCAACTACGCAGCTGGTGACACCCTCGGATTCTTCGAGTCGAACACCAACTTGTGGAAGTCATTTATCTTGGAGGAAAAACTCTTAGCTGCTGGTTATGGCGTAAAAATGTCACGTCGTGCTTCTGGCGGTAGCGGTACCAACGAGTGGAACAAAGCACTCTCTACCATCTGTACTGAGGCAGAGAACTATGGCGCTGACTACTATATCTCTATCCACTCTAACGCAGGTCCAGAAGGTGAATTAGGTGGCGCAAATGGTAAGTTTGCCAACTACCCAGTTATTCTTTACCGTGGTTACACAGGCGATCCTAAAGTAAAGAAGAGTGATGTAATGTCCAAAGCCTGCGTTGCACGTTTGTACGAGGCTTTCTGGACCAAGCCTGCAACTCCTAACGGCGGTGGCGGACCAGAGCCAACAACATACTACTCACCAAGCAACCCACGTATCGTAGGTGACTTGTCATTCTATGAGACATCATCTACCTATGGTTACCTCGGTGCATTGAAGCACGAGATTCCTGGTTTCTTGTCAGAGGGTTACTTCCATACCTATAGCCCAGCACGCCACCGTGCTTTGAACCCAGAATGGTGCCGCCAAGAGGGTGTGCGCTACTTCCGTGGTATTCAAGATTACTACGGCAAGTCTGGCGAGTCTGTTGGTTATATCATGGGTTATGTTCGCTCTAAAACAGAGAAATACTCACACAAATACTATATCCCTTACACAGGTTCTAACGATGAGTATTTGCCACTTAATGGTGCTAAGATTGTACTTCGCAACGAGGCTAACGAGGTAATCAAGACCAACTGCTATCACCATGTGAAGCGCATGCTTAAAGATCAAGATTACTATACTACTGACCATAACTACAATGGTGTGTTCGTATTCGAGAACTTGAAACCAGGTAAATACACACTTTACGTCCACAAAACAGGATATAAAGATTTGGTAAAAGAGGTGACTGTAACTGCAGACAAGACGATCTATCCTGAAATCTTTATGGAGAAAGGTAGTCCAAGTACCGAACCTAACGTGGCGCCAGTAGATCCAGATATCACATGGGAGTTGAATGGTGGTACAGTTCCTGGCGGTGATGTACCTACTAACGATGTACTTTGGAACACCTTCAAACCATACTATAATAGTTATTATGGTCTCAACCGTGCAGACCAACCTATTACAGCTGTTTCTACATTTGCTTCTGCAAAAATGTGCGAAATCATGACAGATGAAAAGTCTGAGTATCGATGGTTGGGTAAATACATCGCCGAAGTAGCTGCTACCCAAGGATATACATTGACCAATGATCCTAATGCTACAAATATGGAGAGAGATTGGCGTTGGCATGTACACGCATTCTTCAACTGCTCCGACGGACAACTGGCAGTTGTTACAGCTGATTTTTCTACAGCGGGCAAGCCAGAGGCATGGGGCATTGCATACCAAATAGCTACAGGAACAAGTGCCACACTCCCATATAAAGTAGATGCAACTTACACTTTGCCAACACCAGTTAGAGAGGGTTACGTGTTTGTTGGATGGTATGATAATCCTTATGGTAGCGGTACTGCACTCACCACTATTCCTGCAGGTTGGAAAGGTACACTCTACGCTATCTGGCGCGAGGCAGATCCTTCAGATGTAACATGGGTACTCAATGGTGGTAATGTGGGTAACATCCAATTACCAGAAGAGATAACTGGTTCTCCTTATACTATCCCAACTCCTACACGTACTGGCTATGTCTTCTTGGGTTGGTACGACAATCCAAATTGGACAGGAGATCCACTCACCGTACTTCCAGTAGGTTGGAAAGGTACTGTATATGCTAAATGGCGCGAGGCAGTTGTGACATGGGTGCTCAATGGAGGTAAAGTGGTAAAAGAGTTGACCGGTGCAGACGCTGTACAAGTACCTACTCAAGAAGAGTTGTGGGCAAGCTACAAGACAGCAGCTAACATTACCTCACTCGGAACACTTGAGGAGATAGCATCTAAGGGTGCTGGTCAACCACACAACAGTGGTGATACCCCTTGCGGTTGCCGTGTGATTTGTGCAAAGCTCACATCTACCGGCGTCCAAGCTGCATTTGGCAAAGCAGAGTGGAAATGGCTTAAGACTTATATCATGAGTGTTCAAACTGACTTGACCGATGACTTGACTGCTGCTGCATGGCGCTACGCGGTAGCTGCATTCTTCTTGCAGTCTATCCATGACTCATGGCCTGTGTCTGCGGACTTCACCAATGCTGGTAAACCAGAGGCGTGGGGACCTGCATACCAAGCAGCTCATGCTGATAGTTCTGTAGGTACTACCTATGAGGAAATCGAATTACCAAGTAAGATTATGGGTGAACCTTATACAATCCCAACTCCTACTAAGGATAGCGATACTTTCATCGGCTGGTATGATAATGCCAATGGTGTGGGCGAAAAGCTTACAGTATTGCCAGTAGGCTACGATGGAACGGTATATGCGATATGGCAATCAAGTGTTGGTACGGAGATTGGTAATGTACAAGCAGAAACTATCTCGGTACAGAAGATTATCCGTAATGGTCAAGTACTCATCATTCGTGACGGAAAAATCTATAATATGATGGGACAAGTGATAGCTGACTAATAATCATAAACAGCTAAAAAAATAAGTGCAGGCATCTTCAAATGTCTGCACTTATTTTATAATCTCTTATAAAGAAAGTATTCGGTAGTGACGATTAAAGATTGCGCAAAGGTAGCTCAAGGGTAACTCAAGGGTAGCTGAATCACTAACTAATCACCAACTGTTGATAGGTAATCATGCATAGCTTGTGCTGCTTTACGTCCATCGGACATAGCAAGGATAACAGTAGCACCTCCGCGAACAATATCTCCACCAGCAAATAAAGTAGGAATAGAGGATTGCATACTATCATTCACGATAATCGTTCCACGTTTGGAAATCTCTAATCCTTCAACAGAAGAAGGAATCAATGGATTAGGTGATACACCTACCGATACAATCACTTCGTCCACAGGGATGGTGATAGTTTGTCCTTCAAGCGCCACAGGCGAACGACGTCCTGATTCATCGGGTTCGCCCAACGTCATGACTTGCAAAACCGCCTCTTTGACGCGACCATTCTCATCGGCATGGTATTCAATCGGATTGTGTAATGTTAAGAACTCAATACCTTCTTCCTTGGCATGGCGTACTTCCTCAATACGAGCGGGCATCTCCTCTTCGCTACGGCGATAGATAATCATAGCACGCTCTGCACCTAAACGTTTAGCCGTACGAACAGCATCCATAGCCGTATTTCCACCACCTATGACAGCCACATTTTTAGCGCGCAAAACAGGTGTATCGGATTCTTCGGATGAAGCATCCATCAGATTAACACGCGTCAAATATTCGTTGCAAGATAATACACCATTGAGATTTTCTCCAGGAATACCCATGAAACGAGGTAATCCAGCCCCACTACCAACAAAAATACCTTGATACCCTTCGGCTTTTAAATCGTCAATCGTGAGTGTTTTACCGATGATGACATCTGTTTTGAAATCTACTCCTAGTTGACGTAAACCTTCTATCTCTTGATCCACTACGCCATTAGGAAGACGGAACTCAGGAATACCATACTTGAGTACACCACCTATCTCATGCAATGCTTCGAAAACGGTGACTGTATAACCCAACTTGGCCATATCTCCTGCGAAAGCAAGTCCAGCAGGTCCGCTACCAACAACAGCTATTCGCTTTGCATTGATGGTATTAGGTTGTTGGCTTGTCTTGCTTACGTTGGCGTCTAAAGCATATGCATTATCTGCTACAAAGCGCTCAAGATAGCCAATAGCTACAGGTTCGTGTCCCATCTTGATGTGAATACACTGTGCTTCGCATTGCTTCTCTTGCGGACAAACACGTCCACAAACAGCAGGAAGCGTGCTGCTTTGTTTGATGACTTCAGATGCTGCTAAGATATTGCCTAGTTCCAATTGTTTGATAAAACCAGGAATATTGATATTAACGGGACATCCTTGTACACAAGTTGGTTTCTTGCAATCCAAACAACGATGTGCTTCTGTGACGGCTTGTTCGAACGTAAGACCTTGGTTAACTTCGCTTCTCAAGGATTTAACACGCTCCTCTGCTGGCAGTTCGTTCATTTTTACTCGAGGAATAGCTACGCGCTGCTTAGCAGTTAGAACAACCTCATTTATAATTGGTTGCTCGCTTGTAAGATTCGAAAGGATGGGTTGATTGGTTGCAGGAAATGATATAGAGCTATGTGTAGAAGCGTTGGAATAAGCAATCGCTTCTTCGTTTTTATACGAACGAAGACGTGTGAGCATCTCATCGAAATCTACTTGATGGGCATCAAATTCTGGACCATCTACACAAACAAATTTGGTCTTTCCTCCCACGGTCACGCGACATGCTCCGCACATTCCCGTACCATCCACCATGATGGTATTGAGGCTAGCATCTGTAGGGATATTGTATTGTTTTGTGGTCAATGCCACAAATTTCATCATAATCGCAGGACCGATCGTAATGCATTTGTCCACCTTTTCGCGCAATATCACCTGCTCTACCCCATTGGTTACCAGACCTTTTTGTCCGAGCGAACCGTCATCGGTCATGATAATCAGTTCATCAGAAACAGCAGCTAATTGTTCTCGAAGAATGATGAGTTCAGCCGTACGAGCAGCTAAAATAGTTATAACACGATTGCCCGCTTGCTTAAGTGCTTGAGCAATCGGTAGCATAGGAGCAGCTCCAACACCTCCACAAGCGCAAACGACTGTACCAAAATTTTTGATTTCTGTTGCTTTTCCCAGAGGACCTACGACATCTGCCAATTTATCCCCCACATTCATAGCACATAATTTGCTAGAAGATAGTCCAATACGTTGCACTACCAAGGTGATAGTTCCTTCTTCGGGGTTTGCATCAGCAATGGTAAGAGGCATACGTTCGCCATGTGCATCTGTTCGTACTATTACAAAGTGACCTGCACGACGACTTTTGGCTATCAAAGGTGCTTTGATAACAAACTCTGCTACATTCTCAGAAAAGAATTGTTTGGATACAATCGTATTCATACGCTGAGAAAATATATCCTCATTGAGGATTAGAAATATTTGGTTTCTGTACCAGTGATACTAGTTAGTAAGTTGTTAGCTAATCGGCTAGCGCCAAAGCGGAAAGACTCGTTGTTGAGCCACTCTTGGCCAAGAATCTCTTTCACAAGCGTATAGTGCTGAACAGCTTCCTCGGTTGTACTTACACCGCCTGCAGGCTTGTAGCAAACCTTCTTACCTGTTTTTGCGTGCCAATCTTTGATAGCAGTACACATGATATATGTAGCTTCAGGGGTAGCGTTAACAGCAATTTTTCCAGTAGAAGTTTTGATAAAATCAGCTCCTGCAGCCATTGCGAGGATAGATGCCTTGTAGATGTTTTCCGCCGTTTTGAGTGCACCTGTTTCAAGAATAACTTTGAGATGTGCATCCTTGATGGCTGCTTTGATTTCAGAAATCTCATCGCATACCTCTTGGTAGTTGCCCTCAAGGAATTTTCCGATTGAAATGACGATATCTATCTCAGTTGCGCCAGCAGCCACAGCCATAGCTGCCTCTGCGATTTTCACTTCAATAAATGTTTGTGAAGCAGGAAAACCAGCGGCTACTGCAGCTATACCAATCGGTTCGGTGAGGGTGTCTGCTGCAGTTTGTACCAATGCAGGATACACACACATTGCTGCCACGTTTGGCACGCCAGGAAAGTGGTCTTCAAACTCATTGACGCGTTGTGCCATGGTTTCTACCTTTTCGGTAGTATCTTCACCATTGAGTGTGGTCAAGTCAATTGAGTGGAGACATTGTTTCCATACTTCGACGTTGTTATTTTCATCAAAATGTTTCGCTAAGATATCTTCTACCGCAGTTTTTACGCTTTCATCTGTAAGCGTACAAGGATACTCTGCAAAAAGAGCTTCTAATTGGTTCATAATAATTTAGTATTTAATTGTTTATATTATGAGTTGATTCTTCCTATGATGGTTTCATTACCGCGAACGTGTTCGCCCATTGCAACAAAAATCTCGGTGTCAAGTGGCAAATACATATCTACGCGCGAACCAAATTTAATAAATCCAAGATGCTCGTTACGATGTGCTTGTTTACCAGCTTTTGCATAAGTTACAATACGACGTGCCATAGCTCCTGCTATTTGACGCACAGCCACTTGAACTTTGTTAGGTGTCTCAATTACGACTAAAGAACGTTCGTTCTCTGTGCTTGATTTAGGCAACCATGCCCCTTGATGACGTCCTTTTTGGTGCTGAGAAACCAATACATCACCTTCAATAGGATACCAATTGGCATGCACATTGAATGGTGACATGAAAATACTCACTTGTAAGCGTTTTTCGTGGAAATACTCATTCTCCTCAGTAGGTTCGATAACTACCACACGTCCATCAGCAGGCGCGATAAGGAAATTAGGATCATCGACCTCTAATACGCGCACAGGATTGCGGAAAAAATAAGTAACAAATACTAATAAAGCTGCTGAAAGCAACAATGTGATTGCGAATATCCAATTGGATGCCACAAAGAGGTAGATAGGTACATTGATTGCAAAAATCAAAAATGTAAGTCCTACGATAATGTTTCTTCCTTCGCGGTGAATACGAAGATTACGTTTTTTCTTTCCCATGATTATAATTGGTTATAAGGTATTTGACATAACATATCAATTGCTTGATCAAGACCTAGTTGCATTTTCTTGTCAAACATCATTTTAAACATAATAGGCATATCCGTTTTGATTGTGATACGGATGCGAGTATCTAATTCTGCCACTTGCTTCAATTGAATCCAAACGTTGAATGGAATGGGCAGATCTTCTGCTCCAAATTTGATGGTTTTGTACTCTTCCTTTTCCACTATAGCAATGGCTATTTTTTGCCCCAATCCTTCAACTTTCATGCGGATTCGATCGGGAGTAACCTCCATATCCTTGATTTTATCTTGAGGGATAACATCACGGAAGCGATTGATATTCTCTAGGTTGCTCAGTACAGCAAAAACTGTACTATCATTAGCAGCTATTTGACCTATTTTACTTTCGTATTTGATTTCTGCCATAACTTATTTGCTCCATTTAGAAGGTTGGTGTTGCCATTGATGTATCGCTTTGCTTTGTTCTGCATCAATAAGTGACATATTCTCTGCATGGTGCAAAACAACATCCAAATTAGTCAATGCAATTAAGTCAACTTCGGCTTTTTGCAACTTTTTAGAAGTAGTAGGGAAAGCATAGTCAAAAATGGTAACAATACCCAAAACATTGCAGCCATTATTGCGCAAAGCTTCCACTACCTTGAGGCAATTAGTGCCTATATTGACTTGATTTTCGATAATTACCACATTTTGGCGAGGACGCAAATCGCCTTCTATTTGATTTTCCAATCCATGATCTTTTGGAGTGGGATGTACATACACAAATGGCAAACTGAGTTGCTCTGCAACTAGTACTCCGTGTGCAATGGCATTGGTAGCTACACCTGCTATCACATCTGCGTCAGGGTACATTTCCGCAATGGTACGTGCCAACTCAATACGCACAAAATCACGGATCTTGGGATAGGATAATATCTTGCGATCATCGCAATATACGGGTGCATACCAACCATTGGCCCACTTAAATGGGTTACTAAGCTGGAACTTGAAGGCCTTTAGTTGCAGCATTTTGATTGCCGTTAGGTTTTGTAGAACACTCATATTGCAAATATTAATGGTTGTTTTTAATAAAAAATCTCCGCATTATGCCAAAATTCGGACAAAGGTACAATTTTTTTTGCACGTGTGCAAGAGAATGGGTAAAAAATGTATTTTTTAAAACCAATTTCGTGGTTGGTTATTGATAGGTTAGGATGAGTTTATCCACGAGTTCGGGAACGCCGATGGTGGCGTTTTTCTGGATATGGTGGGCGCGGTGGCGGTAGATGCCGAGTTCGGGCGTGTTAGGATCTATCACATAAATCTCTGCCGATTGTGGTGCATATTGCAATAAAAATGCAGCTGGATAGACATTGAGCGAAGTTCCTACTACAATGAGGATGTCCGCTTGGCTAGCCACTTCGCAAGCCAAAGGGAAATACGGTACATCTTCGCCAAAGAAGACTACATAAGGACGAAGAAGTGAGCCATCTGGGTGGCGGTCGCCATAGTGTTGCTCCCAGCCATCTAAGTCAATTGTGGCCAGTTGGTTAGTTTCAGAGCGAAGTTTAGTGATTTCGCCGTGGAGGTGAATAACATCGTGGCTACCAGCACGCTCGTGGAGGTTGTCGATGTTTTGTGTGATGACTTGGGTATCAGGAAAGGCTTCTTGCAAGCGAGCAATAGCATAATGTGCTGCATTAGGTTGGGCTGCGAGGGCTTCGCGGCGGCGCATGTTGTAGAACTCGACACAGAGTTGGGGATTATTGAGCCATGCATCGTGGGTGCATACATCTTCTATGCGGTAGCGGTCCCACATGCCGTCAGAGCCACGAAAAGTACCTAATCCACTCTCTGCGGATACGCCTGCTCCTGTAAAAACAACGATTTTCTTAGTCATATAAATAGGGTGTTAGTGGTTAATGTTACACTTATTGAGTGCAAAGATACAAAAAATAAGGGAAACTACCAAATTATCTTTTTAGATTATCTTTAGCTTGCTCCTTTTTTTATTTAAATTCGTTGTTTTTGTAAGAAAAAAAGGAGCAAGCTATATATGAGATGGATGTTGGGGAGAGAGTACCTTCAGCTTGAACTATTCGGAAATTCCGAATGGTTGCTTCCTATTCTAATTCTTTTTAGCATTGTAGGATTCGATGGTCTTTGTTTGAATGATGATTGCGGTATCACCCTTATTGAGGGATTTACTCTCGGTGGTGATAGTGCGGGTTACATTACACGAGGTCAGACCTAGAGCCATCGCAATGGCAGTAGCAATAGCCAATGCGAGGTATTTAATAGCCTTCAGAAGGCGTTGTTTTTGTGTGTTAGTTAGTGGTTTCATGTTTCTGTAGTTTTGTGCCATTCGGGCAGGTGATATCAGTTTGTGAGGTTATGTGCGCTTGGTGCTGGTGGTGTTGCCTGCGGCGAGGTATGTGCCTCGCCAGCAGGGAGCATCAGCAGTTTTACTTGCCGTTGATCAGTTCCTCTTTGCAGATGTCGAAGACAAAGGCATTGAGTGTTTTGAACTTGGATTGCTTGATGAATGCCGCTTGGTCACTTGCCATGAAAGCAGGATCTTCCAAACGTTCGCGAGTCATCTGTGCAATTTGCGCGAACTGAGTGCGCCATGTTCTTTCTTTCTCGGTAACAGGTGTAGTACGTTGGCCACGTACCGAAGTGTATTTGCGTTCGGAAAGCTTGCGGTAGTTGTAGGTGGTGCGGTACTTCTTGGAGATTTTGCCCGAAAGGTGATGGATAGGGTCTTCGTAAACAACTTGTGCCATATGTGTTCGGCAATCGAACACCGAGTATAATTTTAAGACAATTGATGTCAATTAGGATGTCAATTATTGTCAATTCAATGATTATCTTTTGTTTCTGCCCAAATGAATGCAACGCGTTGCATTAGTGGGCAGAACAAAATGATTGTTTATACTCGGCGTTTGAGATCCTCTATGCCGCGAGAGGGGGTTAAAGGGTAATTAAGAATTTTGAATTATGAATTAAGAATTAAGAGATTGGGATTAGAGTTTGGCGAGTTCTTGTGCCATCATGTAGCCGTGGAGAGACTTATACTTGGTCTGCTTTTTGAACTCCTCTTTGTATGCTGCTCGTTGTTCAGGAGTGAGCGCCTTAACATTGGCAGAGGCTGTAGCCATCTTGGTTTGTTGCGCTTTTTGGGCGGTAGATGGTTCGCCTGTGTAAGGGTTGCAGATTTGTGAGGTGAAGGTTTCGCCGTACATCTGTTTGAAGATGATGTCAGAGTGTTTGCAGATTTTGCCACGGAATTGGCGGAATGGGGCTTCTAATTTAATTTTAGACATGTTTGTTCGGCAATGAACGGGAGTATAAATTTAAGACAATTTATGACAATTAAGTCGACAATTAGTGACAATTCAAAGATTATTTTTTGTAACAAAAATACGCAGCGCTACGCTTGCTACAAAAATATGGCGACTTTGTCGCAGTTTAGTGAACGCTCGCGGGGCGAGCTACAGTTTAGTGTTTAGAGCGATTTTTATTAAGACAATTGGCGTCAATTTTGTTGTCAATTATTGTCAATTCAAGATTTGCCTTTTGTTTTGCCCATATGAATGCAACGCGTTGCATTAGTAGGCAGAACAAAATGATTGTTTTTTACTCGGAGTTCGGAATCCTCTATGCCGTGAGAGGGGTTTTAAAGTTTAGTGATTAGAGTTTAGTGTTTAGAGAAGTTGATAGTTGAAAGTCTTATGACTTATAACACTCAACTGAATTAGTTTAGTGACTGGGTGTGGAGTGTGCAGGTCCAGCAGTGATTGAAGGTGAGGGATTGGGCGAGGGTTTGGCGGATGATGTCGCATGCCTCGTCGGGAAGGAAGAGTTGAGGGTCGAGAGGGACGACCTTGACTGTGAGGGTGGTGCCATCGGTGGTGAACTCAGGATTGAGGGTTTCCAAATGAAAGAGGACTGCCTCTTTGGCTTGGAGCATCTCGGCTGCGCTTTGGCAGGGAATGGAGATGAGAACGAAATGTTTGGGTTTCATATTCTTTATTGTTTTAGTAGTGATACAATATGTTTCTGCGTCCGTCTTTTTGCGAAACGCTTTCACTTATTAAAGTATTGCCGTATCTTCGGCATTTGTGCTAAACAACAAAGAAAAACTCATCTTTGCGAAGATAAGTGTATAAAAAGAAAACGGAATGCAGCTGTGAATCAGTGCATTCCGAAGAAAATAAAATTGTTTGTATTTTTTATGCTTTGACGAAAGATTTGCCGATATTCTTCAATAAAGTATCTAAATCGGCATTAGTGCTTTTAGCAGGATCAAGTATATCAATAAAGGTTTCAATGGCAGAAAAAGCAGGACCTTCGGGCATATGTTCTTTGTTAAAATCATGAAACATATTTCCATGCCAATCTGAAAAATGGTTCTCTACGATTTTCCATAATCCATAACCTTTAGGAGTAGAGATGATTTTACGCTCTTTCATTCGTTTAAAAAGCGCATATAGTCTTTGCTTTGTGGTTGTCCAGACAATAACATCATTTGTATGTTTGTCTGCAAACAAAGAGAGGAATGCATCTGGCTCTGTTTGCGGATCAATCCAAGTTTTGGTTGGCTCGTATTCTTTACAAAGAAACTGATAAAAGAGGGTCAAACGCTTTGTAGCATTAAACTGTTCGCTATTGTAAGTATAGATAAGAGCTGGTGTTTCGAGAAAATGTGTGGACTTCTTAGGAGTTACAGTCTTTCCTTTGCAGGAGGAGGTTAATTCAGATTGTTTTGGCGTAGTCGGTTTCTCATTAATGATTTGAATGCCGATGCCACCTGCTTCGACATTGTTGACTTCGTAGTCCACATGTTTGGACTGTACGTAGTCGCCTGCTACGTTGATGATACGGTTGGGTTGTTCCATAGTTGTAATTGAGTGATGTTTGTATTATTGAGTTGTTTGGGAATAATTATGTTGCTGGTTGATGTATTCGTTTTCGATATAGGTATTGGTATGTACTGGACGGTTGCGGAGCTGTTCTATCTCGGTTTGAAGTTGGGTGTTTTTGTTTTTTCTTCTGCTAATTGGCTCTTTAGTGTTGCATTTTCTTTTAATAATTGCTCAATAAGCATTTGCAAGTCCTCATTCTCTTCGAGTACTTGCTGCATTTCCTGTTGATGTCCTTTAACAAGACCACCTAATCGTTTGGAAAAATTGAGTTTGGCTTTTATGTTATTAGGGTCATCGGTAGGCATGGCTGAAGGGCACTTCTATAAATTGCCCGTTTAGAAATTAATAGCATTTAATAGCCCAATAGACACTTTTATGATATTTTGACTTTCTGCTCGTATATTTTGTTTGTCAGTTGGTTACATAGCCCACTATGCTCCCTCCTTCCGCACAAAATCTCCTTCGCATAAATCTCAAAATCTCTATAAAGCAATTTGTAAAAGTGCCCTTAATATGTAGTATTGTGTTTTACGAAGGTGGAGTTTTGTATGTGGTTTGTATTTTTTGCAATAATTCGGTTGTGGGCATCTCCATGCGGTTGAAGGCGAACCACTTCTTGCCAAGGTCTTTGATGCTGGCACCAAGGTGATAGACAGTATCGTCGATGCAGAGGAAGCGGTCGTGAGAGCGGTCGAACTCTATGACACTTATTGGAGGATATTGCGCGTTGTGCTTCTGAATATCCAATTGCAGTTGTGTGGATGGTTTCTTGGTATAGATGGTAGCAGTCACCTTGTCTGCTCGTTTGGATAGTATGGTAAGGACACTATCGTCGATAAAGTTGTCAATAAGGATGATGCGTGTGGTGGCTTCTCGTATACGGTCGTTGATGAAGGTGTATGCATCGAAGATTTGACCGTCGTAGAAGATGCCTTGGTGGGGTTGCACATTACCGCTATCCAAACGACGGAAGACCTCTTCGAGTTTGTGGTCTGTTTCTACTTGATGAGCAGCAAGTGCCAGTTGGTTTTGCTCCATCACATCTAGGCGTTGGAATATTTGTGCATTGGAAGCTATGAACTGGCGCATGGCGGTAAAGGCACGCATGATACGGATGTTGACTTGAATAGCTATTGGCGAACGCAGAACACTACTGAGCATAGCAATTCCATTTTCGGTGAAGGCATAAGGAAGATAGCGCACGCCTCCATGACTTGATGTCACTATTTGTGATTTCAAACTTACTTCTTGATTTGAGGTTGCAATTTGTGACCTCAAGTTTGTACCCTCATTCAAGGTTGCAATTTGTGACCTTGAACAAATCACTTCTTCTTGTGTTAGTTGAAACATAAAGTCTTCGGGGAAACGCTCAATATTGCGTTTCACTTGTTGATTCAAACGTTTAGTTTCTACTCCGTACAAGATAGCAAGGTCGCTATCTAATAATACTTGTTGTCCACGAATAGTGCGAATAAGAGGTTCGATTTGCAGAAATTGATTGTCGGTACTTTGCTCTTTGGCTGTAATCAATTCATTAGGAACTTGCTTTGCCATAATTGATAGTATTTATTAGTTCAACATTTAGTTATTTTTTTGAAATCCGCTGCAAAGGTACTACACCAAACTGACAAAACCTGTCATAAGGTCAAAGAAAAATGCAAAAAAAATGTTTTTTTTGGTGATTTTTGGGGTGTAGGGTGTAGGGTGTAGAGGCAAGCAGCAGAGCTGCAGTTTAGAGACTGGTGCAAAGCGCCTATAGTTTAGAGGTTAGAGGCGGGAGATAAAAAAAACAGCACCATGTGAAGGTGCTGCTGAATGGAGCGAGGAAGTGAGAGGATTACATTCGCTGCAACAGTTCGCTGGTGTTCATCTCCATGCGGTTGAAGGCGAACCACTTCTTGCCGAGGTCTTTGATGCTGGCTCCGAGGTGATAGACCGTCTCATCAATGCACAGGAATCGGTCGTGCGCTCGGTCAAACTCCAGTATTTCTATGGCTGCATATTGCGCATTGTGCTTCTCAATGTCTAATTGGAGTTGAGTAGATAATTTCTTGGTATAAATTTTAGCCCTAACCCCTTCTTGGCGTTTATCAAGCATGGTGAGTACGCTATCGTCGATGTAGTTGTCAATGAGGATGATTTGCTCTTTCGCCTCGCGTATGCGCTCATTAATAAAAGTATATGCATCAAAAATCTGCCCATCAAAAAAGATACCCTGTTGGGGAGGAAGACTAGTGCGAACGAAGAAGTCGATTTTATCTTGATGAACAGCCAGTGTATTTTCTATTGCTCCAATGCGCTTATCTATGCGTTCTTCCATAGAGATGAGTCGTTGGTTAATAGCATACCCTTTAAGCATATAGTCCTTCAGTATTTCTGTTGCCCAAATACGAAAAGCAGTGCCCTGTTGACTTTTCACGCGATAACCAACGGAGATGATTACATTCAGATTATAGTATTCTACATCACGAAGAACTTGTCTATTTCCCTCCATTTGAACTGTTGCATTTTTTGCAACACTTCCTTCTCGATTTAATTCTCCTTCCTGGAATATAGCCCTAATATGCCTTGAAATAACAGATTTGTCACGTCCAAACAAACATGTCATTTGATTAAGACTAAGCCATACGGTTTCATTGTTAAGTTTCACTTCTAATGTCATCTTGTCATTAGGTTGATACAATACAATCTCGTTTGCAGATGCATTAGTTGCAGCCAACTCATTTTTCGATTCTTTGCTCATAATTCTGCGTTTTTTTCAAAATCCGCTGCAAAATTACAACATCAAACTGCTAAAACTTGTCAGCATCTCAAGAAAAATGCAAAAAAAATGCATTTTATTTTAGGTGTAGAGACCGGGGATTGGCTTGCTCCTTTTTTTGTGGGAATTTTGGTGTTTTGGGAAAGAAAAAAGGAGTAAGCTATGTGTTTGATGTATAAAAAGAGGTGAAAAGAGGAGGTACAAAGTAGCTCCTCTGAGAAAAGT
>JAFYSK010000011.1 GCA_017559385.1 Paludibacteraceae bacterium | reverse complement strand
TTGCTGTTGCTGTTGTTGCTGAGTTGAGTCATTCTGCTGAGGCTGTTGTTGCTGTTGTCGTAATTGTTGCATAGCCTTCACCAGATTATACCTCGTTTCATCATCTTTGGGATTATGGCGCAAAGCTTCTTGATATGCAGATATAGCTTTGTCAAATTGCTGTAAGGCATAAAATGCATTTCCCACATTATGATTAATCGAGGCTATTCTCTGATCTTTATCTTTCTGCCCCATCTCGTTGTTACTATTTAGTATATTCAAAGCCTGAGCATACTCCTTGATTGCATCCTCATACTTATCTTGGCGATAAAGAGCATTCGCCAAATTATAGTGCGCTTCAAACGAATTTGGATTCACCTCTAAGCCACGACGATAATGAACCTCTGCCTCGGTATAATTTTCGCGCTTATATTCCTTGTTTCCGCCGCTTACATCAAAATATTCCTTCTGAGCCCAAAGCGTACTTATACAAAACAAGCCAACTACTATGGATATTATACGATTCATATATTATTAACTTACTATTGCAACTAATGAGAAATATTACTTATTTTTCAACTCCGATTCGCGGAACAAATCCATACGAATTAATCGATGGTTTTTGCGACTCATAATAAAGAACTCAACTAACAAGATCAAAAATGCCAAGAGTACAAACGACTGATATTGTTCATTCAAATCTGCGTACACTGTCGAATCAAGTTCTGAAGTTGCTATCTTATCTAGTTCCTTTTGGATTGTTCTTAGGGCTGTGTTCGTATTATCGCAGCGTACATATACGCCTTTGCCCGCTTGGGCAATCTGTTGACACATCTCCTCATTCAGTCGTGTAATAACAATCTGTCCACTACGATCTTTGATATGATCATTCGTTCCGGAAATAGGGATAGGTGCTCCATCTGGTTTACCAATACCCACAACAAATACCTGAATACCTTGTTCATTGGCTTGCTTAGCCATCGCCACAGCATCATCCTCATGATTTTCACCATCCGTAATAATGATAATTGCACGCCCTACTTTCTGCTCAAGATCTCCGAAAGACAACATAGAAGTCTGCAATGCAGCACCTATGGCCGTACCTTGCGTGCGAATCAAGTTTGGGGTGATAGTACTCAAGAACATCTTTGCTGAAATACGATCGCATGTAATAGGCAACTGTGTAAAGGCATTACCAGCAAACACCACCATACCTACTTTATCATCTTCCATATCGTCAACCAGCTTACTCACTAATTGTTTGGCACGCCCCAAACGATTAGGTGCTACATCTTCTGCCATCATCGAATTGGAGATATCCAATGCAACCATCACCTCAATACCTTGGCGCTTGATCGAGATATCGCCCTTGCCATATTGAGGTCGAGCAGAAGCTATGATAAGCAATCCTAAAGCTAGCAGTAACATACTAAATTTCCATACCGAACGACTCTTCGAAGCATCTGGCATGAGTTGGGCAACCAGATTAGGATCACCAAACTCCGACAATTGTCGTTTCTTCAAACGAGTATAGAATATATATGCGACAATACTAATGGGAATTATACATAACCACCAAAGCATTTCTATATTTGCAAATCGAAACATATTTCTATTCTTTTAACATTACCAAAACTTATTCAGCTATTGTGCGCAAAACAAAATGACGCAACACCAAATCCAATAGCAAACATGCCAAAGCTGCCAATAGGAATGGCATAAAATGCTCGGTACGCTTAGAGTACTCGCGTACGCGAATCTTTGTTTTCTCCAGCTGATCAATCTGAGCATAGATAGCTCGCAACGTCTTATTATCTTTGGCACGGAAATACTCACCACCGGTCAGTTGAGCGATATTTCGTAGCGTTGTCTCATCAAACTCCGAACTCATCGTTCCGTATTGTACACCATAAGGAGTATGGATAGGCACTTTCACCTCTTTGCTATAACTACCTACACCAATAGCGTATACACGAATACCATATGTTCTAGCGATCTCAGCTGCTGTTTGTGGATCTATATCACCACGGTTATTGCTTCCGTCTGTCAATAGTATGATCACCTTTGATTTAGTAGGCGAGTCTTTCATTCGGTTGACTGCATTAGCAAGGCCCAAACCGATTGCAGTGCCATCCTCTATCAGTCCAAATTGAACCGATTCAAACAAATCAAACAAAACGGTGTGATCTGTCGTCAATGGACATTGTGTAAAACTCTCTCCAGCAAACAAAACCAAACCTATTTGATCATTTGGCCTAGACGACACAAATTCCTTAGCTACCGCTTTGGCCGCTTCCAAACGATTAGGTTTAAAGTCTTCACCCAACATCGTACCAGACACATCCAAAGCCATCATTATATCGATACCTTCGGTAGATTCAGACTGCAATCTATTGCTCATTTGCGGACGAGCCAATGCTATCGATAACAAAATCACTAATGCTGTGCGAAGCACAAAAGGGACATGTATCAACCACACACGCCATCCCATATATTTGCGCTTAAGGGGCATGGTAGAAGATATCTGAACAGATGCTCTAGCATTACGCAATTTCCATATATACCACCCTACCACTGGAATCAGCAGTAGTAATAAAAATAGATATCCAGGATTTAAAAATGTCATAAACTCATGCTTTTATAATCACTTATGCCTTAGCATTATCCGCTTCATCTTTTATAGCTGTTGTTCGCACAAAATGATACGCACTGCGCAAACTTTGCTCATTTTCCATCTCAGAGGGAATAAATTTAGCAAACTTCACATAATCAGCCAAAGTCAACATACTATGTAGCTGTGCATATAAGTCAGGATACTGCACTAGTAATGGACGAATCTCTCGCAGCGTGGTATCAGATGTCTTCTCTGTACTACTAACATCAAAACGACGTGATATATACTCACGCACCACATCTGTCAACTGAGTGTGGTATTCTTTTACTTCGCCTCTAGTCCACAGCATACTCTCGCTGATTGCATCTAGTTTCTCTAGCGCCACCTCATCTGCAGGACGCAAGATCACTTCTTCTATTATGGTATCATCTGCTGTATTTACTCGTCTGCGTTTTTGTATAAACAGATACAAGTAATATGCACCTACTGACGCACCTGCCAAAACAATGGCTAGCAATATCCAACGCAATATACCCCACCACCATATAGGTGCACGATACACATTCTTAATATCCGTAATAGCAATATCCGTACTATCAACTTCAAATGGTTGTACCACATTAAGCGACAACGAATTGCTCAACACAGTATCTTCACCAGTAACGAAAGCCAGAGGATTAATATAAAACAAAGAATCGGTGAATGAAGTAATGGTTACCGACTGATTGTATTGAACGCGCCCATCACCTAGTTTTTTGGATTCAATCTCTGATTTTCCCACTATCTCCACTCCTGGAATAAGTTCCTTCTCTAACGTTGGGAAAATGACCTTTTCGTTTTCTTGACATGTAGCAGTCAGTCGCATATCAGTTTGATCACCGATACACAATGTTGTGCTATCTATTGAGGCGCTCACTACCAACGCCAAAATGGTCATTAACATAAATACTACTTTTTAAAATTCTGTCACTCTATATCCTAAACAACTGCATCAACGCTTTTACATAATCAGCGTCTGTACGAACAGCCACTTTCTTCACACCTGTGCGTGTAAATATCTGCTCAATCTGGTTTTGGTTTCTCGTCCAGGCCATCGCATATTCCTCTCTAATAGTCTTCAACGATGTATCTACCCATATGTCTTCTCCACTCTCTGCATCCCTAAATTGTACTAATCCCAGATTAGGTAGTTCTGTATCACGACGATCGTAAATTTGAATAGCGTTAACCTCATGACGATTAGAAGCAATCATCAGTGGTTTTTCTAGGTTCTCTATCCCTATAAAATCAGAAATCAGGAATACCGTGCAATGACGCTTCTGGGCATTTGAAAAATATTGTAATGCTTGCGCAATATTGGTTCCTGTGGATGTAGGCTCAAAACTTAGCAACTCACGAATAATATGCAAGACATGTGTTTTACCTTTTTGAGCAGGAATAAACTTCTCTATTTTATCTGAGAAGAATATCACACCAACTTTATCATTGTTAGCAATGGTGGAGAATGCCAATGTAGCAGCCACCTCAGCCACCATATCGCGTTTCATTTGACTTAGCGTACCAAAATGGCGACTACCAGAGACATCTACTAGTAGCATCACTGTCAACTCGCGTTCTTCCTCAAACACCTTTATATAGGGTTTATTGAGTCGAGCTGTCACATTCCAATCTATAGAGCGCACATCATCACCTGGCTGATACTCACGAACTTCCGAGAACGCCATACCGCGTCCTTTAAACTGAGAGTGATACTCTCCAGCAAAGATGTTTCGACTCAGCCTTCGAGTCTTAATCTCTATACTTCGTACTCGTTTTAATAGTTCTTCACTTGTCATTTTTTGTTCAAATTTGTTCAAATTTGTTCAAAGTGGTTCAGTGTTGTTCTGTATTGACCAATGTTGAACGCGAAGCATTGAACTATGTTGAACTACACCTTAACAGCCCGAAGGGCGTCCTATAACCTTAATATTATGGTACTTGTACCGCGTTCAATACATCATCGATCACTTGATCGGTAGTAATATTGTTAGCCTCAGCTTCATAAGTCAGTCCTATACGATGACGCAACACATCATGACATACGGCACGCACATCCTCAGGAATAACATAACCACGACGGTGGATAAAGGCATAGGCACGAGCTGCCAATGCTAGATTGATACTAGCACGAGGTGAACCACCAAATTGAATCATTGGCTTTAGCTGACCCAAACCATAGGCTTCTGGCTCGCGAGTAGCAAACACGATATCCACAATATAACGCTCAATCTTTTCATCCAAATATACCTCACGCACAATATTGCGCGCTTTAATAATATCTTCTGTGCTCAAGATTGGATTCACCACAATCTTCTCGCCTGTAATATTTTGACGAATAATTTGTTTCTCCTCCTCTTTCTTAGGATAACCAATCACCACTTTCAGCATAAAACGGTCGGTTTGTGCCTCTGGCAGTGGATATGTACCCTCTTGCTCTACAGGGTTTTGGGTGGCTAGTACCAGGAATGGCTCATCCAATTTGCACGTTTCCTCACCGATGGTTATTTGACGCTCCTGCATAGCCTCCAATAAGGCAGATTGCACTTTTGCTGGAGCACGGTTGATCTCATCAGCCAACACAAAATTAGATACGATAGGACCTTTTTTCACAAGGAAGGTTTCTGATTTTTGAGAGTAAATCTGTGTACCTATCACATCGGCTGGCAACAAGTCTGGAGTAAACTGGATACGGCTAAAATCAGCTTTAATCAGCTGAGCCAAAGTCTTAATAGCCAATGTCTTTGCCAAACCAGGAACACCCTCCAACAAGATGTGTCCATCCGCTAGTAAGCCGATTAGCAGACTATCAACTAAGTGTTTTTGACCAACGATGACTTGGTTCATGCCTTGAGTAAGGGCATCTACAAAATAGCTTTCGCGCTCAATGCGCTCTTGCAATTCTCTGATATCAATTGTCGTTTGCATATTATTTAAAGATTATATATTTACACGCAAAAAAGAGGGAATAACCCTATACGATTTCCTTTTTACAAAAACTATGCCAAACAAGATAACAAAAGCATCAGGACTCTATCCTGACGCTCTCGTTATGTATTGTTTCCATCAGCTCTCTTACAAAAGCTTTGTCTAATCCATGTTTCTCGGCCAAAGATTGGCAGTGTTGCAACACCTGTTGCCATCGTTCAGGTTGAACAATTTGCTCACCATGCAGATGTTTCCATTCGCCTATTTGGCGAACCACATCCGCACGCTTGCCAATAATCTCCCACAACTGTTCATCCAGCTGGTCAATCTCTTCACGAAGTGATGCTAAGTCTTTCATTCAACCTTTAAAACTTTTAGAACAGCAACGCCGTTGCGACTAAAACTTTTTCAACTCGCTGATTATTTCAGCGCAGCAATTGCCTCTTTGAGTGTAGCAATACGCATCTCGGCATCTGCCTTCTTCTTGCGCTCTAGCTCAACCACCTCTGGTTTAGCATTTTGCACAAAGCGCTCGTTATTGAGTTTGCCCATTACACCACGAAGGAAGCCCTCTTGGTGAGCCAACTCAGCTTCGAGTTTCTTTAATTCTTCATCCACATTGATAAACTTCTCCAATGGCACGCTATACTCGGTAGTACCGATGATGAAAGATGCGCTACCAGCGCTCTTCTCTGCACCTACAGCCAACTCTACATTCGCCAATTTCACTACCACAGCTGGCAATGCCTCTGGGCAAACCAATGTCAATACCTCCTTAGGAGAGATATTCTTTTGCGCACGGATATTACGGATTGCAGAGATGATGTCGAAGCATTGTGTAGCATTGTTCAGCAATTGTTCAACATTGTTCAATGATTGTTCAGCATTGAGCGGAGAAACCATCAGACTCTCACCCTCTTTGCGCTCCTCGATAGCTTGCCATAGTTCCTCAGTGATGAATGGCATGAATGGGTGGAGCAATTTGAGCATAGTATCCATGAATTGGATAGTCTTCTCATAGGTTGCCTTATCAATTGGTTGACCGTATGCAGGTTTGATAATCTCCAAGTACCAACCAGAGAACTCATCGCAGAAGAGCTTATAGATAGCCATCAACGCCTCGCTCAAACGGTACTTACTGAACAAGTCAGCCACCTCTGCTTGGGCTTTAGCCAATACTGCCTCAAACCACTCAACACTCCAAGCAGCGGCATCGCTTTGTTCGCCTCGGTCGCTGACCGCCCAGCCCTTAATCAAGCGGAAGCAGTTCCAAATCTTGTTGCAGAAGTTGCGTCCTTGCTCGCAGAGGCTGTCGTCAAACAAGATATCATTGCCAGCTGGAGCGCAGAGCATCATACCCATACGCACGCCGTCGGCGCCGAAACGCTCAATCAAATCCAATGGATCAGGGCTGTTACCCAGCGACTTAGACATCTTGCGACCCAATTTATCGCGCACGATACCAGTGAAATACACATGCTTAAATGGCATTTTGCCGATATATTCATAACCCGCCATAATCATACGTGCCACCCAGAAGAAGATGATATCTGGACCAGTCACCAAGTCGGCTGTTGGATAGTAATAGTTAATCTCCTCATTGCCTGGGTTCTCGATACCGTCGAAGAGGCTGATTGGCCAGAGCCATGATGAGAACCATGTATCCAATGCACCTTCGTCTTGTACCAACGCATCTACGCTCAAACCAGACTTTTCCGCCGCTGCCTCGATGTTTGGCGCTACAATGATCTTATCCTCTGGATAGTTCTCTGCGCCAGTCTCTTCGAGCAATGCTTTCTCGTAGTAGGCAGGAATACGGTGTCCCCACCAGAGTTGGCGAGAAATACACCAATCTTTGATATTTTCAAGCCAGTTGCGGTAGGTGTTTTTGTATTTCGTAGGATAGAATACGATATCGTCGTTCATTACTGGTGGCAATGCGATATCAGCAAAATGTTGCATACGAATAAACCATTGCAAGCTGAGGCGTGGCTCGATTGGCACATTGGTACGCTCAGAGTAACCCACCTTGTTGGTGTAGTCTTCCACTTTCTCTACCAATCCTTCGGCTTGGAGATCCACTACGATTTGCTTGCGGCAATCAAAACGGTCCATGCCTTGGTAGGCTGCCACATTAGGATAGATATCGGCCTCCAATCCTTCTACATTCACATGCGCGTCTGCGGTAAAGATATCATAGGTAGTGAGGTCGTATTTTTGTCCCAATGCGTAGTCATTCACGTCGTGTGCTGGGGTCACTTTCAAGCAACCTGTACCGAACTCAATCTCCACATAGCGGTCCTCAATCACAGGGATCACACGACCTACTTTTGGTACAATCACATGCTTGCCTTTGAGCCATTGATTCTTAGGGTCTTTAGGGTTGATACACATCGCCACGTCACCCATGATGGTCTCTGGACGAGTAGTAGCCACTACAGCGTAGTAACCTTTCTCATCTTTATGAATCACATTGCCTTCCTCGCCTTTCGCCTCTTCGCCTTTCGCCTCATCGCCTTCAAGGACATAGTACTTCATGTAATAGAGTTTGGAGTGCTCCTCTTGGTAGATCACCTCCTCGTCGGAGAGAGCAGTTTGGCGCTCTGGATCCCAGTTCACCATGCGCAATCCACGATAGATCAGTCCCTTGTTGTATAGGTCGCAGAATACATCAATCACGGCTTTAGAACGAGTCTCATCCATGGTGAAAGCCGTACGATCCCAGTCGCATGAGCAGCCCAAAGTGCGCAATTGCTTCAAGATAATACCTCCGTGCTCCTCGGTCCATGCCCAAGCATGCTTTAGGAACTCCTCACGAGTCAAATCACTCTTATTGATACCTTGCTCTTTGAGGCGTTTGATGACCTTAGCTTCGGTAGCAATACTAGCGTGGTCAGTACCAGGTGCCCAACAAGCGTTCTTGCCCTCGAGGCGTGCACGACGAACCAAGATATCTTGGATAGTATTATTGAGTACGTGACCCATGTGTAGCACACCTGTCACGTTTGGTGGAGGGATAACTACGGTGTATGCCTCACGACCGTCTGGAGTACTGTGGAATAGTTTCTTGTCTTGCCAATATTGATACCATTTGGCTTCAATGTCTTTAGGATTGTATTTTGCGTCCATGTCTATATATTGGGTTAAAAAGTTTTAAAAGTTTTAGAAGTTTTAAGGGTTTTAGAAGTTTTAAACTGCAGCTTTGCTGCGACTAAAACTGTTTCAACTCTTAAAACCGCCGAAGGCCTCCCATCCTTGTGCTTGCAAAGGCAGTTCTTCGCCGTTGCGTCCTACGATATTCAGCCCGTGCTCAGCCTTGGTGATATAACCAATGAGATAGACATCCTCAATAGGAACAAGCTTTTCATAATCATCTAGTTTGCAGGTAAAGAGTAGCTCATAATCTTCGCCGCCGTTCAATGCGCAGGTCACGATATTGAGGTTCATCTCCTCAGCCAATGCCGCAGCTTGGTAGTCGATTGGCAGTTTATCCTCGTAGATAGCACAACCTACTCCCGATTGCGAGCAGATATGTTTAAGCTCGCTGCTCAAGCCATCGGAGATGTCCATCATCGCTGTTGGCTTGATGCCCGCTTTGTGCAATTGCTCAATGATATCTTTGCGAGCCTCTGGTTTGAGTTGACGCTCAAGCAAGTACTCACGACCCTCAAAAGCAGGAGTAGCGTTCTCGTCGGTGTTCATCACAATACGCTCGCGCTCAAGCAATTGCAAGCCCATATACGCAGTACCCAGATTACCCGTCACACAGATCAAGTCGTTGACTTGTGCTCCGTTACGATAGACGATATCGGAGTCATATGCTTCACCAAGACAAGTGATGGAGATGGTCAAACCAGTCATGCTAGCGCACGTATCACCACCTACCAAGTCCACACCGTAGCGCTCGCATGCAAGCTTGATGCCCGCATATAGCTGCTCCATATCTTCTACGGAGAAGCGTTGGCTAATACCTAGCGACACTGTTATTTGTGTAGGCTTGCCATTCATGGCGTAGATATCGGAGAAGTTCACCACGGCAGCTTTGTAGCCAAGGTGTTTGAGGGGCACATACTCAAGGTTAAAGTGAATACCTTCCAGCAGTAGATCGGTAGTCACGAATGTGCGCTTGTTGCCAAAGTTGAGTACCGCAGCATCATCGCCAATTGCCTTTTGTGTAGAGGTTTGTTGTGCTTGAAAATCTTTGGTCAAGTGCTTAATCAAACCAAACTCCCCCAATGTCGAAATCTGTGTAGCCATAGTTATGCATATTAAAATCGGGTACAAAGGTACTACAAAAAATGCAAATACGCAAGTAAACGAACACTTTTTGTAGAAAAATAGATAGACTTATCTATCTCATATCCCCATAGGCACCCATAGGAAGCTTGCTTACAGATGGAGTCGTAGTTCGACTCTGTGAAAGTGTATTGGCTCATAGTGGATGTAATGGCAGGGTTTATATTACTCTCTTATTTTCCAATGTGCCATTGGATGATTGCAAATATTGTGAATTATTTCTGCGTCAGCGAATAATAGTTCTGGTTGGTATTGTTTTGCAACAAAGGATTCGATAAAGGCAATCTCACTATCTGTCCATTGTAACAAATTCTCCAAGAATGCTACCACCTCCGTTTTAGCAGTCTCAAAATCAAATGCATCGCCTTTCTTAAGCATAGGCAGTAAGGTAGCGCGAATTTGTGGGAATTTGATTCGCTTTATGCCGCTTAAATCGTACTTCGTACTTGGCTGCTCACTACCACCTACCGCTAAATAAAACAGAACTATCTTACGCAGTATAGCCAAGTCAAAATCCTTTATTAACTCACTATGTAGCAGATTATATACATCATACAAATCACGACAGGTATGTCGCTCTATCAATGCTTTGATTTTACTGCCGAAGAGCTCTATCGGATGAAGCGTCCTGATAGGTATGTTTTGCAGAAAAGTCACATTGACCGTGCTAGTTTGAGGCACGAAGATATG
>JAFYSK010000070.1 GCA_017559385.1 Paludibacteraceae bacterium | reverse complement strand
AGAAAGCTTATAGGTAAGTGTTTGATAGTGTGGTTTGTAACTGCACTAGTGTGTTTTGTGGGTAAAGACCTGCTTTTTCGTTTTGTTTTTGCCCCTGCGCAAAGCGACTTTGTTGTTTTTAAGATGCTTCAATATTTATCTCAGCTTTTACATTTGCCGTCATTGGCTCTGGGGGAGTTCACACCTCATTTTATCGCTACAGAACTTACTGCACAATTCTTGACGCATATTACTGTATCTATGGTGGTTGCAATAGTGGTATGTGTTCCATTTATTTTGTATCAGTTGTTCCTGTTTATAGCACCTGCATTGCAACAAACAAGTAGAAAAACTTCCGCAGTGATTATTACAGTGAGTTCGTCGTTGTTTTTCATTGGCGTGATGCTCAACTATTTTATTATTTTCCCATTTGCTTATCGATTTCTTAGTACTTATCAAGTACATCAAGACGTAATAAACCAAATAACGATATCTTCCTATATATCGCTATTAGTGATGTTGTCACTATTGATGGGGGTATTGTTTGAGTTGCCCATAGTAGCATACTTGTTGGCTAAATGGGGATTGGTTACTGGTGAGCAAATGCGCCATTATCGCAAGCATGCATTCGTGGCTATATTGATTCTGTCTGCTATTATCACACCCACAGCCGATGCTATCACTCTGTCTATGGTTACGCTACCTATCTATGCCTTGTATTTGTTGTCTGTTGCCGTGGCCAATGGGATATCGTGCAAACGTCAACGGGTAGAGTCATAAATCATAGGAGCTATCTTGGTATTATCGTGCCATCCAGTGAATTTTTCTGCTCCTTTACCTATAGCAAATATTGGTGTTACCGCTGCGGTATGACCGTGGGAACTCCAGTCTAAGTGTGCATAACTATTCAGAATCTCCAACGCTGTTGAAGCCAAAGCGTTAACCTCTTTGTATAGTGTCTTTACGTTGCCCTCATTTTTCTTGGTTTGGTCAAAGGCCTTGCGCAAACGGGAGTCGTCCTCATTAGATACTTCCACTGCTGTATATAATCCCATATATTCTGACAAACAGGCTTGTACATCGTCCCAAGTGAGCTGATTGCCTTTCGACTGATACAGCCCTCTGATGATATCTGAAATATAGCCCGACGATTTGCGTTGGTGTTGGAGCACTTGCAGGTTGAGCGTATAGTCGCTATTACCCAATGCCATGCCGCCTGTCTCATGATCAGCAGCCACAACAATCAGCGTCTCCTCGGGATGTTGCTCATAGAAGCGATATGCTACAGCCAATGCACGGTCGAAATCAATGGTCTCGTGGATATTGGTAGCACCATCGTTGCCGTGACCCGAATAATCAATCTTACCACCTTCTACCATTATAAAGAAGCGCGCGCGCGAGGACAGATAGTCGATTG
This sequence comes from Paludibacteraceae bacterium, assembly GCA_017559385.1. Classification (GTDB taxonomy): domain Bacteria; phylum Bacteroidota; class Bacteroidia; order Bacteroidales; family Paludibacteraceae; genus Colicola. Next base: position 8,721 of record JAFYSK010000070.1, on the reverse strand, counting down.
CCACATCCACCAATTGCTCTAAACTCAAGTCTCCCTTCTCACGGTCAATGGCAAAAGGCAGTGCATTGCCATGTGCAGAACGGTCTTGTAGGCAAGAAGCGGGAACCAAGATCATCTTCTGGCTATTCATATTGGCTTTCGCCTCATCGTAGCCACCTGCCAAGAAGTATCCGTTTTGTTCGCAATAATCGTAGAGATTAGGTGATGTTGACACTTGCTTATTTTCTGGAGCATGAAATCCGCCACCAGCAAAGAAATCAAACCCTGATTCAGCCAATTGCCGTCCAATAGCGTAATAATCATCTCTCGATGGTGTGTGCGCATAGAAAGGCGACGGCGTAGCATGGTCAATGGGCACAGTGGTAACAATACCAATACCCCAACCTTCATTGTGCAACTTGGTGGCTATACTGACCGTAGGAGTGCCATCAGGTGTCTGACCTATCATGCCATTGTTGGTTTTTTGTCCAGAAGCCAAACAGGTACCTGCTGCGGATGAGTCGGTAATGGCGTTGGACAAGGAGAAGGTAGGTGTCATTCCTACTACAGGAAATTGCGTCATCAACAATGGCACACGACCTATTCTGCCCTCTAATTCGGCTTGATACATTTCTGCGGCAAGGACTTGGTTAGGTCCCATACCATCACCTATGAAATAGAATACATACTTGGCTTGAGCCAAAGTGAGCATGGTAAAGCATGAGATACATGCGGATAGTAGTAAGAAACGTTTCATGAAGTTGTTGTATGGCTGTTTTAATTCATTTATTGTGTAAATATTCGTGTAAACTCTTTTGGGGTTGATGCTTCGAAACGCACTTTCTTCTCGGTCATAGGATGTATGAACTCTAGTGCGCGTGCGTGTAGGCATAGTCGATCTATGGGCGAAGATTCGTTGCCATGACCATACTTGCGGTCACCTACTACGGGGTGTCCTATACTCGCCATGTGCACGCGAATCTGATTAGTGCGACCAGTTTCCAGATTGAGCTCTACCAATGAATACTCGGTCTTCAAATCCGCTTCATCTGTCTGCAAAGCGCTTTCTTTTAGCACTTTATAGTTGGTAATCGCTAATTGTCCTCCATTGTCCACAGGCGAAGAGGATACCAATGCAGTGCGACTATCTTCGGTGAGCCATGAAGTAATCTTGCCCTCGTTCTTCTCTAGCTTCCCTTCCACTAAAGCCACATAGCTACGCTTGGTGACGAGTTGTCGCCAATAGGTACGCATATACTCTTGCAACTCAGGCGATTTGGCAAATACTAGCAAACCGCTCGTCTCGCGGTCAAGGCGATGAACGACATGCACAGTATTGCGATGGGATTGCTTGCGCACATACTCCTTGAGTATAGAGAATACGGTAGTCTCTTTACTATCTGCTTTTACTGGCACCGTGAGTAGGCCATTCTTCTTCTCCACCACAATCAAAGCATCATCTTCATATACTACTCGCAATTTCGGATGGCGGAGCTCCACATTGCCCCGTCCTGATTCGATGGTGATGATGTCTCCTTTGCGTAGCGGTGTATCGTGGCGCGTTTGAATCACATTATTGACTGTTACGCGGCGTTGTCCTAACAACTGCTTGATGCTTGTACGAGTCATACCGCCCATCTTAATGAGGAGGAAAGGTAGGAGTTCGGATACCTCTTCTACGCGGTAGGATGTGTCTTGTTTGCGTTTCATGCGTTATCTGTTAATTCATTTTGATAGAAATACAGCGCAAAGGTACAAAAATTTGCTGAAATATGCAAGTATTTTCGCTTTTTAATACTTTTTGGCGTTGTATGACTAGATGGTATTTATCTGGATAATGATTGCTGCATCGCCTCGAGTGAGGGATTTGCTCTCGGGGGTGATAGTGCGGTTTACATTGCACGAGGTAAGCCCATAGCTATAGCAATGGCTGTGGCAATAGCCAGCGCGAGGTATTTGATAGCCTTGAAAGACACTATTTTTGAATATCAGTTAGTTTCATGTTTTTGTGCCTTTGGGGCTATACCCACAAAACGTGCATCAACAATGCTATTGATTTCACTGAAAAGCAACTAATCCAAGCCATAATGTAAATATGATAAGTTTTTCTCTAAAAAATACACTTCATTTTGCATATCTCATAAAAAAACACTACCTTTGCAGTCGCAAAGGTGTGTAAAGACACCACAAATCCAAAAAGAACAATGAAAAAAACTATCTTCCTTACTGGTGCTACTGGCACCATGGGCTACGCAGGTATGACAGAGATCCTGCGCTATCCAGAGAAATACCACTTGCGTATCTTGGCTCGTCCAAGCGCTAAAAACAAAGAGAAACTTGCACCTTTTGCTGACAAAGTAGAAATCATATGGGGCGATCTTACCAACTACGATGATATCCTTCGTGGTGTAACAGGCGCCGATATCGTACTCCACGTAGGTGGTATGGTATCACCACAAGCAGACTATCGTCCTAAGGCAACTCTCCGCACCAATATATCCGCAGCCACCAATATCCGCGATGCGGTCCTTGCACAACCAGAAGATAAGCAACCTAAAGTGGTGTATATCGGTAGTGTAGCTCAGATGGGTGACCGCCGTGAGCCATTGCACTGGGGACGCGCTGGTGACCCAATATGCGTGTCAGCGTATGACCACTACGGTTTGACCAAAGCACAAGCAGAGCGCATCATCACCAATTCGCCTATCAAACAATGGGTTGCACTTCGTCAGTCGGGTATTCTCTACCCAGCTATCTTGAAGAACTACGACCCAATCATGTTCCATGTGCCTATCCGAGGTGTGTTGGAATGGGCAACTGTAGAAGATAGTGGACGCCTTCTTGAGCGTGTCTGCCGCGACGAAGTGCCAGAGGAGTTCTGGAAAAACTACTACAATATCGGCTCTGGTCAAGAGTACCGCATCAGCAACTACGAGTTTGAGTGCCTGCTTCTTGATGCCATCGGTTGCCCTCGCCCAGAGAAGATATTCAACGCCAACTGGTTCACCACCCGCAATTTCCACGGCATGTGGTATATTGATGGCGACCGCCTAGAGAACTATCTCCACTTCCGTGAGAACATGCCTGTGAAGGATTATTTCAAGAAGATGGCAAAGGACAAATCCGTGCCTGCGGGTATTCGCTTTGCGGCTAAGACCAAGATTGCGAAGTTGTTCCCTCGCTGCGTGAAACTCGCTATGTACGCTATGGCGATGTCGAAGGAGCATGGTACACAATGGTGGATCAAGAATAACCAAACCCAACGCATCAGCGCATATTATGGCACATTGGAGGCATATAAGGCTATTCCAGACTGGAAGCACACCGACATCTCACACAATAGCGAGGAATATGTGTTACTCGACCACGGCTATGATGAGCAAAAGCCAAAGGCTTTGTTTACCATCGAGGACATGCAAAAAGCAGCAGCTTTCCGTGGCGGCAAATGCCTATCAACTGAGATGGTACAAGGTGATTGGGATACTCCATTGGAGTGGGAATGCGCTGAAGGTCACAAGTTTACCGCTACTCCACGATTGGTATTGCTAGGCGGTCACTGGTGTGAGGAATGCATGCCTTATCCTTATGCTGGAGAGACGAACGCCCGTCCATGGCAATGGGATAAGGTGGCTAAGAAAAACCCATTCTTTGCACAACTTTGGGCGCCACTCCACGACGAGAACGAGGATAATGTCTATGGTCCAGAGGTATTTGACGGCTGGGAAAAATAATCGTTCAAGGCGAAAGCTGAGATAAGAAGTAATCGTTCAAGGCGAATACGAGGTAAGAAATAATTGCACCTATCAAACCTTCATATCCGAGAGTGTGTCAAGAATTGGACACACTCTCTTTTTTATCAGTATTAAATTTGGGGGTAGAAGTGATTTTTTGCAAAATAAATTTGCGGGATAGCGGATTTTGTTGTACCTTTGCAGCGCTTTTCTGAGGGAGAAGCATGTAAACATAATTATTAACACATTTGGGGTGCCTCACTTTTAGGCTGAGATTCATACCCATAGAACCTGCACAGGTAATTCTGTAGAGGGAACAAATGAAAAAATCAATCTTTTTGGCGGCTTACGTAGCTGCCTCAGGTGTTGCGTTTGCCAACACCGACACCCTTACCTTCGTTCGCGAGTTGGACGAAGTAGTCGTTAACGCGCCTGTAGCGCAAGTCACTAACAACCACACCACGCTCAACAACGAGCAGTTGAATCAGAGCAACGCGGGGCAAAATCTGCCGTTCTTACTCGCTTCTACGCCCGCTCTGATTGCCACCAGCGATGACGGACTAGGAATAGGCTATACCTATTTCCGTATTCGTGGCACGGACCATACACGTATCAACATGACACTCAACGATGTGCCGCTCAACGACAGCGAAAGTCAGACTGTCTTTTGGGTGAATATGACAGATATGGCCAGTAGCATGTCCTCCATCAATGTGCAACGCGGCGTAGGCACTTCTATTAATGGAACCTCTTCTTTTGGAGCAAGTGTAAATATGCAAACAGGTGAAAATGATACACTTAGCCATTACACTATTGCTTTCAACGGCGGTATGTATAATACTTTCCGCGAGATGGTTAGTGCGCATATCGCTCTGCCTAGTCATTGGCAAGCAAATGCAAGATTCTCCAAGGTCAATTCCGATGGTTTTCTTTACCGCACAGCCTCCGACCTGTATTCTTACTATGGTGATTTGGGTTGGTATGGCAATCGTACACAGGTCGTTGCGCGGTTTTTTGGCGGTAGCGAAAAGACAGGTATGGGTTGGGATGGTGTGGATTACAATACCGCTTATGGTATTGGTGGAGCAGATCGTCGTTACAATCCTGCTGGCGAATACACTACCATCTCAGCAGATGGTTCGGATTCCACAGCCTATTACCTAAACCAAACAGACAATTACGCACAACAGCATGCGCAATTATCTATCAATCATCACTTTACTCCACAATGGTCATTATCCGCTACTGCCCATTACACCCATGGCGCAGGTTACTATGAGCAATACAAGCGCAAGAAACTATCCTACTGGGGATTACCCTACTCGCACAAAGCTTATGGCATGTATCGCAAGCACCTCAACAATCACTTCTTTGGCGGAGTACTTTCTGCAAAATATGTATCCGAAGCAATTGATTTACAATTTGGTGGTGCTGCCAACCACTATCTAGGTGACCACTTTGGTACGCTCAATTACCTCGAAGATACACTCGTTTTGCCAATCAATCATGAGTACTACCGCAACGATGCCCACAAGACGGATGCCAACATCTATGTCAAAGCCAATTGGCGCATTATCAACCGCGCACAGGAGAAACTTTCACTATATGCCGATCTGCAATACCGCTATGTGCGTTACGAACGTAATGGTATGAACGATGAAGATATGACCGAATGGCCACTCAAAGTGGACTTTCATTTCTTCAATCCTAAAGCGGGATTGACCTATCAAAATCGTGGACACTTGCTCTCTGCTTCCTTCGCCATCGCCAATCGAGAACCTAGTCGAAATAACTACAAAGAGAATGTGGTATTTGATTCATCTACAAACACTTATGCGGGATTGCCACATGCAGAGAGATTGTATGACTACGAACTAGGATACACCTATTCCCATCCACGTTTTGCAGTCGGAGCAAATCTTTATTTGATGGACTACGACAACCAGCTTGTGCTTACTGGCGAGTACAACGATGTGGGTGCCTACAAGACGAAGAATGTCAAAGACTCCTACCGCATGGGAGCAGAGATCACAGCAGGCGTAAAGATCACAGATTGGCTGCGTTGGGATATGAATGTAGTGGCATCGCGCAACAAGATTCTCAACTACCATCAATACATCGACCTTTATGACGATCAAGACAACTGGAATTGGGTAGGGCAGGATTCTGTGGTAGGTACTACCACCATTGCCTTCTCGCCTTCGATTACAGCCATGTCGCTCTTCACCTTTGATATAGCTGGATTTACTGCCACCGTACAGACAAATGTGGTAGGCAAACAATACCTCGATAATACCGAGGACGAGAACGCGATGCTTCGTGCGTATTCTACCACGAATCTCAATCTCCAATACCAGCTACCAATAGCCAATAGCCAATGCCCTGACATCCGCCTTTTGTGCCAAATCAACAATATCTTCAATGCCAAGTATGCCAACAATGGTGGTGCCGAGGCAAGTCGATTCATGGACGATAGCCGTTGCTGTTGGTATTACGCCCAAGCTGGTATCAATGTCCACGCGGGATTTGTGGTAGAGTTTTAAACTTAAAGTTTCACACGTAAAAGTGCGTGCACATCCGTGCGCGTACTTTTTTTATCGTGCTCCATTGCCCATGCGCGCTGGTAAATAGTCTCGCTTACCCGCAGATACAGCGAAAAAGTATCGTTAATCTTATACCGCGCATTCAACCAAAACCGCCCACCTAATCCATACACAAATGGAATAGCATACGCATACAGCACATCATTTTCGTAAATATATACGCGGTTGTTCCACTCTCTCGCATCAAACGCTTGTGCCCTCAACTGCAATACGATTGGCACTTCCGAAAACCGATATTCCACGTCTTGCAACACCGACCAACCATATGTCCACGCTCCTTTTGCCTGCACCATATTGCCATCCGCTTGCGTCTTCATCTTCCATTGACCAAAGTTATATACCATATTCCACCTGAGAGAATAAGTGTCTTTCTCATCCTTGCGTTTTACCCGAAAACGTGTATGCATTCGGTAGTTTTTCTGTGGTATAAAATCGGCTTGTGCCATGGTCTCAAAGCCTGTTTTCCATACATCGCCGAATGCCGACAACTGCCAGTTTTTCAATCGATTATATTCTACTCCCAAATATCCGCCATGCTCATCCTTCATCCTCGACCATGAGCACAACGAATTGGCATACACATTATCAAATTCAGGCGAATAATACCTGTATATGGCCAACAAATTCAAATCCGATATAGGTCTATACCGCACACCCGTTATCACGCCCACTCCCCATGTATTTCCATGACTTGTTGCCACTTCACCCCAAATATCCACCTTACCCATATTCCACCTCGCATTCACACCCATCACTCCGCTCACATCTCGCCCTTTTACCTCTAAACTATAGCTCGCTTGCGAGCGTTCTCTAAACTGCGACGAAGTCGCCTCTATAGTCTCCACCGCCGTTATTCCCACTTTCAGCCGATTCCATCGACCTGTTGCATTCACTCCCACCACATGATTCCACGCTTCCTCTTTGCCTTTGCGCAACGAATAAAACGCACTCACATCGGCCCACCGGCTCACTCTTGCTGTCGCACCAACACCATGAAAATAATGATAACTATCGCCTACCGAACTATATTTCTTCAACCCTTCATCCGTCGTAGCAGTTGACTGAATATAGGCAATTTTTCCTCGTTTGAACGGGCTACCAACCACCAATCCATAACCAAAACTCGCCTGATAATTGCCGGCTACAACAGTTTTCATAGGTCCAATATCCTTCAGTTGAATGTATCCTCCATAATCCCATCTCTCGCCTTCTTGCCTTATCGCCTCATCACCTTGTCGCCTCAATACACTCACACCCGCCTGTACACGATTTCGATAATTAAACCGATACCTCAGTTTCCCATACATCGGATCACCCTCAAAATCCTCGATATTTCGTGCATCCATTCTCAGCGTCATCTCATGCTTTGCATAGTGAAACACCTCCCTAAAATACATTTTCTTACCTCCTGAACTCCTAAACTCCTGAACTTCTAAACTATCCACCCTAACAAATGGCAACAAATTCCGTATCTCATAATCCTTTAGACAATCAATCAGTTGCAATTCATATATCTCCTTAAAACCATGCTCATATTGATACATCAAAATGGCATCAATCTGCTCGTCGCTCAAGAACATCAACTCTGCCAACTCGTCTGCGTTTGTATGATTCAAATCGATAGGATTCGCAGCTATATTCATCAACTGTTCTTGCACATCCTCTTGCAATATTTCATCCTCTTCAGAAAGTTGGTTGTAGATATCTTCTAATACATCTTCTATTGCTACACTCTGACCATGCATAGCCAATACCACACACAGCCCTACCAACGACAATATCCATCTAATTCCTTGCATTTCACCTGCAAAAGTACTAAAAATAACGCAAATATCCCAACAATTGCAAAAAAATTTTGTGTTTACACAAATTTTTAGTATCTTTGCACCCGAAATGAAACCGAATAAATCATACCTACGTATTTTTAATATGCTGCTTATCTTTGCGGCGTATGGTTATTTGGTCTATCGTCTCACTATTTTCGATGATTATTCATCTTTCCTCGCAGCTTTCCAGACTGCTGATGTAGGGCTTTGGCTCACGCTCATTGCTATCCTCCTGCTCATGCCGCTCAATGTGGCTGCCGAGGCGGGCAAATGGCGCTTGCTGCTCCGCAAGACCGAACCTATGACCATTTGGGGTGCGCAGCGCCAGGTCTATTATGGTTATGTGGGCGCATTCATCACGCCTTACCATGCAGGCGACTATCCTGCTCGCGCGATGCTGCTCAAAGACAAGAGTAATTTCTCCGCAGCTGTGGGAGTGGGATTGGTAGGTACCATCGCTTTGCTAGTAGTGGAGCTCATCTTCGGAGTGCCTGCCACATGGCTCTTCATTAGCTACAATCCGAATATCCCGATGCAGTACTTCGCGGTAGCGTTCATCGGGTTGGTCTTGCTGCTGAGTTT
>JAFYSK010000069.1 GCA_017559385.1 Paludibacteraceae bacterium | reverse complement strand
GTAAAGTGCATTAGTATGGGTATCCACAGACTGCCTGTCCATACTAACATATATCCAAATAGCGCCCCCATCAACATACGAGGTACAAATCCATAAAACTGCAAATGAATGGCTGAAAACAATATCGCACTACACCATATCGCCAAGTGAGGCACTCCCTCTCCTTTAACCTTTAACCTTTTACCTTTAACCCTAAAAAGGTTCATCAGCACCCCTCTAAACGTTAATTCCTCTGCTACAGCAGGCAATAGGGCCATTAATAGTAGATTGATAATCAATCCGCTAAAGGTGGTTACATTAAGAAATTGTTCAGTCAGTACTTTCGCACTCTCTTCCGAGGTCTTCATCCATTGTTCTAATGGCTCCAAAAATGCGGGTAGGGTCATTTGTTGATTCAGATGCCCCAACAAATTAATCGCAGGCAACGCTACCAACATTAGCATTACTGCCCATAAACTCTCACCTTTAACCTTTAATCTTTCACCTTTAACCTTCAACCAATCCAATGGTTGCTTACTCCATAAATATGCCATGCACAGTGGTGGTAGCAGAAACATTGCTGTGGATTGGATAAATTGAACCCATTTCAGCGCGTTTATTGATAGTGGCTGTTCAAAAAAGAATATGCTCCCTGCAGCGAACATACTCAACAACAAGACACATCCTACCCATTGAAGTACTTTGATCGCCCAATGCGATTGTTCATATTTTCCTTTCAGTGCCATACTTAATCCCATTTTAGGACAAAATTACTACTTTTTTTTCACACCTGCAAGTAAATCGTAGAAAATACACTTTACGAACTGTCGCTTGATAAATCAATGGGGCGATTTCGCTGTTGTCATGCCAGCCTGTGAAACGCTCTGCTCCTACGCCAATAGCAAAGATAGGTACCGCAGCAGCTGTGTGGCCATGCGTGGTCCAGGCCAATCCTGCCTTGTGGTTGAGCAGCGCTAATGCCTTAGCAGCCAACGCATTGATATCTTTGTAAAGTGTTTTGACAGACGCTTGTTGGCGCATCATATTTTGAAAAGCTGTTTGCAATTGCACATCTTCTTCTGGCTTTAATTGTACAGCGGTATATAAGCCCGTTGTTTCGGATAATAATGTCTTAACCTGCTTCCACGTAAGATGGTCACCATGTTGCTTATGCAAGGCAGTAAGGCGATCTGATAAGACATCCGATGAGCATTGCTGGTTGCTCAAACGCTCCAAGTGATAAGAGTGTCCATTGAGCGCTATTATACTAAAAAGTAGTAAAAAAGATAAACGTTTCATGGTATTTCATTTTTATTGGGTTATTCTTCCAATAGGTCAGGACGTCGTTCGCGTGTATGGCGCAGACTCTCCTCGTACAACCACTCTTCTATCTTGGCTTGATGCCCCGAAAGTAGTATTTCTGGCACCTTCCAACCCTTGTATTCTGCTGGGCGAGTATAGACTCCTGGTTCGAGTAGCCCGTCCTGAAAACTATCGCTCAGCGCACTTGTTTCGTCGCCCATCGCGCCTGGCAAGAGGCGCACGATGGCATCCGTCATGATGGCAGCTGGCATCTCACCACCCGTCAAGACAAAATCGCCAATTGTGTATTCTTTGGTAATGAGGTGGTCACGCACACGTTGGTCAACACCTTTGTAATGTCCACAAAGGATGATGATATTCTCTTTGAGTGAGAGGGTATTGGCCTCTTTTTGCGTAAATCGTTCACCATCAGGAGCGGTAAAGATGATTTCATCGTACTGACGCTGGCTAGTGAGATAACTAATCGCCCTATCAATAGGCTCTACTTGCAACACCATTCCTGCTCCAAACCCAAATGCATAGTCATCGATTTTGCGGTGTTTGTCCAAGGTGAAATCACGAAGATTATGCACGTATATCTCCACCAGTCCCTTATCCTTGGCGCGTTGCACGATGGAGTGATTCAATGGAGATTCCAGCAATTCTGGACAAGCTGTCAATATATCTATACGCATAACTCTCTAAACTCTAAACATTAAACTAATCATGGTACGGGGTCATAGCCACTGCCGCCCCATGGGTGGCAACGTAAAATACGTTTTATGCCCAACCAGCCCCCTTTGAATATACCATATTTCATAACTGCCTCCACCATGTATTGGCTGCAAGTGGGGGTGAATCGGCAACTTGGCGGTGTAAGCGGAGAGATACAATGTCTATAAAAATAGACAGGCAACAAGCATATGTGGCGTACTATTTTTTTCATTATTCCTCCAATGTAGCTAAGCGCTGCAAGGCTTTCTTCATGGCTTTTTCTATCACGTGAAAGTCTTGTGTTTGCTTGTCTATATAGTTGAATGCCAAGTGGTAATACTTATTCTCTGTACACAAAATATGCTTGTTGAGTCGATATGCCTCACGCATTAGTCGGCGCATGTGATTGCGATCAACTGCGTGCTTGAACAAGGATTTTGGTGCCCAAATCAACACTTGAGTGGGCGCATCCGTAATGGGTAGATATGTGACACGCATAGGCCATGCTACGAACTTTTTACCTGTTTTGTAAAGCGTATCGATAGCAATATCACTACACAATTTTTCCGATTTTGGAAAGGTCACATTCATACCTTGGATTATTAGCCGTGTTGTTGTTCTAAATAGTCCTTAATTGCAGTGGTGATACTAGGATATTTGGGCGATGGTGCCTTGATGTCCACTCGAAGACCTGCTTCTTCCAACGCTGCAACTGTATTGGCGCCAAAAGCGGCAATCACGGTATCACCTTGCTCCCAATCAGGGAAATTCTTGCGCAATGCAGCCACACCAGATGGCGTGAACAGCACAATCATATCGTAGTCAAACGACTTATCCTTGGGCCATTCAGTAGCTACTGTGCGATACATGATGGCAGGTTTGACAACGATGTTGTTCTCTGCAAACATATTTAATGTTTCCTCGTTATGCACATCTGACATCACCATGAGGTATTTCTCCTGAGGCCGACGATGCATAGCAGGCAGCAAATCCTCAAAACGATTGTTTTCGGCTGCAAAAACTTTGCGCTTGCGGTATTGGATGTACTTTTGTAAATAATTACCTACAGCCTCTGAGATGCAATAATAGTGCATTGATTCAGGTACAGAAAAGCGCATTTCTTCTGCCATCCTAAAATAATGGTCAATACCCAGACGCGAGTTTACAATTACCGCCGTATAGTCTTCCAAATAAATGTGTTGGTCACGAAATTCGCGCACTCCTATCCCCTCAACCTTAATCAGTTGATGAAAGTCACACTGTACCCCATAATCATTTTCCATGCCCGAGTATGGATTACGCTCCACTTGTGGACGAGGCTGCGAAATTAAAATCTTTTTTACTTGCTTCATTGTAATATATGTTTAGTCCAAAGCACCATTCCTGCGACAGGAATGATCTCTAGATATATAAAATATAGGAAAATATAAAAAATCGATAATATGTTTTTATAGAATAACAACGTGGATTTTGCTATTACTAATACTGTAAATACCAAGCCAATTATCCCAAGCAAAATAAAGTGAAGCATAGGATAATTCAATCGGATTAATAGTAGCAATACTGGCAACAACAAAACACATGCCACATTGCGGACAAGCTCCAACTGCCCTATGCCATTGGCCAATTGATTGTTAGAGAGAAATACCCATCCTACTCCAAGCAGCAAAATATGACGTATAACCTCAATAAGTGCAACAGCCCCCAAGGTCTTAGTATATGCCATAAAAGTAAATTGTTCGGAAGTGTATGACAGCACATAAATTGCCATTGCCAACACTCCTGTGCGGAAGATCCATGCGGTGCTAATCGCCAGTATGTTTTGCGATTGCCCTCCATATACACGCTCTGAATGACTGAACGAGTTGCGTAGCGCAACCACCACACTATCTCTAACGGAACGATTGACCGCAACCAAAACAAAAAAGAGCAATAGAATCCAGTAAACCCAAGATTCTGAAATAGGTGATGATATGTGCACTAAATTATTCAACAACAGTTACTTATATTGCCGCTAAGCGACGTGTACTAGGATCCCATTCTGGACTTGATAAAATGGCATCTAATACTTCTTCTGGTTGGGAAACTACCGTAAACATTTCGCGGTGAATTGGACGCATCATCTGCTCTTCAATCATATAATCAATGCAAGCAAGCAGGCGATCGTAGTAACCTTCGGTATTCAATATCACAACTGGCGAATTATGCAGTCCTAATTGCTTCCATGTCAGGCATTCCAAAAGTTCCTCAAAGGTGCCGATAGCACCTGGAAGTGCTACCATGGCATCTGCCAACTCACATATTTTGGCTTTGCGTTGGTGCATGGTTTGGGTGACGATAGTCTCTGTGCTATTGGGATTGTTCCATCCTTGATCCACCATAAATTGCGGAATGATTCCCAGTACCTCTCCGCCTTCGGCCAACGCACCACGTGCAGTGGCAGCCATCAATCCGATGCCACCATCACCATATATCAAGCGAATTCCATGTTTCGCGAACTCGGCTCCTAAACGCTCTGCTGCCTCTACATACGAGGGACGTATTTTATTCGAACTTGCGCAATAAACAGCTACAGAATTCAGTTTTTTCATACCGTTATTTAAGAATTAAATATCGTTCTTTACAAAATCGGCTGCAAAATTACAAAAAAATCCCGACATATTTGGTGTTTTTAAAAATTATTTGTACTTTTGTGCCCAAATTTGTATATTTTTTGAGTATTATGGCTGTAGAAATTAAAGAAATCACCTCAAAACGTGATTTATTGCGCTTTGTGCAATTTGGGAATGAATTTTATAAAGACTGCGACAATTTCTGTCCTTCTTTGATTTTGGATGAGATGGATACGTTCAATCTCAAGAAGAATCCTGCTTTTGAAGTTTGTGAGCATGTGCTCTATATGGCTTATAGGGATGGAAAAACTGTAGGACGAATCGCAGGAATTATCAATCACGAAGCCAATCGAAATTGGAATGTGAAGCATGTGCGTTTTGGATGGATTGATTTTATTGATGATTTGGAAGTAAGCAAGGCATTGCTTGATGCAGTAGCAGCATGGGGAAAGGCCAAGGGAATGGATGGCATCAATGGTCCTGTTGGTTTTACGGATTTTGATCATCAAGGTTTGCTCATTGAGGGATATGAGCATTTGGCGCCAATGGCATCACTGTACAACTACCCATACTACGTGAAGCATATGGAGGCATATGGTTTGACCAAAGAGAATGACTGGATTGAGATACAAATTTATCCTCCACAAGAGTTGCCTGAGCGCTTTGGTCGTATGGCGAAAATCGTGGAGCAACGTAGTAATGTACGTGTAGATAAGGTGAAAAGCGTCAAAGAGTTGGTGAAAAAATATGGTACCTCTTATATGGATGTTATAGATGTTGCTTATCAAAAACTCTACAATTTCCAAGCGCTTACAGATCGTCAAAAACGTCACTATTGTGACATGTATTTCCCATTACTCAACTTTGATTTTGTCACAGTCGTTGTCAACGAGCATGATGAAGTAGTAGGAGTGGGAGTTGGTATGCCAGATATATCCAATGCATTGAGAAAATGCAAAGGAAGATTATTCCCATTTGGCTGGTATCACGTGCTAAAGGCTCTGAAATCCAAAACATACGAAGCCTTTGACTTGCTTATCATTGCTGTACGTCCTGATTATCAAGACCGCGGTTTGAATGCTGTGATTATTGCGGATCAACATCCATATTTCGTCAAGTATGGCATCAAGCGCGTTGAAACGACTGCTATCATGGAAACGAATAGCAAGAACCTTAGCCACTGGGAGGCATTCCCACATAAATATCACAAACGTCGCCGCGCGTATATTAAACCCATTTAATGCCCAATAAGACGAACGATATTTTTCGCAAAGCGTATGAGAAGATGTGTGCATATTTGGATGCACACCATATGAATCATACTACCGAGCGATATACAATCTTGCAAACTGTCTGCAATTTGCAAACATTCTCTGTCGAAGAATTGCGCAATGCTTTGGTTGAAATCAATATCAGTAGGGCTACGATATACAACAACCTAAATATGCTGGAGCAAGCAGGTGTCTTGCGCCGACTAGACAAGGAATTTGGAGTACGCGCAGGGCAATACGAACTCATCCATCCTCAAAGTTCGAGCATCAAGGTTATTTGTCAGCGTTGTGGACGTATTAGTGATGTGAAGGATACCACCATCAACCGCATGTTGGCCGACAAAAAGTTTACCAATTTCGTTCCAGAATATTTTACGTTATACATACATGGACATTGCAAAGTATGTAGACGCCAAAAACGAAAACCTTAATTTAACGGATTATGTATTTCATTTTATTCATCACTATAGCCCTCTTAAGTTGGGCTGTGAGCGGATTGCTCAACTACCGCTTCAAAAAATATTCCAAAGTCTATTTGCACCTTACTGGTAAAGAAGTGGCAGAGAAGATGTTGCGTGATAATGGTATAACCGATGTGACTGTGACTTGCACACCAGGACATTTGACCGACCACTATGATCCTCGCAACAAAACTGTAAATCTCTCCGAAGGTGTTTATAGTTCCAATAGCGTTGCGGCTGCCGCAGTGGCGGCACATGAGTGTGGACACGCGCTGCAACATGCCTATGAGTATGCTCCATTGAACATGCGTACGGCGCTTGTACCTATTGTCACATTCGCTTCTCGCTGGCTAACATGGCTATTGCTTGGTGGTATCTTGATGATAGAGATTTTCCCACAACTGCTTATGGCGGGAGTAATCTTGTATGGTTTCACCACGCTATTTGCTTTCATCACGTTGCCTGTAGAGATCAATGCTAGCACGAGAGCTGTGGCATGGCTTGAGCAATCGGGTATTACCGATAGAGAAACAACACCAATGGCTGCTTCTGCTTTGCGCAGTGCAGCCTATACCTATGTGGTTGCTGCATTATCATCATTGGGTACGTTGGTGTATTATGTATTAATACTTGTAGGTCGTCGCGACTAATTGATATTTCATCGCGCCAAACGCGGGGCTCCGTAGCTTAGCTGAATAGAGCGTCAGATTCCGGTTCTGAAGGTCGTGGGTTTGAATCCCACCGGGGTCACATAATCATGGAATCATCTAGGATTCACCACAGAAGATAAGGTGCCAATCGGCACCTTATCCATTATGAAAATACTCTTTTGTTGAGGGAATCCCTCAATGGCTATTGAATCTCTATCACGCGAGTTGGTTCTTTGGCTGGAATATTCTCCAACTTAGGAAGGGTAATGTGAAGCACTCCACTACACACTTTAGCAGTAATCGCCTCGCGGTCAACGTTTTCGGGCAACAATAGCGCCTGCTCAAAGCGTGTGTAGTTGAATTCACGCCGAAGAAATTTGGAAGATTTATCCTCCTCTTTGTTTTCGTGTTTTTTCTCTACGAAAACCACCAATTGGTCTCGGTCGTTGACATGTACACGAAAATCTTCTTTCGTCATACCAGGCACAGCCATTTCGATTTCGAAGGCTTTGTCTGATTCTTTCACATTGATGGCAGGCGCAGCTGCAACTGCTGCGCGCATAGGAAACCACTCGTCGTTAAAGAAATCGTTGAAAATACTGGGCAACCAATTTTGGTTTTGCCTTTTGATTGTAGGTAACATAAACAATAAATTTTGATAGTTAGGTCAAGGTGGATGACAACATTCTCTTATTTAGTTTGCTTGTCATTTGCCTTTGTATAGGGATATATACAAATACTGTGCCAAACATCCGATGTGTTACCACCTATTTTTATGTTCATCAACAATCACCGCCAAGCATTGGCTTGGCGATAATAAGTAAGGTATATTAGTGAACTACCCGAGTAAATTCTTTGGGCATAGAAGCTTCGAATCGCACCTTCTTTTCCGTCATAAGGGCGAATGGGATACTAGCAGCGCAGATCTTGATGGTCATGGCTTTTCGTGGACATCTTGGCTACCGTCATGTGGCTGCGTGCGGGCAACTATTGTATGGTTGCTCAGTATGCTTTCTGGTGTACTAATTGTATCTACGGCTATCTGCAATGGACGCGCCTCTCCTCCAGACAATAACTTCACACTGAATTGTCTACTCAGTTTTAATCAATGTATTTGTCACTTTGTCTGTTAGGCGACCACTTCGCGACCACTATGGGACATCAATGGGACATCCCTACGACATCAGTGTTAAATAAACGTTTCTTGTTTTTATCGGACACTAATGATTTTCTAACAAGATTTTAGGAATGTGTAATCAAGGAAAGTGACTCTTTCGCTTGTTCCATTGATTGAAATTGTATGGCATGTATACCGATATTTCTTGCGGCAATAACATTATTGATATTGTCGTCAAAAAATACGCACTCATCAGGGAGGAGTTGGTAACGATCTAATAAGATATTATATATTTTTGGATCAGGTTTGGTCACCTTCTCCTCGCCGGACATCACAATTCCATCCATCAGTTTGAAAATAGCATATTTGTCTTTTACGAGTGGAAAAGTTTCTATAGACCAGTTGGTTAAACCATATACAGCGTATCCTTCTTCTTTGAGTTGTAGAATCCAGTCGTACATATGTGGAATGGTATCTCCCATCATGTCTATCCATCTATCTGAATACAATTTGATTTCCTGTTCCCATTTTGGATATTCTGCAATCTTCTCTTCTACACCTTGTTGAAAAGGTTTACCCGCGTCCATTTGGATATTCCAATCCATAGTACAGATGTTTTTGAGGAACCATTCAGCAGAATCAACATCTCCAAAATAGGAATCGTATAAATGGTGAGGATTCCAATCTACGAGTACTCCTCCAAAGTCAAAAATGATGTTTTTAATCATATGGGGTCTATTTAATTTGCTGATTAATAAATTGATTCATAGCAGCTTCAAATATCTCTTTTTGTGGGATTTGTTTGCTAAATCCCCAACCATGTGCACCTGTAGGTAAAAGTAGCATTTCTGCTTTTATACCATATGCTGTGAGGGCTTGATACATTCGAATGGAATTTTCAACCATCACAGTTTTATCATCTTGACAATGAACGATAAAGCAAGGTGGTGTATTCAAACTTACACATTTTTCTGCTGACCATTGTATACGCTGTTCTTCAGAAGGATCGTCTCCTAAGAGTTGTTTGCATGATCCCTTATGTGTGATTGTAGCATCCATGCTGATAACAGGATATACTAATATCCCAAAATCTGGTCGTGATTTTTCACCAGCATACTTAGTGACCAACGTTGCTGCGAGATGGCCACCAGCTGAAAATCCTATCACACCGATATGATTGGTAGGTACGCCCCATATTTGCGCACTATCTCTCAGTATTTCCATGGCCTTGATAGCGTCAGAAAGAGGTACATCTTGGTTTTGGTTGGGCATACGATATTTGAGAACGGCTACAGCGATATTACGTGGTGTAAAGTAGTTGGCTACTGCTTCGCCTTCGTTAGGGATAGAAGTAAAGACATAGCCTCCTCCTGGACATGCAAGAATGATAGCATCTGCTTTTTCCTTAGGTAAATAGATGTCCATTCTTGGTTCCGATGTCTTATACAGACGCTTGTTCTTCTCCTCTTCATCCGCAGCTACATATCCATTTTCATTTGGTTTGTTGCCATCTGGATAGAGAAATATCGTATAATTAGGATTTGCGGCAAAAAGTGCGACAGAAAAAACAAGATTGAGAATGATTGCAGATAATTTCATAACATAGAATTTACTGAGTGATTGTCTTTTTGTTAGATTTATTCCAAACCACACAAACCAATAGAACAGATAGTGCAGCGGCTATAATCCAGAACCAAAGGGCTTGTGAGAAGTCATATTGGTATATAGGACTGTCTCCTTCAGAGGAGAGGAGTACCTTGTTGGCATCGATTAGCACGCCTGATGCAATATCTTGTAGTCCTGCAGCTGCATAGCTGGCGATACCGACAACACCTAAAGCAGCACCCGATGCCTCGCGGGAAACAATATCAACGGCCATCAATCCGCCAAGAAAACATATCAACACACCGATGGCTATACCAAAGAGCACCATAGATAGTATATTGATCCACAACGCATTGCCTCCGAAAGCAAATAGAATCAATGCTATCACTTCCATGATACCAGCCACTACAGCAGGAAGGTATCTGTTTCCTTTGAACATGGTATCAGATATCCAACCAGAGAATATAGTTCCTACTATACCTAAAAGTGCGTTGATAGAAATGATCTGCGTCGCTAAAGCCAAGTCAAAACCTTTCACTTCTTGTAGGTATAAAACACCCCAACCGTTAATGGCGTATCTACTGATATACATAAATGCAGAAGCACCCGCAAGTACCCAGACGTATGGATTACGCAAGACGTCGCGCTGTGCAGACTTGGTATTGACCGTCTTAGCATGCTCCTCAATGGTCTCTTCACCTGCCCAAACTGCTACAGATGGCAAACCCTTAGACTCAGGAGAGTCATGCAGCATGAATATGATGAGTATGACACCCAATGCACCGGCGATAGCTGCACCGATAAAACCATATTGCCATCCAGCTACACTAACTAGCCCACCTACAAAAAGGAATGAGAGGAACTCTCCAATATTGTGGCTTGCAGAGAAAAAACCGTAGAAAGTACCTCGATTGGACTTGGAATACCAACGAGAGAGCGCGACAATGCTAGGTGGTGCTCCCATACTCTGTGCCCAACCATTGATACCCCAAAGGATCGCAAATAGTAGGTAGAAAGCCGATATGGAGATGAGTGTTTGACCGAGTGTGAGCAAACCCAAGATGCCAACTGTGATATTCGCTACAGTAGAGACGAGGATACCCGTAGCCATAAACTTACGGATATTGCTATAGTCAGCCAAAAAACCATTGATAAACTTACCTATAGCATATGTAAAGAGCAGGGCAGAAGATATGACACCTAATTGCGAAGCATCCAGAACCCCAGAATCCATGATAGGCTTTTTGACCACATTGAGACTGGTTCTGCATACGTAGTACAAACTATATCCTAATGTGATAGCGATGAAGGAAGACCACTGTAAACGTTTGAAACGTTTATCAATAGTTTGCTTATCATCTGAGCATAGCGTTTGTGCAGGAGACTGCTTATAAAAAGAGAATAGTGACATTAGCGTAATTTGTGTTGTTTGAGATAGTGGATGAGAAACTCAGGTCTATCTGTCTGAATAATACTAGCTCCCAATGTATGAATAAGGTAACCATAGTGTGCATCTGGATCTAGGAGCGCCTGATCATCCTCATGTCCACCACATAATGTATCCCACAGACAGTTGACCCAAATGCGAGATTTACCGTTTAGCAGGTCATAGGCTTGCAGCATATAAGTCGGATCTTCGCGATAGGTAAGCTCAAAAGCACAACGATTAGCAGGTATATGTCCTTGGAGAATATTGATATTCTCTGCCTTGTCCATATTGACAATAGGCATATAGATCAATTCATTGAGGTATTTGCCATAGAGTGAGTCCACCTCGTGTGCAGGTCTGCGTCCCTTCATGATAATTTGGCGAGTAGTACCGGTCTCTATGAGCAAAGGTACTACCAAATCGAAGTAACGATCTGCTTTATCCAAATTGATTAAGACGCGTCCTTTGCAAGCTAATAACACTTCTCGCAGAGTAGGAATATGGTAGCGTGTTCGGATGTTGACACCATTCTTAAGACGACATTTCTGTATGCTATCTAAAGTCAACTCGCTGATGCGTCCTTTGCCAGTTGTAGTACGATCAATCTTGGAATCGTGCATAATAATCAACTGACTGTCAGCCGTGCACTGTACATCAATCTCCAAGATATCCACGCCCATCTCAATGGCGCTATGGATAGCCTCGAGCGAGTTTTCTGGATAATTTCTCCAGTCTGCTCTATGTGAAGCTACCAATACACGCTTACTTGTAGGATTGAGTAAGTCAGCACGAATCTGCTCGGAGCGAGGTGTCTTGTCGCATGTTGTTGAACTGCATGCGATTAGCGCAAAAGTAGCAATGACTACTAATACGCCCAAGCAATTACGAAGATGTGTATTCATATGTTCTTACATCTTAGCAATGATATTGCGTTTGCGTGAAATCTCAGCCTTGAAGCCCATGATGTGGCTCTCTACTGATACATCTATGGTAGAGCTGAGGTATTTTTCATCGTGGTTAGCCACAGCGAGTACGAAATCCTTCATAATACCCCAGTCGCCGCCTGCGTGACCCTCGTAGCCAGGGAGCTTGGAGATATCCTCGTCCCAGATATATTGTTTGCCGGTCAAGAAATCGGTAAGAGTAAAGGTCTTCATATCACCTACAATATCGGCCTTGGTACCCATAATACGCGTCTTGCGTCCGCCAGATGAAGTCATTGCCTCTACAGACATAGATGCTGTAACTTGGTCTTCGAATTGCATATTGCACACATAGTGATCTACCTGATCATTCTGGCTGCGGAATACGCAACGTCCGTAATCTGTGGTACGTAGATACTCCTTTATCTTGATATCCTTAGCAGCACGATCATTTGGTAGATTGTCAAAGACATAGAGATAACGGTGTTGCTTTACATAGATGCGTTGTGCAGAGAAAGGACATTGGCTCTCTACTGAGCAATCTTCGCAACGATCAGCTGCGCCTGCAGGTTCGTTCTGACGTTTGAAGAAACTAAGGTCGCCAAAAGCAGTCACTTGTTTACAAGGTTTGTTGAGCAGCCAACGCACGATGTCCAAGTCGTGGCAAGCTTTGGCCAGAATGAGTGGGGTAGTCTTCTTTGAAGATTGCCAGTTTCCACGTACATAAGAGTGTGCAAAGTGGTGGAAACGAATAGGCTCTAAGTGCTGGATACTGAGCACATCACCTACACGACCTTCATCAAGTACGCGTTTGAGTGCACGGAAATATGGAGAATAGCGTAATACGTGGCATACACCTACGATGCGACCGTATTTCTTGGCTTGTTTGAGGATGTTTTCACATTCTTTTTCGGTTTGTGCAATAGGTTTCTCGAGGAGCACATCGTAGCCCGCTGCCAAAGCCTGCATACATGGGGCATAGTGCAGGTTGTCAGGAGTTGCAATGATGACTGCATCTGCAAATTTAGGAAGGCTGAAGACTTCTTTCCAATCGCTAAAGCAATGCTCTGGAGCGATGCCATAAAGATCCTTCATCAAATCACGTCGTGTAGTATTAATGTCTGCTACGCCCACAATCTTGAGAGCTTTTGAGTATTCTGTAGAGTAACTAGCATATACACTACCACGTGCACCAGCACCAATAACGATGGCAGTTATAGGTTTATCTACTTTAGCTTCTTGATTTGGTAATCCGAATGCCAATCTTTCTTGGTTTTTCTTGAGTGGTGTAGTAGTGGTTTGTGCATTAGCTGATTGAATCAATGATGCGCCTGGTACAGTATCTAAAGCTAATACTGCGGCACCTGCACCCATCATTTTGAGAAATTCTGCTCGTGTCATAATAGTATAATATTAGTTTTAATGATTTATTTCTTGATTTGAATAATATTTTTACCTGCCACAGTGATGGTTAGAGATGTCCATTCTTGTGGTAGTATAGGTGTATGTGTAGGTCTTATACCTTTCTCGGTGATGTCTAATCCTGCAAAACCAAAGATGATAGACTGTAGTGTACCACCCGCTCCTGTGATGAAATAAGGATTGGTTCCTCCATTGAACTCCGCAATCACTCGGAATGGGGGATTGAGGTTTGGCACGTATGAGTCGTAGAAGTAGTGTAGTGCCTTGTCAGTCTCTCCTAAACGCGCATATAGAATGCTATAGATGGACTTAGACATGGCAGGTGTCTTCTTAACGGGCACTTTTTCGATGTAATACTCTAAGTCTTTGCGTATTTGTGTAGTGTCTGTAACTACTTTCAATGGAAATGATAGTAGAGAGACATCTGCTTGTTTAGTTACTTGTCCATTGTATGTGTCGTGTTCTTTTGTCACGCCATTAGGCAGATATTGGAATTGGAATCGATTGGCAATATCGATCCATTCCTTTTTGGGTTTAAGTCCCAATGTGCGTGCAGCTTGTGTAGCATAATAGAGATTGGTCTTGGCAACGCCCATGGTATAGGCATTATTATCAATAATTTTTCCGCCAAGTTCATTGTTGTTCCACTCATCTGCTCCAATTATATGGTAGAGGTTCGCTCTTCCATTGTTATCCAACTCAGCTCTTGATACCCAGAAATCGGCAGGTTCAGAGATGAGGGGATAACCCTTTTGTTGCAACCACTCTTTGTCTTGTGTCACACAATAATATTGCCATGCAGCAATCGCGATATCTCCCGTGATATGTATTTCTGCATTAGGATACATATTGTGCGGAGCAACTTCTTCTTGTCCGCTATCGGCACTCTCCCATGGGAATAGCGCCCCTTTGTATCCGTAGAAGTATGCTTTTTGTTTCGCGCGATTGAGGCGTTGATAACGGTATTCGAGTGCCTCTTTAGCCAACTGAGGCTGCATTACCAAGAGGGCGGGATACATCCATGTCTCGGTATCCCAAAAGCAGTGTCCGTTATAGCCCAAACCACTAAGCCCCATTGGTGAGCATGACCAAGCATTACCTTCGCGGAAGAAAGCGTAGTGATGATATAGCATTGAGTGGATGTCCTGTTGTGCTTGTGCATCACCTGTAACTTGAATGTCGCTCATCCATAGCTTATCCCATGCTGCGTTGTGTCTTTCCCAAAGTCGCTGATAGCCCTCTAAAAGTTGAAAAATAGTGAGTCTCTCCACTTCGTTGCGCACATCTGGAACAGTGTTGCTACCCATGATATTTCCCACTACAGCTACATGCAATGTGTCGCCACTCTTCATCATCTGATCAAACTCCATGGTATGACGACCTACACCTCTATCGGTACGATGGCGGATAGTGTGTTCCACTCCGCCGGACTTATTGTCTGGGAATAGAAAGGCAGATGTAGCTGCTAATTGATGGCGCCCTGTTGGACTTTCTGCTGCAGTAGTCATTACTACATAGCGTGGGAAAGTAGTTGTATAAGGATTGGCCTTGTTATCAATATAGGAAAAGTAATCTTCTGGATTACGCAAAGCCTCGTGGGCGCGATGTTGATTGAGCACTTGTATGTGGCAGTCTTTGTGGGCTATAATCATAATATCCATCATATAGCCGAAAGGCATCTGACGAAGTGCAACTGTAGAATATTCTACCTGCACGGCATCTTTGTAGGTAAAGATACCGTTGTGCGCAGCATTGTGCAAGTTGAATGATTGATGATAATCTTGAATGTTACCACGCTCGCAGCGTTGACCATCTACTTTTATCTCAACATCTAATGGGTTGATATTAGGAAAATAGTTGTTAACGCGACCAGAGGCATAAATATCGTAGAGCCCCCCCACTACGAGTTTGTCGATTTTGAGAGGCGAGCGTGAACTTAATATACCTATTTGTCCGTTGGCAGAAGTGATGCCGTAATATTCTCCTTGTAGTGGATTTTCCACTTCTATAATCCAAGGGGCTTGTGCATAAGAGATACACGAGATAATGATGATGAGTAAAGTAAGCAGTCGGTATTTCATGATGATTATCGAATAATCTTGTATTGATTAACAATATAAAGTCCACTTGGTAGTGGAGAAAGATCGATGGTCTCGTTGTTTGAGTTCAAGACGCATTGCCCCGCTAAGTTATATACTGTCACATTAGGCGCACCAGTCATTACGTACTGGTGTTCGCCTACGCGCTGGATACCATCTTGAGGTTGTACCTCGGTGATGGAGGTCACGCCTTCCTTGTATTCCATTGCTCCTACGCATGTAGATTTGGCACGTGCATTGTGAATTTGATCGTATTTCAGATAATCTGACATACTGCCGTTGCCGTCAATATCATACGAAAAAGATGATTCACACAAGCGATAATTGGTAGGAATATATCCTAGATTGAAATTATTTAAGTAAGGGGTACGCAATAGATACGAACCATTGTTCAGCACAGTCGCGGTATATACCTTGCCATTCCACTTGCCAGCAATCGTATTCACCAAGCTATTCTCCCATCCCTTGATTCTCTCATCATTGGAGTACAAGTTGTTGGAATTCTTCCACAAGTCCACCGTTGATCCTACGGTATAATCCACGTAAGATACTTCTGTATCGCTGCACTTCTCAGTGTTTGCCAACGTCAGGTTATTCATCAAACATGCCTTGCCTTGTGCAATACGAATCGCACCACCTGCGAAGTTCGCCTTGAGGCCAGTGAAATCGGTATTATTACCAATAAACGAGCAATGCGCGATATTGAATACGTGCTGGATATTATCCTCATCCCACACTTTGGCATATATAGCTGCTCCACCGAACTCTTTGGTAGCAGTAGCAATACCCTTCTTAGCATACAATTCGTTGTTCAAGAAGGAGTTATTGACCAAGTGCGCAGCGGTGATATATTTATCAGCTTTGATTGCAAGACTCTTTTGCGCACCAGTCACATCAATGGTAAGCGCACCTTGCTTATTGCTGATATTATTGGCAAAGCTATTGCATTGGATATCTAGCACACGTCCACCAGCTACATATAGTGCGGCACCTGTAGCAGAACCATTGTTGAGGAACTTGCAATCTTTGATCACGAGTTTCTCCATAGCTTGTGCATAGAGTGCACCTCCCAAGTTCTTGGCACTATCGTTTTCGAACACGCAATTCTCGATATGGATATCGTGTGCATTAGCATATACAGCACCCGCATTGGTGGTGGACATACTATTGGAGAAGCGGCAGTTGTATAGATTGAGTTTGGCACCATTGATGGCCAACAGACCGCCACCCACAGCAGAATCCGTATAACCATTCTCCAAGTTGAGGTTGTGCAATGTGAGCGAATAGTATTGAGGGATATTGATAATCTGCTTTGCCTCGGATTGGCGCAAAGTAGATGTTCCCACCACTTCCTTAAAGTTCTTATCATAACCACCTACCATGGTCAAACTGACAGTAGGGGTGATGGTCTCATTGAGTATATACTCACCTGCTGCCAAGCAGATCGTATCTTGTTGGGTAGCTTTGCTCACAGCTGTCATCAGTTCAGCAGTATTGCTAGCGTAGAAACGAGTTGGCGCAGTGGTCGTATTAAATTTATAGCGCACCATCACTGGGAAGTGATCAGATGGTGTCACAGAGCGACCATAATGCTCGGTAATAATCACATGCTCGAGAGCGGTTATATGGTCATAGAAATGGTAGTCAAACTCGCTACCGCTACAGTTGGAATTAGTAGCAGGATACCAACCATTGGTAGTATGCGTAAAGTTACCATAAGGATGGCAACTGGATGGAACTGTCAAAGCTGCATCGTAGAACTGACTACGATAGTGGCGATAGGTGTATTCATCCGAACGGTGCATATTGAAGTCACCCACCAATACGATTGGCATTTGTCCAACCAAATCGCTCAGCATACGCACATTGAGTTCGGCGCCATATACGCCATTGGATGCCTTGCTATAGTTTTTGTGAGTGACTGCAAAATAGAATTCTGTTTTAGACTCGTTGTCGCGGAAACGAATCCAAGCCACGGTACGCGCGATAGTATTGGCATCACCAAAGTAATCCCATGTGTTTCCATGAGTCTCAGGATGACTGTTGATATACCACAAGCCCTTATCTACTACCGTATATTTATTCTCCTTATAGAAAATGCAATTATACGAGTAGTCGCTACCAGATCGCTCAACATCATAACTGGTATAATTAGGTAACAATGACTTCAAGTCTTTCAATTGATTAGTACCGTTATATGTTCTTCCTGTTACCTCTTGCATACCAACAATGTCTAAATCATAATCTTTGACAATATCGGTGACCGCTTTTCTACGATTTGCCCACAATTTATCACCTGCGTCGTCATTGTTGGTAAATCGCACATTGAATGTGGCAAAACGATGCACTCCAGCCTCTTCAGCCATAGCAGGCATGATGCCTGCTATGGTGAGAGTCAGAGCGAATATTTTTTTCAAAAAATCTACTCGCATAGGATTAATTATTTAATAATTTTTACACCATTGCAGATGTACATACCACTTGGCAATGCTTGGAAGTCTTTACCAATAGCTTGACCTTGCAATGTATAATAGATACCATCTTGGATAGCATTTGCAGCTACGTTCTCAACAGCTGTTGCAGGACTTTGAGCAGCGCCATCAATAGAGCCAGACATGGTAGTAGCGGCACGTGTATAACCACGTTGATCCACAGTGAGATCCATCACCTCTTTGACTGCAGCCTCCATAGGCCATGCAGCTACAGCAGCTTGCAAATCAGCCACAGAAAGAGAAGTAGCTTGAGCTGCAAGAGGCATAAATGATTTAGAGAAGCCACCGTTGTTAGCTAAAGTAGCTGTACCAAAGATTTTCTCTTGAGTATTTACATCAGTAGCAGAAGTAGTCAATTTGTCAGTTGCAGCAAACTGCACGCTAGCACCATTGCTAGTCACTGTACCAAAGATATTATAACCAGCAGTATGCATCAAGCATGTTCCGTATTGCAATTCTACTACTGCTTTAGCCGCATTGAAGTTATCAGCAGCAGCTGGGTTAACCATGATGTTATTCGCAAAATATGTAGTCGAGAATTGACCAGCACGATATGCACCACCTACCCATTTTGATGCGTCGGTTCCAACATTGTTAACAAATGTGTTATTAATCAGGTATGCTTGTGGAGCATTAGAACCATCATTTTGAGCGCCACCTAGAGCAATAACACCACCGCGGTTAACAGTACCTTCAGTTACTGTACAGTTAATCATATACAATGTACCTCCGGTATCAGCTACAGAGAGTGTACCACCATAGTTGCCAGTAGTAGTGTTGTTGGTAAATTCGCAACGCTCAAACAAAGCTAGAGTATTGTTTACTTTACCAGTACCAGCAGTAGCATCTTCAATATTAGATGAGTTAGATTCGCGAGCACGAATCAAGACTGCAGAACCAGCGCCAGGACTACGGTTTCCTTCAAATACACAATCAAATACACGCAATTGGCTACCCCAAGAAACGATAGCTGCATTGTTTTGACCTTCAGGAGCTACGTTGTTGATAAATTTGCAGAAGTGGAGATCTAATTGGGTGTGTTTGGCAAAAATCATGTTACCCCAATATTTTCCATCTTGACGTTCACCATCGCGGAATGTAACACCCCAGATTTCTGTAAGAGGAACATCCTTGTAGAATTGACCATCAGTCTTGTTTGATTCTTCACCTGCCTTACCAACATACACAAATGCATAATCTGTGTTATCACCCTTGCCATCACCATCAAAGTCTGCAGAGAATACAGATTGCCCTGCTTTGGTATAATCGATAGCAGTATTGGTACCTGTCATAGTAGTAGGGTAACCACCTTTGAGAATCACACCTTGTGCAATAGTCCATTTGCGAGAGTCAAGAGGGAAATAGTTACCTTCCATCAAATAAATCTCGGTACCTGGTTCTGCTTCTGCAAGAGTTACTTCAAGATACTCTGCAGCGGCGGGATCGTCCCAAGAATCACCACTTCCTTCTCCATTAGGAGAGAAGAAATACTTAGTTTGTGCATTAGCAGCTAATCCGAATGCCAACGCAGCCATCATCAATAAAGATTTTTTCATAATAATAAATTTTTTGTTGTTTGAGATAATATTTTGTGAGATTCTCTAGAATCTTTTGTTCTGCTGAAAGAGTAGGGACTAGTCAAATGAGCCTAGTCCTCTACTCGAGTGTATTTAGAATGTCAATCCGTCGTTCCAACCGGGGTTTTGTGTCACAGCGCCATTGGTCAATACACGTTCGTTGGTTGGTACTGGGTTCAGGTAATCTTTTTTCTCGTCGAAGAGGAATGTCAGTGAACTAAATGCCCACATATTACCAGATGTACCGTCACTCAATATGAGATCGCTACCCAGATAGAGTTTTGATACGCCAATACCGCCACCGCCTGTTTGACCCTCTTCCATAATAACGATATTTGCTTTTCCATCACCCGTTAAATCATATTTCCCTGGAGCAGAGAAATAAATACCCAGATATGGTTGGATGAACGCTTGACCTTCGCGCCAACGCATGATGTCCCAATAGTGGAGTCCCTCAAGTGGTGTCTCAATGAGACGCTCGCGACGGATTTCCATGATAACGCCCTTATTAACTGATTGGGTCACATTAGGATAGAGTGACTCCATATAAGCACATGGTTTAGCATTGGCATCAGCCATATTGAGATTAGGCATGCCAACGCGCTTGCGAAGTAGGTTGATGGAGATATCTAGATCACCTTGGGTGAGTGTTCCCAATTCAGCTTTAGCTTCTGCATAGTTGAGCAACACCTCTGCGTAACGGAATATAGGTAAGCAAACCAAGGATGCGTCCCAAGTGTTATATTTGGACTCCATTACATACTTGATATACTTGTAGCCTGTAGATGTTTGCTTGAGATCTACCGGGGTGGTCTTAGTAGCACCATATTGGATGTAGCCTGGAGTATGGATGGTTTGTGCCATACGGGGATCACGATCTTTGCACTCCTCTACATAACCCATAGTAGCATAGCCATCTTTCTCTGTAAAGCGGCTGCCATCTTTCATAAGATACATGTTGACAAAACGCTTGGTGAAACCTGTAGTACGTGCTACCGACCAGGCATTAGCATTGTTCTTGATGTTAAGATCTGCACTATAGCAGCGAGACCAAATATATTCATCTGGATTTGCATTAAGTGATGCAAAGAGTGCACGATAAGGTTCGCTGTCACTTGCCTCATCGGTGTGCAGTGCATAGCCACTCTCATTCATCAGTATCTCAGATGCTTCAACTGCTTGCTCTAGAAGGTTTTCCCATGGAAGGTTATATGGGTTGAAGGTCAAACCTGCATGATACTTGCGGAATGTTCCTTCGAACAAACATACACGAGATTTGAGTGCAAGTGCAGTCCACTTGTTTACTTCGTATGGAGTGCGTGTTTCAAAGAGATTCTCAATGGCAAAATCCAAATCTGCAATGATGCTATCTATCACCAACTGGCGACTATCGCGTGGTTTAGTAAGTAGTGCTTTGTCATCAGAATTCAGCACTTCGCTATACCATGGTACATCGCCATAGTTGCGTACTTTATCAAAGTAGAAATATGCACGGAAGAAGTGCGCTACACCATCATAATGTGCACGAGCATCTGCATCCTCACAGTTCGCAGAGTGAGCCAAGTAGAAGTTGATCTTGCGTAATACCTCCCAATTCCATTTGCTATCTGTCTCAGGAATGAGACGAGTACCCTGTACTTGACGACTAGGAACGGGTGCTACAAAATGATCTCCCTCCTCTTCATAGAGGTCTGCGCCTGTAGGCATCAACTTGTAAAAATAGTTGGTGTATAACTTCAACTCTTGTGCAGAAGAGAAGTAAGTCTCAGGAGACAGCTTGTCTTCTGGATACTTATCCATACTACATGCTGAGAGCAGAAGCACTGAAGTTAAAACGATAAAAAATGATATTTTTTTCATATTATATTCCTCCTGTTATTAGAATGTAGCTGTTAAACCAAATGTGAATGACTTAGAGAATCCATATGTGATAGCTTGGGTTAGTGCTGCTGCGGATTCTGGATCAATAGTTTTGCAATACTTTTTCATTGGTGACGTGTACCAGAGGTTTTCGCCTGAGAAGTAGATGCGGAACTCTGAGAACACTTTCTTCCAGCAAGGAAGTGTGTATCCTACAGTGAGGTTTTTAAAGCGTAAGTAACCAATATTTTGCAGGTAGCGGTCATTAGGTTGACCGAGCGAGTTTTGTGTGCCCAAAGCCTCGTAAGCACGGTAACGTGGGAAGTATGCATCAGGATTGTTTTCATTCCAAACTAGATCCATAAAACCTTCTGGGATAAGACCTTGGTATGGACGAGAATATGGTCCCCAGAAGGTAGTAGCCTCGTTGGTAGGATACCAATCGCGACGACCTACACCCTGCCAGAACATAGAAACATCAAAGCCGAAATAGTCAAATCCGAGACGGAAATTGTAGCTATAACGAGGTAAACTATTACCAATAATCACGCGATCACCGTAGTCGTCAGCAGTAGCAGCACCATTATCAATCACACCGTCGCCATCTAGGTCTAAATAGATAAGGTCGCCCGCGCGTGCGCCTGTCTTGCCATCTACAGTAACAAGGTTGATGTCACCATATACGAGCGATTGATCTACTTCGTATGCTGCGGCTGCTTCATCTGAAGCAAAAAGACCACCTGTCTTGAAACCCCAGATCTCTCCGAGTCTCATGCCTTCATAATAACCTGCCTCAATTACTTTAGTAGGGTTATCAAATCGTGTGATAGTGGATTGATAGTCACCTAATCCTGCACTTACTTCGTACTCAAAGTCATGACCACCTAATTTCTTGTTATCTCGCCATGATAGTGCAATTTCCCAACCAATAGTTTGCATGTCGGCTGCGTTGATCTTAGGAGCACTTGCACCATATACAGATGGTAAACCTTTACCTGCTACCAACATGTCAGTCGTATTCCGTATGTAGAAGTCACCCGTAAAGTTGAGACGATTGCGGAAGAAACCCCAATCTACACCCACATCGTAGGTAGTCATCTTCTCCCATGTTAAGTTGCCTGAGTTAGGCGCACTTTCTGTAGCATATTGCAAGGCAGTTGCACCATCCAAGGTGATTTTTTGATCAAAAATATTATCTGTACTGATTGTTTGGTATGCGTCGTAGTAGCCTACCAATTGGTTTCCTAACTGACCAGCAGAGAAACGCAATTTATTGTTACTCCACACATGTGAAATACTCTCCCAAAATGGCTCTTCACTCATACGCCATCCTATACTACCTGCTGGGAACACGCCCCATCGATGACCTTTCGCAAAGCGTGAACTACCATCAGCACGAACGGACGCTTCAAACAAGTATTTGCCAGCATAATCATAGTTTACACGGGCAAATACACCATTAGTGACTGCCTCTTGCACTTTCTCACTTAGCTCATTTAGTTCGCCAGTTGCAAAGTTGAAGTTGCTGAGATCTTCTGTCAATAGATCCATACGATCTACCACTAAATCGTGATAGCGATATGTTTCTCCATTGAAACCTGCCATCATGGTAAGATGGTGACTACCCCATGTAGGATTCCATGTGAGGTAGATATTGTAGTTATGCGTTTGATAGCGTGCTAAGGTCTGCTTGTATTGATCCACAGAACGCCAGCTATCCATTAGAATAAAATCACCATCTACGCGATCTTTGTATGGAACCTTTACTGAACGATTGGCCAGCTCTTTGGTGCGCCATTTAAATGAATAATCTGCCGAGAGAGTCAAATTCTTCGCAAGGTCAATGTCCAAACGGTTTTGGAGAACCATTTCGTTGTTCTTTTCGCGGTTGTTGTGTTTACCATATTGCAAGAGCGCATTCATGCCATCACCTATGGTACCGGCACCATTATATACGAAATAGTTCATATAAACTGCGCTGCCGTCAGGATTATTGGCTGGTACAAAAGGAAGAGCATGCAAAGAACCTACGCGGAATACCTCGCGCACAGACTCAGTACCAGGATAGGTATAATTGGAATTGAAGAAGCTGAAGTTGACACCGTAGCGTAACCATGGACGAATGTTGACATTCACTTTTGCACGGGTTGAGAAGTTATGCCATTTGTCGGTATCAATATTAATCATACCTTCCTCATTGTAGTAGCGACCACTGACATAGTAGTTTACTTTATCATTTCCACCTGTCACAGAGATGTTGTAATCTTGCATTGGACGAGTCTTCTGGTAGTAGTGATCGTACCAGTTGAAGTTGGCGTAGTATTTGTAACGACCATCATTTTGAGCTATAGCCCAAGGACGCTCTGGGTCTTCGGTTTCTTGACCATAACGCATCCACAATTCAGCATAGTCAGCATCATTGTATGTAGTCATATTATAGTTAGCATGATGGTGCATAAAGAGGTCGTTAATGTAGGCAGACATAAAACCGTCAGTAATGAAGTCAGTACTTGTGGTCTGAGTCTTCCAACCTGCTTTGGCATCAACTGTCACTGTAGGTGCCTTTCCCTCTGCACCCTTTTTAGTGGTAACGAGTATCACACCGGCAGCAGCCTTTGCACCATAAATCGCTGTAGCAGAAGCATCCTTG
>JAFYSK010000010.1 GCA_017559385.1 Paludibacteraceae bacterium | reverse complement strand
TTTGCTTTGCGAGCTGCCTTGATACCCTCAGCTACTGATTTGAAGCCATTGTTGTCAATCACCTTGTAACCAGCGCAAGCCAAGAAGTTGCAAGAGAATTGTGCACGAGCAATACGCATAGCCAAGTTACCGATGGTCAACATGAACGCTACTGGTTGCTTCTTAGCACCCTCTGTCTCAAGACGCAAGGTCTCAAACTCCTCAGCAGCACGAGCTACTGGCAAGGTTGGCAATGCGTTCTCAGGTTTCTTGCAGCAGCAGCCGCAACTTGTCTCTTTGATCTTCTTACCTGCCTTCTCGGTGAAGTTAGGGAATTGGTTAGAGCCTAGCAATACCTCTTTGCGTTTAGCCACGTCAGCGAGACGAGTCTTGAGGTTTGCAGCCATAGCCTCTTGTACTTTACCTGCGGCTACCATCTCGTACATACCACCCTCTTCTTGGATAGCGAGGAATTGCTTCCATGCCTCCTCAGCGATAGCGTTGGTAAGGTTCTCAATATAGTATGAACCAGCAGCTGGGTCAACCACCTTGTCGAAGTGTGACTCCTCTTTCAACAAGAGTTGTTGGTTGCGAGCGATACGCTCTGCGAACTCGGTTGGTTGCTCGTAGGTAGCGTCAAATGGAGTAACCACGATCTCATCCACACCTGCGAGTGCAGCAGACATAGTCTCTGTTTGTGTACGGAGCATGTTTACATATGCGTCGAAGATGGTCATGTTGAAGCGGCTTGTCTCAGCACTTACGTTCATCTTAGCAGCCTCTTTCAATGCAGAGGTGAAGATAGGAGCTTTGTATGCCTCTACGATCTTAGCCCACAAAAGACGAGCAGCACGGAACTTAGCCAACTCCATGAAGTAGTTGCCACCGATACCCATGTTGAAACGGATTTCGCGAGCAGCCAAGTAGTTTGGCAAACCAGCCTCGGTCATCATAGTCATGTACTCAGCACCCCAAGCCAATGCGTAAGCCAACTCTTGTGCGCAGTATGCACCTGAGTTATTAAGTACAACTGAGTTCACACCTACCACGCGTAAGTTCACCAAGGTCTTAGCTGCTTTTACGGTAGCTACGATCTTCTCAGCTACTTGCTCGCGGCTGAGCAACTTACCCTTCAAAAGCATGTTCTTGATTGGGTCCACATTGATGCTACCCTTCACTGCCTTGAAGTCATATCCGCTGCGTCCTACCAGGCGAACCAAGATGTTTGCCAATTCAGGAGCTTTGCAAGCGCATACGTTGAAGTTCAATGCTACCTCATCCAACTTGATGCCCTCGAGCAAAGTCTTGATGTAGCGATAAGAGATTTTCTCTGCGTTCAAGCAGATACCTAGTGCGTTCACGCCCTTGCCAAGTACGTCCAAAGCTTTTGCGTTAGCTTTGCGTGCGTTCTTGCAAGCGCAGATGTTTTGGCGAACTGCCCACTCGTTGTTGGTCTTGGTACCGCGCACGTAAGGGAATTGACCTGGTGCAGATACGGTAGTCTTGAGACCTTTGAGGTCTTCTTGACGGTAGTAAGGCTGTACGTTGAAGCCTTCTGAAGTGCGCCAAACAAGCTTCTTATCGAAGTCGGCGCCTTTGAGGTCAGCTACGATTTTCTCCTTCCAAGCTTTGCTTGAGATGGCTGGAAACTCGGCTAACATGTTCAATTTTTCTTCTGCCATGATTTAAGAAAGTTAGTATTATGTTTATTTTAATGTTAATTTTCTATTTTCGTATGATTTAATGGATAGAGGAATTATCCGTTCATACTCTTCGCTGCCAAAGAGAGGAGAGGTGATAATCATATCTGCTGTTGTGCGATTGGTCGCAAATGCGATGTTGTATAGTGATGCCAATCGTGTTAGTGCTCCCACATCTTGTTGGTGTCCTTGCGTAATGAGGTTATCGCAAAAGAATATCAGCGCATCCAATTTCCCTTCGGCAATCATTGCACCTATTTGTTGATCTCCACCCAGTGGTCCAGACTTCAGCAGGGTAATATCTTTGAGGGGATACTCGGTGTTTTCAGAATCTACAGGAATAGCAGCAAGGAGACTACCGGTTGTACCTGTTGCAAATAAATTATGATGTTTGAGAATACACGAATTAAAGGTACACCATTTCACCAATTCTTGTTTTCTTGCATCATGAGCAACCAAAGCTATATTCAATTTTTTCATAATCAATTATTGTTATAATCCTTGTCTTTGTTCTCAATTCTTGATTTTTAGCTTCAAAACATGTTTTTCAGCAGTTTTTTCGCGCTTTTCAGCCCGCTATCTTGGCGAAACTACATATTTCGCGACAAAGGTACTGCTTTTTTCACACATACGCAAGCGCGAGACATATTTTTTTAATAAAAAGTCATAATTCACCTCTTTTTTCTTCACCTAATCCCCTTAGTTCCCCTTTTGTATGCCACCTACTTGCCCCCTATCTCCATTGGAACCTCATTGCAACCTCATCGGAATCTCACCAGAATCTCACCGAATGATTAGTGTATCATCAAGCAACTACCAACGATATTTAAACAGCTCTCTTTTTATAATTCTTCCATTACGCTCGACGGTGTCCCGTCTCGCGTGTCCCGACTCCCCAACACCCTTGACTTACACTCGAGTATTCCACAAGGAACTTCTATGTCCATTATCCAGCGGGGTCCCCGAAAACGCTCGTGGCGTTTTGGGGTGCTTGACGAATGTTATTCGGGTATACCCTGCCTTTACACCTTACACTTTACACTCTACACCCTACACTTTACACCCTCTGGCAGCGCAATACCCCAACCAATGCCTCTGCCGCAAGTGCCTATTGGAGTTCTCTATTTAGGCAATCTATGTTTGTTGTCCCGAATGATATTCGGGTATTCCCTGCCTCTAAACTGTAGGCGCTTTGCGCCGTCCTCTAAACTGAAAATGGCGACTTTTTCACCATTTTTTTGCATATATCACAAAAAAGCACTACCTTTGCAGTATAAATTCACCCCATCATGACCGAGAAAGAAAAAATGCAACAGCAGATGCTGTACGATGCGAACTACGATACCGAGCTCATTCGCGAGCGTCAAGTGGCTAAAGATCTGTGCTTTCAGTTCAACCAACTACGCCCTTCTGACGAAGCCAACCAACAGCAGATCCTCCACCAACTGCTTGGCAAACTATCCGACAACTGCTGCATCTTAGCACCCTTTTGGTGCGATTATGGCTATAATATCGAAGTAGGAAAGAACTTCTTTGCCAATCATAATACCGTCATTCTGGACGGTGCCAAAGTCACTTTTGGCGATAATGTGTTTATTGCTCCAAACTGTGGTTTCCACACCGCTGGTCACCCTATTGATGCCGACCGCCGCAATCAAGGTTTGGAGTATGCCTACCCCATCATGGTGGGCGATAATGTATGGATTGGCGCAGGCGTACATGTAATGCCAGGCGTGAAGATTGGTTCGAACGTAGTCATTGGCGGTGGCTCCGTAGTGGTAAAAGACATCCCTGATAACGTGGTAGCAGTCGGCAATCCCTGCCGTCCAGTCCGCCCCATTACCGAAACCGACAAACACAAATCATGGGATAGGTAACTCCAGCAACTATGGAACACAAATCTTGTCCTCGATGTGGTGCTGTGTTTATTTGTCAGCACGAGAATCCCGCTAAGTGCCAATGCACAGGCGTGGAACTCTCTCCTGCTACTCGTGCGCATCTGGCTGCGCAATACCCCGACCAATGCCTCTGCCGCAAGTGCCTATTGGAGTTCTCTATTTAGGCAATCTATGTTTGTTGTCCCGAATGATTCGGGCACTGCATGCCTTTAAACTCTAAACTGTAGTTCGCCACGCGAGCGTCCTCTAAACTGGCACTCTGTGCCTCTACACTCTACACTCTCCCACACACACATTAAAAAATCGCACAAAAATGCGCTTTTTGTTTGCATATATAAAATATAAGTAGTACCTTTGCACCGCATTCAGTGTAAGGGAAGCAGGTGAAAGTCCTGCACAGTCCCGCTGCTGTGATTCGCAATCCGATGTTCAAATTCTTATAAGTCACTGGTTCTTAACGAACTGGGAAGGCTGAACAGAAGGAGCGATAAGTCAGAAGACCTGCTGCGTGCCACCAACAGAGTTGGTAGTTGAAATGGTTTTAACCGCACCATAGGTGTTGTTTTAGAAGTTTCAAAGGTCATCCCTTAAAACTCTTAAAACTTTTAAAACTCTTTGAACTGTCAATCAAGGTGAAGTTGAACGCTCTCGGGGAATCGAGCCAACGACAATGACGCAAAGGTTTTCAATAGTATCTATGGTACGCTTGTACGCGTATAGGTATTTGATAGATGTATCAAGTACCCGTTTGTTGTATCCGATGGTCAGTGTGTTTCTTGGGAGCATAAACGCTTATCCACACATCCCTGACCATCACCCTGCCATGTTACTTCGCATTTGGGAAAATCCGAAGTAGATGGTCGGGGAGGTGTGGTTAATACTTTGCCTTTTGCCTCTCGCCTGATAGCCTAATGAGCTCAGCGAGAGAAACGAGCAAATAATATTAACCCTTTTAAACAACAAACCAACATGAAGAAATCTATTTTTCTTGCGGCATTATGCCTTGCTAATGTAGCCCTTGCACAGGACTACGAGTTACGAACCCTGACTTTCGAGGACGCAGATGCGCACTTCACGCCCTACACCCTCGACTATGCCAACAAGACCATCTCCACATGGTCCGACCTCGTGGATGATGCCCAGTACAATGGTACACTCACCTACACAACAGGCGGCGTTTACACATGGTGCGATGCACAAAACACTCTGCTAACCCACAGTTTTACAGCACCTTATTGGAATGGTGGACATGCCATCTCTAACTTCACCAACCCTGGTTTTACCAACAACGACCTACCTGCCAATACCGCATGGTACGAACTCCAATTCGCTACCCTTCAAGGCGGCAACAACGGCTCAAAAAACTTCTGCGTACACAATGGTCATGTAGATGATTACAATGTAGACTATACCACTATGCAGACTATCGCCTTTGCCGACGGCAAGGCACGCGTGATAGACCACATGTATGTCACCAACATCTGCTATGTGCTGAACTCTTTAGTGTACGGCGATGGCTATAATCCCCCTGCCAATGATACGACGAAGTTATACGCCGTAGCCGTAGGACAAGATGCTAACGGCCACGAGATCAGCCGGACTACTTTTGCTCTCTACAATGGCCAAGATAGTCTTGTGACAGAGTGGAAGAAATGGGATTTGTCAGTCTTGGGCGAAGTGAATGCTATAGCTTTCAATATCGTTGGTACTCACGACTTATATGGTCAATGGGGACTCAATGCACCTGCCTATTTCGCCTACGACGATGTAGCAGTCCGCTTCCAAAAAGACGATACCGCCTTGCCTAATAGCCCTATCGCCTCATCGCCTAATAACCAAAAAGTTGTCCATAATGGTCAATTGCTGATTATCTGCAACGGCAAGGTATTCAATGCAATGGGACAATCACTCACTCATTTCTAATACTATTCTCCGAGCATTATCCTATTACCCATTCGCTACCCTTGCGCTACCTTTGCGCAAGGGTAGCGTTTTTCTCATCGCCTCATCGCCTTCTCACCTTCTCACCTATTCGCCTCTAAAACTCTTTTCACTCAAAATTTGCATTTTCGCAAATTTTGTTGTACCTTTGCAGCATGTTTATATCCTTCCTCATATTCTGCACCATCGTGCTACTTCTCTGCCCTACTCTGGTATGGCTACTATGCTGG
>JAFYSK010000068.1 GCA_017559385.1 Paludibacteraceae bacterium | reverse complement strand
GCTCAGTCTCTTGGCCCTTGTCAAAGCCAGTTAATTCTGCTTTTGTCTCCTCTGCGAAGAGTACTTCGTAAGAAGGATTGTGTACGATCTCGGTTGTACCTACGATGCCGTACTGGGTCAAATCTAATTGTTTCATTGTTTAATTAAAAAGGTTATTTTGTTGTTTTTTTACTTAATTCTGTGCAAATTTTGTGCCAATTGCCCATTGACGCAAATTTTATCGGGTACAAAATTACTATTATTTTTTGAAATGACAAAATTTTTAGCAAAAATACGGTTATTTTGTCCAGTCGATTTTACAAAATCACGAAATATATGCTATAAAACATATTTTTATGTCAAAATATTTGGAGGGAATGCAAAAAAGCAGTACCTTTGCACCGTGTTTTTCATGGTATTAGATTTAAGGTTAAGTAAAGATTGGGTTGTCGAGATGACAATCCTTCTTTTTTTTATGTATATTCTTGCCTCTAAACACTAAACTCTAAACACTAAACCTCAAAAAATTTGCGTATCTGCAAAATTTTGCTTACCTTTGCACCCAAATGGAAAATCGTTACGAAAGAGAGGATCTTCAGGCAGCCCTTCGCGTACTGCGCGAGGGTGGTGTAATACTATATCCTACTGACACCGTTTGGGGCATTGGTTGTGATGCAACCAACGCCGAAGCTGTTGCGCGCGTGTACGCGATTAAAAAACGAGTAGATAGCAAGGCTATGCTCGTTCTCCTAGATGGTGCTGGCAAACTGCAGGGCTATCTAGAGCATGTGCCAGACACGGCTTGGATGTTGCTTGAAGCTAGCGAGGGTCAGAAACCCCTAACGATTATTTATCCTAAGGCCAAGAATCTAGCCGCTAATCTACTTGCGGAAGACGGCAGCGTAGGCATACGCATTACCGAGGAACTATTCTCCAAGGCCCTGTGCGAGCAACTGCGCCGTCCTATCGTATCCACTTCGGCTAATTTCAGCGGCGAACCAGCGGCTAAGACTTTTCAGCAGATCAGTCCAGAGCTGATAGAGGCTGTGGATTATGTATGTCAATATCGCCGTGAGGATAATAGAAAGTGCACACCTTCTTCCATTATCAAGATAGACGAACACGAACGAATAACGATTATTAGAGAGTAATGGCAATAGGGCTCAAGTGGAATAAACGCAAAAAACTACAGTTGATATATCTGCTGGTAGATATCTTATCCTCCGTATTGGTCTGGGGGGCGTTTTTGATCTTCCGTTGGTTGGTGTATGAGAATCGTATATTTTCTGTGGACACCGTGTTTGTACCGATGTTCAATTTCTACTTGCCTTTGTTCTTGTATCCGTTAGGCTGCTTGTTGGTGTATTACCTGTCAGGATATTATCTGCGTCCGCTGCGCAAACGATATTCCAAAGAGCTTAGCCGAACCTTCGTGTCTGCCGTCATTATCTCGCTAGGTGCATTCTTCTTGATCATTATCAACGATCCAGTAGCCGACTATCAACGCTATGTCACCTCATTGGTGGTGCTGTTAGGCTTGCAGTTCATCGGTTCCTATCTGCCTCGCGTGTTTGTTACGTACTTATCACACCGTATGGAGGGTGCCCTTCCGCGCGTATATACCATACACTCGCT
Source organism: Paludibacteraceae bacterium (assembly GCA_017559385.1). Taxonomy (GTDB): domain Bacteria; phylum Bacteroidota; class Bacteroidia; order Bacteroidales; family Paludibacteraceae; genus Colicola. The sequence continues at coordinate 67,950 of JAFYSK010000068.1, read as the reverse complement.
CAGCGAGGTCGAGGAGTTTGAGCAACTACATGCTGAGATGCCTTACGACGAGGTTATTCTAGACCTCGACGAGGAGTCCAAAGAGCAGTCGATCTATACCCTAATCAACCGTCTGTATCCCTGCAATGTTGAGATTTCGGTAGTGCCTAGTCTGTACGATATGCTTACCGGTGCTGCTATGATCGAGGAGGTAGGCGATCAACCACTAGTGCGCATCACCGAGCATAAGATGAGTGATATGGAACTGTGTATCAAACGTGTATTTGATATTGTTGTATCCTTTGTGATGTTGATATTGCTCATACCAGTATATATAATCATCGCGTTATTGATCAAATGCACCAGCAAGGGGCCTGTTATCTACCAGCAAGAGCGTATCGGCCTACACGGCTTACCATTCTATATTCTCAAGTTCCGCACTATGTGCGAAGCTGCCGAATCGGGCACACCGCAGTTGTCGCTGGATAATGATCCGCGCATCACACCTATCGGCCGTTGGCTGCGCAAGTATCGCCTAGACGAACTGCCACAGTTCTGGAATGTGCTGATAGGCGAGATGTCTATCGTAGGCCCTCGTCCTGAGCGTCGATATTTTATTCAGCAGATTGAGCAACAAGCTCCATACTATTGTATGATCTATAAGATTCGTCCCGGATTGACCAGTTGGGGACCTATCAAGGTGGGTTATACCGATACCATCGAAAAAATGATTATCCGACTGAATTTTGATGTCGTGTATATTGAAAATATGTCCTTGCTACTAGATATCCGCATCATGTTCCACACCATCGGTGTGCTGCTTAATGGCAAGGGAAAGTAGGTTTAGTGTTTAGAGTTTAGTGTTTAGTGATTAGTGATATGACATACGACGAGGCAATCAAACGTATAGAGCAGCTCGTTACCGAGTTAGAACAATCCAAAGCCATTAGTATGGATGCGTATTTGGCTAAGGCTAAAGAGGCGAAGGAGTTGATTGATTTCTGCCAAAAGGAGTTGACAGGCTGGGAGAAGAAGATGGAAGCTATTGTGACCCCTGAGCAATAGCCCATAGCGCAGCGTCCAATAGGCGCTTTGCGCCGTCCCATAGCCCTGCGCAGCATCACTCCTCAGAGAAGTGTACTAGGACATGTCGATATGAGTTGAATATCTTGGATTTAGAGACGAATCCAAGGTATTTTTTTTGTTCGTCCACTACAGGCAAGTTCCATGCACCGGTGTCCTCAAACACCTCCATCACCTTGCCCATAGGCATGGTGCTCTCCAGGATTGCTTGTGGTGAGTTCATCAGCTCTTTGACGGTAAAGCGATTGTACAATCGAGGTTGGAACATGATATTACGCACCTCGTCTAGCAGCAATATACCTAGTAGTTTACCCTCCTTATCAATCACAGGGAAGATGTTGCGTCGGCTTTCTGCAATCACTTTCACCAACTCGCCCAATGTCATATCCGGGCTCAGGGTCTTGAGGTCGGTCTCTAACAAGTTTTCCATCTTTAGCAATGTCAGCACTGAACGATCCTTGTTGTGGGTCAGTAGCTCACCCTTTTGTGCCAAACGCATTGCGTATAGACTATGTGGCTCGAATATTCTAATGGTCAAATACGATACTACCGCCACGGCCATCAGCGGCATAAACAGGTGATAGCCACCTGTCAGCTCGGCGATCAAGAAGATACCCGTCAATGGGGCGTGCATCACACCGGCCATCAGACCCGACATGCCGGCCAATGCAAAATTAGACTCTGGCACACCTATGCCCAGCATATTCATCAGACGAGCGCAGATAAAACCAACTATTGCACCCATAAACAGCGATGGAGCAAAGATACCACCTACACCGCCACCTCCGTTCGTGGCTACTGAGGCAAAGATCTTCAGTAACACAATCGCCGTAAAATAGCCAATCAATATCCATGAACCTGTACCTAGGCTCTCAAACGGACTGTTATTCAATGCCGATACCGAATCGCCATTGATCAATTGGCGAATCACATCGTAGCCTTCGCCATATAGAGGTGGGAATAGGAATAGCAATACGCCTAGCGTCACTCCGCCTACCGCAAACTTGGCCCATGTGTTCTGTATTTTGCGTTTGAATAGTTGCTCCAAGGCGTTCATACCACGGGTGAAGTATAGCGATACTAGTCCGCACATCACACCTAGTATCAAGTACCATGGCAAACGCTCTACAAAGAATGGTTCGCTATGCGTCAGCGGGAACATCGCCTCTTGGCCGTTGGCCAAAAACGAGATAGCCGTAGCGGTAACCGATGCAATCAGCAGTGGCGCTACACGCGTCATTGTCAGGTCCATCATCAGCACCTCCAGTGTAAACACCAAACCGGCTATCGGAGCTTGGAAGATACCACCTACTGCACCTGCGGCACCGCAACCAATCATCAGCATCATCGTCTTTTGATCAAGGCGGAAGATCTTGGCCAGGTTACTACCGATGGCCGATCCTGTCATCACGATAGGCGCCTCTGCTCCTACCGAACCACCAAAACCAATCGTGATAGCCGAGCCTATCACCGAGGTCCAGGTGTTGTGCAGTTTGATGATGGATTTACGCTGTGAAATGGCGTATAATATCTTGGTGATACCATGAGAGATATCGTCTTTGACGATATATTTGACAAATAAGCCAGCCAGAGTAATACCGATCATTGGTGTGATCAGATACCACCAATGATGTTGCTCAATCAGATGATGCTCCACCAAGTGGTGAATGCCATGTATCATCAGCTTGAGTATCTGAGCCGCACACGAAGCCAGCGCACCTACAAAGAAACTCAGTATCAATACCAAGTTTTTCTGTGGAATGTGCTGCTCACGCCAGGCAATAAATCGATCGTATGTACCCCTATCTCTAAACACTAAACCCTAAACTCTAAACTATTCATCCTGTGTATCCCATCCTATGCCACGGTACTTGTCCAGATCCCACTCTTCTTCCACTTCGTTTAGGTATATGGTGTGTGGCTCGTCGTCCTCGTCCTCAGGCTCGTCGTCGTACTCGATCACCCTTACCTCGATAGGTGCGTGTGAAATCTCGATCACTTGGTTCTGCTCTTTATTTAGCTCTTCCCAAAGCATATCCTTGAGCTCGGTTAGGCCTGTTCCACTAGCCGAAGAGAAGCTTATCACTGGTATCTCCAGTTCGGCTGTTAGTTTTTCGCAGAGCGCCTTAAGATCGATATCTGGATCAGCAATATCGCATTTGGATATCGCTAGTATGCGTGCTTTTGTCAGCAGCTGAGGGTTGTATTTTTCTAGCTCCAATAATAGGATCTCATATTCTTTTTTGATGTCCTCCGTGATAACAGGCACCATGAATAGCAATACTGCATTGCGCTCAATATGGCGCAAGAAGCGCAATCCTAGTCCGCGACCTTCGGCGGCACCCTCAATGATACCAGGTATATCGGCCATACAGAACGACTGATTGTCGCGGTACGACACGATGCCCAACTGCGGTGTCAGGGTCGTAAACGGATAGTCCGCAATCTCTGGCTTGGCAGCACTGACCACGGATAACAAGGTCGATTTGCCGGCATTAGGGAAGCCCACCAATCCGACATCGGCCAGTACCTTCAGCTGCAGAATCACGTTAGCCTCCATGCATGGTTCACCGGGTTGAGCGTAGCGTGGAGCTTGATTGGTAGCTGTACGGAAGTGCCAGTTGCCTAGTCCACCTTTACCGCCGTGGAAGAGGATGATCTCCTCTTGGTGGTCTTTGATCTCGCACATAAATTCGCCGGTGTCGCCGTTGTAAACCACGGTACCGCATGGTACCTCTATGATTTTGTCTTCGCCATCCTTACCAAACGAACGGGAAGCACCGCCCTTACCACCGTCGGTGGCAAAGATGTGCTTTTGATATTTCAGGTGAAGTAGGGTCCACAGGTTGCGATTGCCACGAAGGATGATATGACCTCCTCGTCCACCATCTCCGCCATCCGGACCTCCCTTAGGAACATATTTCGCACGATGAAAGTGCATACTACCAGGGCCACCCTTACCCGAGCGGCAGTAGATCTTTACATAATCAATAAACGAGGATGAAGCCATATTTTATGTTGGTTGTTGGTTATTGGGTATGGGTTATCGGATATTGGGTATGGGCTATCGGGTATTGGCTATCGTCTATCGCCTATCGCCTCATCGCCTTTCTATGATACTCCATAGCGGCTTTGCCGCGTCCCATAGGCGCTCTGCGCCGTCCCATAGCCACTCCGTGGCGTTCGTAATCCGTTATTTTTGAATCAAACGCAAGATGTTATCGATTTGACTGAAGGTATCTTCCATCGAGTTATTGCCATTGATAGCAAAATAGTTGTGACGATGGAGATAGTAGGTGCAAACTGGTTTAGTCTCAGCTTGATATACTTGTAGACGCTTTTTGATGGTCTCGTAGTTGTCATCTGCACGGCCGCTGGTTTTACCGCGGTTGAGTAGGCGTTTGATCACCTCATCTTCCTCTACGAACATATCCAGTAGCACGGCCTTCATATGACGACGCTCTAGCAGCAGCTCCAATGCCTCAGCTTGGGCTACGGTACGAGGAAAACCATCGAAGATCACGCCCTTGCAATCCGCTGGCAGGTTGTCCAAATAACGCTCGATAAGGTGAATCATCTTGTGGTCTGGTACTAGGTTACCGCCTGCAATCAGTTCGCCAATCTCTTTGCCTAGTTCGCTACCTGATTTGATTTCAGCTCGAAGTGCATCGCCTGTTGACAGGTGTTGCAAGCCGTATTTCTCAACGATAAGATCAGATTGTGTGCCTTTACCGCTACCAGGAGCACCACAGAGTATAATATTTAACATAGTTTCAAAAAGTTTTAATAGTTGTAAGAGTTTTAAAGGTTTTGACACAAAACGAGTTGCCCCTAGGAGCAACTCGTTATATTCGTCATGTACGAATTAGAGAGCCAAACCTTTACCAGCTTTGAACTTAGCTACTTTCTTAGCAGCGATTTCAATTTTAGCGCCAGTTTTTGGGTTAACGCCTTGGCGAGCTGCTTTCTCTGCTACAGAGAAAGTACCGAAACCTACCAATTGTACGCTCTCACCTTTTTGGAGTGCGCCAGCGATTGCGTTTACAGTTGCTTCAAGAGCACCTTGTGCTTGAGCTTTGGTCAAGCCAGCTTCAGCTGCAATAGCAGCTACGAGATCTGCTTTATTCATGCGAATAGTTTTTTTATATGGTTAAACATGTATTCTCTATCGGAGTTTCCGTAGATTTGCTGCAAAGATACTACAATTTTCTAAAACTGCAAACATTTTTGTGAAAAAAAACAATTTTTCTGCCAAAAAATCCTTTTTTAAGCGCTTTAGCATGGTTTTTGTTTGCACTTTCATGTATTTTTCACTACTTTTGCATGCAAATATAATAATTCAAAAGGATCATGTTCAGAAACCTACCACAAGTAACCAAGAATCTCTTAATAATCAACCTTATCTTCTTTTTGGCTAAGTATGCCTTCCTCCGCTATGATATTGATTTGACCAACTTGTTGGGTTTGCATTATTTTGCTGCGGCAGACTTCTTTCCTTGGCAGCCACTGACATATATGTTCATGCATGCCGACTTTGGGCATCTGTTCTTCAATATGTTCGCAGTCCTGATGTTTGGTCCTGCCTTGGAGGAGCAATGGGGCGCTCGCCGCTTTTTGATCTACTACTTGCTCACGGGTTTGGGTGCGGCTATTGTACAAGAAGCTACTTGGGCTTTGGCCATCCATAATATCGGTCAGGTCAGCGCAGCGCATGCGATGTACTATGCCAATCAGGTGGTTACTATTGGTGCTAGTGGAGCCGTGTTTGGTATCTTGTTGGCTTTTGCATGGTTCTTCCCTGAGGTACGCATGTTCATCCTATTTATTCCTATACCTATTCGCGCCCGCACGCTCGTGATCATCTACGCGCTTATCGAACTCTTCTCTGGTGTAGCGCCTATACCGGGTGACAAAGTGGCCCACTTTGCCCACTTGGGAGGTATGCTCTTTGGATGGATCATCATCTTGTTGTGGCGTAGGCTCAATGTGCCAGGCTTTGATGCTCCTAGTTGGGGCCTAGGCCAATGGATCAAACAAAAGTGGGAGGCCGTTTTTGGTAAACGCCACCCACGCATCAAACGCGACGATGATTCCAAGGATTATAGCGACTATCACTACCACGGATCCATCTAATCGCAGTAAACTACTGTTCTAGTTGCGGCGCAGCCGCTGTTCTAAAGGTTTTTTAGGGTTTCAGAGTTTCATGCGACAAAGTCGCTTGTGTCATCGCACCTATGGTGCTGTTTCAACGCCTTTCGCCTATCACCTATAGCCTTTCGCCTCACCACCCAATCGTCGCCATCACTGGATAGTGGTCCGAATACTCTGCATCACCCACCTCGCAGCTGATAGGTTTTAGTTTTCTCGAAGTAAAGATATAGTCGATGCGTGCACTCATGCCTTTGCGCTGATAGGTGCTGCCGTATTGGCCTACGCTACTCTCTGCAAAGCAATCGCGCATGCCCAAATTCATTCGCCAATAGACCCACGATATCGGCAGCGAGTTAAAATCGCCAACAGCTATTACGGGGTGAGGCGACTGGCGTATCGCTTTTCGTAACACGCTCACTTGATCGTGTCGCAAACGGTTGGCTCTCAACAGCTTACGCACCAACGAGTTCTCTTGGATATTGCTTACATCCAGATCGCTCAGATCTAGATCCTCATCGTTTAGGTAGAAGCTCTCTAAATGGTTTACCATCAAGCGTATGGTATCTTCGTTTACGACGATATCGCATTGACTACTAATATTGGCTTTGGATTCAAATTGAATAGTCTCTTTGTTCACCAGCGGATAGCGCGAGAACACCACATTGCCAAACTGTCGGCGCGAGTTATATAGCTTAAAGTCGAAATAGGTGTACGGATAGTTTTTCATTGCCTCGCGCATCATCGGCAGCGTCAGTCTGTCGCCTTTCTTGTACACCAGCACCTCTTGCAGGCATACCACATCGGCGTCCAGTTTGTTGATATACTCCAGCATCTCCAGTTTGGTATCTAGATACTTATCCACTGCCATACCTTGGGTGTTGTAGGTCAGCACTTTCAGCTCATGTGGCATCTGGCTGTATTCCTGCCAAGGCATACGGTGTGACAGCAACGACCATGCCAACCATAGTACAACTATGACCAGCAGGCTCCAGCATATTATTTTGATTTTGCGTAGCATCTATCAATTATTTAGGATCCAATGTGATCAGTGGTATCAGCATCTCCTCCAACGATATGCCACCATGTTGGAAGGTGTTGCGGTAGAACTGAGCGTAGTAGTTGAAGTTGTTGGGGTATGCAAAAAAGTCGTCATTGCTGCAGAACACATAGCTGCTGCTCACATTAGGTGTAGGTAGTCCCACCTGCTTTGGTCGTGTGATCTCCATGCAGTTTTTGCCTGAGCAGTTCAGCGATTTGCCCACTTTGTATCGCAGGTTGGTATTGGTGTTTTTGTCGCCCACTATCTGTACAGGGTTGCTCACGCGTGTGGTGCCGTGGTCGGTGGTGAGTATCACCTTGTAGCCCAGTGCAGCGATGCGCTTGAACATTTCTGCCGTAGCCGAGTGCTTAAACCAGCTTAGCGTCAGACTGCGGTAAGCGGCCTCGTCGTTGGCCAGTTCGCGCATCATCTTGCTATCGGTGCGCGAGTGAGATAGCATATCAATAAAGTTGATCACCACGATGTTTAGCGGTGTCTGCAGTCCTTTGAACTGGCGGGTGATACGCTCGCAGAAGTCGCTTTCGTTTACCTTGTAGTAGCTGTAGTTGTAGCGTTTGCGATAGCGGTCCAACAGGGTTTGGATCAGTGCTTCCTCGTTGTTGTTTTTGCTCTCTTCCTCGTCCTCGTCAATCCATAGGTTGGGGTACATCTCTTGTATCTGTGCAGGTAGCAAGCCCGAGAATATGGCATTGCGTGCATACTGTGTAGCGGTAGGCAATATCGAGGTGTACATCTGCTCTTCTTTTACAGTAAACCACTCTGACAGTAGTGGCTGAATGGTCTTCCATTGGTCGTATCGGAAGTTGTCCACTACCACTACAAACACTTTCTCGCCTGCGTCCAGCAGTGGGAATACTGTCTGTTTCATCACATCGTGTGACATCGTCGGACGGTTGGCGTTAGGCGCAAACCATCCCTCGTAGTTTTTGGCTATGAACTTAGCAAACTGCTGGTTGGCCTGCTCGCGTTGCATGCGTAGCATGGTGTGCATTGACGAGTCCACATTATCCAGTTCAATCTCCCATTTGGTCAGTGTGCGCTCAATGGCCATCCATTCCTCGATGGTGCTAGCCGTGTCAATCATATAGGTGATGTCCGAGAACTCTTGACGATAATTGGTATTGGTATGTTCCTCTACAATCTCGCGTTGATGAATATGTTTTTTCAGGCAAAGTAGTATCTGACTTGGATTGACGGGCTTGATCAGGTAGTCGGCTATTTTCTGTCCGATAGCTTGCTCCATGATGTGCTCTTCCTCTGATTTGGTGATCATCACCACGGGCAGAGTGGGGTGTAGCTCTTTGATTTCTTGTAGCACTTCTAGGCCCGATAAGCCAGGCATATTCTCATCCAGGAAAACAATATCAAAACTCTCAGTCTGACATAGGTCTATGGCATCTTGTCCGCTATTGATGGATGTCAAGCTATAGCCTTTCTCTTCTAGATAAATGATGTAGGGTTTCAGTAGATGGATTTCGTCATCTACCCATAGAATTTTGGTTGGGTTCATAGTTGTTTCATGTTTACTGGAGGCTTACTTATTGTACGACCTCCATTTGTTTATTAGGTTTGTAATATCTTCGGGCCATTGGCTGTCGAAGTTCATCTCTTCGCCCGTTCTAGGGTGCTTAAAGCCTAGTGTCTTGGCGTGTAGTACCTGTCTAGGGCATAGTGCAAAGCAGTTTTGTATGTACTGCTTGTATTTCTGTGTAGGCAGTCCTTTCAGTACCTCCATGCCACCATATTTCTCGTCGGCAAATAGTGGGTGTCCTATGCTTTTCATGTGTACGCGAATCTGGTGTGTGCGGCCTGTTTCTAGGCGACATTCCACCAGTGTCACATATGCAAATCGCTCCAGCACGCGCCAGTGTGTGATGGCCTCTTTTGCGTTGGGGTTCTCATTCAGGTCCCAGATGCGGTAGATGGTACGGTCGCGGTTATCGCGTGCCAACGCGCCCTCCACGGTACCCGACTCCTCGCTAAAGGTGCCCCATACCAATGCGTTGTAGGTGCGACGGGTGCTATGTTCAAAAAACTGCATACCTAGATTGGTCTTAGCCTCGGGGGTCTTGGCTATCAGCAGTAGTCCGCTGGTATCTTTGTCAATGCGGTGTACCAAGCCTATATTGGGATTGTTGATGTCTAACTTTCCACTGAAATAGTGTGCTAGTGCATTCAGCAGCGTATGCTCGTAGTTGCCATGACCGGGGTGTACCACCATGCCTGCGGGCTTGTTGATCACCAGTATATCGTCGTCCTCATACACCACCTCTAGTGGTATATCTTCGGGCTGAATACTGTAGTCATGTGGCTCGTGGTCCAGCAGCACCTGTATCACATCATAGGGCTTGACCTTGTAGTTGCTGCTCACGGGCTTGCCGTTCACCCATATGTGTCCGGCATCGGCAGCGTTTTGTATGCGGTTGCGCGATGTTCCGGCCATATGTTGTGCCAAAAACTTATCCACGCGCAACAACGCCTGACCTTTGTCCACCTGACAACGCCAGCGCTCCCATACCTCGTCTTGCTCCACTACTTGTGTTAGATCTTCTGCCATCCGTTTTGCTTAGAAAAATTCATCGCCTCCGGTGTCTGTGGTGTTGTCTACCACCGATTTCTCAGGGTCAATCGATAGTTTCAAGCTCACATATCCACCGCCTGTCAGCACGGCACCCTCTTCAGGTGTTTGCGAATATACCACTTGCTTGCCCCATGTCTCAGCAGTAGGGCGCTCGTCGTATTCCACGCGTCCCACGCTCAGCTCTTTGCCTATCAATATCGAACGAGCTTCGGTCAAGGTCTTGCCTATCACATTAGGTACTTTTACTTTTTCTGCCCCCGGACCTCTACCTACATACAGGTCAATCACCGAACCTTCGGGCACGTAGGCGCCGGCAAGGATCGAGGTGCTGTCCATGCGCAGATCCATCACGATGTTCTTAAAGGCAGATGGTTCGTATTTCACTTGCCCCACCTGCATACCCAGTGCACGTAACTTGGCTTCGGCTTGACGCTGACTGATGTTGCGTAGCTCTGGCATCTGTATTTGGCGACGGTGGTTTGAGTTCTTTATCACGTATATAGTACGACCGTACTTCACTTTCGAATCGGCCAATGGGGTTTGCTCCACGATGCTGCTCAGGGTAGCATTTTTGTCGTAGAGCGAGTCTAGGATTTCCATTTTCAGTCCTTTGGATGCCAATATCACTTCAGCTTCTTCGGTATATAGTCCGGTGATGTTAGGCACTACTATTTCCACGCCATGTTGGGTGTATTTGTGCAGCCATTTCGACACGGCAAAGACGATAATCATCACCAGGATACCAGCAGCCACAAAGTTCAGCAAAATCATGAATGCTTTGCTCTTTAGAATCTGATCAAATTTAATCATAGTTATGTGTTTTTATTCAAAAAAATCATAAATCGTCTGCAAAAGTACAATTTTTTTTGCATATTTCCAAAAAATATACTACTTTTGCACAGAAATTGTTGATTTAACCTTTAAAACAATAGAACTACTAAACGGTTATATCTTTAGAACCTTTAGAACGGTTAAAACTTTTTAAAACTTTAAATTGTATGAAAAAGATGTTATTGATTGCTGCTATTGCGCTATGCGCTGTGGCATGCTGCTGCAAAGAAGACGGCAAGAAGTGCGATGCAAAGTGCTGCGCACAAACTGAATGTGTAGATAAATGCTGCCAAAAGGATAAAGCTGGTTGTCCTAAAGCTGAGGGCTGTGAGAAAAAAGAAGGTTGCCCAAAAGCAGAAGGTTGCCCTAAGGCTGAGTGCCCAGCTCAAGTAACTGAATAATAATGGACATCTGATACTTTACAAGAGGCGTGGTTCTCCCACGCCTCTTGTTTAAACACGAAACTGTAGCAGCATAGCTACGTCCACTAAACACCCTTTGAAATATTGAAACCCTTCAAACCCTTTTTACTCGCCGCAGGCGTTATTGCCGCTACGCTAGGCACAATGGGTATTTTTGTCCCTGGCTTGCCAACAACACCTTTTGTGCTCTTAGCCTCTTGGTGTTTTTACCGCAGTTCGCCTCGTTTGCAGGCATGGCTACTACAGTCGTTTTTGGGCAAGTATATCCGCGAGTATCGCGATAAGGGTGGTCTTACCCTGCGCAAGCGCATATCAATTATTCTACTGATGGCTACGATGGTGGCTGTTTCTACTATTTTCTTTATTTCTTCTATGCCTATCCGCATTGTCGTTTGGTCGGCTGGTCTGATAGGCTGCATTGTCGTTGGCTTTGTGGTGCCCAAAGCAAAGGAATAGGTTACGGGTTCATATACCGGTTCTCGACGGGTTTATACTATGTGATTAGTAGGTGATTAGTATGTGATTCAGAGCACATCCATGCATCTTCCTGCCACTAGAATCACTAGTACTAGTGCCACTATCCTTATCTTTGTAATGATTCAACGATTGCGATTTCTGCGATTTCTGCGAAAAGTGCGAATTTCAAAATCGCACAATTCGCAGTTTGCGCACCATCTTTTTATGCTCCAATTTTTCGATACTTGCCTTGTTCTACTCTTTGAATATCATTGGATTGCGTATGTTTTGTCAACCATCTTTTCATAGTGTCAACACTAATCCCAAGGACTTCCGCTTGCTTCACGGCGTCTTGCTTAGTGAAGCAAGAGTTTGAGTCCGTGGACGAGATAAGAAGCCCGCAGGAAGCATCTCAAAGTATGAATCGTTCGAACGAATGTGAGATAAGAACTGTTTTTTGGATGTAAACTTGCTAACTGACAGATACACAAACAAATACAAACGCACATCCGTCTTGAAAATCGGATGTGCGTTACTAAAAATCGGATATAGATTCTCTTATCCGAGGCGCTCCAACTCCACGGTGAAGTGGCGCATCAATGGTGCCTCCTTAGTGATAGCCAAACCACGAGTGATGGTTTCGCGGCGGTCATAGACATTCTTCAGAGCGGCTGCGATCACCTTCATATGATTGTCGGTATAAACACGGCGAGGGATACACAAACGAACAAGATCCAAACCAGAAAAACGGTTCTCGCGGGTCTCAGGATCGCGGTCCGCCAAGATATAGCCAATCTCGCATGCACGGATACCTGCCTCGAGGTAGAGCTCGCAAGTCAATGTTTGAGCAGGGAACTCCTCAATAGGCACATGAGTCAATACCTTGTCTGCATCCACGAAGATAGCGTGACCACCCGCAGGGCGTTGGTAAGGGATACCATACTCGTCAAGCAACTGAGCCAAGTACTCCACTTGGTGGATACGAGTCTGGAGCATATCAAACTGAGTGTTCTCCTCAAGACCTACAGCCAAAGCTGCCATATCGCGGCCGTTCATACCACCATAAGTAATAAAGCCCTCGTAAGGGATACAATAGCGCTTGCAGCCCTCGTACCAGTCCTCGCGGTTGGTAGCGATGAAGCCGCCCATATTAACGATACCGTCCTTCTTAGCAGACATGGTCATAGAGTCAGCATAAGAGAACATCTCGCGAGCGATCTCCTGGATAGACTTGTCGGCATAGCCCTCCTCGCGGGTCTTGATGAAATAGGCGTTCTCGGCGAAACGAGCAGAGTCCATATTCACAGGCACGCCATACTTATGACACAACTCGCATGTCTCGCGGATATTCTGCATAGATACTGGTTGGCCACCTACGGTGTTGTTGGTGACGGTCAGCACCATAAATGGCACATTGCCTGGGTTGTCCTTGAGGAGTTGCTCTAGGTAAACGAGGTCCACATTACCCTTGAATGGAATCTCCAATTGGGTGTCCTTGGCCTCTTTGATGGTTACATCAATGGCGTGGGCACGGCGTGCCTCGATATGACCCTTGGTGGTATCGAAGTGCGCATTGCCAGGGATAACCTGACCCTCTTTCACGAGGTGAGAGAACAGCACGTTCTCTGCTGCACGGCCTTGGTGGGTAGGGATAACATAGTTGAAACCAGTGATGCGGGTGATGGTGTCTTTCAATTCGAAGAAAGACTTACTTCCCGAATAACTCTCGTCGCCTAGCATGAGGGCCGCCCATTGACGATCGGACATAGCGCCAGTACCAGAGTCGGTGAGAAGGTCGATATACACTTGCTCGCTGCGGAGCATAAAGATGTTGTTCTTGGCTTCACGGAGCCATTGTTCGCGCTCAGCGCGTGTGGATTTCTTGATGGGTTCTACCATCTTAATCTTCCACGATTCTGCAAAAGGTAATTCCATGGTGATTATAAAGTTAAAAAAGTTTTAAAAGTTATAAGGGGTTGTTTTTGCTATGCGGTGTGTCCACCAGAGCCATAGCAGGAAGAGCATGCCGTAGAAGAGGTACTTGAATACATAGTCATGCAACATGCTGAACCAATCAGGATGATACTCTATGGCCATGGCTATCAGGGTAATACGGAGTATGTTAAATAAATATGCACACACAAGGCCCAATGGGATAAACCACAATTTGTGCTTCCAACTGCCACGAGCCACCAGCATGATCACAATCCAAATAAACGACTGCTTCAGTCCTGTGCAACCCCAAACAATCTTGGTGCCCGTACCCGTAGCGAAATGAATGCTACTAGGCTCATAGAAGACTACCTGATCGTTGGTCAGGTGGATAAGCCAATACACCACATGTGCGATATGCTGCACCATCCAATCAAATGGACGAGAGATATCCATACCAAACCAAATAACCTGGTCGCTGCCATCATCACCGAGAACGGTGAATTTCCAGAAGAAATTGGCCGCTAGCAACGCTACGACGAATAATATAATATCGTAGTATGGTTTGAGTAGCTCAATATATTTTTTTTGGTTCTTCATTATATTTTAGTCTTGGCGTAAGGAGCAGCATCAATGGGGCAAAAATCTCCTTTTAGGTATCGGTAGTAGCCAGCTTGTGCTACCATGGCTGCATTATCCGTAGTAAATGCAAATGGTGGAATATGTACTTTCCAACGATGACGGCGACCTAAATCTAGCAATGCTTCGCGCAAACCACTATTGGCGCTTACACCACCGGCAACAGCAATTTCTGTAACTTTGAGATCTTTTGCCGCTTTTTTGAGTTTATTGATGAGAATATCAATGATTGTTTTCTGCAATGATGCACACAAATCAGCCTTGTTTTCCTCGATGAAATCGGGATTTTCCTTCAATTGATCACGCAAAAAATACAAGAACGACGTCTTGAGTCCAGAGAAGGAATAGTTATAGCCCGGTATATTGGGTTTAGCAAACGCAAAAGCCTCGGCATTACCCTGCTTAGCCAACTTATCTATCCATGGGCCACCTGGATATGGCAAGCCCATAATCTTAGCACACTTATCAAACGCCTCGCCCGCTGCATCATCAATCGTCTGGCCGATGATATCCATGGTATAATGGTCCTTCACCAAAACAATCTGACTGTTGCCACCACTGACGAGTAGGCAAAGGAAAGGGAAACTTGGTGTACCGACTCCCAACTCCTGATTTTCCGACTGAATAAAATGCGCCAGTATATGTGCTTGCAGGTGATTGACCTCTACCAATGGAATATTGTGCGCCAGTGCCAACCCCTTGGCAAAGCTAGTGCCTACCAATAGACTACCCAACAAGCCCGGACCACGGGTGAAGGCTATAGCCGAAAGCTGGTCGGTGGTGACACCGGCACGCTTGAGAGCCGCATCTACCACTGGCACGATATTGAGCTGGTGGGCACGACTGGCCAACTCGGGCACTACGCCTCCAAACTCCTCGTGCACACCCTGAGAAGCGGTTGTGTTGCTCAGCAACACGCCGTCGCAGAGGACAGCCGCTGAGGTGTCATCGCAACTAGATTCGATAGCTAATATGATTGTTTTTTTCATTTCGAGTTTTATTTCGGGTGCAAAAGTATAAAAAAATTTGGAAACTTGCAAATTTTTATGTACCTTTGCACGCAAATTTCGACTGCTATGGAGCAAACAGTAACCATTTATTGTAAGAACACCAAAGAATATGTGGAGGTGGCATGTGGTACATCTCTGCGAGAGTTGTACGATTCTTTAGGTCTGACGTTGCCATACCCAGTGTTGGCCGCTCGCGTAAACTACAAGGTACAGAGCCTGAATTTTGTACTCTACAAGCCCAAGGATGTGGAGTTTATAGATGCCTCTAGCGAGAGTGGAAGACGCTGCTATATTCGTTCATTGAGCATGGTTACAGCTTGTGCCGTGCATGAACTATGGCCTGGTTCTGACCTGCGTATTGAGCACCCTATCAGCAATGGTTTCTATTGCACGTTACGTGATGCGGAGGGGCAGATCATACCAATGACCGAAGAGACTGTGGCGTCGCTGAAGCAAAAAATGGACCAGATAGTAGCCGAAGACCGCATGATTATCACCGAAGAGCGTCAGACGAAAGAGGTGATTGAACTCTTTGGCGGACGCGGAGCAGGAGAAACTACATTGTTTGAAACACTGGGCAATCCCTACTGCCGCTACTACCGCATGTGGGATTATATTGATTACTATACCGGTTCACTGCTACCATCAACTGCCTACTTGAATGTGTACGATGTGATGCTGTACCAAGGCAATCTGCTCCTGCGCGTACCATGCAAGTATAATCCTAACCAACTAGCACCTCTATGCATCGAGGATAAACGCTATGGTATATTCCAAGAATATATGGGCTGGAACAAACTGCTGCATATCAGCAATGTGGGTGAGTTTAACCGCGCGTGCAAGAACCAAAAATCGTTTGAGATGATCAAACTATCGGAGGCGTTACACGAGAAGAAGGTGGCACAGATAGCCGACCAAATAGCGCATCGCGAAGGAGGCACTCCACGCTTTGTGCTGATATCTGGCCCTAGTTCGTCGGGTAAGACTACTTTCTCAAAACGATTGACTATTCAATTGATGGTCAACGGTATACGCCCTGTGGTGATATCCATGGACAACTATTTTGTTAACCGCGAAGATACCCCACGCGACGAGAACGGACAATGGGATTTTGAGCACTTTGAGACGCTTGATCTACCACTATTCCGCACACATATGCAGCAGCTGATGGATGGCGAGACCGTATCACTGCCATTCTATAATTTTGAGACGGGCATGCGCGAGTATCGCGGCGACACATTGCGCCTGGAACAAGACACTGTGGTGATACTAGAGGGTCTGCACGCTCTCAACCCTGATCTGTTACCCGATGTTCCACGCGAGGCGATGTTCAAGATCTATGTAAGCTCGCTGACCACTGTCAATCTGGATAACCACAACTGGATACCTACCGTTGATGTGCGATTGCTACGACGCATCGTTCGTGACTACCGCTACCGTGGATATAGCGCACGCGAGACCATCGCAAGACTTGACAGCGTGGAGCGTGGAGCCAAGAGATGGATTGCACCATTCCGCGAGGAAGCTGATGCTATGTTCAACTCGTCGCTGCTATTCGAACTGGCCGTGCTGAAACGACATGCCGAACCGCTGCTGGACGAAGTACCAAAATACTGCGATGAGTACACCACAGCACACCGACTGAAGAAGTACTTGAGCTACTTTGAGTCAATACCAGAAAACGAGATTCCACCTACATCGTTCTTGCGCGAGTTTGTGGGAGGAAGTTCATTCAGATATTAATCAACACGCTAACAACGATGAAACAACTATTAGCTATATTACTGGCAATCATGCCATTGGCCTATGTCTGTGCGGAAGACTCAATACAAGTGGATACGACAGACTTGGTGGTGGAGACACTACCCGAATTGATATTGGATGAGATGCCTAATGTGACCTTCCACCACGACGAGAGCATCACACAGCTGATCGTAGAGCGCCAGTTGGGCGCCTTGAGCGATACGGCACAGGTGAGCGGCTTCCGCGTGCAGGTGTACGCGTCTAACGAGGCTGTTGGCGCCATGGATGGAGCACTCAAACTAGAAGAAGAACTGACCATACAAGTGGATGTGTCGGTATATGTGGTGGCTGACCCTCCGTTCTGGAAAGTACGACTAGGCGACTTTGCCACACGCGCCGAAGCCGAAAAATACAAACAACTGCTACAAGTGCAGTTCCCTGACTTGGTAGGCAGCATCTATGTGGTGGCGGATAATGTGATACTCAATAAACACTAGAGGTGATGACTCCATTTATTCCTTCAGACGAAAAAACGCAGGCAATAGCCCAACATATACAAGCCATACTGGATATCCTAGGCGAAGATAAACAACGTGAAGGCTTAATCAAGACTCCTACACGAGTGGGAGCCGCTATGCAACACCTGACACAAGGTTACCAGCAAGATGCCGAGGAGATATTGCGCTCGGCATTGTTCATCGAAGACTACCGACAAATGGTGGTGGTGAAAGATATACCATTCTACTCGCTCTGCGAGCACCATCTCTTGCCTTTCTTTGGCAAAGCCCATATTGCGTATATCCCTAACGGTAAGATCACCGGACTAAGCAAGATCGCGCGCGTGGTGGACGTGTTCGCGCGTCGCCTGCAGGTGCAGGAGCGCATGACACGCGAGATTAAGGATTGTATCGAGCGTACGCTGCAACCTCTAGGCGTGATGGTCGTAATCGAGGCAGAGCACCTGTGCATGCAGATGCGCGGTGTGGAGAAGCCACATGCTGTGACTACTACCAGCGATTTCACCGGTGCTTTCACGCGTCCAGAAACACGCGAGGAGTTTATGAACTTGATTAGAAGAGGTTAGAGGGGGCGATAGGATATAGGTTATAAGCATTGAAACAAGCGGCACAGCCGCCTGAACCCTTTATAACTTTTCAAATCGCCTAGCCGCAATATGCAGCGCGTAGAATGGTAAGCCTAGACTGAGATAGGTGATATCAAAAGTAGAGGTGTAGAGATCGCACCAAGCATTTTCCATCCACATCTTACAAACAAAAGCCAGGACCACCAAACAGGTGAGTACCAAACCCGTAGTCAGCACGCGTGCTGACTCTTTGCCTTTGACATACAGCACCATCCATACCGCTAGCACCAACCACAAGACCATAGACAGTGCACTGCCCTGGCGCGTTTGAAGCACGAATGGATTATACTCAAAGAACAATAGCGTACTGCCCTGCCAGAAGATGAAAGGCAAGATCGTGAGCGCAAAACTAGCAGCCACCAATGCCACGAAAAGCAACTGCTTGCGCCAACCCATGTGTAGAAACTCATAGCCGTACATCACGGCCAACGGAATCACTGCCACCAGTCGGGTGGAGAGCAACAAGCCCGAGAGTAGGGCAATAGCTACCAGATCGCTGCTCAAACGGACTTGCTTGTAAGCCAGCCACTCGGCAATGAGGCAGACCAACATGATGTTGGTAATCAAATCGCTGCGGACGGCAATCTCATACCATACAGCAGGCGACATCATCAGCAGCAAGCCCAGCATGAGCGACTGGCGGATGCCACGTGTCTTGGCCACCGTAAAGAGCAAGAGCCCCAGTACCAAGATAATAGACAAGCCGACATTGCCAATGGTATAGAACGGCAGATGTAGCAGCTGCCATACAGGCAGTGGCGAGCCATAGCCGCCTAAGTGCGTCTGTTGGCCGTATGGATAAATGCCTGCTAGTACGCCGTCGAGGAAATGATGGATAGCCGACCATCGGTCAACCTGCAACTGCATAGGGTCGATGGCGTATTGTAGGAGCCCCCCTGCCGCTAGGAAGAGGCCCGCTAGGATGCATAGCCATAGTAGTGGACGGCCTATGCGTCGGATAAAACGAGGCAATAGCCATAGCGCCGCCGATGCACAGAGCAGGTAGGCGCAGGAGACGGCCCAATGGTAGTCCACTAGGCGTGCGCTGTACTTATCCACGAACAGGGCGTTGATGAGTAAGTAGAGCAGGAAAGCTATCTTCTCGATTTTCATATGTGATTAGTTGATAATCAGTACTTTGGTAACGCCGTGTGCTTTGCCGTCGATGGTATTGCACAGGGCGGTATAGACACCTGTGCCCACGCGCTGGCCTTGGGTGTTGCATCCGTCCCAAGTGGCAGTGCCGCCGTTGGACTGGATCACGCGCACGAGGCTGCCACTAGCATCTACGATGCGCAGCTGGGTGTCGTCCATCAGACCAGTAATGGTGATATAGCCTTCGTAGTCAGGGCGCACTGGATTAGGGTAAGCATAGATGCTACTGTAGTTGGCCTCTGGCTCGCTAGCGTCGCTCATATAGGATACGAGTCCGCCGCCGGTGGCAAAGAAGACCTCGCCTGTGCTACGTTGGATGGCTATGGATAGTACCTCGTTGCTAGGCAGGATGGAGTTGTCTGTGGTGAAGTGGCACTCGGTTTCGACGTAGTAATTAGGATGCGACACATCCTCCATGGTAGGTGTCAGCAGGTAAACGCCGGAGTTGGCAGTAGCCACCCAAAGGCGATTGGCTCCATCAAACTGGATATCATAGATCTGCTCGTTATCCAATAGATAATCACCAAGTTGTGTACCATCGTTGCGAGGGATAATGACGCGGACGCAACGGTTGGACTCAGCGAAATCGATGGTAGGTGGGATGGCCAAGATACCATCGTCGGTGCCAATCCAGATGACGTTGTTCTTATCCTGGACAACGGCGTGTATCTCGTTGGGCAGCAGGTAGTTGCCGTTTTGATCAACAAACTCGGTGCGATAGGTGACTTGGTCATCGTTGCCATTGGTAGGTGTGCCATTGTCGTCAAGAAGAATGAGTCCGGTATTGTAGCGCAAGAGTGGGATCCACTTGTGGTTAGGGTTGCGCTGGTCGATGAGGATATCTCCCGAAGTGTGCATCTCAATGGCTTTGCCATGCTGACGAACTTGGTATGCATACCATTTGCCTTCAGGGGTTAGGATCTGAATATTTTTGGTTTGGCCTCCACCTACATTGAGCACCCATAGATTGCCTAGGTGGTCATAGGTGATACCATCAGTACGTGTGAAAAGCAATGGCGATTCAGGTACAGCTGAACCGAGCAGACTATTATCAGGCAGATAGGTGTGGATAATGGAATCTTCGTACATTTCGTACAAGCCTGTACCGTAACTGGTGACGAAATAGTGGTTGTCGTCGAGTGGGTCTTGTGCCACATTCATGAGGTCGAGCACCTGGTGGTATTGGTTCATGCGTCGCAGATCGATATTGCGTATGTTGCGCCACATATTGTCCTGGTAGATCATGATGTCGCCTTTGCGTTTGTATCGGTCGGCCCATCGACCACCTGGCAGCATATACAATCGGTCGCCCGCGAAGCAGAGCTTATAGGCAAAGTTGCTACAAGGTCCTTCGGGGTAATAGGTTTGGCGTGAGTGCTTGGTCTGATGGTATTGTACCAGTCCGTTGTCCTGGGTGCCTATCCAGTAATATTCGCCATCTTCAGCAATACAATGGCATACCATGTCCTCGGCAAACCATTGTAGTGATCCGGTCTTAGGCATTCGGCCGATGCCATCGGGTTTGACGGGCAGTAGCCATAGATAGTCGGCAGTGCGACGGATGCTACGTAGTTGGCGCATAGAGATATGATTCCATTGGCCTTGTTGCAGACGCCATAGCTGGCCATCTACGACCATGAAGAGCATACTGCAGAACTCGCGCATACCAGTGACGGAGCTACCTTGTGGTTTGTCCACCGTATGCCAGAAGGCATAGTCAACCAGGTTGTCGTGTATGCTAGCGCAGTAGAGGGCAGTATCGGTCATAGCATAAAGCAGGCTGCCCACATTGCATATATGGTGTACGGGCACCTCGCTGCTCTCGGGACCGATGTAATAGGTGTCCTGGATCTCGGCCTTGCGCATATTGACCACTAGTATGCCCCAGTTCATGGCTAGATAGGCTTTGTCTCGGAAGATGCATATATCGTTGACGACCTTGCTGCCGTTCATCTGCTTGAGGTAGAGGTCCATGATAGGGTAGATCTGTCCATCTTCGTCCATGATATCGATCTCGCCGTCTTGGTAGGTGATGAGCATGCGGTTGAGCGTCTCGTTCTTGGCAATCTGGTTGATGCCTGAAGCGCTGAGACCATCCAGTTTGGTCATATTGCTGACCATGCCGGTTTGGCTATCAACGACAAACAGTCCTCCAGCAGAAAGTCCATATACCTTATTGCCTATCTTAACGACATTATCAACATAGGTGAAGGCTTGATGCGCACGCCAGCGGTACATGCTGCCGGTTGGGTTGGTCTGATATGTATCGTTCCATGCGGCATCGACTACATCTTGGGTGTATGATACGAGTCCGGTGGCAGTGCCGATATACATGCGTGCTTCAATCGGGTTCCATGCTAGCGAGATGACGGTATTGGATGGCATGGCGCTGTTGTCGCTGGTGTAGCATGCTAGTTGCTGCTGGCCGTGGGTGTCAAGCACATAGACACCGCCAGACTGACTACCTATCCATAGCCGGTCGAGATCGTCCCATGCGAAGCAGTTGACGCGATCGGTCTCGAGCAAGTAGTTATCATCGGGTGCAGGTATTCGTAGTCGTCGGCATTGGTTGGATGTCATGATATCCATATCCTTATCGATGATGATAGGGCCGCTGGATGTGGCAATCCATATACTGCTGTCAGGTGCCTGAGCGATGCCGTAGTAGTAGTCGGGTGCTACTAGTTGGCCATCTTGGTCAAGCCACTCCTTGCGCCATACGGATCGATCGTCGGACATGTCCCACTTGGTACCCCCATCGTGTAATACAGCTATGCCGGCATCTGCGCGGCAAGAAACGAGCCACTTCATATCGCCGTCGATGAGCAGTCCGCCCGGTGTGCTGAGCGATAGCTTATCGCCATTAGGATAGAGGTTGAGTCCACGTTGTGTGCCATCGGGCAGAATGCAGACCAGGCTTGTATCAACGCCGCCTGCTACACAAACCCATAGGCAGCCGTCGGCATCCCATGCCAAGGCATCGGTGCGGGTGTATCGATCCGGAGCGTCCGGTGCGGCCGCAGATATGATGCTGTTGGATGGTTTGTAATTCTTATATAGCTGGTCGCCGCGGAACTCGTAGAGTCCGGTGCCATAACTAGCGATGAAATAGTGGGTAGGATCGTTGGGATCAACGGCTACGCTGGTGAAGTCTAATACGGGTTTTTTGCCGTTAGCGGCTTGCAACTGGTTGCTAGGAGTGTTGTGCCACTTCTCGTTGTGCCATATCATCAGGTCGCCCGGTGTGCGGTTTTGGTTGACCCATCGTCCGCCCGCTACGACAAAAACACGTCCACCTTGAGCAGTCATCGCATAGGGTGTGTTGACCAGCGGACCATCCGGTAGATAATAGGTCAAGGCGCCGGTGGCTTGTTTGCGTTCGACACCTCGGGTGCCAGCTACCTTCCACACATCTCCGTTGCTAGCCACATACTCGCGTCCCTTCTTGGTGTCGAAGGTGATGCCGGTGACAGGATGCCAGTAGCGATAGTCCACGACATTATCGTGGATATTGGCAGCCATGGTTCCCGCCTCGGTTTGGGCGTATAGCATATCGCCTTGTATCATGACATCAAGCACCTTGATGGCTTGTGCCTGGTCGCCGATATAGTAGGTGTCAACAATCTCGTGCTTGTTTAGATCAAAGGTCAGAATACCAAAATCCATGGATAGATAGGCCGTTGAATCATGGATAGTGATGTTGTTGCACATCTTGGATTCGGTCATCTGCTTGTTGTATAGGTCAGGCACATAACGCATCTGGCCTTGGCTAGTCCAAAGATCAATCTTGCCATTGGTGTAGATCAGTAACTTCTGGTTGCGCAGGCTGTCGTAGGCTATTTGTGCAATATCCGTTCCGTGCATGCCATAGAAGTTGTTGTAGAGTGTTACTTTCTCGCTAAGTTGATTGATGCTAAATAGCTTGCCATTAGCTACAGCATATACGCTGTGGTCGTCCAGCGCAATCTGCTGTACACTGTTGTAGGCGAAATGCGTGGCCCAGTGCTTGGCCTCGTTATTGGCCTGCAGGCTAGTGCCTACTAGGGCGAAAAGCATGACGCATATGATCAGAAAATATCTCTTGGTTGCCATATGATTAGCGGTGTTAGTCTAGTAATTGTCGGAGTGCCTCCATAGCTCTTGCTCTGTGGCTGATACTGTTCTTGATTTCAGCAGGTAGACTTGCAAAAGTTTTGTCGTATCCCTCTGGGATAAAAATAGGGTCGTATCCAAATCCGCCCTGTCCCTGCTCGTGGTGGCTAATGCGTCCGCGCACGATGCCCTGAACTTGCTGCGTGGCAGTGGTAGTGATGAGTGTGACCACGGTGCGGAACTGCGCATCGCGTAGGGTGTGCCCCTCTAGCATCTGTAGGGCCAAGCGCCGATTGGCTGCGTCGTCGCACTCCTCGCCTGCCCAGCGGGCAGTACGTACGCTAGGTTGACCATTTAGGGCGGCAATCTCCAAACCAGTATCATCGGCAAAGACGCCGTTGATAGGGGTGGATGGCTGGTGGCTGAGAAGCCACTGCCAGATGGCTTGAGCCTTGATGGCAGAGTTCTCCTCAAGCGTGAGGCCCGTCTCGTCAATATCGTGGTGGAAACCGATGTCCTTGAGCGATAGGACAGTGATATGCTCCGGTAGGATCTGGCGAACCTCCTGAAGCTTATGCTGATTGTTGGATGCAAATACTAATGTCATAATCTATCTACTATGCGACTGCAAAGGTAATGTTTTTTTTGCAAATACACAAATATGATTCATATTTTGTGTAAAATTATCGAAATCACGCGTTTATTTTATTTTTTAGGCAAAATTTGGTTTATTCGAAGTTTTTTATATATCTTTGCAGCGGTTATGAATTCATAACCGAAATAATATATTCATATTTAAACTATTAAAAAGATGAAAATGAGAAGTTTATTTTTGTTGATCGCTTGCATGTTTGCAGCGATAGCAAGTGCACAATCAGCTTTCCTAGGCGAGTGGGTAACAATTGATGATGAATCGGGTGAGAAGAAATCTGTGGTAAATATTTACAAAGGCAATAACGGATTGTACTACGGAAAAATCAAAACCCTATTCGAGAACCCTAATTCAGTATGCACCGCTTGCACCGGTAATGACCACAACAAACCTGTTGTGGGCTTGGTCATTGTAAGAGACATGCAATTGAAGGGAGAAGAACTGCAAGGTGGTAAGATCCTAGATCCAGCCAACGGAAAACTGTATTATGCAAAAATGTCTATCAAGAATGGTAAACTAGTGCTTCGTGGATCACTGGATAAAGCAGGCATCTTAGGTCGTAGCCAAACATGGGTGCGTAAGTAATCTGATGGCCCGATAAAAAAATGAGACTGTCCATATGGGCAGTCTCATTTTTTTTATTTCTTGGCCAGTTTGATGACCTCTTGTGCAATTAAGTTGGCCGAATCGGGTAGGGCCAGCGTGAGGATGTTGTGCTGTAGGTTGGTCAGTTGCGCATCGTCGGCTATAAGTTGCAGGGCTGTTGGCACGAGTAGGCTATGCGCCTCCACATCCTTGACCAGGACGGCAGCGTCGCGACGAACAAGCGCCATGGCATTGTGCGTCTGGTGGTCTTCGGCTACATTAGGCGAAGGCACCAGGATAGAGGCTTTGCCCAGCAAACAGAGCTCGGAGATAGAGGATGCTCCGGCACGCGAGATGACTAGGTCGGCCAATGCATAGGCCTGCGGCATTTGACTGATGAAATCGGTGCAGATAATAGTTGAGTGTTGAGTGTTGAGAGTTGAGAGTTGAGAGTTGAGAGCCTGTTTGCAGTCTTCAAAATAGTATTTACCTGTCTGCCATATGACTTGTATACCACTGTCTATTAAAGCCTTTAGGTTAGCTTTTATACTATCATTGATGGTGCGGGCACCTAGGCTACCGCCGATGATGAGCAAGGTCTTGCGCTGGGTGGTGAACTGTACACCAAAGGTATCATTAAAATACTGGATGGCCTGTTCAGGTGTGCCATCCTTGAGGTTCTGTCGCACAGGGTTGCCGGTCAGGATGAGTTTGTCGGCTGGGAAGAAACGTTCCATACCCTCGTATGCTACGCAAATCTTGGCAGCGTCATTCCTGAGCATCTTGTTGGTGACACCGGCAAAACCGTTTTGCTCCTGCAATAGGATAGGTACGCCCATGCGGGCAGCCACTTTCATGGCAGCACCACTGGCATAACCGCCTACACCAACACCTACATCCGGACGAAAATCGCGAATGATACGGCGAACCTGACGCATGGAACGAACAAAATCAATGGCCACACCGATATTGCGCCAAATCTTCTTGCGATCGAGTCCGCGAACAGGCAGGCCTACGATGGGATAGCCAGATTGAGGTACACGCTCCATCTCCATACGGCCCTCGGCGCCGACAAAGAGGATTTCGCAACTAGGATCTAACTCGCGCAATGCGTTGGCAATACTGACGGCAGGGAAAATATGACCTCCTGTTCCGCCTCCGGAAATGAGTACTTTCATATTGGTATGGATTGAAAGGGGTTGATCAGTCATCTAAATTGATATCAGGTACATCCTTTTGGCTGTTGACGATACTACGTTGTTGGCGAATGCGCAGTTCGTTCTGCTCGCGCGCCACACACATGATAATGCCGAAATATAGGCTAGTAACCAGGGCACTGGTACCACCACGGCTGATGAGTGGCAGGGGCTGGCCTGTGACAGGTCCTATACCTACCGAAACCATCATACTGACAAGCGCTTGGCAGGTGAGCATAAGGGCTAGGCCCATGACCATGAGCATGGCTGAATAGTCGGCATACTTGCTACTGATCAAGCACGATCGGAACAAGATAGATAGGTATAAGAGCATGAGCAGGAAGGAACCAATAAGGCCGGATTCTTCGACGATAATGGCAAAAATATAATCGGCAAAAGCTTGCGGCAGAAAGTCACGCTCGGTGCTGTTGCCAGGTAGTACGCCAACAGGCGAAGCTCCGCCATGTGCAATGGCCACCTTGGCGATGGTTCGTTGGTAGTTCTCCTCGAGCGACTGCTTGCTATCTCCCGGAGCCTTGAACTCCTCAACCATGGCATCCACACGGTTGACCCATGTGATGGCGCGTTGCATGAGTGAGGCTTCGATCTGTCGTCCGGGCTTGACATAGACCTCCTTGACCAAGAAATAACCGCCTACTAGTAGGCCAATCGTAATCAATAATACTGAGCCCCAATACTTGATATGCACACGCGCCAAGAAAAAGAGCAAGAACACGATGCCGCCTAGCAGAAGGGTGGTGGATAGGTTGTTGAACAAAATTAGTAGGCAGACGAAACCCGTGATGCCTAGTACGATGAAGAAATACTTCTTTTCATCGTCTTTGTTCTTGATTCGACTAAGCAAGTCGGCAACCACGATAATCAGGGTGAGCTTGGCCAACTCGGATGGCTGGAACACGATGCCACCAATACGCAACCAACGCGTAGCGCCGTTGATGGTGACACCCATGCCCGCATAGGTAAGCAAAAGCATGCCTATGGATATCAATAAGCCAATATAACCACATATACGGATATAGTGGCTAGGAATAAACTGCACGATGAAAGCCACCAACACACCCGCGCAGATGAAGAGCATCTGGTTGAGAATAGGTGACAATGTATTGCCATGGGCAAAAGCCAGGGTGCTGCTGGCCGAAAACAATGCAAGGATCGCCACGATGATGAGTAAACCAAACAGAAGCCAATAGACACGGTCAACGTACTGGCACTGCTGGCGGATCTTGTGGGTGAGGTTATTCTTCATAGTGATAGGAGGTATTATAGCTGGCGAACCGCTGCCATGAACTGGTCGCCACGGTCCTCGTAATTTTTGAACAAATCGAAACTAGCGCAACAAGGTGACAATAAAACGGTTTGTCCGGATTGTGCTACTTGGTAGGCGCATTGTACGGCATCATGTAGGTTGTTCACCGAGGTGAATGGTATGCCGGATGGGGTGAAATGTTGTATGAGCTTGCTGTTGTCCACGCCCATGAAGATGAGGTGGCAGCATTTGTCATGCACCAGTTGGTCGATCTCGGAGTAATCGTTGCCCTTGTCAGTACCACCTAGGATGAGTATGGTAGGGGTGTTCATGCTTTCGAGTGCATACCAGCATGAGTTGACATTGGTGGCCTTGGAATCGTTGATATAGCGTACGCCGCGTACGGTGGCCACATATTGTAGGCGGTGGTTGACACCGGCAAACTGCTGGAGACTCTGGCGTATGACCTCGTTGTCGATATGCAAGATCTGCGCCGCTAGTCCGGCCGCCATAGAATTGTATTGATTGTGTTTACCTTGTAGGCTGAGTTCGTCTAGCGGAATAGCTAGTGGCTCGATATGCTCTTGTGCGTTGATAATGAGTTGTTTGCCATCGGTGTAGGCCATGTTCTGCTGGTTGCTACCAAAAGGGTAGAGTGTGGCTTGGGGATGGATGCGTGCGATCTCGCGATCGATGATAGGGTCCTCGCTCCAATAGATGAACGCATCACTAGCGGTCTGGTTCTGCGTGATGCGGAACTTGGCATCGATGTAGTTCTGGAACTCGTAGTTGTAGCGATCGAGGTGATCTGGGGTGATATTGAGTAAGATGGCAATATCTGCCTTGAAATCGTAGCAGTTGTCTAGTTGGAAGGAAGAGAGCTCAATGACATAGTAGGCATGGTCTTCTTGTGCTACCTGCAAGGCCAGCGAGTTGCCGATATTTCCTGCCAATCCGACATCTAGTCCGGCACGGCGCAACATATCAAAGAGCAAGGATGTCGTGGTGGTTTTACCGTTGGAGCCCGTGATGCAGATCATCTTGGCATGGGTATAACGCGCCGCAAACTCAATCTCGGAGATGATAGGTGTGCCTTGTGCAATCAGCTGACGCATGAGTGGGGTGGTCAGGGGTATGCCAGGCGACTTGATGACCTCGTCGGCATTGAGTATCAGTTCGGCCGTATGTTGGCCCTGTTCCCAGGCTATTTGATGCTGGTTGAGTAGCGCCTGGTAGGCTGGGGAGATGGCGCCCATGTCACTGACAAAGACATCCATGCCCTTTTGTTGTGCCAGGATAGCTGCTCCTGTGCCGGATTCGCCGGCGCCGAGAATAACAATTCGTTTTGCGCTCTGAGCTGAGCGATCAATACTTTTCATAGTGGTTATCGTATTTTGAGTGTTAGGATAGTCAATGCTGCAAGGATGATGGTGATAAGCCAGAAGCGAAGAACAATCTTGGTCTCATGTTGTAATGGACCACGACCCTTGAACAGGATCTTGCAGGTAGGATCGATCTTGTGTACCTGATCGATAGAGGTGCGGAAATGATCGTGTATTGGTGCACGTTTCCAAATGCGTAGGTGGGTGCCTTTCTTTTTAGCGAAGCGATACACCTGTGTTTGTAGAATCACGCTGAGGCTCTCCATGACAAACACACCGCATAAGATAGGCAATAGTAGTTCCTTGTGGATGATGACAGCGCTGACGCCAATGATGCCGCCAATGGTGAGGCTGCCAGTGTCGCCCATGAAGACTTGAGCAGGAAAACCGTTCCACCACAGGAAACCAACGAGGGCACCGATGAAGGAGGCCAGGAAGACAGTCAGCTCTTCGCTCCCAGGGATATACATGATATCAAAGTAGTCGGAGAAGACCACGCTACCACTGATGTATGCTAGCACCAGCAAGGCTAATCCCATGATGGCGGAGTTGCCGGCACACATGCCGTCCATACCATCGTTGAGGTTGGCACCATTGCTGACTGCCGCTACGACCAAGATGGTAAGGATAACGAAGAAGATCCAGCCTGCGCGGTATTTGTTTTCCTCGCCGAGGAAAGAGAATATATCGGCATAATTGAAGTCGTGCGACTTGAAGAACGGAATAGTGGTGCGAGTGGATTTGACCTCAGGCGACTTCTCAAAGACAGTGATGTTGTTCTCAATATGGCTGTTGACGCGCTCGTTCATCACTACCTCTGGGCTATAACGCAGGGTGAGTCCTACAATCAGACCTAGAGTGATTTGGCCTGCAATCTTAATCCAACCGTTGAGTCCGTCTTTGTTCTTGCGGAAAGTCTTGATATAGTCGTCGGCAAAACCGATAGAGCCCAAGATGATGGTGGTGAGCATCATGAGTAGCATGTAGATATTGCTTAGTTTACCCATGAGCAGACATGGGATGATGATGGCAGCAATAATGACAACACCACCCATGGTAGGTACACCCTTCTTGGCCACATTGAATGGGTCAATGCTTTCGTCGCGTTGCGTTTCGGAGATGTGTTTGCGTTGCAAAAGGTGAATAAACCAGCGTCCGATCCATATGCTGATGCACATAGCTAACACACCTGCCACAACGGCACGGAAAGAGATGTAATTCATCAGGCCAGCGCCTGGAAAATCGTTGAAATGACTAAATAATTGGTATAACATAATCTCTAAACACTAACACTAAAACACTAAACTAAACGCGCGCAATCACGAACAATCTCGTGATCGTCAAAGTGATATTTGACACCCTTGATGATTTGATAATCCTCGTGTCCCTTGCCCGCTATCAGCACTACGTCGCCGGTTTGCGCGAGGGCGCAGGCGGTCTTGATGGCAGAAGCGCGATCTTCAATCATGAGCACACGATGTAGCTCATCGGCGGTAAGGCCAGCCGCCATATCCTGCAGGATAGCATGTGGCTCTTCGTCGCGTGGGTTATCGGATGTAAGAATCAGTTGGGTACTATGATCAAAAGCTATACGAGCCATGATAGGGCGTTTGCCCTTATCGCGATTACCTCCGCATCCAACGACGGTGATGACCTGTGCAGGCTTTTCGCGTTTGGCTGCATTGGAAGATACTATCTCACCAATAGTACGTAGCACATTCTCCACAGCGTCGGGTGTGTGGGCGTAGTCGATGATTCCGGTCCAGCCTTTTTGAGAATGAATGGTCTCGAAACGGCCATTAACAGGCGCCAGTCCGCTGAGTATGCGCAATACCTCCATGGCATCAACGCCCAGAGCGACACCGCAACCATAGATCAGCAGCAGATTGCTTACATTGAAGCGTCCTACCAGTGGAACGAACACCTCGGTGTTGACCGCACCCATGATGCTTTGCATACGTAGTAGCATGCCGTCAAAACCTTCCTCCAATATCTTGCCGCGGAAGTCGGCCATGCTGCGAGTGGAGTAGGTATAGACATGCGCACGGGTGTTTTGGGTCATGACTAGGCCGTTCTTGTCATCAATATTGGTGATGGCAAAGGCCTGCTTGTCAAGATGATCGAAGAGGGCCTTCTTGGTATCACGATAGTGATCAAAGGTCTTATGGTAGTCCATATGATCTCGCGTGAGATTGGTAAAGAGTGCGCCTGCGAACTCCAATCCGGCAATGCGTTGTTGTGCGATGGCATGGCTGCTGACCTCCATGAATGCATAGGTGCAACCGGCCTGAACCATTTGCGCAAGTAGGGCATTGAGCGATAGTGCGTCGGGTGTGGTATGGGTGGCAGGGATAGCCTGATCATCAACATAGTTGATAACGGTGGATAATAATCCTACCTTGTGTCCCAACTCCTTGAAGAGGCGGTAGAGCAGTGTGGCAGTGGTGGTTTTGCCGTTGGTACCGGTTACGCCCACTAGTTGGAGCGACTTGGATGGTTGACCATACCAGTTGTGAGCCATCTTGCCCAAAGCCTCGTCGCTGCTTTTAACGAGCAAATAGGTAGCCTTATCGGGGGTGGTAGGCATGTGACTAGGGTTGTCCAGTACAATGACGCTAGCCCCCTTTTCGATGCATTGGGGGATGAAGGCATGTCCGTCTACCACAGTGCCTGCTTGAGCCACGAATATGTCGCCTGGAGCTACACGGCGCGAATCGGATTGGATACCGCTGACCTCGATGTCGGTGCTACCTAGTGTTTGCAACACCTGAAAGCCTTGGAGCAATTCTTGAAGTTTCATATTTTGAATGGATTGAAGTCGGTTATTTCTTTTTCTGTAGGACAAGTTGATCGCCTTGAATGACATATTCGCTAGCGTAGATCATGGTGCTCTCGGCAATGCGACGCACTACGCCTCCGCAGTCCAATCCGGAATCGTAGAAGCCAGTATTGCGAGGGTTGCTGATGACACAGATGCAAGTGTACTGTGGGTTGTCTTCAGGGAAGTATCCAACGAAGGACATGCGGTGCTTGCGGCTAGTGTATTTGCCATTTTCTATCAGCTGTGCCGTACCCGTTTTGCCAGCTATTTTGACAAGGGAACTCTGTGCCTTCTGTTGTCTCCACTTGCCAGTAGATGCAGTACCCAGTTCGTTGTCCCAGACTACATCGTGTAGGCAAGCACGGATGTCTTGCAATGTCTGCTCATCGCAGATGCTATGGTTGATGACCTTTGTCTTGAAAGTTTTCATGTCCTTGTCGCCATCTTTGATGGCGCTAACCAGCACAGGAGCAATCATTTTGCCGTTGTTGGCAATGGCGTTGTAAATGGTCAGTATCTGCAATGGACTTAGTTCTACGGAGTAACCGTAGGCCATGCGTGATATAGTGACGGTGTCCTTAGGAACTTGTATCTTAGCTTGGCTAGCACCTGGTATGATATAGTCAATGCTGTCGGTTAGACCCATTTGACGAAGCTTGTTAACAAAGCTTTTGGCGCTTCCCTTGTATG
This sequence comes from Paludibacteraceae bacterium, assembly GCA_017559385.1. Classification (GTDB taxonomy): domain Bacteria; phylum Bacteroidota; class Bacteroidia; order Bacteroidales; family Paludibacteraceae; genus Colicola. The sequence continues at coordinate 36,079 of JAFYSK010000068.1, read as the reverse complement.
CCTTGGTGATGATTCTAGCAAGGGCGATATTGCTACTGGTGGCCATGGCTTGTCGTACGGTGAAGATGGTATCCATGGCGTGTGCATCTCGGTGGGTGGCACCGTGGTAGCGCCAACCATCTTTCCATACGCGTAGCGTATCATTGAGCTGAACATGTCCATCGTCCATAGCGGCCATCAGGGCTATCGTCTTAAAGGTAGAACCGGGCTCCATACGCGTAACGGCATGGTTGGCTATCTCGTGGTATTGACCATTGTCGTTCAGATCTAGATTACACATGGCTTTGATCTCGCCCGTCTGGGTCTCCATCAGCACAACGCAACCCCAATCGGCTTGTGTGTGCTCAAGGCGTGCTCTGAGGTTGGTCTCGCAGATATCTAGCAGATTGGCGTCCAACGTGGTATAAACATCGCAACCGTTCTTCTTGTCTTTGATAGGGATAAAGGCCCATTCATTGGCTACACGCTGGCGAATTGATTTGCCATCTTCGCCCTGTAGATACTCGTCAAATCGGAGTTCAAGTCCGGCATTGCCCTGGCCACTCTTGGCATAGATACCACCGATAGTACGGCTGCCTAGGCTGTTGAAAGGCTTGACGCGGCGATTGAGATCAACATAGTAGAAGCCACTCTTGTAAACGCCTCGACGAATAAGGGGGAGCTTCTTGATTTCCTTGAGTTGAGCATAGGAGATACGCTCAGTTGTCAGGCGAATATCTTGCTGCTTGACGGTTTTGGCATGGAATGCGCGTACCATTTTGGCCTTGTATTCCTCTTTGCTTTGGTCGCCTACGATGCGGCTCAAGCCTTCTGCCATGCTGTCCACATATTGCTTGAAGAGTTTGCCGTTATCCAGATGTAGGGCCTCTACGCGCGTGTCCATGTGGATACTATACTGGGGAACACTGCTGGCTAGTAGTCGGCCTTGGCAGTCGTATATATTGCCGCGGATAGCCTTTTCCACCTTGTACACTGAGTCGCGGTGTGCTACCAGCGCCTCCAGGTTCTCGCGGTGCACCGTTTGTAGCGTGAAGATACGTACAATCACAACAACGAAGAGCAACAGAATAATGCCAAATACTGCTGCAAATCGTAGGATGGTATATTTAACATTCTCGCTCATTGTACTCGGATAACTGGGGTTTTGCTAGGTTTAACATCACTTTGGTGCTCAGAAAGCATTCGGGTGATGGATGACTGACGGGTAACGTCCATCAACTGAGCCTTTAGACTGAGTTGTACCAGTTTAGCGTCGTTAAGTTCTTTTTGCAAATTACTGAGTGTTTGCAGTTGCTGCTGCGCGCGCAAACCGCTGTATATATACATAAAAATCAGTACACTGATGAGTAATATCACCTTGTACTGACGCTGAAGCCACGATTTGGTTAGGATATCGCCGCTTAAGACTTCTTTGAATGAAAACTTAGCCATAGTTGTTTCTGTTTAATGGTTGGTATACTTATATTTTTTTCGCTACACGTAGTTTGGCACTGCGAGCACGAGGGTTGCGTTCTACTTCATCTACACTAGCGGTGAGGCCTTTTTCAAGCACCTTGAATGGCGTGAGGATGTTACCATAAAAATCCTTTTCGATAGTGCCATCTAGATTGCCAGAGCGCAGAAAGTTTTTCACGATTCGATCTTCCAGCGAGTGATAGGTGAGTATAGCGATTCGTCCTCCTGGTTTGAGCAGATCCTTGGCTGCCATCAACATTTCGCGTAGTGCTCCCATCTCGTCATTAACCTCTATGCGCAGAGCTTGGAATACCTTGGCCATGTCTTTCTTGGCTGCGGCAGGCACATCTAACTCCTGAACTCCTGAACTCCTAAACTCCTGAACCTTCTTTCCCAAAACGATTGAAACAAGGTCCTCGGTACGTAATAGTGGTGCTTGTTCGCGTGTCTTGACAATGCGTTTGGACAGTGGTTTTGCGCTTTTGAGTTCACCATATATAAGTAGTATGCGCGCGAGTTCCTCTTCGCTATAGGTGTTCAGGATGTCGGCTGCGGTGAGGCCTCCTGTTTGGTTCATGCGCATGTCTAGTGGAGCTGAGTAGCGAAAACTAAAACCTCGTTCGGGGCAATCGAAATGGTGAAACGATACGCCTAGGTCGGCTAGGAGTCCGTTGATTTGCTCAACACCATAATAGTCCATGAAGTTGCGTAGGTAGCGGAAGTTGCTATGTACGAACTGCCAATTCTCATGCTTATCTATGCCTAATAGGCGAGCGTTCTCGAGTGCGTCCAAGTCCTGATCAAAGGAATACAATCTTCCACTTCTGGACTCCTGAACTCCTGAACCCATCTGAACCTCCTGAAGGGCCTCAAGAATAGCGCTTGTGTGTCCGCCTCCGCCTAGGGTTACATCCACATAGATGCCCCCGGGCTGAATCTTCAACCCGAGGATCGTCTCGTTGAGCATGGCTGGGATGTGGTACTCAACAGTTTGTTTGTCCTTGTCTTCGTTCATCAGCTTCCAACTTTTGATTTTCAACGTTTGACTTTCAACTTTTAACTCTAGACATTAGACTTTCAACTTTCAATAGTTAGGTTTTGTTTATTTTAGGTTTTAGGCATTTGTCTTTTTCATTCTTTGTCTAATGAGCGATGCAAGATCCTGTGTTGGCATTTGCTTGTCAGCAAAGACTTCAGGATTCCATACTGCAATGCGGTCAAGCATTCCCACAAATACAATATCCTGCTCTGCGCCAATCATCTCTAGGTGCTTTTTTTGCAGAAGTACGCGTCCTTGTGCGTCCATGTCTAGGATCTCTGCCTCTGACATGAATTGCATCAATAGCATTTGGTCCTCTGGATTCCATTCGTCCAACGCGTTGCGTAGTTCGCTTACCTTGGCTTGCCACACATGCTCGGGGTAGAAGATGATACACGCGTTATCCGTATCGCGACGCATGATAATATGGCTAGAACCCATCTCCACTAAGATCTTGCGATACTGAGCGGGAACAAAGGTTCTACCCTTGCTATCTAATCGAGCTTCTATTTTACCAATAAATGTGTTCATACTCTTATCTTCACCGCTTAATCGATATTAACCGAAACGAACCGATTTTAGCCGTTTTTTTAATTTCGCTGCAAAGGTACAAAAAATATTTGATATTCCCCACATTTCCCCACAAAAAAATTTTCAGTATGCTTATAAGTGGATTTTCAGTAAAGTTATCAACAGATTAAGTGTAAGATATTCAATGTATTATAGAGTTTATTAGTAGTGGTGGGGAAAAGTGGTGTAATTTTGTTGTATTTTTCTGTCTATTAGCTTTTATTGTGAGAGGCATTTGCGCAATGCCTTTGTTTTGCCCTCTGTTTTCATTGGAAGCTGATCAGAAGCTGATTGGAAGCTGATTGGAAGCTGACCGAGTCTATACGGCTGCTTGTGTGATTTTGACAATACATCATCTTTACAAGATTATGTATTTATTTGCCAAAACTTTTGTGTATTTGCTAAAAAAGCAGTATCTTTGCACCATAATTTGTGATGGAATATAATATGAACGAATTTTTGCAACTGGAAGAGCAAGTCCTGCGAATGATAAAAACGGTATATGACCCTGAGATACCTGTTAATATATACGAATTGGGGCTTATTTATCGTATAGACTTGCCAGGGGATGGTACTTGCAATATAGATATGACGTTGACCGCTCCTAACTGCCCTGCGGCAGATTTTCTTGTGGAAGATGTTAAGCAAAAGGTAGGCTCGGTAGATGGTATTGATACGGTGAATGTCAATATTGTTTTTGAACCAGAGTGGAACAAGGACATGATGTCCGAGGAAGCTAAACTCGAACTCGGCTTCCTCTAAACACTAAATAGTAGCGGCTTTGCCGCGTCCACTAAACACTAAACGAATGATCTACTTTCTCTCCGACGCACATCTAGGATCTAGGGCAATAGACAATCCACTAGCCCACCAGCAGACCCTCATCCATATGCTTCGCACTATGGAGCAAGATGCTACGGCTATCTATATGCTAGGAGATATCTTCGATTTTTGGTGCGAGTTCTTCTGGCAAGATAAAACCAAAGAGCAATATCGTCCTTTCTTGCAGACAATCAAGAAGATAACTGAGAAAGGGATTGAGGTGCACTTCTTTATAGGTAATCACGATATTTGGACTTTTGGCTGGTTGGCCGAGCAGACTGGAATGATGATTCATAGAAAGCCGGAGACTATTACATGTTATGGCAAACGAATTTTTTTGGCACATGGCGACGGCTTAGTACCTAAGAATTACCTGAATCAATTGCCTGCTAAGATACAAAAGAAAATCAAGCAGTTTATCTTCCTTCGTAGGGTCTTTCATAATCCGGTGATGCAGTTCTTTTTCCGTCTGTTGCCAGCTTCGTGGGGCAACGAGTTTGGCTATGAATGGGCCAAGAAGAGTCGCTTAAAAGAGAAAGATGGCACCTATCCATACAAGGGCGAAGACAAGGAAGAACTAGTGCTTTATGCCAAAGAGCTAGAGCAAGCGGGTAATCATCATGACTTGTATGTGTTTGGTCATCGCCATATTGAACTGGACTTGATGTTGAGCCGTGATAGCCGGCTGATGATACTAGGTGACTGCTGGCGAATGTTCACATACGCACAATTGGATGAACAAGGAATAATCGTGATGAATAATTATGATACTCCTGACTCCCTGAACTTCTAAACTTCAAATATATGAATAATCGTGAAGAACAACTCAAAGCTTTTGATCGCCTGTTGACGATCATGGACGAACTGCGTGAGAAATGTCCTTGGGATAGAAAACAAACCTTCGAGTCCCTTCGTCAAAATACCATCGAAGAAACATATGAATTAGCTTCAGCGCTTATCAAAGACGACATGAATGAGATAGCCAAAGAGCTTGGTGATGTACTCTTGCATGTTGTGTTTTATGCCAAGATTGGAAGCGAGAAAGGGGCTTTTGATATAGCAGATGTTTGCAATAAGATTGCCGATAAACTCATTTTCCGTCATCCTCATGTCTATGGTGAGCAAGCAGTGGAGAATGCAGACGAGGTATCTAAACTTTGGGAGCAAGTTAAACTTAAAGAAAAAGATGGAAACAAGACCGTTCTTGCGGGCATTCCTCAGGCACTGCCAGCACTAGTCAAGGCATACCGTATTCAGGATAAAGCTGCCAATGTGGGATTTGACTGGGAAAAACCACAGGATGTGTGGGCGAAGGTAAAAGAGGAAATAACTGAGTTTGAAGCAGAGGTAGAGAATATGGATGAGGAGAAGGCTACGGATGAGATGGGCGATTTGTTCTTTGCACTTGTTAATGCGGCACGTTTGTACAAGATCCGTCCTGATAATGCGTTGGAGAAAACCAATGCTAAGTTTATCAAACGCTTCAACTATATTGAACAAAAGGCAAAAGAAAAGGGCCTGTCTCTTAAAGACATGACCCTAGACGAGATGGAAGCTCTTTGGCAAGAAGCCAAAACCCAACTTTAGTTGGCTTGAATGCTATCCGCAACGTGCTCTTTTACAGGAATATAGATGAGCGCAGAATTGATTGGATATGCTTCTGAAGTACTCTCTACCGCCAATTTGATGGTCATACCTCCTTTTTGAATAGGAGTGAAGTAAATAGGGAAGGATACGCGGTTGTAACCAGGTTGGAAATAGAGACGTCCTCTTTCTACGTCAGAGCTACTAGTTAATACTTTTTGAATATCTTCTGACAAGTTGTACCAGAGGTTCATACGCAAGCTATCCCAACTTATTTGCACTGCCACCAAATCATTTTCGTAGGCGTAATAAGTGTTTGCAAAAACCACAGTATCACCAATATAGATAGTGTCGGTTAGTTCATAAGAATCATCTGTAGGGTCGTTAACCACAGCTATTGTGTCTTGAGCACCAATTAATGAGTCACCATTAAATACAGGGTTAACAAAGAAAAGGGATGAATATATCTCTGGACTATGATCGGACTTACCTGTTAACCAACCGCTGCAACTGGTCATGAATGTAGCAAAAACTACGAACAATAAAAGGAATGATTTCTTCATAGAATTAAAAAATAGATGATACAAAAAACGGGTCTTGCGACCCGATGTGCGGCATAAAGGACTCGAACCTTCACTCCTCTCGAAACTAGATCCTAAGTCTAGCGCGTCTACCAATTCCGCCAATGCCGCGTGAAATCGGGTGCAAAAGTACTAAAAATATTGCATATACGCAAGAAAACTGAACAAAAAAAGTAAAATGTACGAAACTTTTTATCATAATTTAACCAATGGCGTGCAAATTGTGCATCGTCAGACTGCTTCGCCCGTCGTTTATGTGGGTCTGATGATAGGAGCGGGTACGCGCCACGAACTGCCTGAAGAAAATGGTATGGCGCACTATATTGAGCACTGTTTGTTCAAAGGAACTGAGCATTACAGCGCCCGTCAAATCATCAATCATATCGAGGGAATTGGAGGTGAGATCAATGCCTATACCACCAAGGAGGAAACTACATTCTATGCGGCTACGCTGAATAATCATTTTCGCACCACCCTCCATTTGTTGGCAGATATGGTGTTGCGTCCTACATTTCTCAAGAGGGAGACCGACAAAGAGGTGACCGTTATTTTAGACGAAATTGAGAGCTACAACGACTCGCCTAGCGAACTGATTTACGATGATTTTGAAAATTTGATATTTGAGGGTAGTACTTTAGCGATGCCTATATTAGGCACTAAAAAGACGCTTAAGCGTATCTCTAAATCGCCAGAGTATCCTCTTGACTGGATGGCACAGCATTATCGTCCAGAGCGCATGGTGCTGTTTGTGTTGGGAAATGTAAGCCCCAAGCAGGTGATTGCTGCGGCGGAAAAAGAGTTAGGTCATTTGGCTACTGTATCTAGTTCAACTAGTGTGTCTAGTCCGTCTAGTTTGACCAGTGCTAAGGAGCGTATCTACCGTCGGCATACCCATCAGACCCATATCATGCTGGGTTCGAATTGTTTTCCTATTGGTCATCCAAAGCAGCTGACAATGTTCTTGCTGAATAATATTTTGGGAGGAGGCAGTATGTCCAGCCGTCTATACCTTAGTCTGCGAGAGAAATACGGATTGGTGTACAATATTGATTCACAAGCTGTACCGCTTAGTGATACAGGCTATTGGAATATTTATTTGGCTTGCGAACCACAGCACAAGGATCAATGTTTGGAACTTGTTCATGCTGAACTTAAAAAACTCCGCGATGTGCGTCTCACTTCTGCTCAGTTGCAACGTGCTCTTAGTCAGTTACAAGGGCAGCTGGCTATCTCAGCGGAAAATCAAGAGAATAATGCTCTGGCGATGGCTAAACAGATGCTTTATCACCACCGTGCTCCACAATGGCAAGAGACTTTTGCTAAAGTGCAGAAGATAACGTCCGAGCAACTTCAAGAGGTTGCCAACGAAGTCTTTGATACCAATAAAATAGCCACCCTGCAATATGCATAGGGTGGCTATTTTATTGGTATCTGAATCTTATTTCTAGCGCAAAGGTAGCGTAAGGGTTGCTAATTGCTTAGAGGATGAACTTAACCCAACCTTCTTTGCGACGAATCTTATCGTTTGTAATATACTTAATCACGTACATCGTTCCTTTCTGCAATTGCTCTACAGGTATGATATACTCTGTTTGGCCGTCAACGGTAGGACAAGTATAGACAATTTTTCCTTGTGCATTGTATATACATAGCGCATTACCGGTCTTAGGATTAGAGAGGTAAACGATGTGTGTAGGTGCATCGTAATTGATGGTGTCAATAACGATAGGAAGCTGATTTTTATTTTTATCTTTGTCGTCAGATGCAATGCTAGTTGTTACCTCAGTGGCTTCGGTAGCAGCAGAGATATGCTCTTCGCAACCTTTCGTGATGTCTGATGATTGGATGGTGAAATAATAGGTACTATTCTCTTGCAGATTGGTGAAGTCATAGTAACACATGGTTTCATCTGCGATTGCATCAATGGCTAGATCCTTACCTTTATATATGTATGTGATATTTCGTGAGCATGTGGCAGTAAAGGCGTCTAATGCTGCACCTGCGCCACCGTTATCGGTATAGGTCAGGCGGAATTGAGTGTAATTATCTTCTTGTGCGAAGTTAAGGTAGAATAGTTTACCTTTAGTTGTTTTGGTGATGATTGTTCTCCACGCATCAGAGGTCACCCACTCGGTTCCGTTCCATGCTTCTAAATCAATATATCCAATTTCGGTTACACTAGTTGAGAATGCATTTACCCAGAATGATATATTGGTAACAGGAGCCTGGTATATCTCGGTGGTGATTTGGTCTCCGGTATTTTTCAAGAAGAGTGATTTGGTTCCTTCTGCCTTGGCTGATGTGGTGGTGCGGTTGGTGTTACTTTGCCAACCTGCCTCCTTGATGGCATCGTAGTTGTTGAAGTTCTCAAAGCCTTGAACAAATGATGCTTCTCCCTCTTGAGATTGGAAGAGGGTGAGGTAGTATATAACTGCATCCTCTACTGGATTCCATGATACTCGGAATGAATTAGTTGTGATATTGGTCACAGGTTTGAGCACAGGAGTGGTGATGTAGATAGGACGAGGTGAGTATCCAGTAAGTCCCACTGTGGCTGTAGCACCCGTGGTAGCGATATTGATTGTAGCTGTTGTTGCATCACAACTTTGTTGTGATGGTTTGTAACTTACCCAAACTGTACGTACTATGTTTGAGTCTTGGGTGACGATAGTAATTGATTTTTTCCACTCTTTGCTAGAGTATGCAGGGGCTTCATCTGCTACTGCAAATAGGAAGTTGCCTTTGGATGTTGTCAAAGTGATGATGCTATCATTGAGTCCTTCTGCAGTTAATACGAATGGTTGTGGTTCCCAATCAACAATTTTTCTAGAATCGGAAATGGTGGTGGTCAGAGTAATATCTTGTACGTCTGTAGAAAGTTTGATGTTTCCTAATCCTTGGTAGACAAAGGATAACCATGTGTTATTATCTGTAATAGCTAGGACGTTTTGATCACTAAGCACCGTGCCATCGTGTAACTTTGGAATAAATGAGGTGACATTGTTGGTACCTGGATAAGGGTCAGATGTGCGACCATTCTCTCCGTTTTTACGTTGATTCCAGGATATGCCATTAGCCTCTTCTAGGTGTATACGCAAGAAATCTGGACCATCGTTAAGCGTATTTTGATACCATGCGGATGCTAGATAGTCGATATGCCATACCAACATACCCGAACCAGGTAGATAAGTGTCCCATCCTGTTTTGGTACGATATTCTAAAATGAAGAACTCGCTAGGGTTAGGGCTTCCGCCATTAAGGTTATGTGCTTTGTCTGCAATAAGATAGGCTTGATTCGTTTCTAGGAGTGGTTCCATAGAATATATACCTTTCTCAGTAAGTTGCTTTGGACTGAGCCATCCTAGGAAGAAACGCTCGTATGCACTATAGGTGGGAGGGGTACGGCCATTATTGTTGTAGTTGCCTGAGCACATGATGGACCAGTTGCTCACTGTATAGTATTTGTATCCTGTGTCGTAGAGATCTGGTAAACCAAGCACGTGTCCAAACTCGTGGCAGAATGTACCAATGCTAGCGCGGCGTGTACCTGCACTACCTGAGTATTCTGAAGTACATGCATAGGTGGCAAGATACTTACCATCTACCTTGGCGTTTCTCCATGCCACTGAAGCTTTGTGGGGCCAAATACTGTTGGCGGGACCACCCTCTGCTTGGTTGTGACCCGCATAATAGATAAATACGTTGTCTAGTACACCATCATTGTCGGTATCATATTGAGAGAAGTCAACACCATTCTCAGCGGCAGTGGCACACGCATCTATCACCATGCTATATGGGTCCGTGTCGTGGGTGTTGCCGTTTTCTGCGCCGTAATCAGCCATATTACCATCTACAGTAAACGGACCATAGACATCAAATTGTGGTTGAAATACACTATCAGATGCAGCAATAAAATAGTCGCGGCACGAACCCGTTGCTCCGTTATAATCATAACCTGATTGGTTGAGAAGTTTGTTGAAGTCCTCTAGCGATTGCTCAAAAGGAAGGTCTTTGAATCCAACTAGGAGCACCAATGATTTAGGGCTACCAGTTAAAGGGAATTTGGTGGCTTCCTCTCTAGGACGAATAGATGCAGCACGGCGTTGGGCAGCGGTGCTAGCGAAATTCTCTTTTACGGAATAGTCTTCTACGAAGAAACCATTATCTAGGCGTCGTAAAGGTGTACCATCCTCTGTGGTATAGTAGGAGTGGTACTCATCGCCATGAAGGCGAACTGTGATAGTAGTACCATCAGGTTGTGTCACAGTAAATGGGTATGGAGTAGCAGTGACAGCCCAAAGAGATACTGAAAATGCTATTGCACATAGACAAAAGAGAATTCTTTTCATGTAGATATAACTATTTTGGCATTATACTTAATAAAATCGTGCAAAGGTACTATTTTTTTTTGAAATAGGCAAGCATTTTGTTCATTTTGAGTGGAAAATGTATGGCACGATCTCGCTTCGCTCTTCCTTCGGAGTTCCTTCGGAGTTCTTAGCCGCTAGGGCACGATAACGCTTCGCTCTTCCTTCGGTAGAGACAGGGTGGTGTCAGGTAAAAAAAAGAGCCCTGACGAATCAGGGCTCTTGGTTAGAAAATATCGTTAGAATATTGATTCTAGATTATTTCTTGTACATGCTACGAATTGTGCTCTTCTTGAGAAGCTCAGCTTGCTTAGCATTGAGTTGGATAGGCTTCTTAGGTTGGATAGCCTTAACCTCTGTAGTCTCCTCCTCTGGCTCCTCTACTGGAGGCAATACTAAGTACTCTTTGTTGATCTTACGCATATCGTATGGTTTAACAAGACCTGTGATAACTTCGTTACCCTCCTCGTCAAACTCTGTCTCTGCGAGAAGACCGAACCAACGACCAAGGTTAACGTGGTCATACCACTCGAGTTTGAGTGCATAGTACAACTCAGCTGTCTCACGATCCTCTGTGAGGTAGAGATAACTTACGTTACCATAGTAGTATGATTGGCTACCTTTGTTGAGGTCGAGGTGGAAGAATGGAGTACCAGTTTGTGATGCATAGTAAAGATCGTATGCAGCATTGATCTCGTCCTCAGTTGGTTGCTCAGAGAAGTTCAAGATAGCATCCCAAGCGTCACCGTACATGGTTTCGTCGAGCAATTGACCATAAGGAGCTGCGTAAACACCATTTTTAGAAGAATAAGCAAGTGCCTCCTCTGCAGAAGCAAGTGTATCAACTACGACATCAAAACCGCTGATGTAGTAACCGTTGTAAGTGCCGTTTGGAGAATCAGTGATAACATAGGTGTAGTTCTCAACTGGCATGATGAAACCAGCACCAGCAAGGCTGTTACCAACCATAGTGATACCCTTGTCCCAAACATAGTAGAGAGCTGGAGCCAATTGGCAAGTAACCTCACCTACAGAAATCTTCAATACAGTGTCTGTACCTGCGATGGGGTTACCTAGGTCGAACAAACCGTAACCACCAAGCTCGAAGGTATTGAGAACAGCATCGTTGGTTACTTCAACAACGCAAGTAGCAGGAATAACAGAAGCAACAGTCTCGTCGCCTTCTGGAACGTTGATAGTAACAGTGATAACAGCTTTACCCAAGCTAACTGCCTCTACGATACCAGAAGCATTAACGGTAGCAATCTCAGGGTTGCTAGATGTCCATACTAGTGGATAAGTTGTAGCAGGAGTAGGAGTAATAACAGCTGTCAATTTAGCTGATTTGTTGTTTTCCATGTCCATAATCAACTCAGTTGCACTGATCTTAACAGTATAATCTACTGGTGGTACAGGAGGCTCGCAGCCTACGAATACGAGAGCTACGCATGCGATTAACGCGAAAAATAAACTCTTTTTCATAACTTAAAAAATTTTAAAAGTTTGTTATTATTAGAATTGTTAGTGCTAATTATTTTCTACTTTTAACAGCCATCTTAGTTGTGCTGATGTATGGGTTGTAGTTGGTTTCGCTACTTGGGATCACGTATGTGAAGATACGATCTGTAGTTGGAACCAAAGCCTCTTTGGTAGAACGCAAGTGGTTATCACCCAATGTAACTGCTTCACCCCAACGGCGGAAGGTTTGCAAACCATAGCCCTCGCCCCAAAGCTCTACACGCCAGTTGTAGCGAATAGCTGTAGCCAATGCAGCGCCATCTGTTAAAGTAGCTTTGTATGCAGCATAAGCAGCCTCTTGACCTTCTTTTACGCGCTCGTCAGTGATCTTTGTAAGATATTCAGCAGCGAGTGTATAGTTGTTCTCGCGGTAAGCAGCTTCAGCAGCGATGAGGTAAGCAGTCTCAATTCGCATGAATACATTATCGCTGAGCCAATCGCGGTCGCCTTGCAATTCATCGGATTTAGCGGAGAAGAATTTGCCATCAGGTGCGTATTGGTACATGCTTTCCTCGGTCTCACGGTAGTATTTGCCCCACCAGAACTCGCGGATATCCCAACCAAGAGCGGTGATGTCAGAGAGAAGTTTAGCGTCAATACCCTTTACGTCACCAGCAGATGCGTAACTGTAAGAATAGATATCGCATTGTCCGAAGAATGAAGCCAAAGCAGTAGTATTCTCGATAGTCACATCTTCAGCCCAAATCCAGTTCTCAGAATCCACATTGTTAAATCCATTTGTAAGTACTTCAGCGTTAGGAAGGATAGTAGCAGGAGTTGTTTTGATCAAATCTTCAGCAATCAAGAGAGCCTTGTCGTTCTCACCCTTGTTGAGGTAAGAGTAAGCCAATGTCATACGAGCTACGTCAATGTTAGCCTCCAATTTGCTTGAACGTTCCATATCGCTAAATGCGGTGAAGTATTCAATTGCAGTAAGGAGGTCCTCCTCTACGCGGAGATATACATCAGAAGCAGTAGCGCGAGGTGCACCTAATGAAGAATCATCTAGTGTTACTTCCTCGGTGTAGATAGGAACTGACAACTCGGTGTTGATATCAATCTCAGCAGGAGTTTTGCAGAAGAAACGTTGCAAAGCTGCGTAAGCCCAACCACGGATAGTAAGCAACTCGGCATAGTAGAAACCATTTGCATATTCCTCGTCTGTGATAGTCTTAGGATCAAAATCCAATTCAGGACGACCACCTTGTTTATCAAGAGCGTTGATAGCTTTGTTACAGTTACGGATAATATTGTAGTAGAATGACCAGAAGTAACCTGCGCGACCATAGGTACGTCCATACTCGTCATCTACGAACCAACCATAGCGTTTTGAACTCATCGCAATATCACCGCAACTAAGGTCCGTAGCAAGGTCAATACCGCGTTGGCCGAAGTAATCGTGTTCACCACCGTAAGCATAGAGCAAGGTATATACACCCATTGCAGTACCTTCAACCACATTATCCATGTTTTCGTACTGATCTTTGGTGATCGTACTTCCGCCTGGATATTGATTCAAATCACAGCTAACCAATGCAACTGCTGCAAAGATTGCCAAAATATAAAGTTTTGTTTTCATATTCTTTTCCGTTAAAAGTTAACAGTTTATAGTTTAATGTCAGATTAGAATGATACTTTGATACCACCCATAACAGTTGACAATGGGCTATAAGCGTGGGTGTCAGATGAACCTGTGAATGAGGTCATTGGGTTGTAACCCTTACGTGCTGTTGCAATAGCCAAGTTGTCAGCTGATACATAAATGTGCAAGCGGTTGAGTTTGATCTTCTCAATGAGCTTCTTAGGGAAGTTGTAACCCACTTGGATTGAGTTGAGTGAGAAGAATGAGTTGCTTGTCAAGAAACGAGTAGAGGTCATGTTCGCATAACTATCGTATGAACCATTACCGTTAGAGAGGCGTGGGATGTCAGTGTTGCGGTTAGTCTCTGTCCAAGCATTGCGCATGTCTTTGTGCCAGTTGTGACTACCGATAGGATCGTTAGCCATCAAACTCATATAGGTGTAGTCATAACCATAACCACCGATTTGGTATGAGCATGCAACAGAGAGAGTTACACCATAAACTTCGAGGTCAAGACCAATACCACCGGCGAGGTCTGGCAAGTATGATTTGCCTACGTATTGAGCGGTAGCCAAAGATGCATCTGCTGTGTCAACCTTTGCCAAGTATTGCTCTGGGTTCTCTACACCAGCTTCTTCTTGATCCAAAATCCATTGGTGGAGTGAAGTAATGTAGTTGTACTCGTTGTTACCTTTATCGTCGCCGAGGCCTCCGTAACGAGTATCATAGTATGCTTCGTAGAGCGCGTCACCAGTAGTAGGATCTACACCTGAATATACATATGTATAGTGATCGTACATTGAATGACCTACTGCCATAGCACCAGACATCTTTTGACGGATAATGGTACCATCTGCTAGGGTGCGATCGATAGGCATCTCAACCATCTTGTTGGTGTAGTGAGCACCATTGAGGCGGAGATCTAACTTCACGTTACGTTCGTTTACCAAGTGACCCTTGAAGGTGAACTCAACACCTTGGTTTTGCATCTTTGCATCATTGGTTGGGATTGAGCTATAACCCAATGATGGAGCTACAGCGCGATTAAATAAGAGGTTATCAGTAAGCTTGTAGAAGTAATCCAACTCAACATCCAAGTACTTGCCTACAGAGAACTCAAGACCAAGGTCGGTAGTGTTGGTGCGCTCCCAGGTGATGTCGCCATTACCTTTGCTGCCCCAAACGAAACCGATTTTACCGTTCACATTCTCGATAGAATAAAGGTCGGTATATGAATAGAGTGAGCCAATTTGGTTACCCAATACACCCCAACTGAGGCGGAGTTTACCATTCTTAATCCACTCGCTAACAGACTCCATGAAAGGCTCGTTGGTGAATGTCCAAGCAGCACCTACAGAACCGAAGTGGCCCCAACGGTGACCAGGAGCGTAGCGTGAAGAACCATCGGCACGGTAGTTAGCGGTAAGCATATACTTCTCATTGTAGATATATGAGAGAGTTGCCAGATAAGAATCCAATGCAAAGCCATCCTCGTTACCAGCTATTTCGTTCATTTGGATAGCGTTAGAGAGGTTAAGGCTCTCACCATCAGCTAAGTATGCTTTGTAACCATAGAGATATCCACTGCGGTAGTAGTAGTTCTCATGACCTACCATTGCGCGGATGTTGTGGTCGCCAATAGTAGTGTTGTACTCCAAGAGCTCTTTAGCAGAGAATGCAAGCAAGTTGGTTGATTGTTGTAGGATACGTCCAATACCTGCAGCATCACCATAGTATTTGTTGGTCAATTCAGAAGCAAGATTGTTGTAGTAGTGCAAACCAGCATCTACCATGAACTTAAGACCCTTGTAAAGTTTGAACTCTAGACCACCTTGTACATTGACAGTGTGTTGTACTTGGCGCATCTTGTCCAAACGCAAAGAACCTGCAGGGTTGATACCAAAACCGAAGTTACGGTTGAGGCCATCTCCGTAGTCGTAAGCCAAGAGCCCTGTGCGTGGGTCAGTATAAGTATTACCATTCTCATCACGCAAGAATACAGGGTAGATAGCAGGAATAGCGTTAACATAGTAGAAACCATTGTTCATCGCGCCACCACCATCTTGGTTAGGTGAGTTCATGTTGCTGTAAGAGTAAGCTACATTCAAGTTACCCTTCAACCATTTCTTAGGAGTAAAGCCAATATTGCTACGCAAAGAGATACGGCTGAAGTCTGAAGATTGATAATAACCTTCGTCTTTCAAATAACCGATGCTGGTAAAGTAGTTCATCTTTTCGCTACCACCTTGGAACTTCACAGTAGCATCCATCTTTTGACCGACACGGAAGATCTCGTCTGACCAAGACTCGAGGTTCTCATAACCAGGACGACGACCAATAGTAGGGTCAAATGAAGGGTTGGCATAACCATATTGCAACAAACCATCGTTGATGAGGTAGTTGCCGGCAGCGTTCCAGAGGTTGTAACCCAATGGCAGACCTTTATTGCTAAATAACACATTATGAGCTTTGTTAGCAGCATCTTTTTTCAGTTTGTCGGTATCTTTGAAGCCAGCCTCAGCGCGGAATGCGTTATACAAACTCATCCATGACATAGTAACATACTCCTCAGGGCTTGTAATAACATCGTAGAGAGGCAAGAGGCGCATGTTTGCACCATATTTTACGTCCACATCAATTTTGCCATCTTCGCCAGAGTTACCTTTCTTGGTGGTGATCACAACTACACCGTTAGCACCACGGCTACCATAGAGAGAAGTAGCAGTAGCATCTTTAAGGACGGTAGTAGAAGCGATATCTCCTGGGTCAATAGCAGAAATATCACCATCGTATGTAACACCATCTACCACATAGAGTGGAGTAGCGCTACCATTCAATGAACCGACACCACGGATCACCAATGTAGCGTTGGTACCAGGTTGACCAGATGTGTTGATAACTTGCACACCAGCCACCTCACCTGCCAAAGCTTTGGTAACCTCAGTTGGGCTTTTCTTTTCAAGTGTTTCAGAGTTGACAGCTTGTGCAGAACCTGCAAAGCTACCTTTAGATACATTACCATAACCAGTAACGACAACCTCTTCGATCATTTCGGTTGCCTCTTGCAAGATAACGGTAACGCGTGCTTTTACGGCTACTTCTTGAGTTTTCATACCAATGAAACTAACTACCAATGTGGTAGCGTCAGTAGGTACGCTAAGTTCAAAAACACCATCATAGTCTGTGATAGTACCGATTGTAGTGCCTTTTACTTGAACGCTGGCACCAATAACAGGCTCGTTTTTAGAATCCAAGACTAGACCGCTAACGTGCTTTTGCGCCATCATGCTAATACTAAGTAGGCATAAAGCTAAAAGGGTGAAAATCTTTTTCATACTGAATATTTACTAAATTATTATTATACAAATAGTGTTGTTGCGTTTTTATGATAATTATACTTTAAATGTGATAAAGCACGAAATTAACGCACAAAGGTACAACTATTTTTTGATATGACCAAATATTTTGACAAAAAAGTGAGCAAAAATATGTTTTTCAACATTTTTTGTTTGTTTTTCTATTTTTCTGATAACAAAATGTCGTATCTGCAATATTTATGCCATTTTGTCAGTCTAGCGTGAAATGGCAAGGTTTTTGATAATTAGGAATTAGGAATTTTGAATTAAGAAAATTCGATTGCGAATATTTGTTGAGCAATGCGAGATATGAATTAACAAAATAAAAAAAATAAAGTATGAGTAAAAAAGGCAATATTGGTGTAACATCGGATAATATTTTTCCTGTTATCAAGAAATTTTTGTATTCAGACCACGAGATTTTCTTGCGTGAGTTAATAAGTAACGCGGTGGATGCAACTCAAAAACTGAAAACGCTAGCTAGTGTAGGTGAGGCCAAATGTGAGTTAGGCGATACGCGCGTGCGCGTAATAATAAATAAGGACAAAAAGACCTTGACCGTGCAAGATCATGGTATTGGTATGACGGCTGAAGAGGTGGATAAGTATATCAACCAAATTGCTTTTTCTGGAGCTGAAGAGTTTGTCAATAAGTATAAAGACAAAGCTGAGGCGATTATAGGTCACTTTGGACTAGGTTTTTATTCTGCTTTTATGGTGGCAGACAAGGTGGAAATCTTCTCTTTGAGTTATAAAGAGGATGCACAAGCTGTGCATTGGTCTTGTGACGGTTCGCCAGAATACACTATGGAGGAAACCATCAAGGCAGAGCGTGGTACCGATATCGTATTGCATATCAATGAGGAATATGCTCAGTATCTGGAAGATGCTACGGTGGAGGGTCTGCTGACCAAATATTGTAAGTTCCTACCTGTAGAGATTGCTTTTGGCATGAAAAAGGAGTGGAAAGACGGTAAGCAGGTAGAAACAGGCGAGGAGAATGTGATCAATGATACTAATCCTGCATGGACACGCAAACCAGCTGATTTAACCGAGGAGGACTATACTAAGTTCTATCATCAGCTCTATCCTCATCAAATGGATGAGCCATTGTTCCATATCCATTTGAATGTGGATTATCCATTCAATCTCACGGGTGTGTTGTACTTCCCTAAGATTAAGAATAATATTGATATTCAACGCAATAAGATCCAACTTTACTGCAATCAAGTGTTTGTAACCGACGAGGTGGAGAATATTGTGCCACAATATTTGACTTTGCTTCATGGTGTGATTGACTCACCAGACATCCCATTGAATGTGAGCCGTTCATATTTGCAAAGCGATAACAATGTGAAGAAGATATCTAATCACATTACCAAAAAGGTTGCTGACAAATTGGCAGAAATATTCAAGAATAATCGTGAGGAGTTTGAGCAGAAATGGGATGATATCAAGCTCTTTATCCAATATGGCATGCTCTCAGATGAGAAATTCTATGATCGAGCCGTGGGATTTGCGCTCCTGAAGAATATAGATGGCAAGTATGCCACTTTCGCTGAGTATAAGGAGCAAGTAAAAGAGAATCAAACAGATAAGAATGGAGATTTGATTGTGCTTTATGCACAAGATGCAGATGCTAGTTATGCTTATATTCAACGTGCGAAGGAGAAGGGTTATGATGTGCTCTTGATGGATGGCGAGTTGGATGTGCATGCTATGTCGCAATATGAGCAAAAGAGCTTTGAGGCAACAGACGGCAGTAAACTAGCTATTCGTTTTGTACGAGTAGATTCTGATGTGATTGAGAATATTATCCAAAAAGAAGATAAAGCCAAGGTGGAACTCACTGCTAGTGAGGAAGATGCATTGCGTTATACCTTTGAGTCTCAGTTGCCAAAAACCGATAAAACCCGCTATGATGTAAGTCTGGAAGCTGTTTCAGCTGACGCGCTTCCTGTTTTCTTGACCCAAAACGAATTTATGCGTCGTATGAAAGAGATGTCTGCTCATCAACAAGGTATGGCGTTCTATGGTAATATACCTGATCAATACAATCTAGTTGTGAATACTGCTAATGAGAAGGTAAAGAACCTGTTGGCAGAGATTATTGCTACTTGTGAGGCCGGTGTTAGCCCACTTCTAGAACAGATTGCAGCAAAGAAGACCGAAGAGGATGCGCTTCGTGAGGCTCAAAAAGGCAAGAAAGAGGCTGATCTTACTCAAGAGGAGAAGGATGCGGTGACGAATGTGACCAAGGAGATGGCGGCGCTGAAGATGCAGCTGAAAGAGCAATACGCTACTTATGCAGCTTCGTCAGAGAAGATCAAGCAGCTGATTGATATCGCAATGTTGGCAGCTGGTCAGTTGAAGGGCGAGGCGTTGGCTAAGTTTGTAAATCGTTCAGTAGAACTGCTTTAAGGCTAGTTACATTGATGACAATAGCGCGGGGCAACAGCCTCGCGCTATTTGTATAGGTATGGTTAACCTTTTGTATAGGTATGAACCCGTCATGAACCCGTAAAAGACGGGGTAAAGACTAACGAAGGATGTATTTTTGATGGTTGTGAATGACTATGCCTTTGTAGGTAGTAGGGTCAATCCTATTGCCAAGGATGTCGTACCAAAGGCCTGTTGGGTTGATAGTAATGTCTTCTATGCCAGCTTGGACGGTAGTTGTAGTGAAGTCGCAAGTGATGATGCCATTGGTTTCTTGAATGTTATCGAGTCCATTGTGAGAGAATGGCGCATACTTGGTGATGTTCTTGGAACCAGGAAATGGTACTTCT
Organism: Paludibacteraceae bacterium; assembly: GCA_017559385.1. Lineage (GTDB taxonomy): Bacteria > Bacteroidota > Bacteroidia > Bacteroidales > Paludibacteraceae > Colicola. Next base: position 16,417 of record JAFYSK010000068.1, on the reverse strand, counting down.
GGCTTGGGCTTGGTAGTGGTATAAGGTGATGATGTGGATAATGCTGAGATTAGGCGATAACGAGGGGTGTAGTCGTTAGGGCAGTTGTTGTACCAATCTTTTTCGTCGAAGATAACTTGCCAAATGAGCATACCGTGTCCAGGAAGGTAAGCGTCCCATCCTTCTAGTTGACGATTTTCGATGTAATATACTGTATCTGTGCGATATGGGCCAGCATCTAGATGTTTCTCGTTGCGGGTGAGCATATAGGTGGTTTCACCATCCGCTGGGATAGTGAGTGATTGCGATGTGGCAAGAACGGTAGGGGTAAGCCATCCCAGATAATACTTATCGTACACGGAGTAGTTGGGTGGGGTATTGCCGTCGTTGAGATAGTTGCCGTACCCCATGAGTGACCAAGCGCCAGGAGTTAGTCGCTGGTTAGTTGTTGGATTTTCTGTTGTTAAATAATAGTCAGGAAGACCTAATACATGGCTAAACTCGTGGCAGATGGTACCGATGCCCGCACGTGCATTGTTGCTACGTTTTAATTCGTTGGAACATGCGTAGGCGTTGACTAGTTTGCCGTCAAAACTAGGTAACTTGAAGTCTGTTTCGGAATTGGCGTAATATTCATCCGTATTGCTATATCCAAAATACAAAGCAGAGATGAGATCCCAGTTGTGTGGCCACATGGTAGTGCTACCTGCACCTTCTGATTCGGCGTAGCCTGCGTAGATGATGTAAATAAAGTCCACGATGCCATTATTGTCATTGTCGTATTGAGAGAAATCCACGCCTAGCGAATCGGCTCCTTTGCAAGCATCCACTACGAAATCAACGACATATTGGTCATTTCCTGATGCGTCGTTAGCGGCATAATATGCAGAGTTGTGTGGCAGAGTAATAGGGCCAATCACATCAAAATGAGGTTCGTATTGACCATTAGATTGCGCTTTGAAATATGCTTTGCATGAACCTGTGGCGCCGTTGTACGTGTAGTTTTCGCCATTGGCTAGGGAGTCAAAAGCGAGGTGATTGTTATTTGTGTTGAATGTGATGTCAGCATAGTTTACAAGGATGAGTAGGCCTTTTGGTGCAAGGTTGATGTTTGGGGTACGTCGTGCTGCTATCCTTTGGATGTTTGTTTGAGCATCGTGTGACACAATGTTGAAGGGTGCTTTTTTGTGTTGTGGTTCAACGAGGTTCTGTTCTGGTAGAGGAGCAACTGCCATAGCAGTAGAGCATAGGGTGCTGAATATGCCCAATGCTAGAATGAATCTATAACAGGAGGTTTTCATATGCAAAATTGATTAAATTTGGTGCAAAGGTACATTTTTCTATGCATATATACAATATTTTGCATAAAAATTGCATTTTTCCTTAAAAAAATTTGCGTATATGAATTTTTTGTAGTACCTTTGCACCCGCTTTTGAAACGAAGCATGGTCCGTTAGCTCAACTGAATAGAGTACCACACTACGGATGTGGGGGTTGCAGGTTTGAATCCTGCACGGATCACAAAAAAGAGATGTTCGTCGAACATCTCTTTTTGTTTTGTATCCTTTAACTATCCCTTATGTATCCCTTATATGTGCTTACTCTTTGTGTCGGATGATATAGTAGGGTATTCCTAGGGACTGTATCTCGCGTTCGTACCAGTCAAAGAGATATTCGCGTATATTTGGATTCTCTCGTACAGGATCGGGTTCCCACTCCATATCTGGATAGCAAAGCAGGTATACATCCATCGGGTATGCATGCAAGGCTTCTTCTAGAAATTCTGGGCAATGTCCAAACTTATGTAAGAACCACACTTTGGTAATGATTAGTTCAGTGTCAAAAACAACAATATCGCTTCGGTATCCTTTCGGTATCCCTTCGGTAGAAGAGGAATGTAATTCCTTCAACTGTTTTATTTGTGTGCGTGCTATATGGACAACATCCTGGTATGTATATTCGTAGGTAGGGGCCAATTGTTCCATATATTCGCGTGCATATTCTGGCACCAGTACACCGTTGTAGCGGTGTGCTAGATAGTTAGCCAGAGTGCTTTTTCCCGTCGATTCTGGACCTATGATTCCGATTTTGAATATACCCACGCTGTTATTTAGATTGGGTTAACATCAACTTGATATTGATACCCACATTATCTGACTTGATAGGGTACGATGAAGATATTAGTGGGGTAGTACCTTGGTGGTCATAGAAGAGTTGCAAGTTAATCTTCTGTGAAAGAACATAATCTGCGCTAATCTTAATGCCTAGTACTTTGTTGCCTGAGCTGGCTTGGGTGATACCTTCTTCTACCTTACGCAATAATGTCTTGATATCCTTGTAACTAATATCCACATTCAACTTCAGGTCATTGCTTACTTTCTTTTGTCCACCATCTTTAGATTTGGCAATGAAGTTAAGGTTCTTGATGGTGTATCCAGCTCCAATCACAAATTCATCGGTATGTCCCTCTGTGATTTGTACAGAATTGATATTCAGTGATATATTGCGTTGTTTTCGATATTCAACCTTGGCTGATAGTGAGTTCTTCATTGTCATGTTTACACCGATAAGAGGCGCGAAGTTCTCTGTGAGTGTTACTGATGAAATATCGTATGCAGATGATGGGATAGGCATATCAGTAGCCACATCTCTTACGAAACCTAATTGCTTGTTGCTGATATCGTCAGCAGGTGTCCATGTAGAGAAGCTAGAGTAGCTACCTACAGCATATTTACAGGTGTATGCGTGAGTCAAGTTGATGGATTTGAACTTATCGCGTAGCCAAGGTAGTTTGCCGAGTCCATCGTAGCTTATTGACCAGTTAGGTAGGCTCATTAGTAGTCCCATGAACGGATTAAGACTGGTAGTGTTAGCATCTCGTCCTGTGTAGGCTGCAATGAAGGCTGGAATTAATACATCAGCTGTATTGCTAGCGACTGTACCATACTTGCTATTGTAAGGTTTACCTCGTAATTCAACAGGTATAAAGCCTGTTTTTGGATATGTTAGTCCTTCATATTGTTCTTGTACGCGCTGAGCCATGATGTCACGATTAGCCAAGAAACGATCAAATGTCTCAGATGCAAAATTATCGTCCGCATTACCCACTTTGTGGAAGGCGGTTGCCAGTGCGATCTGCGTGATATTGAATGAACCCGTCATGTTCTCCTGCAACTGATCGTAGGAGTAGATGATGGATGTTGATTGAGCAGTATAGCGTTTGCTGTTGAGCTGAATCTTCAATCCAGGCAATGGTTCTAGTGTGAGTTTCGCATCAAAATCACTGGTCATTGAGCGTGTAGCAGGTTGCACAACCATTGTGTCTCTTGATAGCCATCCGTTGTCTTTTGCTTTTTCTACAAAATCGTCGTTAAAGAAGCCAAAGGCGAAATCAAATCCAGGTGCATAGATGTTATCAAAACGTTGTTGTCCCATAAATCCTGCTTGTGGTGCAAAGCCTGGTAGTGTGAGGGAGTTGGTGTTGCGGTAAGTAACTTGTAACTTTCGGAACATGGTACCTATATATGCCAACATGTCCACCGTTACTTGTCCTGCGGAGCGTGCGCTCTTGTCCACAGTTGTGATGGTAATGGTTATATTCTTTAGGTCTTCTTTTGATTTGATTTCTGCTTTTGTGTTGGATGTAGGTTTGATGCTAAGTTTGACATCCTTGCCATCTCGGGTGGTGGCAGTAATCTTCAGCGATTCGCTGCCCAAGCGGTGGACGATTTCTTTGGCTTCGCCACCTATCAAACTAACGATCTCGGTGTATGTTTTTGGTCGGAAAGCACGACGGCGCAATGTGCGTTGTGTGTAGTGTTGTTGCATTTCCTTCCAGTATTTTGATTTGTTGTACAGGGTTTCGAAATTGATGCCACCATCTACCTGCCATGAGCGCGTACTGCTAATCACATTGCCAAGGCTAGTTTCGACATTGTTGGTCTGCATGGTTCTATTCCAGTTGTATGTGGCATTGTATGATGCATTAGCTGTGATAGCTTCGATGTATGGCACGCGATTGAAAGGTACATTCCATGATGCACTAAACAATTGTTGATAGGTATATGGATTACCCCATGTAGCCATACTGCGTTGAATGGAGTCTTTCCATGCTTCATATGGATTGTTGCTGAATCGATAGTCTTCATACAACTTGAGAATCTCAGGAGTATAGTATCCTTCGTCCACCGTTGAGTTCATAGCTGTTTGGAAGGTAAACTTCATGTTCTTAGTCAAGTCATATTTGAAGTCAAAATTTCTATCCCATGTAAAGTCTTTCGAGAAGGTTAGGTCCATATCGCTACTAACTGCACCTCCCAGTTCGTCGGAGTTGAAATCGCGCATCTTTAGGTGTGTGAAGGTGCGATGCATATTCGTATTGAAAGCCCATGATTGTGGTAGATAGTAGAAATTAAGTTCGCTCAAAAGTTTGACTTTCTTCAATTTCTCTACGTTCTTGAATGGTTCCCATGGTTTTGGGTTGAAGTTGTATGAATAATTGAATGAGCCTTTGTAGTCCTTGCTAATATCATTCTCTATTTCTGGCGAGTGTTGTTTTTGTTCGTTGTAACTTGCAGAGATGGAGAAGTTGGCAGGATCATAGAACATGTTGCGTTTCTTAGAGTGTATATCCACCTTCATGTTGGACACAGAGAAACTGGTTGACTCGTGTACAATATTTGCCATCTGCTTGATAGAGTCTTTTTCAGCCTTTGTTTCGAAGTTCTCCAATGTTTCTGTCAACTTCACATCGGTATCAAGCGGATCATAGTCTGGTGACAATGTCTCATTAGAATATGACACATATAGCGGAATCTGTAGTTTCGCTTTCTCTGGGAACAATCTTCCTGCTTCCAAAGCTGCGCTTACAGACACTTGATATGAGTTCTCCATATTGCGATCAAGCACATTTGATTCGATAGATCCGTATCCAGCAGTTTCCATGCGTCCAGACACATTCAATTGTGCTATATCGCTGATGCTCAATGCAGCATTAGCCATTGCTGCAATACCTCCTTGCTCATTGAACTGACTTAGTCTGAGTTCGTTGACCCAAACCTCGGCGCTTACTGCGTGGTCTGTCTTGTTGCGCACACCAATCATGATTGATTGTACATCTTCCAGTGTTGGATTACCTAACACGGTAATCTTATTGGCTAGCTTCTCTGGGTCGTATGTCTCATATGGAATAGTATTGCCCACATTGCTGCTGCCGGCACGCTTAGCTTTGTTACGCTCCATCTTGGCGTTTGTCAAAGTTTGCAAGTCAAAGTCAAACTGGTTCGCTTCAAGCCATACTTTTTGTCTATCACTCAAGCTCTTGTCGCTGTAGATGCCTTCTGGAGTCACATTCAGTGGGATCTCATATTCGTAGTAGTTGTTCTTGAGGTCAGAGCCGATACGGATAAAGCAGGTGATATCCTTGTCTTGTATTTGGTCAAAATGTGGTAAGCACTCAGCGTGGACGAACATCTGTAGGCGCTTGTACTGGCGCATGTCATATACTACATTCTTATATACTGCACGCGCGTCTTTTTGAGCCAACTCATGCACGCGGAAGACCATGGCTTGCTCGTTTTGAGCGATCAACTGAGCTTGACCTGGGTCAGTCTGGCGTGAGATACCAGGAGGCAATACATAGTTTACAGGCACTCGGGTTGAGTTTTCCTCGATGTTAACGGCCTCAACATCCATCGAACCACTAGCAGTGTATGGGTTGTTGATATTATATTGATTGTTGGCTATATCTTGGTACAAACCCTTGCTATAGCTACGCCATTCGCCACGAACTAGGTCCATGCTAGCAAAACGCAAGTGTGTCTCTTGCTTGAAGTTAGTCATGTAGATACGAGCAAAACGAATCGACTTGAAGTTACGGATGTTACCCACCTTCTTCATCATTGCACTATCACCGCGCAATGGAATCTTAAATTGATACCACTTGACTGTAGCTTTTTCTTTGTTACGCAGAGTCACTTCAGTCTCCATGATGCTGGCGATATGCTGTTGACCTACACGTTGCATATCTTCTTTGCGCAAAGAGATATGATAACGATAGAAGCGTTCGCTATCGTTCAAGGTATTATCTTGGTTGATATCCTCAATGTCAGGTTGCAATGTGGATGCAGTACCATACGAAGCATTATTATCCATCTCAGGCGAGTTACCTTCTGTACCATTATAGTGCTTATAACGCATCAAAACTGGTGTTTGATCCTTGTCATAATCGTCACCTCTATAATAGTGGTAATCATCACCTGCAGGGTCATTGATTGGTGAATAGGCATCCTCTTCCCACAATGCTAGAACGGCAGGATCTACCTTATCTCGTAATGCCTCTACATACTCTTTGTAAGGATTCTTGCCGTTGTACATGAATATGTTATCTACATCACTGTCTCCTCGCTCTTGAGCTGATGTTAAACCGTTTAGTCCGACATCTTGCTTCTCGCGAGCACCCGCTTCGTTGGCAAAGGCAACCACGGTGCTAGTTGTTCTTGGGAAGCGACCCCAAATGGTATAATCTACCATGTTCTCGTCGGCGTTGAGTGGTAAACCATGCTCGAAACTCTTCTTGCCATCGCGCAAGATATCTTCGCTGATATCGCCTAGATCAATATACAAGTCACCACCCTCGAATGTTGCATCTGGGTTGGTCAAGAATGGGTCCATCAACCAAAACTCAATATACTCAATATTGGCTTTTTCAAAGTCGGTGTTATCTAATTTACGCATGATACCGCCCCATCTTGTCTGTGGGTTAGTCAACATACCATCGTTGCCAATCTCGTCTGCTGAAATATTGTAAGGACCACGCTCGTTAGGATAGAAACTAAGGTTCATTACTGACAACTTTGTATCCGCGTTAGGTAGTACATCTTTGTTAGGATAAACCTCTTGTTCGTATACAATACGAGTGCGGTGATCCGACATCATATCTAGATCATCTTTGATATGTTTAGGTGTATTGCTCTGTGGATAACCAAAGATAGGATCAACGACATACCATGCTAATAGGGCACGATTCTTATTGTACTCTATGGAATTACCCATGGTAGCCTCAACAAATCGATCGCCAGTAGGTGTGGAAGCCAATCGCCAATAGTTAGGGTAGTGGATGTCGATGCTGGTTTTAGTGGACTCAAAATCATCGATATAAGCAGTTCCTACGCTACCTACATCTCTGGTATGGCCAGGTATGAGATGCGCAAACTCGGCATTCAGTTGGAAGGTGGATGGTGCAGTAGCATTAATCCATGGAACCTTGTTAACCAATTGTGTCAGCCACTGTAGGTCTGTCTTCCAACTGGCATTAACACCCCATATGGTGTTTGCCAAAGGCTCACTACCTGTGTTAACCTTTGTGGTCAAAGGTTTCTCCCTTAGGTGCATGATGGTACCACCAATAGTCAGATCTTTGCTGAACTCGTACTCTAGGTGTGCACCGAACAACGATTTTCTTTGCATTGAGAACATCGATTGGTTCTCTAGTTTTACATCCACATTTGTTCCGGCATCAATGATTGACTGATTCAATATTGTCACCGTACCCATCGTATAGTCGACAGTGTAATCTACATTCTCGATCAGTGTTGCACCACCAGCTGTAACAACTACGCTTCCGCGAGGGATGTTCATTGCATTTAAGCGTATCTCGTTGCCTGCACTGCCTTTGTACTTACCTGTTAGCACAAACTTATTCTTCTCTGTCATCTCTTGTGCGCTCACTAATGTTGAGTCGTACAACTCTTGGAAGATGTACTTCTCTGCTAATTTGGTGTTGCCAATGGCGTTGGCTAGGTGGCTACCAAATGGCTCAAGAACAGGGAATATAATTCTTCCTGTGGATGATAGTGCGGTATAGCCTTCTACATAATCGAATCGTCCGTCAGGTGATGCGTTGTTGCGCGAATCCAAACGATCCAAGTTCATTACTCGCAGCAACTGCTTACCCTTGATGTCACCCTCCATTAGATACTGCATTTCTGTACCCACTGAGTCGTTGCGATATTGAATAAACAATTCGAACTTATCACTAGACATCTGGCTTGCGCCCAACGAGTAGATATTCTTCATCATCAAGTCCCATGTACCCTTGCCTTTTTCTACAGGAGCGTTATTGGTACTCTTCAATAATTTCAATATCAGCGCGTTAGGTGCTTTTAGTGATTCTGATGCATCCGTAGAGAATTCACCCACTTGGTATACTTGGCCAGCATATGTGTACTCGTATGCTACCGCCAATACCTCGTCTTGATTCAGGGCTGTCTTCAGCGAGATATATCCCAACGCAGCATTCAATGTGTACTCGCCACTGTTCAATAATCGAGCAGACTCTACTTTCTCATATGCTTCGCCCAACTCCATGCCCGGGATGTTTTGCATCACCGAACTGACCTGTTGGATATTTCTCACATCTGGATAGCTTTGCGTTAAGGTTTCGTATAGTTTGTTTGCCTTGTTATGCGGACTTTTTGCTCCGGTGGATATCACCCATTCTTGATTCAGTATGTGTGCAGGGTCGTATTCGCCCAAGTCAGCCAATGCTACAATATTGCGCGATTGATCATAGTTGCCTCTCTTGTTGGTCACCCATACCTCAATGCGGTTAATCGTGATGCTACTTGCAATATAAGGTAATTGCGACATAGCTTGCTCATAGTTCTCCCGGAAGTGATAACCTAAGAAGAAGTGTCTGTTCTCATCGTAGCTGTCAATGGGGACTTCGAAATTGGTAGTTTGCGCACCGCCTTTGCTAGATACGGTCTGGCTCTCTGAATTTTGTTGCGAAACCAGTGCTTGTACCTTCAGCTTGCCAAACTTCAGGTCGGTTTTTATACCGAATAGCGCGCTACTTCCGCTGATGAGACTGCTATTCAGATTCATGGATACATTACCTGCCTCAATGGATTGAATAATGTCGTCTTCTTGACCTTGGTAATTCATTTTTAGGTTGATTTGGTCAAAACTGAATGACGCCTCTGTATTGTAGCCCATGTTGAAGTTCAGTTTATCACCCACCTTACCATTGACATTTACCTGAATCTTCTCGTCAAAATCAAAGATGTTATTGTTTCTTGAACGCTCTGTCAGAGCTGGGTTATCCACATATTGATGCTTGAAGCCAAACATCAACTCGGCTGAGCCTTGCATTTTCACCCTTACACCGCCAGGGCCAAAAATCTTATCTGCCGGACCGATATTAAACTTCATGTCCGTGATATCAAACTTTTTCTCGTTATCGTGCTCTACTTCGCTGATTTTTTGTTGCCAATATTGCCCCATTTGTTGTCTCTCGCTATACGCGCGATACTCATCCATTGTCATCATGTACGGTGTTGCAATATCAACATCGCCGATGCGTGTACGCAGCACATAACAACCTAGAGCAGCATCATACTCCACTGTTGTTGTCACATTGTCCGGATTTTTTAGATCCAAACTGCTAGGAGTACGCGTTAACTGCTCATAGTTCTCTGCACCTACGGTCTGTACCTGTAATGGCGCCATCTTGATGCTGTCGTTCTCTTCCCACGAAACGCGCACGGTATCTTGTGCTATCAGCCCGCTGCTAATAGCCCATAACCCAACAACTAATAATATGTTAAATATTTTTGTCACTAAATTTTCAATACGAGGTCTCTGAATATTTACAACATCTTCAGAGCCTGCTTTATTACTTGCTCTACGCTACTTTCAGGCGCGGCTTTGAGAATCTTGTCCACAACTTTGCCACTGGCGGTTGCTGCAAAGCCTAGCATTACCAAGGCGCTGACTGCTTCTTGCTTAACTGGACTATCTGTAGCGGCATTCGTTTCAACTCCCAATAGCGCTATAGCTTCGTCTGCTATGCCTCGCTTGCCATCTGCTAGGTCTATCTTCAGTACTTTGTCCTTTAAATCTACAATGATACGCTGTGCTGTCTTTGGCCCTAGTCCTTTAACTTGCGAGAGTGCACGCGCATTACCCGTAGCAATGATTTGACGAATCTCAGCTGCTGAATAGGCCGACATGATCATTCTAGCCGTGTTGGCACCAATACCACTCACGGTCATCAGCATTACAAAGAGCTCGCGTTCGCCTTTACTAAAGAATCCGTATAACTCATGTACATCCTCGCGGATGATTTCAGTGATATATAATCTACCTTCTTGTCCCTCTTTACTCACCAATTCTGAATAGGTAGGTAGGGCTATATTAATAGCATATCCTACCCCCGCTGCTTCTATTACAACATAGGTAGGATTTACATCTGTAACTTGTCCTTTTATATATTCAATCATGATAATACCAAATTAGCGTGCAAAGGTACGAAAAAAAAAGCACATATGCAAGCATATGCGCGTAAAATTCCAAAAATATGAAATATTCTGTATTTTCTAGGGGCAATTAGTGGCCCGTAGTACTATTACTTTCTGCCGAAATCAGCGGGAATCTCTCCCCATTTTTCTGTTTCCCACTTGTAGATGGAAGTTGTCCAGGTGTTCTCTACTAGCCATTTTTCTGCAGCTCTTACAGCCAATAGTAGGTCTTGATTATGTGCGTTCCACTCCAATTGTGTCTTGCATTTCTTTTGTTTGATCCATGCGATGGCGGTTTTGCTATCTGAGTATAGCACCCATGGTAGTTGATGTTTTTTCAGGTAAGCCAATCCCAAGACAATCGCCAAGAACTCGCCAATATTATTGGTTCCGCCTACATATGGACCGCGGTGAAAAACCTCCGTTCCGGTGTCGGCTATCACTCCTCTAAATTCCATTTTTCCAGGGTTGCCTGAGCATGCAGCATCTACTGCTAGGGCTGGCAGGATAACACCATGCTGTTGCATCTCTAATGGAGATAAGTCTTTGAGAGATAGGCTAGTGGATTCTGTTTTTTTTGAGGTAGATCGTGGTGTAATATATTTCTCAGCACCTTCAGCTAAGGCTCTCTCAGCTTCTTCTCGAGTAGCAAATCCTTTGTATTGTGCAGCTACGCCTTTGACCACTTGTTCGCACGCAGTCCATGACTCGAAAACACCCGTTTCGCGTCCTTGCCAAACTACATAAAAATTTGCCTTTGCTTTTACCATTGGTGGTCTCATCGGGAATCGAACCCGAATCTAAGTCTTAGGAGGACCTTATTCTATCCATTGAACTATAAGACCAAGCCCGGTTGGGCAGTTAAAAAGGTTTTAAAAGTTTTAGAAGTTTTAAGGGTGCTTCTATCTTTAAGGCAGCGAAGCGATAAAACTCTTAAAACTCCTTTAACGCACTTCATGCGCGCATTAATTGCTTACCGCCATCACATTGGCGAACACACCTGCAGCAGTTACACTAGCACCGGCTCCATAACCCCTGATCATCATAGGATAATCGTGGTATCGCTCAGTGGTAATTAACACGATATTGTTGGAACCTTCTAGCTGGTAGAATGGATGGTCTGTTGCTACAGTTTCCAGGCTTACCTTTGTTTTACCTCTATCCATGCTGGCAACGAATCTCCATCGTAATCCTTTTTCTTCCAATACCTTGCGCTCCTTCTCAAACTCGGCGTCTAATTCTGGTAACTTCTTCCAGAACTCTTCTTGGGTGCCTTCGAAATATGCATCTGGCACAAATAAATGCTTTTCTACATCATCTTGCTCTACTTGATAACCTGCTTCGCGTGCTAAGATGACAAGTTTACGAATAACATCCTTGCCACTCAAGTCGATTCTAGGGTCTGGTTCGCTATAACCTTGCTCTTTGGCGCGGCGAATGGTTTCGGAGAATGGTACATCGGCTGAAATTTCGTTAAAGATGAAGTTCAGCGTTCCACTCACCACTGCTTCTATGCGTAATATCTTATCGCCTGAGTTCTTCAGATCATTAATGGTGCCAATGATTGGCAAACCAGCGCCTACATTTGTTTCGAACAAGAATTTCACGCCACGTTCTACAGCTGTTTGCTTTAGTTGCATGTAATGTGTATATTCGGAAGACGCTGCAATCTTGTTAGCAGTGACTACGGAGATGTTGTTTTCTAGTAAACTCAAGTAGATATCTGCTACTTCTTTGCTAGCCGTACAATCTACGAACACGCTGTTGTATAGACTTGCCATTTGTAGCGCCGCATGTTTGATATTGAAGCTGGCGCTTGTTTCTGCTTTCTTGAGTTCCTCGCGGTAGTTTGTCAGGTTCAAGCCCTCTGGGTTAAAAAGGGCAGTTTTGCTGTTGGCTATACCTACAATATTGAGTTGTAGATGACGCTCCGCCAACAATGTATCGTATTGTTGTTGAATCTGTTGGATGAGTTGTGCACCTACTGTTCCTACGCCGCAAACGAATATGTTTAGCACCTTGTTTTCGCTCAGGAAGAACGAGTCATGCAATACATTCATCGACTTTCCTAGTTGTTGAGCTGGCACTACAAACGATATGTTCGTTTCTTTGGCGCCTTGCGCAAAAGCTATCACATTGATACCATTTCTGCCTAATGTGCCAAACAACTTGCCTGCGATACCTGGATGGTTGTGCATCTTCTCGCCCACGATACTTACGGCAGCTAAGCCTTTTTGCACGAGCATAGGGTACATGCTACCTACTTTGATTTCTTCTGCAAACTCCTGAGTTAGTGCTTCTACGGCAGCTTCGCAGTCTTTTTCCTGTACACCCAACGTGGTTGAGTTTTCGGATGATGTTTGGCTGACAAGGAATACGGAAATACCCGCTTGAGCAAGTGTTGTGAAAATGCGTTGATTGACACCAATTACACCTACCATTGAAAGACCAGAAACGGTGATCATTGCCACATCTCGGATGCTGCTTAAACCGCGCACATGTCGCTCATCTTCACCTGCTTGTGCTTGAATCACAGTGCCTGCATTTTCTGGACAGAAGGTGTTGAGGATGCGAATAGGAATATTCTTGGAACATGCTGGGTATATGGTTGGAGGATATACTACTTTGGCTCCAAAGTGGCATAATTCTGAAGCTTCTCCATAGCTTAGGCTTTGGATGGTGTAGGCGTTAGGTATCAGTCGAGGATCGGCGGTCATAAAGCCATTGACGTCCGTCCAAATCTCCAATACTTCCGCGCTTAATGTGGCGGCTATGATGGATGCGGTATAGTCGCTACCGCCGCGACCAAGGTTGGTGATTTCGCCTGTTTGGCTATCGCGTGAGATGAAACCTGGGCATACGGCCAAGTGTGGCATCTGCGCAAAAGCTTTCTTTACTTTTTCCTCGGTCAAGCAGGTGTTCAGTAGCACTTGTCCTTGTTTGTGGTCGGTGCAGATCATCTCTAGCGAATCCTTGCGTACTGCACCAGGCAATGTAGCTGCTACGATGCGGCTGCTGAGTTGTTCGCCATAGCTGACGATTACTGCCTCGGATTTAGGACTAAGGTCTTTGACTAGGTGTACGCCAAATAGGATGGAACGGAGTTCGTCCAATATTCCCTCTACTTCAATGAGAAGCATTTGTCGAGTAGTGGGGCTATCAATCAGCTGATTAATCATCTCAATGTGTCGATGACGAATAGCTTGATATTCCTCCATGTATCCTTCGCCTGCCTGCAGCGCCAATCGTGCTGCACGCAGCAACTGATCGGTCACACCACCTAGTGCGCTAACCACTACGATACAATCATCTGTTTGTCCAGCTATTATTTGCTGGATCTGACGAATGCTCTCTACGGAACCTACTGATGTCCCTCCAAATTTTAATACTTTCATATATCTCTCAACTTTCAACTCTCAACTCTCAACTCTCTTCAGTGATTGGACAATTGCCTCTGTTTCTAGCAGGAAGCCGTCGTGTCCCCATTTCGATTCAATCTCTATATATTCTGCTCCTGGGATATGCTTCGCCCATTCGCTGCCCTCAACTGGTGGGAACAAACCATCTGAAGTGATGGTTATCACAATACTTTTGGCTTGTATTTGTCCTAGTGCTGCTGCAACTCCCTCTCGTTTGCGTCCTACATTATGACTATCTACTGAGTATGTGAGGTAGTAGTATGAATAGGCGTCAAAGTCGCGTTTGACGAGTTTCTCGCCTTGGTAGCGCTCGTAGGATGCTACACGCTCAGCAAACAGACAATCCTCATCTTGTTCCGCCTGTGTGAGATTGTATCCCTCAAAAGTGCGGTAGGAGATTAACGATAAGGCTCGTGCGGCCTCCAGTCCTTTTTGTCCGCCAGCAAGGCTCTCGCACGCTCTAAAGGTAGGATCAGCTTCTAGTGCCATGCGTTGTGACTCCATCCAAGCGCCCAGCCATGGGGTTACACGAGGGGCTGTAGCGATGAAAGCTGCACGCTCAATCACTTCTGGCTCTAGGATGGCCCATTCGAGTGCTTGAAAACCACCTATCGAACTACCCACTAGCAAATCAACTTTCTCTATTCCTATATATTTACGCACGAAAGGGAACAGTCGTGCCATATCGCGCACAGTGATCTTAGGGAAATCCAATGGTCCTCTCTCGCCTCTCGCCTCATCGCCTTCTTGCCTCATTGCCCAATCCCTTGGTCCCGTAGTACCATAAGGTGATGCAAAGATGTTGACGCAAACTACGTAGTCCTTTTCTGGATCAATATAGCAACCTTTACCCACCATTTCAGGCCACCAATCCATCGGATTGGAGTTAGCCGTCAATGCATGGCAGAGCCATACGACTCTGTTTCCTGGCTGGTAGTCGCGGTTGGAGGTGTGGTATACCACCTCTATATTGCTTACGCTGCCGCCTACCTCAAAGGTGAAGTTATCTATTTTTAGCTTGTTCCAACGCATTAGCTATGTCGTTTATCAAGTCTTGTGGATCTTCTAATCCGATGCTTAGTCGTATCAAATTAGGGTCGATACCGGCCGCCAATAGGTCCGCTTCGCTCAGTTGTCTGTGCGTGTGTGCGGCTGGGTGCAAGATGCAAGTGTGGCAGTCTGCTACATGGGTCTCGATGGTCACGAGCTGGAGGCTATCCATAAACTTATTGGCAAAGGTTCTATCGCCTTTTACGGCAAACGCCATTACGCCGCAACTGCCGTTAGGCAGGTATTTTTGTTGACGTGCATGCTCAGGATCGTTCTCTAGTTCAGGGAAACGCACCCATGCTATGTCAGGGTTTTGCTCGAGGTATTGCGCTACTTTTAGTGCGCTCTCGGTGTGGCGCTTCATGCGCACATGCAAGGTCTGCAAACCGAGGTGCAAGTAGAACGCGTTTTGTGGGCTTTGGATGCTACCTAGGTCGCGCATGAGTTGCGATGTGGCTTTGGTGATGTAGGCAGCCTTGCCAAAAGCTTGAGTGTAGATCAAACCATGATATGACTCGTCTGGCTCGGTCAAACAGGTATATTTGTCGTGGTATTGCTCCCAATCAAAGTTACCGCTATCCACGATGGCTCCACCTACTTGTACACCCTGACCGTCCATATACTTGGTTGTTGAATGGGTAACGATGTCTGCTCCGAACTCAAATGGACGGCAGTTGACTGGAGTAGGGAAGGTGTTATCTACGATAAGTGGTACTCCGTGTGCATGAGCAATACCTGCGATGCGCTCAATGTCTAAGATGCGTACATTAGGGTTAGACAATGTCTCGCCAAACACCAGTTTGGTGTTGGTCTTGAAGGCTTTTGCCCACTCTTCGTCGCTGGCATCTTGGTCAATGAATGTCACCTCAATGCCCATCTTAGGCAGGGTGACTCCGATGAGGTTATATGTTCCACCATAGATACTAGTAGTAGATATCATATGGTCGCCTGCTTGGCAGATATTGAAGATAGCAAAGAAGTTAGCTGCTTGACCTGATGATGTCAACATGCCCGCTACACCACCTTCCATGGCTGTTATTTGGGCAGCGGCATGGTCGTTGGTAGGGTTTTGTAGGCGAGTATAGAAGTAGCCATTCTCCTCCAAATCAAACAAGCGACCCATTTGTTCGCTAGTTTCGTATTTGAAGGTAGTACTCTGAATGATAGGTACTTGCCTAGGTTCTCCTTTGCCAGGATTATAGCCGGCTTGTACGCAGAGTGTATCAATATGTAGATTCTTGTTCATAATCAAAAGTGCAGTTTCTTCCAAAAAACTTGCAAAAGTACAACATTTTTCACGAATATGCAAGAATTTTCTATAAAATCTACAAAATGGACATTGTTGTACGATAAAACATACTTATTTTGTAAAATAAGGATGACAATTATTGAAAAAATTTGCGTGTTTCAAAAAAAAAGTGTAATTTTGCACCGATTTTGAGAAATAGGGGCCTACCCCAACCCCTCCCTCAAGGGAAGGGCTTTCAAAAAACGAAACAATAAAACAAAATTAATATTAATTTTTTTAAAACTTTTACAACAATGACAAAAGTAGGTATCAATGGTTTTGGCCGTATCGGACGCTTCGTTTTCCGTGCAGCTATGAAACGCAATGACATCGAGATCGTAGGTATCAACGACCTCTGCCCAGTAGATTATTTGGCTTAT
>JAFYSK010000067.1 GCA_017559385.1 Paludibacteraceae bacterium | reverse complement strand
CAGACCAGATATTTGCCGAAGACTTCCTTCAGATTCCACCTCGCGATGGACACCCTTGTCCGTGGCTGGACGCTTCCCGCTATAAGGGCGCGTTAGGGACTTACACCCGTTAGAGTATGCACATGCTGGACGAACAAAAAGGCGCATCAAAATTGATACGCCTTGTTTCTTATGTATTTAATCGTTATTTCTGGTTCGTGAATTAGAAGTTCAGCGCGAGGCCAATACCATTTTCGCTGCCTTGGATAGTCCAATATGCTCTTGGAGCAGATTGTACTTGATGCATATTGAACATATCAATTCCCTGGTTCATGCGAGTATAGCCGACTAAGATAGTTGGCAAAGAAGCCAAAATAGCAGCAGAACCTGCAATAACAAAGGCATCGCCAGAATAGATCATAGCGTTGTTGGCATCCTCAGCGAATGCGATCATGAGAGAGCCTGCTAGTTCGCATGCTAGACCTGCACCGACTAAACCCCAACCTGCTTGGTAGCACTTTAAGCCGTTTTGGAATTTCTCGTAGGCAGGTTGATAATTTGTTTTGAGAAAATCTGCACACTGCTTTTTGTTCATCGCTTGGTCACCAAAATAGATATAAGAACCTGCAGGTTGAAGCAAAGCAGCATTGCTGCTATTCACATGGGTATACAAGTGCTCTTGTGCTTTGGTAGCAGCAGTAGTCACTACAAGCATCATGATTAAGAATAAAACCTTTTTCATATTTACTATATAATTTTGAATTAATATCTTGGTTGAGCAAAGATTGCATCTGTGACATTGGTAATCGCATAGCGGATATTTGCACTTTTGCGACTCCTTCGCAAGAATACACTTCCAGTCCTCTCAATCGCCCACAAAGGTACTGCTTTTTTTTAAAATACGCAATAGTCTATTTTAATTTAATAGTAAAAAGCACCCTTATACGCCATATTCTCCCTAAACCCTAAACAGTAGCCCGCAGGGCGTCCACTAAACCACTGCCATCATCACTATGTGATTACTATGTAATTCCCACCCCTTGCTTATCCTAAAGCAATACCGTTACCACTCCGATACCACTTGCCGAAATCAAAATGAAGTTTCCGAAGCTTATTTGAATGCGAATAATAGCCAATGCTGTTTACAAAAATATGTTATACTTGGTAACGCTTTACCTAATCGTTTGCAAAGGTAGTAAATTATTTTGGATTGAGCAAAAAAATGGCAAACTTTTCGCCATTTATTGGTTTAGTGGACGGCGCTCCGTGCCTATAGTTTAGGGTTTAGAGAAAAGGAAATCTTAACAAAGCACACTTTTTAGTCACAAGGAGTTCTGTCGTTGTTCTCTCGGTCGTCTCTCGGTTGTCGGTCGGTGGAATAAGGGAAGATATAAGAGAGGGAAAATCTTAAGAAAGAGCATTTTACAGGTAAGCACACCAAACATCACACATTAGGCGGTCGTGCCTACCCTGTACGGCACTACCCTAGAGCCATACGGCTGCGTACCCTCGCGTTCGGCAACATGGTCGCAATGATTGTTGACCTAGTCAACATTAGGGCGACATGTGCCTCCGCTCTCCCCACTCACTCACGAAGTTCGTGGGGTCCCCATAATATATTGCGCCATTCTATGTATTGCGCTTAATCCTCAAAGTGGAGACTTCTCGGGCGCAATACTCGGAGTGCGTTCCGTCGCACTCCTTCACGGTAAAATCAGGTAAGGTACAAGCGAGGGAAAAGAGAGGGAAATCTTAATAAAAAGCACTTTTTAGTGGTTGGGAGTTCATAGGTCGTTCCTTGGTTCTTCCATGGTTTCTCCTTGGTCTTTTACACGGAGCACATATACAAGGTACAAGGGAAGAGAATCTTAATAATCGTACTTTTGTAGTTATACCAACTTGCTCCTGCTTTTAGGCGCAAAATTGACAATCGCAAGTAACAAAAAACGAATAAAAAAAATAATTAACAATTATTTATTTGCATGAATCAGAAAAAAGTAGTACTTCGAGGGCACCGACCTCCTTCGTAAACTCAGGAGCCCACCTCGAAAGTACGTTCGCTCAATGCAGCACATACCCCTCGTCAGAACGGACTTGCAACAAAGAACTCACTCTGTTCGTTAGGGTTGCCGTCGTTCTTCCTCTTCCCACAAAGCCACGTGCTTTGCGGGAGCCCTATTTGCTCGAAATATTTGCAAAATGGGTTGCACCCTATCATAGTCCTCAAATAGCCAATTATGAACAAGTTCCCATCGGCTATTTAATGACCATGAGATAGATACATCTATCTTTTTTTGCAAATATTTCTCACTTTACTTGCGTATGTGCATTTTTTGTAGTACCTTTGCGGAGTAATTTGCAAAAATAGGGAAATTCAACAACAAACCATAAATTATTAACCCGACTTTTGAGCAAGGAGAACAGGAATTAGTATCCCCGAGTCCAGAGTCACAAAATCTAAAAAAACAATGAAACCAACTCACATTGAGCATCTTGGAATCGCTGTAACAAGTTTGGAGGAGGCAATGCCTTTCTTCGAGTTCTTAACTGGTGGTAAATGTTACTCTATCGAAGAGGTAGCTGACCAAAAAGTAAAAACCGCTTTCTTCAAAGTAGGTGAAGTAAAGATTGAGCTTCTTGAGGCAACTAGCCCAGAGTCTTCAATCGCTAAGTTCATCGAGAAAAACGGTGGCAAGGGTGGTATCCACCACGTTGCATTCAACGTTGATAGCGTAGAGGAGGCATTGGCAGAGGCAGAGGCAGCTGGCAT
>JAFYSK010000066.1 GCA_017559385.1 Paludibacteraceae bacterium | reverse complement strand
TCAGCCGCCATACGACGGATAGCCTCACGGTTCATAGTTAAAAAAGCCGCGTTAGCCGTAGGGATAACGCGGTAACCTTCTTTTTCTAATTCGACGAGAGTAGGGGTAGCAATAGCTTCTACTTCAGGGATAATCATACTTGGTTGCTCTTGCTCAATCACTTGGCGGAGTTTTGCTCCGTCCAACATGTTGAACACATGTGAGCGATGTGCCACTTGCATAGCTGGAGCATTCTCGTACTTATCGCACGCAATTACTTCCACGCCATAGCGCTGGAGTTCTAAGGCAACTTCTTTGCCCAATTCGCCACTTCCCAGCAAGAGAGCTTTGGTGGCTACAGAGGTAAGGGGAGTTCCGAAATGCATAAAATCGTTCATTTTCTTTCGGGGTGCAAAGGTAGGTATTTTTTTGCATATATGCAAGAAATATTTGTATTTTTTTTTAAATGTAAAATTCATCTATCAATATTTTGCAAATATAAAATAATTGTTGTACCTTTGCAGCAGAAAACAAAATACCAATTTGTACGATGAAAAAACTGTTTCTCTTCCTAGCATTGACTATTTGTGTATTGCCTTTGTATGCTCAGTCTATGGATAAGAATCTGCAAAAGGCCAGTGACTATTATTATGGCAATAATGGCAAGGAGCAGGACTATGTCAAGGCGGTTAAATACTTTAAAAAGTCTGCCAAGAAAAATCCTCTTGGTCAGTATTGCTTGGCTAATTGTTATGGTGGTGGTATCGGTGTTGAGCAAAATTATTCCGAAGCCGCTCGCTGGTTTCGCATTTCTGCTGATCTAGGGTACGCTGAATCGCAATACGCTTTGGCTGAGTTGTATACTTATGGTTTAGGTGTTCAGCGCGATTCACTGGAAGCCTTCCGCCTTTATATGCAAGCCGCTCAGCAGGAGCATGCAGCTGCGCAGTATGAGGTGGGTATGTGCTATGTCCGTGGCAACGGTGTCAATGAGAATGCCGAGCAGGCTGCTCATTGGCTTCGACAATCTGCTCTGCAGGGTTATGCCGAAGCTCAGGTAAACTATGGCTACTGTTTTTATGAGGCCTACGGGGTGAAACAAAACTATGCCGAGGCCTTCAAGTGGTTCCATTATGCGGCGCTTCAGCAAGATGCGGCAGGCCAATATAGGGTAGGTCTGTGTTATTATCTTGGCGTGGGTGTTGAGCAGAATTTTCAGCAAGCGGTCAAGTGGTACACCTTGGCTGCAGAGCAAGGCCATGTTGTGGCTCAGTATGAGCTTGCCTTGTGTTATGATAATGGCGAGGGGGTTGAGCAGGATCTTTCCATGGCAGCCAAATGGTATCTTGCTGCTGCTGAGCAGGGGCATACTTCTGCCCAATATAATATAGGTGTGTGCTATGAGTATGGCGATGGCGTAGAGCAAGACCTCTCTCAAGCCCTATCTTGGTATCTCAAGGCTAAAGATGATCCGTTAGCGCAATACAAGATAGCCACTTTCTATGCCTATGGCAAAGTCGTTGAGCAAAACGATTCGTTAGCTTTTCAATGGTTTCATCTGGCGGCTGATCAAGGGCTAGATCGTGCACAATATTACCTGGGTGCATATTACTATGCAGGTATCGGTGTTCAGCAGGATTATGAGCAGGCTATGCATTGGCTCACGCAGGCGGCCGCGCAAGGTAATTCCGATGCAATGAACGATATAGGCTTATGCTATCTAGAGGGTGAAGGTGTCGAACAAAACTATCAGGAGGCTGTCTCTTATTTTAGCCGTTCGGCCGAACTCAAGAATATGTCAGGTCAATACAATATGGGTTATTGCCATTTCTTTGGCTATGGTACCAAGCAAGATTATCAACAGGCATTCCAGTGGTTCCAGTTGTCGGCCGAGCAGGGCTATGCCGATGCCCAGTATTTTGTGGCAGTGTGCTACTATTATGGTTATGGTGTAGCTTCAGATGTTGAGGTTTCTAACCAGTGGATGCAACTTGCTGCTCAGAATGGCAACGAGGATGCAATCAATTATCTCAATTCACTCAATACTGCCGCCAAATAAACTATTAATAAACAGTATATTAGGTACGCTTGTTTCTAACAAGAAACCCCAAGAGCTTCAAGCTCTTGGGGTTTTATGATGGTCTTTGTTTGTGTGATGTGAAGAGTAGTATATGGTGTAATCTGTTACTCCATATTTGCTGCTTAATACTCGCCCATATTCTTCAATTGCTTGATGGCATCTTTGTTTCCTTGGTCAGCTGCCTTCTTGTACCAGTAGATGGCCTCTTCGCGGTTTTTGTCGGTGCCTCTACCTTTTAGATAGCAATAGGCTACATTGTGCTGTCCCCAATCATCTCCCTTCTTGGCTGCCTTTAGGTAGTACTCGAAGGCTTTCTCATAGTTCTTCTTGACGCCTCGTCCGTAGCTGTACAATGCTCCTATGTTATTGATAGCTGTTGCATGTCCTTTTTTGGCTGCTTTCTCGTACCAGTACAAGGCTTCCTTGTAGTTTTTCTTAACGCCTAGACCGTGAGCATAGCAATAGCCCAAACTGAATTCGGCATTGGTGTATCCTTGCTCTGCGGATTTAAGGAACCATTCTATGGCTTGCTTGTAGTTTTTCTTTACACCATTGCCATAATAATAGCAATCACCTACCTTATATTGCCCTATGTCATCTCCTTTCTCAGCGGATAGAGTGTACCACTTGAATGCCTCTTTTTCATCTTTCGCCACACCTAGGCCATATTCATATAGCAATCCAATATTGCAATAGGCTGCTTCGTTCCCTTGTTCTGCAGCTAGTTGGTACCATTTCATGGCCTCTTCGTAGCTTTGTGCTACACCTTCTCCTTTGTGATAACGTGCACCTAAATTATTTTGAGCCCAGCTATGTCCCTGCTCAGCCGCTAAGCGATACCACTTGACTGCTTCTTCGTAGTTTTGCTCAATGCCCTCTGCTTGGTAATAGCAATTACCAATTCGGTACTGCGCTTCTAGATGCCCCATCTCGGCGGCTTTAAGGTAGAGTTTAGCTGCTTCTTCTTTGTCAATGGCTTGGCCATTGGTGCCGTTTCTGTAATCTTCTGCCATTGTGTAATACTCCTCGGCAGTTTTTTTAGAGCAAGCAAGGCACACTAAACTTGCCATCAATAGGATAAAAATCTTTTTCACGTATTGTAGTTTGTTTATTTCATAATAGATTCAATGATACCAGGTATCTCTTTGTTCTTGAAGATGCCTGCAAATTTTTCGGCGCCTTTGCCATAGGCAAATATGGGTACTACGGTGCCGCTATGTCCCTTTGTGCTAAAGCTTAGTTGCATGCCTTGTGGTTGGTTAACAGGGTGCGTCTTGTAGCTCACTGCTGTGCCGCCAGTTTCGTGATCGGCTGTCACAACTAGTAGGGTGTTAGGATGCTTGTTGACATAGTCAATCAACGCCAATAATGTGCGGTTAAACTCCTGCATCTCAGCCACCATTCCCTCGGCATCATTGTTGTGTCCGTAGCCGTCGATGATCGCACTTTCTATCATGAGGAAGAAGCCCTTAGGAGCGTTCTTAGACAACTGCTCAATAGCTTTGATGCTAGCTTTCTCTAGATACAGATCTGGCTCTGAGAATCGGGTAGTGTCGCTATCATCTGCCGATGCAGCTAGTTGTGCCGCTAGACATACCTCAGCGCCATCTGCTGCACCAGCCTTGGTGGTAGAGGGTTTGTTGCGACGATGCACATCGCTCATCTGTAAGATACCTACAAACTTCTCCGATTGGGTATTGATCACTTGCTTCCAATCTAAATAGACATCATAGCCCTTGTTGATCAATACAGCAGTCATGTCGATGCTGTCTGGTCGATTGATAAAAGCAGTCAATCCTGCGCCTATGGCTATGTCTACGCCACTCTCGGTAAATTGCTGAGCTATTTTATAGCTCTCCTTGCGCGATGTTACGCCGGCATAGAAAGCACCTGGGGTGGCTTCGGTCAGTGTGGTGTTGACTACAATACCCGTCTTCTTACCCATCTTTTGGGCTTTTTTTAGTATGCTCTCTAGCTGCACGCTGTCAGGGCCAACGCCTAAGAAACCATTACAGGTGCGTGTGCCAGTCGCCAAGGCGGTACCGCCAGCAGGCGAGTCTGTCACATAATTGTTGGCCGAACCAGTCTCGTTCAATCCGATCACTGGAGCCATCTCAAAGCCTGTCAACTCGTCGCTAGTTAGTAATAGTGATGACACGGCACCAAAACCCATACCGTCGCCTATAAGGTAAATGACATTGGTGGGTTTGGCATAAACTATTGTTGAACTGCACAATAATGTTAGTGCTGCTAAAGAAGCTAAAATATTCTTTTTCATATGAGCCGAAATTTTGCGCTGCAAAGGTAGTAAAAATAACTGAATAAAGCAAATTTTATATAAAAAATATAAAGAATGTAAAAAAAAACCTCCGTTTGCTTGTGTATCTATGTTTTTTTTATTACCTTTGTAGGCCGGTTTGATATCGGGTAGCGTTTGGGTAATAAATCCCAGCTTTGAAACTAGCAGCTTTGCTGCGTGAAACATTAAAACTTTGAAACTTTTAAAACTTTAAAACATATCATGGCTAAAAAAGAAATTCAATTCTCCCTCGTCTATCGCGACATGTGGCAGAGTAGTGGCAAGTATGTGCCACGCAAAGATCAGTTGGCTAAGATTGCACCTGTTATCATTGATATGGGTTGCTTTGATCGTGTAGAGACCAATGGTGGTGCTAGCGAGCAGGTTAACCTGCTCTATGGTGAGAATCCTAACCAAGCAGTTCGCACTTTTACCAAACCTTTTAATGAGGTAGGTATCAAGACGCACATGCTTGATCGTGGTCTCAACGCTTTGCGTATGAACCCTGTTCCTGCTGATGTGCGCAAGCTTATGTACAAGGTGAAGCATGCACAAGGTGTGGATATCACCCGTATCTTCTGCGGACTCAACGATCCTCGTAATATCATCCCATCTATCAAGTGGGCTAAAGAGGCAGGTATGACCGCTCAGGCTACTATGTGTATCACCTACTCGCAAGTGCACAATGCAGAGTACTATATTAACTTGGCGGAAGAGCTCATCGCTAATGGCGCTCAGGAGATCTGCCTCAAGGATATGGCTGGTATCGGTCGTCCAGCAATGCTCGGAACTATCGTAGCTGCTATCAAGGAGAAACACCCTGATATTATTATCCAATACCATGGTCACTCTGGTCCTGGTTTCTCTGTGGCAAGTATGCTTGAGGTAGCTAAGGCGGGTGGCGATGTGCTGGACGTAGCTATGGAGCCACTTAGCTGGGGTATGGTTCACCCTGATGTGATCACTATCCAATCGATGCTCAAGGACGCTGGTTTCCTCGTTAAGGATATTAATATGAAGGCCTATATGGAGGCTCGTTCGCTCACACAAGAGTTTATTGATGACTTCTTGGGCTATTGGATAGATCCTCGCAACTCCAAGATGACATCGCTGCTCGTAGGTTGTGGTCTGCCTGGTGGTATGATGGGTTCGCTCATGGCCGACCTCAAGGGTATGCATGCGGCTATCAATGCTAATCTTGTTAAACGTGGCGAAGCTGCTCTTAGCGAAGATGAACTCCTTGTAGAACTCTTCGACGAGGTACAACGCATATGGCCTATGCTCGGTACACCATGTCTCGTGACGCCATTCTCACAATATGTCAAGAACGCTGCCTTGATGAACCTCTACAGCAAGTCAATGGGTGAGAAGCCATTTACACGCATGGATCCAGCTATGTGGGGTATGATTCTCGGCAAGTCGGGTAAGTTGCCTGGTACACTGGCGCCTGAGATTATTGAGCTTGCCAAAGAGAAGAACATGGAGTTCTATACCGACGATCCACAAGCCCTCTATCCTGATGTTCTTCCACAATTCATCGCTGAGATGGAAGAGAAGGGTTGGGATCGTGGTCAAGACGACGAGGAACTCTTTGAGTTTGCTATGCACGAGAAGCAGTACCGCGAGTATAAGTCAGGTCAGGCTAAGGAACAATTCAATAAGGATCTCTTTGAGCGCATAGAGAAAGCGGCTGCTGCTGGCCGACCAGTTAAGGTGCTTACGGCTGCTGACAAACGTGCTATCCTTCATCCTAATGCTGAGCCTGTAGAAGCTACTTTATCAGGTAAGGTGATGTGGGAATTGGACTTCAACGAGGACAGCAAAGCACCTGCATTGGGTACTTTCTATAAACAAGGTGATGTGGTTTGCTACCTACAAACTCCTCATGGTATCGAGCCAATCCGTGCGTTTGAGCACTGTCGCGTAGTAGCAATAGAGAAAGAGCAAGGTGCTACTGCCGTCAAGGGCGATGCACTCTGCTGGGTGGAAAAAGCCGACTTGGTAGAGGAGATTATCACGGATGTCAAAGATGCTGCTAAAAAGGTAAAAGATGCCATCAAAGATGCAGTTAAAAAAGCCGATACTGAGATTATTGAAGGCACAAAAAGTAATTGGAAAATGACTAAAAACCATAAATAATGAAAAAACACAATTTCAACGCGGGACCAAGTATCCTGCCACAAGAAGTAATCAAGCAAACAGCAGAGGCTGTAATCGATTTTCAAGGTGAGGGTTTGAGTATCCTTGAGATTTCACACCGTGCCAAGTATTTCCAACCTGTTCTCGACGAGGCTGAGGCTTTGATGAAGGAACTTCTGAATATCCCAGAGGGCTACCGTGTTATTTTCCTCGGTGGTGGTGCTAGTATGCAATTCTGCATGGTGCCATTCAACTGCCTAGAAAAGAAAGCTGCTTACCTCAATACAGGTGTGTGGTCTAAGAAGGCGATCAAGGAGGCCAAAGCTTTTGGTGAAGTGGTAGAGGTGGCCACTTCTGCTGCAGAGAACTTTACTCATATCCCAGTGGATTTTGAGGTACCACAAGATGCTGATTATTTGCATATTACTACCAATAATACTATTTATGGTACTGAAATCAATGACGAGAAGTTGAAAGCTATCTATGAGAAAAAAGGTAATGTACCTTTGATCGCAGATATGTCTTCTGATATCTTCTCTCGTCCTATCGATGTGAGCCAATATGATATGATCTACGGTGGTGCGCAAAAGAACCTCGCTCCTGCGGGTGTGACTTTCGTGATTGTGAAAGAGGCACTCTTGGGTAAGGTGAGCCGTTATATTCCTACTATGTTGGATTATCGTACCCATATTGAGAATGGCTCTATGTTCAATACTCCTCCTGTATTGCCAATTTATACCGCACTTCTCACCCTTCGTTGGTTGAAAGCTAATGGCGGTCTCGAGGCTGCGCTCAAACGCAATATCGAGAAGGCTGAGGTGATCTACAAGGCTATTGATGAGAGCAAGATCTTCCAAGGTACTGCTAAAGCAGAAGACCGTTCTTTGATGAACATTTGCTTCGTGCTCAAACCAGAGTATGCTCACTTGCAAGATGACTTCTTCAAGTTTGCTACAGCTAAGGGTATGGTAGGTATCAAGGGACACCGCTTGGTAGGTGGTTTCCGTGCTAGTACCTATAATGCGTTGCCACTTGAGAGTGCAGAGGCATTGGTAGCTTGCATGAAAGAGTTCGAGGCTTCATTGTAAATATAGAATTTTACATAAGAATTTATCACCAGCAGCGATTTAATCGATGCTGGTGATAAAAATTTAATAAATAGCTTAAGGTTATAATGTATCGAGTTGCTTGCATTATTGTTTTTGTTTTAAACATTCTTTGTTCCTTTCGGCTAATTACAGAATATCTTTCTCCTTTGCAATCTTTTGTTTTTGATTGTTTGTTCTACTTGAGCTTATTTTCTGGACTAGGATTGGGAGTGTATACTATCATTAAATCCAAGAGTATTTGTATGAAGATAGCTATCGCTGTGTGGATGATTGCTATTGGTATTGGTCTTTTTATTCTGCATAGCAAGAGCGATGTAGAGAGAATGGCAGAGCATTATGAGAAATATCATTCGAATATAGCGGAATTGGGAAACTATACAAAATTAGATTTGGATTCTAATTGTATGGTGCAGATAGAAGTATATAAAAGATTTGGAGAAGATGCTGTTAGTTTCGCTTGTGCAACGAGTAATCAGGAATACTTAGACTTTTATAGCGATAATTATGAGCATATTTTGCCATCAATTGGATTGTCAAAAGAAGACTTGGATACTATCCTTATTTTGCTAAATAAAGCAGATTGTATTGGACTGCGAGTTTATCGTTCTGCAGAGGTGGAAGTGTTTTGGCGTCGTCCGAAGTATCTTGACTTATATACCTTTCTACTTTGTAATGAATCAATGTCTAATACCCAATGGAACGAATATTTAGATTCATATAGTCATATACCATATTGTGATACTGTTGTTTTTAGATATGGTGGACCGGCTTTTGGTACGGATATTATTCCAAAAAAAGACAAAGAAGATTTTATGCTTAATCATGAGATAAAAAAAAGATAACAAACACAAACCGCAGGACATCTCCTGCGGTTTGTGTTTATTGATAATCAAACTGATAAGTTCCAAATTCATACATATAGTCAAACTCAGTATCATCTATTGCTGGTGGAGGTGGAATAACATTAGGGTCTTGTTTTTCTCTAATGAACTCGTGATCTTTGTATGTTATTGTTTCTCCCGTTGGTTTGAAGAGTTGTTTTACCTGGACAAGGTTTGCATCAAGGTGCAACCATTTGTCTTTTAGTGGTATAATTCCGCAAGGAGCATCAGGTAAGAAGTGGTCGTCGTTGAGTAGAGTTAGATATAATTGTACGCTATTTCCTTGTATTAGTGTATTATTTCCTATCGAACACCATAAGGTACCCATTCTATCATATTCAATCAATTGAGATACATATATATCAATTACTTGTGCGCTGTCCCACCAGGTTCTTTGTGAGGCTACGGCATAACAGCTATCTAGGAATGCTATGAAATTAGTATCAACAATTTCATATACTGGTACTTGAACTTCCTTCCATATAATTTTGTAATTTGCAGATAGAAAACTAGTGCAAAGTATGCACACAACTAATACAAACTGTCTCATAGTATAATATCTAGTGTTGTTTTTTCCCTGCAAAGTTACAAACTTTTTTTTATATAGCAAAAAAATGTCAAAAAATACTTATTATTTCTAAAATACTTCATAAAAATTTGGGAATTCGAAAAATTTGTTGTATCTTTATGTGAAATTTTGAATCTAGCGTTTCGCCTCTAAGCTTTTACGCACAATAAACGCACAATAAACGCACAATAAACGCACAATAGACGCACAATAAACGCACAATAGACGCACAATAGACGCACAATAGACGCACAATACACGCACAATAAACGCACAATACACGTACAATTCACGCATAATAAACGCACAATTTCAGGTACTTGAGTAAAATATAACCGAGCTTTAACAGTTACATAAACCTTCTAAACTCTCAAATATGTGACAAACTACTTTTATTGCTCCTGTGAAATCATTGCACAAATTCATCAACAATTGAAAAAGAAATAAGCAGCCTCTCTGTTCTGTAAAAATCCTATTTTCAAAAAAAAGTGTTCGTAAAACTTGCGTATGTGCGTATTTTTTTATACCTTTGCAGCGAATATGGAACATGTATATCACATACCAGAGCAAAAAGAAAAAGAAATCTTTGTATATTATACAACATTAGTTAAAAAAATGAAAGTTTTAGTAGCAACCGAGAAACCATTTGCCAAAGTAGCAGTGGACGGAATCAGACAAGTAGTAGAACAAGCAGGTTATGAGCTTGTATTGCTCGAGAAGTACACTAGTAAACAACAACTTCTAGAGGCTGTGGCCGACGTAGATGCACTCATTATCCGTTCTGATAATGTAGATGCAGAGGTGCTAGATGCGGCTAAAAACCTAAAGATTGTAGTTCGTGCTGGTGCTGGTTATGATAATATTGATCTTGCTGCTGCTACAGCACACAATGTGGTAGCGATGAACACTCCAGGCCAAAACTCCAATGCTGTTGCCGAACTAGCTCTTGGACTCATGGTGATGGCTGTGCGCAACCTATATAATGGTACCAGCGGCACCGAGCTGATGGGTAAGAAACTCGGTATTCACGCATATGGCAATGTTGGACGCAATGTGGCACGCATCGCCAAAGGCTTTGGTATGAGCATTTACGCATACGACGCATACTGCCCAGCAGAGGTGATGGTGAACGAAGGTGTTACCCCTGTGGCTAGCGCAGAAGAACTATACTCTACTTGCGATATTGTCAGCCTGCATATTCCTGCTACACCTGAGACCAAAGGTAGTATCAATAATGCATTGCTCAGCCGCATGCCACAAGGTGCTGTGTTGGTAAATACCGCTCGCAAAGAAGTGATCAACGAGGATGAGTTGATTCAGTTCATGCAAATGCGAAAGGACTTCAAGTATATGACCGACATCATGCCTGCAGCTGATCAGAAGATGCAAGAGTTGTTTGAAGGACGCTATTTTGCTACTCCTAAGAAAATGGGTGCACAAACAGCCGAGGCCAACATCAATGCAGGTATCGCTGCTGCCAAGCAGATTGTGGATTACCTGGAGAACGGAAATACCAAGTTTCAAGTTAATAAATGAGAAATATACTTTTAGCAACTATATTGCTCCTTAGTACCATTTCCTATGCCTTCAATATTGAGGGCGTAGGAAATCGCACTTTTATAGATAACGATGGTGATACCTTGTATATCTTCGAAAACAATGCCGAATTTAGATCCAATATAGGCATCGTGGATTGGTATCGTCTGCCTGATACAATTGCGCCTTTCAGTTCGGGTACCGACTATCTCTATCCCGAGCATGGACAAGGCTATGCCGTGAAAATCAACGGTCAATGGCAGTGCTTCTGGGCCTTCGAGTACGATAGTCTACGAGCACAAGTAGATAGGGTGGATGTACAGCAGTCTTGCACACAAACAACACTGCTAATCCAAGGCCTTGTACCTGCCATCCAATACACCGATTGGTCTAGGCGAGAGCAAAGCGTAACCCGCCTATGCCGCGTGAGTTATATGGATGCTATGTGGGGCGAGGATAGTTGGGTGGACTCTCTGGTAGTAGTTGATAGAGAGTTAACTAACTCCATTGTGGTAGATGCTAGTCCTGTACACACCAACTATATCATCACCGATCTGCTGGCTCAAGAACTATCCTTGAGCGATTCTATCGTGACAGATACCTATCAGCCAATGGCTATCAAGGTGCATCCACTAGCCATAGTGACAACACGCGGTAAAGAGGGCGATCGCTCCAACGAGGTGGAACGCCCTACCGAACCAGATAACCTAGTTCGCCGCTCTGCACCACTAGATGTTGAGTTCGTGGCAAACGGACTGAATGCCGACTACTACGAGTGGAAAATATACAAAGGTACCGAACCTATATTGACGCGTGGCGAAGCACAGCACCGATATAAGTTTACCGACCCTGGTAACTACCGCGTAGTGCTGTGGGCAAATAATAGCTCCGATTGCGAGATTGACTCTGTGGAGTTTGAAGTCTCAGTCAGCGAATCAATGCTGACAGTGCCTAATCTGTTTACCCCTAACGAAGATGGACAGAACGATGAGTTCCGTGTGGTATATCGTTCCATCAAAGAGTTTCATATTTGGGTGTACAACCGCTGGGGAAAATTGGTATACAAGTCTGACGACCCAGCTAAAGGTTGGGACGGCAATATCAACGGTCGCCCTGCAGCTGCAGGTGCGTACTATTATGTGATTCGCGCTCTGGGTACTGATGCTGAGACTGAATATATGTCTAAGCCAGCCTACACAAAGAAAATCAAAAAACAAGAATTACCACTGGGTGTTTACCAACTATCTGGAGATATCAATCTGCTGAGGTGATAGATTATAGTAAAGGTGAGAGGTTATAGGTTTACGGCGATGAGATGTTGCGCAAAGGTAGCGCAAGGGTAGCGGAAAGCCCAACCTACACAACTACTATACAATACCACACAACCCAATATATGAAAACGATAAAATCGACATACATACCTGAGTTGGCGAGTAAGACACTCGCGCAGATAGATGCAGCAATGGCTAGCATGACAGTTACTGGATGTATAGACCAGATCAATTGGCCTGAGCTCTATCCTGCTGCACCACAGACGACTTTTATCCTCGCACATACCGACCAAATGCTCTATGTTCGATATGAAGTCAAAGGCGAACTGCCACTCTCTACCAAGGCCAACGACCTCGAACTCGTTAATGAAGATGCCTGTGTGGAGATCTTTATTGCTGACCAAGATAATACCCATTACTGGAACTTCGAGTTCAACCCAGCAGGCGTATGCAATGCATCCCATCGCAAAGAGCGTAAGGTGGATGTTGTTCGACTCAATCCCGAGCAACTCGCTTCTATCCAACGCTATGGCCAACAACTCTGTGCAGCACATTGGACATTGCTAATTGGTATTCCGTTATCATTGATAGAATTAGACCTTACCAAGGAGCATAGTCGCCGTGCTAACTTATACAAATGTGGCGATAAAACGCCGATGAAACATTATGCTTCGTGGAATCCGATCGAAGCAGAGGCACCAGCGTTCCACCTACCAGCGTTCTTTGGGGAAATACAATTTTGAACTAAAAAGATTATAATAGTATGAAGCGTTATTTATTTCTAATATTAATATGTTTGGAAGTTATATCTTATGTATCAGCACAAGATATAAATGAACTATTATCAACCTACGAAGTAGATTCTACAAGAAAAAGTCTAATAATACAGGAATATGAATCGATTGTTGATGCCAAAGTTTCTAAATCTAAACAACAAAAAATAGAAAAACAATTACGCAAAACTTTCTCCCAAGATCTAGAATCTATGATGGAAATAATTTTGGAGAAAGATAACGAATTTATTATTATGGCACATAACTTGCAGGAGGTTATGTCAAAGGCAGAATATTCATCAATATGGACGACTTTCAAACCGGAGGATAAGGATATATTCAAGAGTGATAGTATTGAATTATCTGTTATGCAAAATCTTTTTAATCTCAACAATCAACATGATTGTACTATTCCATATGTGAAAGTAGGAGCAGATATGGTTAGCATACATTTATTTGAATATATCTTCTTTCAAAAATCTACTTCAGGTGCATGGAAGGCATGCATGCTTGAATGTTTAAAGCATTATTTTAATAAGTTTTATTCGCAACTGACATATGTATATACGCAAGAAGATTTGTCTAAGATTAAATCTCGGACATTATCTCCATCAATAGATACTAATTTAGAGCAGTATGACATTCGTCCACGTATTTATAGGAA
The DNA here is from genome assembly GCA_017559385.1 of Paludibacteraceae bacterium. GTDB lineage: Bacteria > Bacteroidota > Bacteroidia > Bacteroidales > Paludibacteraceae > Colicola. The sequence continues at coordinate 61,534 of JAFYSK010000066.1, read as the reverse complement.
TACCGGTAACCGATATTATGTTCAATTATGTTTTTGGAGTGATTTTCTTGGTTTGATTCGTTCTACATATAGAGTAGATATTAATGCTGAAGACAAAGCGGAAGTCCAACATATCTCTCATAATACGCTCTACAAATATCAAGCTAACAATATAATTTTTTAATTCTTTTGAACTTTAGAACATTTTAACAATATGAAAAAATCAATTTTGACTATGGCTGCAATGGCAGTAACTTTGTTGGCGAGTGCCAACCCATTCTTCCACTACAAGGAGTGGAAAACACCACACGGAACCTATCCATTCAATGACATCAAACCAGAACATTACATGCCTGCGTTTGAGGAAGGTATCAAGCAAGGTTTGGCGGAGATCGATGCTATCGTTAACAACCCTGCTGCTCCTACCTTCAAGAACACCATCGAGGCATATGAGAAATCAGGCGAACTGCTCTCTATGGTAGCAGGTTGCTTCTACAACCTCACCTCTGCAGAAACCAACGACGAACTCCAAGCTATCGCTATGGAGCTCTCTCCAAAAATGTCGGAGTACTCAGCTACTATCCGCCTCAACGAGGGACTCTTCAAACGAATCAAAGCTGTGTATGACCAAAAAGATAATCTCAAACTTAACCCTGCACAAAAGAAACTCCTAGAGGATATCTACGAGTCATTTGCCAATAATGGTGCTAACCTCAATCCAGAGCAAAAAGTGATCTACAAAGATCTCAGCGCTAAACTATCTCAGCTCACTTTGGTATATGGACAAAACGTGCTCAAAGCAACCAACGCTTGGACCATGCTCATCACCAACGAGGCTGACCTAGCAGGTCTTAAAGATGACACCAAAGCTATGCTCAAGGCCAATGCCGAGAAGAAAGGACTTCAAGGATGGCTTCTTGACCTCAAACCAACCACCTATATCCCTGTGATGGAGGATTGCCAGAATCGTGATATTCGTCGCGAACTATATACAGCATACAACAGCCGCGCAATCGGTGGCGAATTCGATAATACACAAATCATCATCGATATCGTCAATACGCGTCTAGCTTTAGCTCAACTATTTGACGAGGCTTGCCATGCCGACAAGTCGCTAACCAAAACTTGCGCTGAGAGCAAGGAGAATGTGATGAACTTCCTAGACCAACTACGCGAGAGTTATATGCCTGTAGCTAAGCAAGAAGTGGCAGAGTTGCAAGAGTTTGCTAAAAACAAAGGCTTCTATGCTACCCTCCAACCATGGGACTTTAGCTTCTATAGCAAGCAACTAAAAGAGGAAAAATATGCTATCTCTGACGACTTGCTCCGTCCATACTTCAAAAAGGAGAATGTCATCGAAGGTGTCTTCGGACTAGCTAAACGCCTTTATGGTGTGACCTTCAAGGAGAATAAGAATATCCAAGTATATCATCCTGAAGTAACAGCATATGAGGTGTTTGACGCTAAGGGCAAGTTCCTAGCTGTATATTACGCCGACTTCCACCCACGCGAGGGTAAACGCGGTGGCGCATGGATGAACAACTTCCAAGAGCAATACATGGATGGCAAAACCAATCACCGTCCTCATGTGGTTAACGTGATGAACTTCACCCGTGCTACAGATACTAAGCCAGCGTTGTTCTCTTATGACGAGGTAGAGACCTTCCTCCACGAGTTTGGTCATGGTTTGCATGGTATGCTCACTCAATGTCAATATGCTGCTCAGAATGGTACCAATGTGCCACGCGACTTTGTGGAACTCCCTAGCCAATTCAACGAGAACTTCCTTAGCGAGAAAGAGTTCCTTGATACTTTTGCTAAACACTACGAGACTGGCGAAGTGATTCCTCAAGACTTAGTGGACAAGATCCAAGCAGCTGCTAACTACCATGTAGCTTATGCGTGCGTTCGCCAATTATCATTTGGCTACCTAGATATGGCTTGGCATACCCTGACCGAACCTTTCGTAGTGCCAAGCAACATGACCGCTACGGAGGCTGTCATCAAGTTCGGTGACCAAGCGATGGCTGGTGTACAAGTCTTGCCTCTAGTACCAGGTACCCATATGGAATATGCCTTTACCCATATCTTCTCTGGCGGCTACGCAGCCGGATACTATAGCTACAAGTGGTCTGAACTTCTAGATGCTGACGCATACTCTGTCTTCAAGGCTGCTAAGGCTAAAAACGGTAGCATCTTCGATAAGACTGCAGCTGACTTGTATCGCAAGAATATCCTAGAGAAGGGTGGTAGTGCCAAACCTATGGACCTCTATCGTGCCTTCCGCGGTGGTGAGCCAAGTATTGATGCCCTGCTCGAGCGCGACGGAATAAAGAAGTAAGAGAGTGCGCCATCTAGAGCGTCTAGAGCATCTAGTATCTCTATAGTCCCTTGAATAGGCGCAAAAAACGATTACTATTAAACAACTAAGGATATGAAAAAGATTTTGAATTTTACAATTGTGTTATGCACTATGTTTATCATGGGGGTAGGTAGTGCAATGGCACAAACTAGCCAATCAGGACCTGTAGACAACTACGGCTTCCTGAATGCACCTGATGGCACCACATGGACCTATACCGCTTCCTTCGAGAAGAAGTATGGCGGCTACACCATGGTGACGCTAACTGTCTATAATGACAGCAAAGAACATGTAGGTACTATCGTAGATTCACTGAAGTTGGACTCTACGATGATAGCCATCAACCAAGCAGAGATCAATCCATTGGTCACCAAACAGTTCTTCAATAGCGATGACAAATACGAGCTGATGCTCTTCCTTCACGCACAAACTAAGAACTACGAGGGTAAACATTTCAACCATGTGTTCTCTATCAGCAATGGTGAGACTGTCACCGAGCCTATTGCTACGGTTGAGGGACGCCAGATATATGCACAAAACACATCTGAGTTCAACGAGAACTATGTGATGATCTTTGCTCGTGATAGTGCATCTTCAACCAAGAACTATACGCTCTGCTACGATATTCGTCGCAAGGCGGCGTATGGCGACAAGAATGGTATTCGTCATACCTTCCGCGTGCCTTATGCCAATGTAGCTGCACTGACCGACTTGCAACCTATCTTCATGGTACAATCTGGATACGACCAATACTATGTCTTGCAACAATATGAGAAACCATACTTTGATCCTAACACTCCGCTGGATCAAGACCCAGTGGTGAACCCTGACAATAATCTGGTGATTACTTTTATCAACAAGATCTTTAAGACGGTACATACCACTAAGATTCCTATCACCCAAGATCAGAATCAAAAACTGCTATATACTTTCCCAATGCTTGGTGGACTGGAAGGTGCCAAGGATATTCTCCTCAACTATGATGGTACCAAACCTGCGTATATCATCACCATGGAGAAGTACAACCTGGAGTCAGATGGTTCGATTACCTCTTTCTATAAGTATGACGTAGATGGTAATCAGTTGAATACCATCGCCGAGAACACTTTGGGTCGTATCAAGATGAGTCCTGTAGTAGGCCAAGAGGAACAATGGATGTTTATGAAGGAGGAGTACGATGGCGAGTTCTTCTTTGTGGATCTACCATCTTGCACCCCTCGTGCAGAAATCTCCGTCTATCTAGAAGATGGTCGCACTATTTCATCACAAATTGACCGCTATGCTAAGGCAAACACTTATGAGTATGCAGTAGCCCTCTTGCAAGGTAACAACGAGAAGGATGGCACTATCAGCCAAGATATCGCATGGCTCAATGCCGACGGTACCTTCAACCGCTATGAGAACATCAACCTCGGTAAATACATCGAGGCAGCTACAGTAAATATCACTACTGAGGCGCTCAACCCATGGCTCATGCATACCGATGATGCGCGCGAGTATATGGTGCTCGTTAAACGCTACAACCCAAACAACACCTCTGACAAAGAAACTGCCTTGCTCGTTTGTAACACCAAGGGCGAGATCCTTCTTGACTATGGCAAGAGCGCAGAGATGGGCGAACTCAATATGGTTTATCTGATGGATAAAGGTGCTAATCCTTCCATCATGTGCGTATACCAAAAGAATGGCGCTTTGACCATGCACTATACCCCTCTACCACTCAACAGTTCTAGCATCAAGGGTAGTGGTACCGCAGAAGATCCTTATCAAATAGCGTGCGCGCACGACTTCTGCCTTATCGACAACAATCCTTCCGCTTACTACGAAGTGGTGAATGATATTGATTTTCTAGGCGAACCATTTGAAGGCCCTAAGAAAGCATTCCTTGGCTCTTTGGATGGTAAGAACCACACCCTCAGCAATCTTTGCCTCGTAGGTGGTGGTTTGTTTGGAACAATGAAAGATAGTGTTAAGGTACAAAATATCAAATTCGAAAACCCTGTTCTCGTACTTTCTTCTAAGCACCTCAATCCTGCAGGTATCCTCGCAGATTATATGCAAGGTGGTGTTACCGACGAAGGTGTAGATGTATTCGCTGAATTGAGCAATGTACATGTCTTCAATCCTATCATCAAGGGTGTAGGCTATGAGCAAATCGTAGGTACATTGGTGGGCGAAGCTGCTCTCAACCTAGATGTACACACTTGCTCTGTAACTGATGCTGTTATTTCTGCTCCAGATGCTCATGTGGGTGGTGTGATTGGTAAATCACAAACCTTCACTAATATCCACGCTTGCGTCTTTACTGGTCAGGCTGAAGGTAAGATCGTAGGTGGTATCACCAGCGAGATTAGCAGTGGCGAACCTGTATATAACTGCCGTGTAGATGCAGATCTATATAGTAACAACACCATCGGTGGTATCGTAGGCTTCAGCGGTCGCTCTTTGATTAGCAACTGCGTGGTTGAAGGTACCCTTACACTCGACGCTTCTGCTACCGCTGGTAAAGTGGGCGGTATCGTAGGTGAGGTAGAAACCGATGCTACTGGTTCTTCTACAGCCATCCTCGTTGAGAACAACCTCGTAGGTCTTACTGCTATCAGCGTACCAGAAGGCAAGGATGTGATTGCTCACCGCGTGATTGGTTTCTCCAGTGGCGATGATTATGAATATGATTGGGATAATGTGGATTGGAGCAAACCACAATCAGAGTGGCCACGCCTCTATTTCGCAGCTGAGAAGAACTTCAAGAATAACTATGTGATTTCTGACTTAGCTCCATTGGATGCAACTATCCAACTCACAGACACCACTACCGAGGGCGCTAACATCAAGGCTGAGGACATAAGCCAAACATGGCTAGGCGAACATGGATTCCTCTTTGGTGAGGAAGTGACAGCTCCTTGGGTTTATGGTAAGTCATTGACCTTGTGGTTCGAAGGCGAACTCGAGACTGGTGTTGAGGATATCTTCGGCGGTAACTGCGGTGATATCATTGGTGGCAAACCAACTGCCATGAAGCTCATCATCAATGGCCAAATCTTGATTATCCGCGATGGTAAAATCTACAACGCACAAGGTGTGCAGATTCAATAATTAGACTCATCTTCAACAACCGCTTATGCGGGCGGTTGTTGAAGTAATTCATAATACTATGGAAAAGATTAAATGTGATGTGTGTGGTTCACACAAGATTGTAAAACAAGACGATGGCTTTGTTTGTAAGAAATGTGGTACACAGTATACCTTACAACAAATTCGTCAGCAATACAAAAAACTTAAAGCCCAAGCAGCAGCTACTGCAGCAGAAGCAGGTGATTCACCAAAACAACCTGTTACTCCTAAGCAAGCGCTTGAAGCTACTCCTGTTACTCCATCTGCTCCATCTACTCCAAGTCCATCTGTAGCTAGCAAATCATCCAAATCTTGGGTCAAGTGGGTGGTTGGTGCCATTGTTCTTGTGGTACTTGCGATAACTCCTATGATTGTTTGGTTTGTATATGCAATGAACAATGATAATGTAGTTACGCTGCAGAATATAGATCAGCATACCGCAGTTCGCATTTCAGCATCTACACAAGCGAATCAAACTACCTCGTATGATGACATGGACTATCAAATAAAAGTACCTACCAATTACGAACTTTGGGAGGACTTCAAACTCTACTTTGAGGAGTATTATAATGTCAATCGTGCTGACCAACCTATCGAGAAAGCCTCTGTCTATCTCACCTATGGTTGTGAGATTATGACTGATCCATATTCCGAATACAAATGGCTAGGCGACTATATTCAAGAGGTGGCTGCAACGCAAGGCTATGAGTTGACTAATAATCCAGCAGTCAAAGGTATGGAGGCTAAATGGAGATGGCATATCCACTGCTTCTTCAATTGTACACAAAACTACGATTGGCCTAAGACTGCCGATTTCTATTATGCTGGTCAACGCAGTGAATGGGCTGATGCTTATCGTAGAGCTTATCGCTAATCACTAGTTTCTAGTCAACTAGTTAATCTTGTTCTACTCGTTGATCTAGTCTATCTAGTCAAATTGAATAAACAATAATCCCCGCTACTCATTCGAGTGCGGGGATTATTATTGTCAACTTACAATACTTAGCTTATTGAGCAGGAGTATAGGTAAATGCAAAGTTTTTACCATTATCTATTTTTCCCTCAGCTACGATGCTACCATCTTCGTTAACGGTCACACTACCGCTCTTAATACGCCATGTGTGGCGTACGCTTGTTAAATCACTTGCTTGACGGTATTGCATGAGTGAAGCACCGAAACTTTGTGTCGCATAATCTACTGTACCAGCAGAGAATGTGTTTACTTCGTTTCCTTCTGCAAACTCGTATGTACCAACAGGAATGCTAGAATTTGTTGTGTTGAATTCTAGATTGATAACCATTTTCAGTGGACCATAGAAGTCAGAACGAGTAGACTTAGACGCAATCAGTTTGACGTTCAATTTATCATTGGATGGTTTCTCTAACTCTACTTCTGTAAAACTCAGTTTAGTGGCATTGGTAGGCGTTTCGTTCTCGGCGATAGCAAATGGCAAATACTCAGCACCGCCAGTTGTTCCTGCTATCAGTGGAGTCTCCTCTGCGTTGATCACTGGCTTCTTGTTCAATGGAGTGATGTAGGCAACCACGCAGCAGTTCTCAGGCACCCATTTGTCAGCTATAGTATAGGTATATGATTGGCTGTATCTATGGTTAGTCACTTTGACTGTATCGCCCAATTGGCTTGTGCTGATTACGTCACGCGCTACGCATGGGTGCATAAACTCTTTGTAACCTTTCTCTTTCCATGAATAGTAATAGTCCGCTTGCTTACCAATAAGACCATTCTCCTTGATAATAACAGTAAGGAGATACTCTTCCACATTGGTATTGGCAACCAGACCGCTAACCGTTACATGGAGTTGCTTAGTTGCAGCGTCATAGGTATGATCAATCATTACAGATGCTTCGGCTGTGGTATCACATTTGTCAGCGATAGTCTCAGCCATACCATCTTCTACCAAGTAACCTGGGTGGAAAGCAATGGCTGTACCCATTATTTTGGTACGGTTCATTGCCATGTTAGGCGCACCACTTACACCGCAAGCAGAAGCAATCTTGGCGCTCTCTGGAATGGTGTACTCGTCTTGGTTATATCCATGGTGGTGGCTCACCCAGATACATGGGGTAGAGGTTTGCTGAATATATTCTACCATGCTAAACATACCGCTTGGGCAGTAGCCGCATTGGTCACCCGTAAAGTGCTCTATAAGATATTTGCGAGGGAATGAACTCTGAATCTGTGTAGCTACAATGATGCATTGAGCAGATTTGAGTCCTTCAGCAGAAGCTGTAATGATAGCAGTACCTTCTGCCTTGACTGTTACTAGTCCATTCTCATCCACATTAGCTACCTCTGGGGTTTCTGATGTCCAGATGAGTTGTGCTGTAGTATCGCATGCAGGTAATTTGGCTACAAGTTGATAAGTATCATCCACGAATAGTTCAAGCGTGTCAGTGAGCATTACGATAGTATTATCCACTACAGTTACAACACATTTAGCGGGTTCTGCATCTGCAATAGTGGCAATAATAGTGGTCGTACCGGCTTCTTTAGCAGTCACAACACCTTCAGCATCCACTGTGGCAACATCCATATTGCTGGATTCCCAAGTGATAGGTGTATTACCATTATCAGGGCTTATTGTAGCTTGTAGCGCATATGTCTCATCCAAATTCAATGTGATAGATGTTGGCGCTATGCTAATCGTTGGCTGAACAGGTGGGTTACAACCTGTCAGCAGCAGAATAGCAGATACAATAATATATGAAAATAAACTCTTCTTATTCATAACTACAATATCATTACTTAGTCTGTATTTCTTTGTTTACTTTTACACCATGATCCTTCATGATCATCACCTGGCTAGATAGATTCTTCTTGGCTACCAAACTAGCACCACTAGCGGTATAGGTACCATTGACTGTTGTGCCGCTGCAGGTCTTGATGTTGAGGCTGATATTGCCTTGCGCATCCACTACCATCTCGCCGCCTAGCATACGCCAAATATGCGTAGATGCTATTTGACCATTTGATAGATATTCTGAGTGAGCATATACGAGCAAAGAACCACCAAATGATGCCTTCTCATCAATGCGATAACCTGCTTGAATGCTACCCATAGAACCGTCCTCTTTGATAGGGTAGGTGCCTGCGCTGAGTGTAGTAGCGTCAGTATGTACATAAATAGTGGCCACAGGCTGAGCATCGCCATATGCGGTAGATACCTTAGTATTTGAGATCAACAATACCTCCAACAGATCCTCGCCTTCTACCTTGTTGACTTGTGCTTGTTGGAAGGCAATCTTACTGCTAGGACCTTTGCTCTCGGTGATACCGTATGGGTTATACTCTTCGCCACCTGTGGTGCCTTCTACCAATACCACTTGCTCAGCATTGATCACAGGTTGGTTGCTTACTGGTGTCACATAAGCCACTACGCAGCAGTTCTCCGCTACCCATCCCGCAGGAATAGTGTAGCTGTAGGTCTTGCTGTAGGCTTGGTTGTTCATTACGATGGTATCGCCCATTGCTGGAGTCAACATACCACGAACAACGCGTGCGTGCATAAACTCCTTCCACATATAGTCACCCCATGCATAGTAGTAGTCGGCTTGTTTGCCTACCAATCGGTTCTCCTTCACTAGAACGCTCAAGAGGAACTTGCCATCCGTAGCAAAACTAGACTCACCGCTTACGGTGATGTCCATCTTGCGGCTAGCTGCGTCATACGAATGTTTGATATTAACAGATACAGCAGCTTTGTTTTTATCTTTTATGGTGATTTCTGGCAAGTAACCAGGGTGGAATATCAAACCAGGCTCTTGTTTGCTACGGTTCATAGCCATGTTAGGTGCGCCGCTTACGCCCAATGCGCTAACCAACTTGCGGCTCTCATCAATGGTAAACTCATCTTGGTTGTAACCCGCATGGTGGCTCACCCAGATGGTAGGAGTCTTAGCTGTCTCTAGATAATCTACGATGCTGTACATACCATAAGGACAGTAACCGCATTGGTCACCAGTGAAGTGCTCAATCAGGTGTTTGCGGTCGTAGATTAGTGGCACATCGTTTACCTTAACGGTGCACTGTACTGATTTACATCCTGTAACAGATGCTGTGATGACTGCTTCACCGGCACTCATACCAGTCACATTACCTTTGCTATCTACGCTTGCTACGGCAGAGTTACTGCTCTTCCAGCTTACGCGAGCTTCTGCTTTGTGCTCAGGTCTGGTCACATTGAGTTGAATGGTCTCAAACACATTGCATGTTGTGCTCTCTTGGTCGATGGTTAATGTACCACTTTCCACATTCACCACACATTGTGCTGTACCAATACCAGTAGTTAGGGTAATGATAGCTTGACCTTCTGATTTAGCTGAGATCACACCGTCTGTATTAACAGCCGCAATCTTGCTATTGCTAGTCTCCCATATCATGATATCAACTACTGTTTCTTCAGGAGTGATAACAGCCTCCAGTGTATCTTTCTGACCAATGAATAGGTTTACGGTGTCTGGTTCAATAGCCACAGTTGGTGTCAGCACTGCTGGCTCACAGCCTGCCAAACCGAATAGGGTAACTGCCACGCATAGCAATAATATACACTTTTTCATACCTTAAAAATGAATAGTTTTTATTGTTTGATAAACTTCTTGCCATTGATGATATAGATCCCCTTTGGCAACTCGCTGATCTCGGTAGTAGGCATCTTTTGTCCTAGCAGGTTGTATATTACATTGCTAGTTGGTCTGATTTCTACATCCTCTACAGCAGTCGTCTTGTAGCTATAATTGATGGTCAATGTGATACTTGGGTTTACACCATCGTTAAACTCATAGCTGATCACCTCAGTTCCTGCCTCCATTGGAGTGTAGTGGGTAAACCAGCTACGTTGCATAGCCATCGTACCTACTACAAACTCGCACACTTGGTTCAATCCGCCATTGCCTGGTACGCAGTTACCTGCGGCGCAGAACTGATCAATCAAACCAGTGCTTTTACGTGTGATAGTTACTTTAATGTTTTGTGACTCGTCCGAGTACAACTGACCTTTCACCTCCATCAAGGCTTCTTCTAGGTCCTCGTCCCACTCGTACTCTGTTACGGTAATGGTGGTGTTTGCGGTAACATTGGTTACTACCTTCTCATCCTCTACCCATTTCTCGTAGTTCAGGTGCAATCCTGCTTGCATACTTAATGCAGCGCAGAGCACAAAAATGGTTGTTAAAATTTTCTTCATACCTGTGTATTTTTTTAGTTATTATTTCAGTTGATTTTAGCTTCTGTGGCTTGTACCACTTCGCTATTCACACTCACAAGTGCTACGATATTGCAGTTCTCTTTCTTTACTTTCTCGGGTAGGGTATATTCGTACACTACTTGTTGGGTCATATGGGCTTCTATAGGTAATGTCTCTCCCCATAGAGGCGAGATGCTGGCACGCATCAGATGGTTGTGTGCGTAATTCTTATCGGTACCTTCTGGTTTCTTTTGGCTACCTATTACGGAGTCCTCAGTGAGCCACACTTGTAGAGTAGCGTCAACAGCTTGAGTGTCTAGATTAGTGATGTCCACTACTACGAAGACGATATTGGTATCAATCGCAGTTGCCTCTGCCTTCAGCAGCATAGGCTTTGGAGCAGCATAGGCTTGGCTAATCAATGTTCCCCACTTATCATAGTCGTTGAAGTATCCAGAGGTTGCATCTTTTACCATGTTTACATTACCTGTAGGAAATGGAGTGGTATTCGTGCCGCCCATCATGATATAGATACTATCTGCCTCAGGGCATGTATAGTTTAGCGCAGGTTTGTTGTTGTGGCGTGTGTTAGGATTGCTCTCTGGGTGCATCACTACGACCACCAACTCTTCTCCGTACAATTCTTTCAGACGATGTGCCTCTTCCGCTGCAGTAGGGCAGTTCACACATTGCCAACCAGAATATTCTATAAGTAACGATGTACGTTTTACCGCACTAGGATCAGTAGGAGTAAAGATCACTTTATTTCTATCTCCAGGTCCAATCACCTCACATGCCGCCAGCAGTCCTACTGCCAACACCATCGTTATATATTTCCAATTTATCTTCATTTTCTTTTCTCTTTTTATCTACAGGCCGAAGGCCGATCTACAGCGTCAGCGATCTTCAGCACTTTATGTGCGATCTACAGCGCTAGCGATCTATTTATTACCACGTAAAGTTATACGTCAAACTCACTCCCTCTTGTTTTGGCACATAGCGGCATACACCGCCCGAACAGTTGAATCCCTCGCGCGTCTTGGTATATCCTGCCATCACGCGATGTGCACCATGTGTATAGGTGGCTGCCACGGTGTAGTAATGCTCGTTGGTTGCCTCGTGCGCGTAACCTATATTATACATCCATTGGCCAGAAATCACCAATTGGCGCCATAAACTCAGTTCATACAATGCTGCCACCCACTGACCTTCGTCTTGCTTGGTGTACATATATTGCACTTCACCACGCATTTGTACTTTCTTGTTCAGCGCATACTTAGCCTCTACAACTCCTATGCCAGCACGGATCAAGTCGCCGTGTCCCTCAATGACTTGTTTGTTGTAAGTTTGATACATAGCCATGGCGCCGATGGTCCATTGCTTGGTGAGTTTCTTATTGAGTTCTAGGTTGACATCGGTATAATATGGAACTTTGCTCATACCGAACCATTTGTCAGCAGTACCACGGATATGGGATGCGTTGAGCTTCAATGTTGTGCCATATTTACCACCCATCTTCGTGCCGCGCTTCCATGTATAGCGAATCTCGCCTTGGAAAGCCCACTCGCTAGCAGTAGCCTGAGTGCCATATGGATAAAGCGAAGTTAGCATATAAGTGTGCTGATTGGCAAATGGCGTCATATGGTTGATGGTACCTGCCATCAGATTGGCTTGTCTATCCGAACGGAATGACATATTTTCCGAACGCTTAGCTTGTGCAATGATGGCGAGTCCCTTTTGTGAGTAACTAAGCGACATCAATAGTGCTTGTCCAGGGTCATAGTTGTATTTGTTCACAACGGTTGGATCGTTGGCCTTATAGGCATACTCTACCAAAGCATTCCAGCCTTTCATTTGCAACTGAGCACGTACGCTACCTGCACCTACCCATTCTGGCAAGTTGTAGTAATAGTCGTACTTACCCTCAGGTTGGATAACGGTGTTAAAGATGATGGTATCTTCCTTTTGATACTTACTCACATAGCTTCCGCCGATGGTGATGTTGGCGCCTGTTTCTTGCAACTTAGGTATCCACTCATGCAAACCCAATTCTAGATTAGCGCCCAGCACAGCGTCTTGCTTGTAGTTCCAGCCCCATGCACCATCGTCGTAGCAGTTCCAGTTGCGACGTTGCTTACCGCCCAAGGCCTCGATATAAATACCCTTGTATGGAGTAGCTTCTATTTTTCCACCACGCAAGGCGTTGTCCACGCCCAATGCACGATCTTCGTACAAACGTAGTACCATTCCGCTACCAAACTGGCCATACACATCACCTATGGTGATCTTACCCCAACTGAAGTTAGCACCCACATGCAAGTGACTGATGCCGTGACCTTTGAAACTAGGATCTGCATCATAACCTGGCAATGGCCACTCGGTCAGCTCGGCACGGGTCACTACCTCCAAACCTCTGAACTGTTCATCGGCTCTATTACGCTCCCAGCGTACACCCAAATCCAGATAGGTGTTGCTCAGGTGAGTGATCTTTGCCCAATCAGGTTGTTGCGGCACTTCGCTCATGTCGGTAGGGAAGAGACCTTCGTGCTGAATGCCACCTACCACTATCACCGTATCCTGTGCCCAAAGTAGAGTAGGGATAAGAGCTAGGATGAGTATGTATTTCTTAATTTTCATCTTATGTTTTTTCTGTTTACCTTTGATATAAACCCGTTATGCAATAATCGTTTGAACGAAATAATCATTTGAGCGAATGCGAAATAAGAAGTGAGATAAGAACTCGTAAGAGACTCGGTATTATAAGGGTATTGGATTACTTCTCCAATGCCTCGCGGATATCCTCTTCGCCGCCGTCTACATAACCAGCGTGGTTATAAACGATCTTGCCTTTGCCATTGATGACAAACACATGAGGTACGTTCTGTACGTTCATTGCACGTTTGAAGTCTCCGTTAGGGTCTAGCAATACCTCGTATTCCCATCCAAAACCATCTACCAATGGTTTCACTTTGTTGGCATCTTGTGCTTGGTCGATGCTTACGATATACATTTTCACGCCAGTCTCGTCTTGCCAATCAGCATATACCTCGTGGATTGCTTTCAACTCGCGCAAGCATGGTTTGCACCAGGTTGCCCAGAAGGAGATGATCACAGGCTTGCCACCGTTATTAGCGATGCTTGCTGTTTGAACTGTTTTACCATTGATGTTCTTCAATTGTACATTAGGTACTTGTGCGTGCAATGCTACGGCAGCTACTACCATCATTGCCATCATTAAAATCTTTTTCATATATTCTTTGTTTTTAATTATCTTCTACTCTAAACACTAAACTCTTTTCAACGACAGCTGTATCCTGCCCCTCGCTCTATCTATATCTACCACGCGTACGCGCACGTGTTGATGCAAACTCACTACCTCATTGGGGTTACTGATGCGTCTATTGGCCATCTCGGATATATGTATCAGTCCGTCTTTGTGCACGCCAACATCGCAGAAGGCTCCAAAATTGCTGATATTGGTGATGATGCCTGGTAGTACCATTCCCACTTGCAAGTCGTCTATCGTGTGTACCGACTCGTCAAAATGCCACTCCTCGATCTGCTCTCTAGGATCACGACTAGGTTTCTCTAGCTCCTGCATGATGTCCTTCAGCGTAGGCATACCTACTTGCTCAGTCACGTATTTCTTCAGATCAATCTTCTCGCGCAGACTCTTCTCGCTCATCAAATCGCTCACCTTACAACCCATATCCTTGGCCATACGTTCCACGATAGCGTAACTCTCTGGGTGTACTGCCGAGTTGTCTAGTGGCATGTCTGAGTTGGTTACGCGCAAGAATCCTGCCGCTTGTTCATAGGTCTTAGCGCCCATCTTAGGCACCTTTAGCAGCTCTTTGCGACTCTTGAACGGACCATTCTCGCTTCTATAATTGACGATGTTCTGCGCCAGGGTAGGGCCCAGACCCGAGATATAGGTCAATATATGCTTGCTGGCGGTATTCACATCCACTCCTACGTGGTTCACTACGCTCTCCACGGTCTGCTGCAGACTCTCGGCTAGCCTGGTCTGGTTCACGTCATGTTGGTATTGTCCCACGCCTATCGACTTAGGATCTATCTTCACCAACTCCGCCAGCGGATCCATCAGTCGTCTGCCTATCGACACCGCACCACGCACGGTCACGTCCTCGTTGGGGAACTCCTCGCGGGCTATCTTACTAGCCGAATATACCGACGCTCCGCTCTCACTCACTACAAACACTTGCACCTCTCGCCTTATCGCCTCATCGCCTCTCGCCTTATCGCCTAGTGCTACTCTCACCATCTGTTCTGCCTCACGCGAAGCGGTACCATTACCTATCGCTATGGCCTCAATCTGATATTGATGCACCAATCGTTGCAGTGTCTCTATCGATTGCTTATTGTTGAGCATCACTACCGTGTGATGCAACAGATCTCCTTGTGCGGATAATACCACTACTTTGCATCCTGTACGGAATCCTGGATCTACTGCCAATACACGCTTCTGTCCCAATGGTGACTCCAACAATAGCTGTCTCAAGTTGTCGGCAAACACCCGTATGGCCTCCGTATCAGCTTTCTCCTTGCTAGCAGCAGCTGCCTCTGTTTCTATGGCGGGTTTCAATAGTCGCTTGTAGCTATCCTCCATCGCTAGCTCCACCTGATAGGCCGCATCGCTGTTGTTCTTCAAGAATAGTCGTGCCAACTTATCCAAAGCCTTCTCGCTATCTGGCGATATATATACGCGAATATATCCTTCGGCTTCTGCACGACGAATAGCTAGTAGTCGGTGCGAGGATATACGACGCAATGGCTCGTTGATGGCAAAATAGTCTTTGTATTTCTGTGCTTCTGCCTCATCAGCCTTGCCTTTAACCACCTTGGTGGTGATCATCGCGCTATAGCTGAACTCACGGCGCATACCGTTTCGGGCTTGCTCATCCTGACTGATCCACTCGGCCATGATATCTCGTGCGCCTTGCAGAGCCTCTTCGGCTTTCTTTGCCTCCTCACCTTTCGCCTTCAACTTCTCGCCTATTCGCCTCATCGCCTCATCGCCTTCTCTCCTCTGTGCAAACAGCGCCTGAGCCAATGGCTCGTGTCCTTGCTCCCTAGCCACATCGGCGCGGGTCTTGCGGTGAGGCTTGTAGGGTAGGTAGATGTCCTCTAGCTCTGTGGCATCCCAACACTGCTCAATGCGCATGCGCAACTCGTCAGTCAACTTACCCTGCTCCTCTATGGTCTTCAGGATCGTGGATTTTCTATCATCTATCTCTAGACAACGATGATACTCCTCCGCAATAGCGGCTATCTGTACCTCGTCTAGACTGCCCGTTTTCTCCTTGCGATAACGCGCAATAAACGGTATCGTAGCATTCTCATTGAGCAATGCCACGGTCGCTGCCACTTGTTTGACAGCGATATTTAGTTTAGATGATATTAATCCAAAATATTCCACGGTGCAAAAGTAGTGAAAATTTTGCATATATGCAAGGATTTTTGTCAAAAAGTTTACTTTCAAGTAAATTTACTTGCATATGTCCCGTTTTTTGCGTACCTTTGCAATCAAATGCAATATTCTGCTTTTTAGGTAATAAAATTGTCAATATTGTTGATTTTAATTGTTGATATTGTTGTTAACTATAACCCTAGAAATTTTGGATAATTTTTAATAATTTTGTATAATTTTTGGATTAAACGAATCATATGAAAGTTCTTCTCATCAACGGTAGTCCTCGTGCTAAAGGTAACACCTTTATTGCCCTTTCCGAGGTGGCTAACACCCTCAACGAGGCGGGTGTGGAAACGCAGATTATTCATATCGGAACCCAAGCTGTTCGCGGTTGTGTGGCATGTGGTGCTTGTCGTAAGAACAATACCCATTGTGCTTTCTCCGATCCTTTATACGATCAACTCCGTCAAATCCTCGATGAGGGTATCGATGGCTTGGTGGTAGGTTCGCCTGTTTATTACGCAGGCCCTAATGGCAGCCTCTGTGCCTTGCTCGATCGTCTGTTCTATTCCTGTGGTGCCAAGCTGGCTTACAAGCCCGCTGCTGCCGTGGCTGTATGCCGCCGTGGTGGTGCTAGTGCTACTTTTGATCGACTCAATAAGTACTTCACTATCAATAATATGCCTGTCGTTCCGTCGCAGTACTGGAATAGTGTGCACGGTGCCGCTATAGGCGAAGCGTTAGGTGATCTTGAGGGCCTACAGACCATGCGCACCCTAGCCCGTAATATGGTGTGGATGCTTCGTGGCTTGAACCAAGAGGCGTTGCCTGTTAGTGAAGAACCCAAACTCAAAACTAGCTTTATCCGCTAGTTCAGCTAGTCTTACTAGCCCTACTAGTTCTACTAGTGCTACTAGCTCAATCAATAATTTATGACCGAACAAGAAATACAAATGCGCGTTCAGCGCGCCAAAGAACTCTTTCATCAGGGTTTCAACTGTAGCCAATCAGTCGTAGCCGCTTGCGCCGATATCTATGGTATGGACGAGCAGATGGCTCTCCGCGTAGCTGCCTCTTTTGGTGGCGGCATTGGCCGTATGCGCCAGACTTGCGGTGCCGCATGTGGCATGTTCCTTTTGGCGGGCCTGGAGAACGGAAGCGCTATTCCAGGCGACGCAGAAGGCAAGAAGAATAACTATACATATGTGCAGCATCTAGCCTCCCAGTTCAAGGACGAGAACGGCTCACTGATCTGTGCCGAACTGCTAGGCATTGCGCCCAAACCCCAAGAACCTACCCCCGAAGCACGCACCGAGGCTTACTATAAAAAACGCCCTTGTGCCGACATGGTTGCCTCGGCTGTGAGAATCTATCTAGAGTCACTAGAGTAACTAGTAGTACTAGCATGGCTAGCTGATCTGTTTTTTTTTGATACAATGACAATGAAACATCTTCTTCTCATACTATCCCTCTTCGCGGCAGTCACACTCTCTGCCTTCAATCGACCTGTTACTCCAGTTGATTCATTACCAGCTTATTATGAGTCTATTGATGGTACGAGTGGCAAGGAACTGATGGATGCTATTCAGCTCGTGGCCAAGATTGGTTACCGCACCGACGACTTCCGTTACGATAGCATATGGTTGGCCTTCCAGCATACCGATCTTCGTCCCGATGGCTATATATGGGAGATCTATAGCGATTGCGATTTTGTGTACGAAAAAGACCGTACCTCCAATACTACTCAAACAGGCGAATGCAAGGGCTACAACCGCGAGCATGCCATGTGCCAATCGTGGTTTGGTACCACCTCGCTAGCGGGTAAGCAGATGAGCTCCAGCAAGAAGAACTCCCCTGGCTCGGATATCTTCCATATCTATCCTGCATCCTATGGCATGAATAGCCGCCGTGGCAATCGTCCCTATGGCGAAGTCCAGACTGCTGCCAACACCTCGGGCAATGGCACCTTGTACGGTACGCCTGTGGCAACCATATCCGTTGCTAATACAGTAGCGGGAGCCTATGTCGAGGGTACTATCAATATGAGTACCAATGTCCTCGAACCAGCCGACGAATACAAAGGCGATATCGCTCGTAGCTATTTCGGCACCATGGTCAAGTGGGCAGGCGAATGGACTTTCAACCGCGTGGATCTAGGACAAGTCATCTTTGATGCTACCATTGATGCGGATACGCACTATGGTCCTGAAAACAACTTTGGCTTCACGGACTACGGACTCGCACTCATGCTCAAATGGCATCGCCAAGACCCTGTGTCGCAAAAAGAAGTCGATCGCAACAACGGCATCCAACTCACCCAAGGTAATCGCAATCCCTTCATTGATTACCCATACCTGGCCGAATATATCTGGGGCGAGATGGCGGGTCAAACCCTCGACTTTGATATGCTGCTCTGTTCAGCAGACGAACGCTTCCAGCTCGATCATAGCAATGGCTATCTGGGTCAAAGCATCTCGATGCCTATCGATACCGTCTTCTGGATGCTAGGCGACGAGGTCATCGATTACTCCTACGTCTATCACGGTAGCCAGATCAAGTACCTCCCTCAGGAACCTGCATCTTGCTCCACTACTAGCACGCATTTCATGGGCTGGACCACACAGCCTATCTCGGGCACTAGCATGCAGGCACCTGATGCGTTATATAGTAAGGTCCATGATTTTCCTGCTGTGCAAACCAATACCTACTACTATGCCGTTTTTGCGGAAGCTAAACATACCGAGCAAACAGGCCAGACTATCTCGCTCAACAAGACAGACTCTACCGCTTGGACGTTCACAGCTCTCAAGCCTACACGCAATAGTACTGATGGTGACTATTGGCTGTTAGTCAAGTCGGCTAGCATCACTTCGCCTCAGGTAGATCTATCGATGCTCGATTCTATAGCTTTCACCATCCGTTCCTACCAATCCAAGAAGAATATTGCTATCCTCGTAGATGGTGTTAATATAGGTCAGGTATCTGCTGCTACCAATACCATGCAACGCTATATCTGGTCTGCTCCTGAACTCACAGGCACTCGTTCCTTGCTCTTCACTAGCCCCGATGCTACGGCTAGCTATGGTCCGGGTATCAGCGAGATTTCGCTTTATCTAGGTGGTCAGCAGGCTACCTATACTCACTACCTCACGCATTGCCAGTTATCTACCGGGGTGGATGCTCCATCTGTGAATAACCCTAGTACCAAGGTCCTCCAGAATGGACAATTGTTGATCATGCGCGATGGTCATACCTATAACGCTCAGGGTGCGTTAATTCAATAATGTTAGCCCTACTAAAACCCTTAAAACTTTTAAAACCCTTAAAACAGCTCGCCCTGCGAGCGACTAGAACTATTAAAATATGAAACACTTCCTCGCAATTATTGGCGGTGGCCCAGCGGGCTATACTGCCGCAGAAATGGCCTCTCGTGCAGGCAAAGATGTTATCCTATTTGAGCAAACTGCCCTAGGCGGCACTTGCCTCAATGTGGGTTGTATCCCTACCAAAACCTTGCTCTATAGTGCTAAACAATACTACAACGCCAAGAACGCCACCAAGTACGGGGTCACTACCGACAATGTGACATTCGACTATACCAAGATTGCCCAACGCAAGACCAAGGTTGTACGCAAACTCGTAGCGGGAATCAAACAACGCCTCAACAACGAGCATTGTACCGTGATCATGGGTGCAGCCTCTGTGGTATCACGTACCGACGATACTGTTGTCATCGCTTGCGGCGACGAGCAATACGAGGCAGAGAACCTGCTCATCTGTACGGGCTCCAACAATTTCGTGCCACCTATCCCTGGCATCCAGGATAACCCTGCTGTATGGGATTCTACTGCAGCACTCGACACCAAAGAGTTGCCACAATCTATGATCATCGTGGGCGGTGGTGTGATCGGTATGGAGTTCGCCACACTCTACCACGAGCTCGGCGTGCCTGTGACCGTGATCGAGGCGATGCCAACCATCCTGCCTAACCTCGACCAAGACATCGTGCAGATCCTCCTGGAGAAATACCGCAAGGCAGGTATCCAGATCCTTACAGATACCAAAGTCACTGAAATACAAGGCAATAAAGTCCTTACCACCAATGGTGAGTTCGAGGCCGAACATATACTCGTTTCCGTAGGTCGTCGTGCCAATATGCAGGGCCTAGAGGCGCTCAATGATATCGAGATCTACCGTGGCGGAATCGTCGTAGACGATTTCATGCGCACCAATCTCAAGAATGTCTATGCCGCAGGCGATGTCACAGGCAAGATCATGCTCGCCCATGTGGCTAGCCGTCAGGCTGAGGTGGCTGTAGGCCGTATGCTCAAGCAACTGCCACTCCAACGCATCGCTTATAACGCTATTCCTAGTGTTGTATATACCAACCCTGAGATCGCCTGTGTGGGTCTTACCGAGAAGGATCTCAACGAGATCAAGGAGGGCGATTTTGCGCCATCAATGTCCACCGACGAGCCATTCGTACCATACGAGGTACACAGTCTGCCAATGACCTATTCCGGTCGTTTTGTGGCGGAGAACGAGGGCGAGACAGGCCTTTGCAAGGTGATTGTGGACAAACGTAGTAAGGCTATCTTGGGTGTACATATGATTGGCAACCCATGCTCCGAATTCGTAGCAGCAGCTAGTTTTGCGGTACGTATGGGCTATACCGTAGGCGAATTCAAGCAAGTAGTCTTCCCACACCCTACTGTGGCCGAAGTCATCCGCGAAGTCATCGCTGAGTTCTAAGGATAACCTCTATGTCCCACTGATCTCACTGATTTTCACTGACATCAATTGAATAATCTGTGTCCTATCCGTGTAATCCGTGGGCGGAAAAAAAGAATCACTTTCCAGTGATGTCACAGCTTATCACAGATGTCAATTGAAAAAAATCGTGTAAATCCGTGCAATCCGTGGGCGTAAAAGAAGAATCACTTTCCACTGATGTCACAGCTTATCACAGATATCAATTAAAAAATTTGTGTAGATCCGTGTAATCCGTGGGCCATATAAAATAATCTATGGGAATATAATAAGAACAATATGGAAAGACAAGAAAAAGTATTGAAATATCTAACAGAAAACCACATCCCTCACACCTGCTACAACCACCCCGAGGGCAAGACCATCGAGGAGGCTAAACGCTGGTGGAAGGACGACGGCAGTGTGCATTGCAAGAACATCTTCATGCGCAACCACAAGGGCACGCAGCACTACCTCATATGTTTTGACTGCGAGCACGACCTGGCCATCCACGACCTGGAGCAACGCCTCAAAGCTTCGCTCCTGGCTGCTGGCCAGAACTCCCCTGGCAAACTCTCCTTTGCCAGCCCCGAACGCATGCTCAAGTACCTAGGACTAGAACCCGGTAGCGTCAGCCCATTTGGCCTGATCAACGACCAGGAGCACCATGTGATCTTATTCCTCGACAAGAACCTCCTCCAGGCCGAGTCGCTCAGTTTCCATCCCAACGACTGCCGAGGCACGGTGGTCATCCTACGCGAGGACTTCCAACGCTACCTCCAATGTGTGGGCAACCATGTGGAATGGATCGAATTATATTAATGTACACACGCTAGCTACCTAATAGTTTATGACAACATCCAAAGAGTGGGTTAGAATACTCAAGTTTGTACTTTTCTCTGCCAGTGCAGGTATCATTCAGTTTGGATCGTTTGCTTTGCTCAACGAACTGACCCCTTGGCGCTATTGGCCATGCTATTTAATATCTTTGATATTAAGTATCTTGTGGAACTTCACCTTCAACCGTCGTTTCACCTTCCGCTCCAATGCCAATATCGCCCGTGCCATGTTGCTTGTCCTGGCTTTCTATGCCGTTTTTACCCCTGCTACCACTTGTTTAGGAGATTGGCTAGCCGAGGATTTGCTCTGGAATGAGTATATCGTAACGATCATCAATATGCTCCTCAACCTTTCATTGGAGTACCTATATCAACGATTTGTAGTGTATCGCAACCATATTGACAACAGATAAATACTTGATTTTATGAAACGACTAACTCTATTTTTTGTTTTTTTCCTGTACCTTGCTTCCGCTTTTGCATGGGGTCCCAAAGGCCACCGTATTGTAGCACAAGTTGCCTATGACAATTTGGACGCAAAAGCCCGCAAACATGTCGATGCCGTCCTTGGCACACAAGGTGTGATCTACCTCTCTACTTGGCCAGACGAGATCAAAAGCGATACCATCTATCCTACCAGTTTCACATGCCATTACCAAGATCTACCTGGCGGCCTTACCGATGCCCAAGTGGTGGCTACCCTGATCGATTATCCTAAGGAGGGTGGCGATCTGTTCATGGCTTTGGATAGCCTCGAAGCTGTACTCACACGCCAACCTGATTGCCACGACGCGCTCGTTTTCTACGTGCACCTGCTCGCTGACCGCTTCTGCCCAATGCACCTTGCCCATCTCGACGACAAAGGTGGCAATGCAGTCAAGATGAAATGGTTTGGTCAAAACACCAACCTCCATTCTGTTTGGGATAGCAAGATCCTCGAGAACAAAGGCTTCTCCTATACCGAGTATGCCAACTATCTCCACAATGTTTTTACTGGCCAAAAGAAGTCTATTCTCCAGATGACCGAACAAGAAACATTGCTCCATACCTACCACCTTACTGATCGCGTTTATCAGTACCATTCCACATGGTCTGGCAATGCCTATCACTATGCGTACCATTGGACTTCAGACATGGAATTACAGCTCTATATGGCAGGTCTCAAGCTCGCACAGAGCCTCAATGATATTTTTTAGTCTAAAATTGCTTATTTTGCATACGAATAGATGTTGATTACAATTTTGATTTTGTTATTCGCATTTCGTAAACAATTGGTTGACTTTACTTTACATAGATATCGTAGTCTGCTGGAGTCTTTGCTCCAGCAAGGCTACCAATTCCTCACTTTCGAGCAGTATCTTCAAGCCAAAAACGACCTTCCAGCCGAAGGCGATCTTCAAGCAAAGCGATCTTCAAACGAAGTGATCTTCAAGCAAAGCGATCTTCAAGCAAAGCGATCTTCAAACGAAGTGATCTTCAAGCAAAGCGATCTACCTACCAAATACATCCTCCTCCGCCACGATGTCGATCTCAAGGCGGCCAACAGTCTGGCCACGGCGCAGATCGAACACGAATTAGGCATCCAGGCTAGTTACTATTTTCGTGTCGTGCCTCAGAGCAATCAGCCTGATATCATCCGTGCTATTGCCGACCTAGGCCATGAGATAGGATACCACTACGAGGATATGGCCATCATGCATGGCGATGTAGATAAGGCCTATGCGCATTTCGTTGAGCAACTGACCTATTTCCGCCAGTTCTATCCTGTGCGCACGATCTGCATGCACGGCGCCCCAACTAGCCAATGGGATGGCAAAGACTTATGGAAGCACTATAACTACCATGACCTGGGTATCATCGGCGAACCGTATTTCGATATTGATTTCTCGCAGATGTTCTACCTCACCGATACTGGTCGTTGCTGGGATGGATATAAGGTTAGCGTACGCGATAAGATTCCTGTCTATCAAGACCAGTGGAATGCCCAGGGGCTGGTCTATCATACTACCAATGATATCATCCATGCGGCAGAGCAGGGTAGTTTGCCTCCATGCATCATGATCACTACCCATCCACAACGCTGGACCGATAGCCCTTTGGCATGGCTCAAGGAACTCATCGTCCAAAATGCCAAAAATATCATCAAGCGCCTGTTTTTTGTAAAATAGATCGCACCTATGGTGCTTGTAGATCGCTCGTGATACTCGCTGTAGATCGTTCGTTACACTCACTCGAAGATCGTTCGCTAGCGCTACACTCGAAGATCGTTTCGCTAGCGCTGCACTCGAAGAACTTCAAGGCACTCCGTGCCGATCTTCAAGGGCTCTGCCCGATCTTCCAGCCGAAGGCGATCTTCAAACAAAGTGATCTTCAAGGCCTCTGCCCGATCTTCAAGCGAAGCGATCTTCCAGCCGAAGGCGATCTTCAAGCCAAAGGCGATCTTCAAACAAAGTGATCTTCCAGGGCTCTGCCCGAACTTCAAGCCGCAGGCGATCTTCAATAGGTGAGTAAAAAAACTGCCAATTTGTCAGTCTGTGTCAGTCTAGCCGTGTCAAAATCACTTTGGCACGGCATTTGTTTGTATCTATGCAGAGCAACTGGTCCAGCTAGTTCAACTAGCCCAACTAGTCCAACTAGACAAAAAGAATATTAACTAAAAAACAAACAATACAATGGGAAAAATTATTGGTATCGACTTAGGAACAACTAACTCCTGCGTCGCAGTTATGGAAGGCAATGAGCCTGTAGTTATCACCAACTCTGAGGGTAAACGTACTACTCCTTCAGTGATTGGTTTCGTAGATGGTGGTGAGCGCAAGGTGGGCGACCCTGCTAAGCGTCAAGCTATCACCAACCCTACACGCACCGTATATTCAATCAAGCGTTTCATGGGTGAGACCTATGATCGTTTGGCTAACGAGGTTGCGCGCGTACCTTATAAAGTAGTCAAGGGTGACAACAACACCCCACGCGTGGACATCGACGGCCGTCTCTATACCCCACAAGAGATCTCAGCTATCATCCTCCAAAAGATGAAGAAAACCGCTGAGGACTATCTTGGCCAAGAGGTGACAGAGGCTGTCATCACAGTACCTGCATACTTCAACGATAGCCAACGCCAAGCTACCAAGGAGGCAGGCGAGATCGCAGGTCTCAATGTGCGCCGTATCGTCAACGAGCCTACAGCGGCTGCTTTGGCTTACGGTTTGGACAAGTCTGACAAGGATATGAAGATCGTAGTATTCGACTGCGGTGGTGGTACACACGACGTATCTGTGCTTGAGCTCGGCGATGGCGTATTCGAGGTGAAATCTACTGACGGTGATACCCACCTTGGTGGCGACGACTTCGATCACCGCATTATCGACTGGCTCGTACAAGAGTTCAAGAACGACAATATGGGTGCAGACTTGAGCAAAGACCCTATGGCTATGCAACGCCTCAAAGAGGCGGCTGAGAAAGCTAAGATCGAGCTCTCTAATACCACTTCTAGCGAGATCAACCTCCCTTATATCATGCCTGTTGATGGCGTGCCAGCACACTTGGTGAAGACCCTCACCCGTGCTAAGTTCGAGCAATTGGTTGACGACCTCGTTCAACGCACCATCGCTCCTTGCCGCACTGCGCTCCAAAACGCAGGCCTCTCTACCAGCGATATCGACGAGATCATCCTCGTAGGTGGTTCTACCCGTATCCCTGCTATCCAAGCAGCAGTTGAGAAGTTCTTCGGCAAAGCGCCATCCAAGGGTGTTAACCCAGACGAGGTAGTAGCCCTCGGTGCAGCTATCCAAGGTGGTGTATTGACTGGCGATGTGAAGGATGTGCTCCTCCTTGACGTGACTCCACTTTCACTCGGTATCGAGACCATGGGTGGCGTGATGACCAAGATGATCGAGGCCAACACCACTATCCCTACCAAGAAAGCAGAGATCTTCTCCACAGCCGTTGATAATCAACCATCTGTAGAGATCAAGGTATACCAAGGCGAGCGTCCAATGGCGCAACAAAACAAACTCATCGGTAGCTTCCACCTCGATGGCATCATGCCTGCACGCCGTGGCGAGCCACAGATCGAAGTGACCTTCGATATCGACGCCAACGGTATCCTCAACGTAACTGCTAAGGACAAAGCCACTGGCAAAGAGCAAAAGATCCGCATCGAGGCTTCTAGCGGTTTGAGCGATGCTGAGATCAAGCGTATGAAAGCAGAAGCTGAGGCTAACGCTGAGGCTGATAAGAAAGAGGCTGAGCGCGTAGAGAAACTCAACCGTGCGGATGCTACTATCTTCCAAACCGAGAAGCAATTGGCTGAGCTTGGTGATAAGATCCCAGCTGACAAGAAGGCGCCTATCGAGGAGGCTCTCAAGAACCTCAAGGACGCTTACGAGAAGAAGGATGCTGACGCATGCGAGGCAGCCAACCAAGCCCTCATGAGCGCATTCCAAGCAGCTAGCGCAGACATGTATGCACAAGCAGGCCAAGCAGGTCCTCAACCAGGCGCTGACTTCACTGGCGGCGCACAAGGTGGCGCTCAAAACGGTGGCAATAACAACCAAGGCGCAGCCGAGGACGTAGACTTCGAAGAAGTGAAGTAATCGGCACCGGAGGCTTATAAGACGCTTCGCTATCGGCTATTGGCTATCGGACGCTTCGCTATAGGCTGTTGATTCAATAAACAAAGGACTGTAACATTGTGTTGCAGTCCTTTGCTTTTTCCTCGCCTCTCGCCTTATCGCCTCCTCGCCCATAACCCTTCAGGGCGTCCTATATTCGATCCCCGCCTTATCCAGCTTGATTATCTCCTACTCGCAGCAAGCTGCTCGAGAAATCTTATAAATCTATTTTATCTACGCACGTTCCACGTCTCATTCATGGTTCTCCGAAACCTATTGCCACCGCTCCTCGTATCGCGTTGAGCGATACTCGTGCGCTGAATCTTATAAATGCAGCGGTACACATTTCAAAGATAAATCAGAGTCTTTGTAGTTAAGATTCAGCGGTGTTGTATCGGATGCTCCCGATACAAGGAGCGGTGGTAATTTATTGCGGAGCACTTTGGTTAGGGCGGATAGTAGCGCAATAAGATTAATAAGATTTCTCGAGCGCAGCGAGTAGGAGCTCAATCTCCTCGCCTCTTCGCCTTATCGCCTAAAAACACCCAATTATTTGCAAGTTCCACATTTTTTTACTACCTTTGTGCGCTAATTATTTTATATTATGTCTAAGCTCTCTTTTTGGATTAAGAATGCCCGTAGCATTGCGTTGCCTCAGTCGGTATTGCCATGCTTGACAGCTATTATTTTGTGTATCGGTCAGGATGGCTTTTTGTGGTGGCTGTCTTTCCCTATTTTCTTTGGTATTTGTGCGGCGCACTTAGGTATGAACCTCGCAGATGATTATTTCGATTATAAGCACGATTCTCGCACGCGTGCCGATATCTCTAGTACGAGCGTGCGTGCACGCATGGAGAAATGCCATTACCTGGGCGAAGGCAAAGCCACTATCAGCCAACTAGGTTGGGCAGTCGTTGGTTTCTTGTCTTTTGCAGCATTGATGGGAGCTATTGCTTTTGTGGCGCAGTGGCTTATCCACGGTTGGCAAGCGGCTATGGGTATTGTGCTGTACGCTGTGCTGGGCTTGATTGTGGGTATCAACTATTCTGGCAAACCTCTTGAACTCGGTTTTCATGGCTTTGGCGAACTGGTTATTGGCTTGATGTTTGGCCCATTGTGTATGCTAGGAATCCAGGCGGCGATAACGGGTATAATGTTCTCATGGCCAATGTTTTGCATGAGTGTGGCTATTGGTAGTATGGTCACCAATATCGTATATGTTCACTCGGTAATGGAGGTGGATGCTGATGCTGAATTGGGCAAGATGACGTTCGCTCGTTTGCTGGACAATATTGTTGCTCATCTTTCGCCTCGCGCCTCATCACCTCATCGCCTCAAGATCATCTTTATCGGTTTGTTTGCGCTGGTGCCATTTATTATGCTGGCATTGGGTATCACATTAGGTTGGTGGAGTCCATGGTATCTGTTGACGCTACTGACGCTGCCTATGTCCATCTTCTTGATTCATTCTACCAGGTTGTTTGCATATGGTTTACCTCGCAACGACACGCCACGTTGGTGGATGGGACCTATGGGCGACTGGGATAAGTATAAACAGGCAGGTATCGATTGGTTCCTTTTCCGCTGGCTCTTAGCGCGTAATATTTGCACCTTCTTCTGCCTAATCGTAATCATTGTCACCCTGATTGTGTAATTTAACGACAACGGATAATAAATTAACGACAATATTGACGTACGGCGAAGCAGATCGTTCGAGCGTATGCGAGATAAGAATTATTATCAACAATGCAGACAATTAATATTAACAATGCAGACGTACGGCGAAGCAGATCGTTCGAGCGTATGCGAGATAAGAATTAATATCAACAATATAGACAATTAATATCATACAATAAATGTTGTACTCATTGTCGTTATCCTATTGTAGTTATTGTTGTCATCCTATAGTCGTTATTGTTGTTATACTATTGTTGTTATTGTGGTAATAAATATTGTAATTATTGTTGAAATCCTATTGTAGCTATTGTTGTCATACTATTGTAGTTATTGTTTTAAAATCAAAAATATATGCAAGAGAGAAAAATTGAGTTATATCACGATATAATGTACCAAATTATTGGAGCAATTTATAATGTTCATAATGAGATGGGACCAGGATTGAATGAATATGTATATCAAGAAGCATTAGCGCTTGAATTTGCAGAACAAAAGATTCCGTTTGTGCGTGAAAAGGAAATAGCTCTTAGTTATCGAAATCAACCTCTCAAAGCGACATACCGACTAGATATGTTATGTTATAATAGTGCGATTATTGAATGTAAGTCTGTAGAGAGTTTATCCCAAAACCATCGTGCTCAGTTGTTTAATTATATGCGTTTGGTTAATGCTCCAATGGGTATATTAGTCAATTTTGCTCAAAGGAATGCCATTATAGAGAGATATTTCTACGATAAAGAAACCAAAGAGATTTGTGATATCAATGGCAACCCATTTTCACAAAAATAAACATTGTTGTCATCCTATTGTTATTATTGTTGTAATCTTATTGTCGTTATTGTTGAAATTGTAGCTATTGTTGTCATCCTATTGTTATAATTGTAGTAATAAATATTGTCGTTATTGTTGAAATTGTAGTTATTGTTGTCATCCTATAGTTATTATTGTAGTAATAAATATTGTTGTTATTGTTGAAATTGTAGCAATTGTCGTCATCCTATTGTCATTATTGTTGTAATTGTTGTAATCTTATTGTCGTTATTGTTGAAATTGTAGCTATTATTGTCATCCTATTGTTGTTATTGTTGTTTATAAAAATTATTGTCGTTTTAGATATATGAAAATCAAACATTATTTTTACCTAGCGCAGTGGTTCGTCCGTGCACGCTTCTTCGGTCGTCGTGCTCCATTGCAGACGGTTCTCTTCATCACCGACAAATGCAACCTCCGTTGCAAGCACTGCTCGGTGTATGGCAGCGCCGGCAACCGCCAACGCTCATTTGACGATATCGTAGCCGACATGCGATACAGCTATGAGTTGGGTTCTCGCTTCATCGATCTAGAGGGAGGCGAACCTACACTTTGGAAGCAAGATGGCCGCACTATCAACGACCTAATTGACGCCGCTTTACAGATCGGATTCTTCTCCATTACCGTCACTACCAACGCCCAACAGGATTTTTCTTGGATTCACCCACAATCCATCTGGGTGAGTATGGATGGAATTGGCGAATATCACGATAGAATTCGTGGCGAAGGCGCATTCGCAAGACTAGAGAAGTACATAAGTACTTCTGGGTTCAAACATATATGTGTCAACATGGTGGTCAACTCTTTGAACCACGAATCGCTTGATGCAGCCATGGAATATGCCAAAAACAGCCCTTATATCGAGCAGATCTCTATCAATTTCCATACTCCTTATCCAGGTACTGAGTATCTCAAGTTGCCTAAGGAGAAGGAGGTGGAGATTATCGACCGGGTGTTGGAGTATAAACGCTGTGGTTACCCAATTATGAACTCTCGTTCGGGTCTACGATTGATGAAGCGAAATATGCTTGGTCAGGTGAAGTTGGGTAAGGAGTGTTTTGTTACCAATTTTATCTATACGGACGGTTCTCGCGGTTTGTGTTTGGGTTATGGTACCGAGCAATGCCGTGCCTGCGGTTTCTGCATGGCCGGCGAGATGGCCAGTGTGTTTAGCTTCAAGCCTGACACGATCCTTTCGGGCTTCAAGCTCCGCATGTAAGTATAGATATACTTCCCACCGATCTCACTGATGTGCACTGATATTCTCTAATCGGTGCACATTTCTATTCTCCTCGCCTTTCGCCTTTCGGCGTGTTAAAGAAGTTTTAAGGGTGCTAAAGGTTTTAAGGGTGCTATCTCTTCCACTACGCTCGACGGTGTCCCGTCTCGCGTCTCCCGACTCCCTAATCTCTAAACCCTAAACAGTAGTCGCTTTGCGGCGTCCACTAAACCCTAAACAGTAGGCGCTCCGCACCGTCCTCTAAACTGCGACGCAGTCGCCCCATCGCCTTATCGCCTTCTCGCCCCATCGCCCCATCGCCTTATCGCCTTATCGCCTATAGCCCTTCAGGGCGTCCTATTCACAGGGAATTTAAAGAAAAGTTAATAAAAACTGCGATATATTTGCATATATCGCTTTTTTTTTGTACTTTTGCGGCGTAAAATAGATTTATATTAGAATGATGGAAAACGATAATGTTTTGCTTTCTATCAACTATCAACGATTGCTTGATAAAAGGTTGATGAGAATGAATATACTACAATTCTGCAGCCGTCGGCTGCAAAATTAAATGTAGAAGAAATTTGCCAGCCAACGGCTAGCGAAAACGAGTCGCCATGGCGACTGAATTGCCAAAAACATTACCGATCAATGACTGAGAAAAGGAATGAAGGATTTAACGAAGCAATAATGGAAGAAAAAGGAGAAATAGTAATCTATCAAACGCAAGACGGTATTACTCAACTTGATGTCCGGCTTGATGGTGATACTGTGTGGATTACACAGGAGCAAATGACTTTGTTGTTCCAACGTGATAAGTCAACTATTTCTCGGCACATTCGGAATATATTTGATGAAGGAGAATTGGAAGAATCCTTGGTAGTTGCAAAAAATGCAACACCCAAGAAATATGGTCGTCGAGAAGGTTTTATTCAAGAAGTGGAAACAACTTTTTACAACCTTGATGTTATTATCTCCGTCGGCTATCGTGTGAAAAGCCAACGTGGTGTGCAATTCCGTCAATGGGCTACTAAGCGCATTCATGAATATATTGTCAAAGGTTTTACATTGGATGACGAGCGACTGAAAGGTAATGGAGGGGGACAATATTGGCGCGAGTTGCTACAAAGGATTCAAGAGATTCGTACGGATGAACGCATGATCTATCGTCAGGTGTTGGATCTCTATGCTACAGCGCATGACTATGATAAAAATTCGCAAGCCGCTCACGAGTTTTTTGCTGCATATCAAAATAAGTTTCACTTTGCCATCCATGGTCATACTGCCAGTGAATTGATTATGGAACGCGCGGATGCCAATCAACCATTCATGGGACTGACAACTGGTGAGTATCCCACTATGGCTAAGGTGACGGTTGCAAAAAACTATATGACGGATGAGGAACTAGATGCTATGCGGAGTTTGGTTAGCGGTTTCTTTGATTTCGCAGAGATGCAAGCTAAGTTACATCAATACATGTATATGTCCGACTATATGGCATTATTAGAGGATTTGATACGCGTGAACAAACGTCCAGTATTAGCAGGGACGAGAAAAGTATCGGCAGAGCAGGCAAAGGAATATGCATTAGATGAATTGAAGAAATTCAAAGAATGCCGCTTATCTCCAGCCGAGGAGGACTATATGGAAACGATTAGAGAATTGAATCAAAAAGCAAAGAAAGGAATAAAGAAGTAGGTTGTTAATTAACGAATGAACGAATTAAGGAGTTAACGAATTAAGGAATTAACGAATTAAGGAATTAACGAATTAAGGAATTAACGAGTGAGCGAATTAATGATTGAACGAATGAATATAATATGACCCCACATGAGTTATCATATCATATCCGCGGAGCTGCGATGGAGGTGTATAACACCCTAGGGCCTGGCTTATTGGAGTCGGTGTATCACAAGGCGTTGGCTCTTGAGTTAGAGAGTAGAGGGCTGAAAGTAGAGTCTGAGGTGCCAGTGAAGGTGTATTACAAAGGGGAGTTGCTGGAAGAGGATGCTTTGCGATTGGATATAGTTGTTGAGGATCAAGTGGTGTTGGAGTTAAAGTCGGTTGAAATGCTTATGCCGATTCATTTTAAACAGTTGAGAACATATTTACGATTATACAACAAGGAACTTGGGTGGTTGATTAATTTTGGAGCCTATGATTTCAAAGATGGATTATGCTCTGTGAAGTTAGATAAAGAGGATAAAATATAGCTCCTACTCGCTACGCTCGAGAAATCTTATAAATCTTATTTGCGAGGTTACCTTGCAAGCAAGATTATAAGGTTCTCCGAAACCGATTACCACCGCTCCACATTTTGGGCACATCCAAAACGTGACAGCTGAATCTTGACTACAACGACTCTGACTGTCTTTGAAATGTGTACCGCTACATTTATAAGATTCAATGACTGAGCACGGAACGCGCGGAAGGAATGGTAGTAATGTATTGCGGAGCACTTAGGAAGAAGCGTAGTTTTAGGCGTAGATAAAAAAGATTAATAAGATTTCTTATCTCACTTCGTTCGAACGATTATTTCTGCCCGATAGGGCTAGGAGATAATAGAACCATTATAAACATATGCATCCGCCTGGTAGTTAAGATTCAGCGACGAGCATGCGCAGGAGCGGTGGAAATCTATTACGGAGTACTTAGAAAAAAGCGTAGTTTAATGCGTAGATAAAATAGATTAATAAGATGTCTTATCTCGGCAAGGCCTCGAACGATTATTTCTGCCCGTATGGCTAGGAGATATAAATAGTTTTGATCTGCATAGCTAGTTAGGATTCAGCGACCGAGTATCGTGCAAGACGATATGAGTAGCGGTGGCAATCTATTACGGAGTACACAGACGAACAAAGTGAGAAAATAGGATTAATAAGATTTCTGCCCGAGAGGGCAAGGAGATACCAACCAAGCAATAATATATACAAAATCATATGGCAACAGCAATCGAATTCAACCACGTCGGCAAACAATACCGCCTGGGCCTCGTGTCCACAGGCACCATCAGCCATGACCTCAACCGCTGGTGGCAGACCGCCATCCTCCGCCGCGAGGACCCCTACCTGAAGATCGGCTCGGTCAACGACCGCACCATGAAAGCCGACTCCGACTACGTATGGGCGCTCCGCGATATCGACTTCAAGGTCGAGCAGGGCGACGTCGTCGGCATCATCGGCAAGAACGGCGCCGGCAAGTCCACCTTGCTCAAGCTCCTTAGCAAGGTCACTGCCCCTACCGTGGGCAGTATCCGCGCTAGAGGCCGTATCGCCAGCCTCTTGGAGGTCGGTACGGGCTTCCACCAGGAGATGACGGGTCGTGAGAATATCTTCATGAACGGCGCCATCTTGGGCATGACCAAAGCGGAGATCGCCTCTAAGCTGGACGAGATCGTGGATTTCTCTGGCTGCGAGCGTTACTTGGACACCCCTGTCAAACGCTATAGCTCGGGTATGATGGTCCGTTTGGGTTTCGCTGTAGCTGCGCACTTAGACCCCGAGATCTTGGTGGTGGACGAAGTCCTCGCCGTCGGCGACGCCGAGTTCCAAAAGAAAGCCATCGGCAAGATGCAAGACGTCAGCAAAGGCGAAGGCAGAACGGTACTCTTCGTGAGTCATAATATGACTAGTGTGAAGAGCCTTTGTAAGCATGGTATCATTTTGCAAAATGGTCAACTTATAGACCAAGGTGATATAGAACCAATCGTTAGCAATTATTTGCGAGGTGATAGCGACGCGGATAATCATAAGTCATGGTCGATCCCTGAAGTTAGAGGTGAAGGATTTGAGTTGCTAGAATTGGGAGTTCGCAAGAAAGGTGGAACATATGACGATATTATGCGTATGGATGACGAAATAGAGATTTATGTTCGTTATCGTCTTACTATACCTTTTAGAGAGTTTCATGTTACGATGCATATGAAGAATGAACAAGGGCAACTAATGTTCTCTTTTTATGGTGGCGGTGGCCGTTGCTATGATCTGAAACACGATTCTGGTGAATATGAACAGATATGTAATATACCAGCAAATTTCCTTAACTATGGAACTTATGCTTTAGATTTGTATGCAGTAACTGATAGTCACCATTCAATTGCACGTGATTATGATATCGTTTCGTTTTCCATAGAAAATAAACCTCATCTTATAGGTACTTTTATGGGTAAAGAACCTGGTGACATTACCCCTATTTTTGATTTTACTGAGAAGAAATTAAATTAATAGTATGAGCGAAAAGAAATCGCAAATAACTGTCACTTCCCCCCTGCTTCCGCCATTGGAGGAGTTTAACTCATATCTGCAACAGATATGGGATAACAAGTGGATTACCAATAATGGGCTGTTCCACCAACAATTGGAGCAAGCTCTTGCGGAGTATTTAGGGGTGGAGTACCTTTCGTTATTTACCAATGGTACTTTACCACTTATTACAGCTTTTCAGGCATTGGGTATTCGTGAAGGCGAAGTTATTACGACTCCATATTCGTTTGTGGCAACAAGTCACTCAATTTGGTGGAATGGCTTAAAGCCCGTCTTTGTGGATATCGAGGAAGATACTTGCGGAATAGATCCCAATAAAATTGAAGCAGTTATTACGCCCAATACGGTAGCGATTATGCCTGTGCACTGCTATGGTAAACCATGTAAAACAGCCGAGATAGATGCCATTGCTAAGAAGCATAATTTGAAAGTTATCTACGATGCTGCCCATGCTTTTGGCGTCACCGAAAATGGACAATCGGTATTAAAAGCTGGCGATATATCTACGCTTTCATTCCATGCTACCAAAGTG
Source organism: Paludibacteraceae bacterium (assembly GCA_017559385.1). Classification (GTDB taxonomy): domain Bacteria; phylum Bacteroidota; class Bacteroidia; order Bacteroidales; family Paludibacteraceae; genus Colicola. Next base: position 26,740 of record JAFYSK010000066.1, on the reverse strand, counting down.
TATAACACCATTGAAGGTGGTGCTTTGATTTGTCATTCGGCAGAGATGAAATACCATGTGGATAATCTAAAGAACTTTGGTTTCCGTGGTGAAACGACTGTTGTGGCTCCTGGTATCAATAGCAAGATGGATGAGATGCGTGCAGCATATGGTCTGCTCAATCTCCGCCAAGTAGACGCAGCTATTGAGGCTCGCAAGCAAGTTGCTAAACAATATGTGTATGCATTGCAAAATATGAAAGGAATAAAAATCTTTCAACCTATTGCCAATAGCCTATTGCCAATAGCCGGAGTTGAAAACTCTACTCGCCTCAACTACAGCTACTTCCCCATCTTCGTTGACGAAGAACAATACGGCATCTCCCGTGATGCGCTATATGAGAAGATGAAGGCTAATAATGTACTAGGTCGTAGGTATTTCTATCCGTTGATTACAGAATTTGACCCTTATAAGGATATACCAAGTGCAAATCCTGCGAATTTGCCTGTAGCGAATAAGATAGCTAATCAAGTGATTTGCTTGCCAATGCACCATGCGTTGAGTGAAGAGGATGTGAAACGAGTGGTAGAATGTATTGTTAATAAATATTAATAAATTGATAAATAAAAACATATTATACTATGCAATTAAGTGTTAAGAATGTTGGCTGCATAAAAGAAGGAAATATTTCTTTTAATGGTTTAACGGTAATAGCAGGAGAAAATGGAACGGGTAAAAGTACTTTGTCCAAAATGATTTTTTCCATAATTAAAGCAGTGTCAAATATATCACAAGTTACTAACGACTCGCGACGCCAATTGTTGGAGAAATATGCAATGACGTTTTATCGTCGAATAAACGTGAGAGAACGATTTTTAGTCATTGCTGATATAGACGAATTGATACCTGTAAGTTATAGAGCTTTTTATTATAAGATATGGAATTTGCAAAGTGGAAGTCGTTTACAAGACTATTTGTCAAAAGTAAAAGAGCATATTCTTAATAGGGAGGATTTGTCTCCACGAACTAAAAAATTGGCAGTGAAAGATTTAGAATGTATTCATGAACTTATGTTTAACGAGAATAAATCCAGCCAATTGTGGTCGGAGATTAGATATTTTGTAGAATCGGAATTTATGAACCAGATAACCACCAATGGAGCAGACAACAGTCATGTTGAGTTTATATGGGATGAAGCAAATGGTGATGGAGTGGTGTTTGATGTGAGGAATGAAAATATGAAGATGGTAAAGTGTTCTGTCGAAAATACTTTATTTGATGCTACATACGTTGAAACACCTTTGTATCTTCCTATTGTAGATCCACTTAGACGTTCGGCTACATATATTGAGAATATGCGAAGTAGGATGATTCAACCTATGGTGCCATTACATGTGAAAGATATCGTTAATAAATATGATTTGTTATCTAACTATCCTCAAGATAAATCAACAACTGATTTATTGAAAATGATAATGAAAATTATCAATGGTAAGTTTATTTATGATGAGAAAGAAAAGACAATCTTATTTAAAGATAATAAGAGAGATGAAGAGTATATGACGATAAATGTTGCTTCCGGTGTAAAAACGTTTGGTGTACTTCAAATTTTATTGCAGATAAATGCCATTAATGAAAATAAACCATTGTTATGGGATGAGCCAGAGAATCACCTTCATCCGGCATGGCAGATTAAATTTGCAGAGATGTTGGTGTTGTTAAGTAAGTCAGGAATACCCATTGTTGTTAGTACGCATAGTCCTTATTTTATACAAAGCATAAGATATTATTCTCAAAAATACCAGCTTGCATCTTATGTTAACTATTATATGAATGAAATTGGAGATGATGGCTTAGTTACAGTGAAAGAAGTAACAAATGATTTGGGAAAAGTATTCGCGAGACTTTCTGCCCCTTTAACCGAAGTGTTGAATTTGTCAAATATAGAATAAATATGACAACCAAGGATGTATACGATCAATTGAAGTTACAACCATGTTATAACTCAATATCTATATGTAACATAAAGGCGAGATGTATGGATTTTTCTAATTGTGCAGTAAAATCAATATGTTGTATTATTGATTTTGATCCTTATGCTCATGAATATCAAATTCAAAAAGGCATACTTAATACACCGCCTTCAGTAGATGCTGTAACTATAACTAATTCAACGCAAATTCTTCTTATGATTGAAAAGAAAACCTGGTATCACTTTTTCAATTTTCAATTGAGCGGAAGCGATATTGACAAAAAAAGACAAATAGATGATAAAGTGGATGAATATACAAGGGAAATATCAGATAAGTATGTTAATACGAAAGAGATTATCTCACACTGCGTTAACACTCCTGATGTAGTTGATACGATTCCCCATATTCTGATATTTTTGACGGAACTATCAGGCAAAAATCCAGATCCAACAAGTGGTTTTGCAACAATATTGGGCTTGTTAGCAATGACAGCATCATTTAAGATAGACGAGTATACCTATAATGCAATGCAAAAAAGTATAAATTTATTACCCGCTCCTCACAGTGAATATTTGCATTGCAAAGAGTTAGACAATTTCATTCTAGTTCATTAAGGAGATATTTATCTGACCGATGAGCGAAAGAAGAATAGGGTAAGGAATGAAAGAATGAGTGAATTAACGAATGAAAGAATTAGCGAATTAATGAACGAAGTATGATGGAGAAGAAGTACGAATATAAAAATTTGGATGTGTACAAAGAGTCAAAGAACTTTGTGAAAATGGTGTATGGACTCATTGAAAAGTTTCCTAAAGTGGAAACATACGCATTGTGCGATCAACTGCGACGTGCAGTGATTTCTATACCTTCTAATATCGCTGAAGGTAGCGGTAGAACATCAGCTAAAGATCAAGCGCACTTCTTTGAAATGGCATTCGGTTCATTAATGGAAGTAAATTGTCAAATGGATATTGCCTGTGATTTAGGATATATAAATCAAAACGAGCTAAAACAAATTGAAGAACAAGTAAGTAGAATAGCTGCAATGCTTTCAGGTTTGCGAAGAAAATGCTTAACTCGCTAACTCATTAAACATTAACTCATTAACTCATTAAACACTAACTCATTAAACATTAGCAATATGCCCCTCGTCATCATGCAACCATATTTTATGCCGTATTTCGGTTATTGGCAGTTAATGATAGGAAATAATAAATTGATAAAATGAAAACATCTTTTTATACACCAGAAGAATTAGCGCAGTTAGGATTGAAATCCTATGGAGAGAATGTGCGTATATCTCGTTATGCACAAATATATTCTCCAGAGAAGATTTCGATAGGAGAGAATGTGCGTATTGATGATTTTTGTATATTATCGGGTAATATTGCGATTGGGTCTCATATTCATATTGCTGCATATTGTGCTTTGTATGGAGCAGATTATGGGATTGTGATGGAAGATTATACGGGATTGTCTGCACGTGCTACTATCTATGCGGCTATGGATGATTTTTCGGGTGATTATTTGATAGGTCCCATTCATGATGATAAATATACTAATGTTACAGGTGGTCCTGTTCAAATTTGCAAATATGCACAAATTGGAGCGGGAGGTTTAGTCTTTCCTAATGTATGTATTTGTGATGGGGCTGTGCTTGGTGCAATGTCAATGGCAAAACAATCTCTAGAACCGTGGAGTGTTTATGCAGGTGTACCAGCTAAAATGATAAAGAATAGAAGCAAAGGATTATTAGATTTAATGTAATTATGTCTGAAGTTAAACCTTTAGTTGCGGTCCATTGTCTTGTTTATAATCACGAACCCTATTTGCGCGATTGTTTTGAGGGATTTGTGATGCAACAAACAAATTTTCCGTTTGTTGCTATTGTGCATGATGATGCTTCTACGGATGGATCTGCCGCGATTGTTCGTGAATATGAGAATAAATATCCTCATATATTCAAACCAATATATGAAGAATCAAATCTTTATTCTCAAGTGGGATTTGAGGGTATTAATCAAGTCATGAATACAGCAATAGATGCGAGTGGTGCGAAATACATAGCTATGTGCGAAGGTGATGATTATTGGACCGATCCGCTAAAATTGCAAAAGCAAGTAGATTTCATGGAGGCGAATCCGGAGTATGGAATGCATGCGACAGCTTTCCAACAAATTCGAAATACAGATTCAAAACCTTTTAAAACTTTAAGATATTCACTAAAAGAGATTTCTTTAGATGATATTTTAAAAGAGACATGGATCGCCACCATGACTGTAATGTTTAGAGTTGATGTGACTAAATCATATACTCCTCCATTCAAAAAATTGTTGATGGGTGATTTACCTTTGTGGGGACATATTGCGTTAAAGTATAAAATAGGCTATTCAACAGATGTTACTGCAGTATATAGAGTCCTTGAATCTTCTGCTAGTCATTTTTCAAATCAAAAGGATCAGTACATATTTGAGTTTGATACAATACGAGTTAGAGATTATTATGCAAAATTGTCATCTAAACAAGATGTTATCAAATCTCTATATACTAGATCTAAGAATATTTTAAATTTATGTTATGAAAATAAATGGTTTGATTTTCCATTAGAATTGCTGTGGGATTTTTTGATACAGAATACTAAAGTATCAGGATTTGATAAGGTAAAATATTTTGGATTAAAAAATCGGTTCTATTATAGCATCTCGCAAATAATCATAGTTGTTATCAATGCTATCAAAAAGATTGCTTAATGCTGCTATTAGTTATACTTTAATTACTGAAACAGTATATAGCACATGCTTCTTGTGTCCTTCAAAAAGTAATAATGCTCTTCAACTCCTTTGAATATCTAATTTTCCTTCCTATAGTGTTTTTGCTCTATTGGTTTGTGTTTGGCTATGCGCTCAGCAAGTGCAAGCACCAACTGTTGCTGCAAAATCTATTTATCGTGGTTGCTAGTTATATATTCTACGGCTGGTGGGACTGGCGATTCTTGATACTGATTGCTATCACTACATTGTGCAGTTTTGCTAGTGGATTGATGATTTCTTGGTGCGAATGTAATCTGTCCGAGGGGGGGGGGTAAATATTCGCGATTAAAATGGCTATTAAACCCTAAACTATGGCTGTGGGCAAATATATTGCTCAATCTCGGCATCTTAGGTGTATATAAGTACTATGACTTCTTTGCTCGAGAGTTTGCTGAGCTCATTGGTATAGAGGCGGATTACCTACTGCTGCACTTGATTTTGCCCGTAGGTATTAGTTTCTATACTTTTCAAGCCCTCTCGTACTCTATTGATGTCTATCGCAAGCAGATAGCATCCACGCATGATGTGGTGGCTTTTACGGCTTTTTTGAGTTTCTTCCCGCAGTTGGTGGCAGGTCCTATTGAGCGAGCAACCAACCTGCTGCCTCAATTCAAAAGGAAACGCACCTTTGACTATACAACTGCTGTGGATGGTATGCGACAAATCTTATGGGGATTATTCAAGAAGATTGTTGTAGCAGACAACTGTGCCACATACGTAGATACTGTCTTTGCCGACATCAGCAACCAATCGGGTAGTACATTGGTGTTGGCTGCCGTACTCTTTACATTCCAAATCTATGGTGACTTCTCAGGATATTCAGATATAGCTATCGGTACAGCAAAATTGTTTGGCATTAAACTAATGCGTAACTTCAATGTGCCTTACTTCTCTCGCGATATAGCAGAGTTCTGGCGCCGTTGGCATATATCGCTCACTACATGGTTTAGGGACTATGTGTATATTCCGCTGGGCGGCTCACGCCCAGATACTTCCCGCCTTTCGCCTATAGCCTTTCGCCTTTCGCCTTCTGCATACACGAAGTGTATCGCCGTCCGAAACACCTTTATTATATTCTTACTATCGGGCTTCTGGCATGGTGCAAACTGGACGTTTGTACTGTGGGGAGCATACCATGCGTTGCTGTTTGTGCCATTGTTGCTGAAGGGCAAGAACCGTCGCTACCGTGACACGGTTGCGACTATTACTCTGCCTGATGGTACAATCAAAACCAAATGGCTACCATCCCTGAAAGAAGCTGGGCAGATGCTCTTGACTTTCGCCTTGGCAGTATTTGGGTGGATCATATTTAGGGCGGAGAATATTGGGCAAGTAGGTGATGTGATTTCTACGATCTGCAGCGATAGTTTATTGAGTGTACCATTTCTGCTAAATCGTATATATTATATTACAATGACATTCTCAATTGTACTAATGATTTTGATTGAGTGGTTTAACCGAAATAAATCACATAACTTAGAGATGTCTAATATTTCATTAAAATGGCAAAGAGTTTTAATTTATGCACTACTTTTGGGATTGATATTTTTTAGTGCAAATGTAGAAGAATCACAATTCATATATTTTCAGTTTTAAATGAATAAGTTTCTAATAAAGATATTTAAGATGGGAATAGTTGTTCTATTGATTGCAATTATAGGAGAGATAGGTATTTCATATTTTTTGTACAAAAGCGATTATAGAATCTATAGCGGTTATAATTATATTTACAATGATACCACGTATCATGATTTGTTGATTAATGGTAATTCCAGAGCATGGGTGCAATATAGCCCTTATATTTTAGATTCATTGCTTGGTGTTAATTCTTATAATTTAGGTATAGATGGAAGTAGTATAAATCGACAGATGGTAAAATATGATCGGTTTGTAGAAGGACATGGGATTCCAAAGTACCTTATTCAAAATGTAGATCTCTTTACGATGAGTATTTCAGCTGGATTCGAAAGAGAACAGTATTATCCTTATTTTTTCATTGACAAAAAACTAGTAGAATTAACAGACCGTTATGAAAATTATCCTTGGGCATATAAATATTTTCCATTGTATCGATATATCGGTTTTAATGAGATTGTATTAAAACATTTAAGAAATCAAGAGGAGTTATATAAGGGCTATAGAGGCCGTCCTTCCAAATACGACGGAACAATGCTGAAAACATTAACAACTGTAGAAGGATGTTATGATAGTATAATGATTGTTGAATTTAAGAAATTTCTTAATGAATTAACAATTGATGGAACAAAAGTAATATTTGTATTTGCTCCAATATATCATGAAGTACTAGAAAAGTGTTCTGAAAGAGAGGTAATATATAGAATGTATGATTCTATTGCATGTGAGTTTCATATACCAATTTTAGACTATAGTGATATACCTATGTGCTATGATACGGCTTATTTCTATAATGCAACTCACTTAAACAAGACTGGTGCAGAATTATTTACCACGAAATTAGCACATGATATTGATTCGATAGGGTGGTTGAACTAGGTTCATGCTCTTCAACTCGTTTTAGGCAGCGGAGCAGCATATCAGCCTACCCCCGTCCCCTCCCTAAAGGGAAGGGAGATATGCCCCAAAGGCCGCCCTGGGGAGTAGAGGATATTGGCGATGGGAGCAGCAGAGCTGCTGGTGTAGAGTGTAGGGTGTAGAGGCGGGGCAGCGTAGCTGCCAGTTTAGTGGATGCGGCAGAGGCGCTACGGTTTAGGGTTTAGAGGGGATAGAAATACAATTAAATTGATTGAGATAGGAAAAATATTTAATGAGTGTGAGACCGCACTTGTAGAGGCGTTAGAGATGTTATATCAAAATCGTCTTGATTATTTTCTGCTATTTTTGTCGCAAGCAGAATATAACCCATTGTGTGAGAATATAGATGGTGTGAGTTCTTATATGACGGATTATACATGGGATTTCCACGTTAATTACCATCAACGTAGTTATATTATTCGTTATCTCAATCGCAATTACAAAAGGACAGGATTTACATACTCTGAAGATAGTATAGATGATTTAGTGACAGAGATGATGATATACTCTCATATTTGGGAGGATGTTTGTTTTTTGAAATTTCTTTTACGTTTATCTCAACTGATAGATGGAAAAGGGTATGTTTGGGAAACAGACTTGGAATATCATACTGAGTTGTATGAGAAAATTAGAAACGAAATCATTGTTCCATTAAAGAATCAGCGACTTCGATTAGGAGATATTATAGAATCCGCTTATAGTTCTAATGTAAGAAATGCATTCTCTCATAGTATGTATTCAATAGATGTTGACAAGGGAGAAATTTTATTATGGGGAGGTCGATCAAAGGAAAAAAGTTGGAGACAAGTGATGACATTTGATGAGTTTCAAGAGAAGTTTTTAACGTCTATTCGAATTTGGAATACTCTTTTCTATTTAATTAATGAGTGTAGAAGACGTGCTGCAGAAGATAATTTAGTATCAGGAATGATTCCTGTTGCAGGAGGTAAACATATGCAGATCTGGGTAGAAGAGAGGCAACGTGGAGATAAATATGAACCATGTTTTAGGGGATATGTGGTAAATTTAAATGACGGGAACAAAGAATGAGCAGAGTAACATACATATTAGGTGCTGGGGCTAGTTATGGAGAGCGAGTGTTTGACGAGCGAGGAAAACTTATTGAGTTTTCTCGAGGATTACCTATTGTAAATGAATTAGCATATGCATTGAGATTGTTAAAATGGGGCGGAATTAGTAAAAATGTATATGTCCGGCAAGAAGAGGCAAAGAAACAAGGCGTTTCTCTGAGTGTATACGAAACTGTGCAAAAGAAATTATCAATATTGGAACAAGCATGTACATCTTATCCAACAATAGATACTTTGGCCAAGCAGTTGTTTGTAACAGGTCGTTCCTTCGATGTGTCCCCTATAGAGAGATTGAGTTACGAAGATCTTAAACGTTATCTAGCAACGGCATTGTTGATGATGCAAGACGAGAAGAAACGTGATTTAAGATACGATGGATTTATTGCATCGTTGATAGATAAACAACGAAAGTTTCCTAAAATGACTATGTTGTCATGGAACTATGATGTACAATTTGAAATGGCATATTCTGGATATTTCACGGAAGAACGTTATATTCCAACCCTTTGGAAGGAACTGAATGTTTTTAATAAAAAATATCCTACTGATTTTAGGATTAACGATCCTTTTGCTATGATAAAGTTGAATGGTACAGCATTGTTTACTGATTCTTCTTTAGAAAAGTGGGCTGTAAAAGGAGAAAGTGTAAATCGTATAACTGATTGTTTTTATGGAAACAATAAGTATACACCATATCAATATGGTTATGAGTATTTAAATGGTGGTAACTATGAGAATCTTCTTTCGTATGCCTGGGAGGAAGAGAATATGAATACATTACAAGAAAATATTAAATCACGGGTATATGATACACGTGAATTAATTGTGATTGGTTATTCATTTCCTTATGTGAATAATGAGATTGACACATTCATAATCCGTAATATGTTAAGACTAGAGAAAATAGTTGTTCAAGATAAAAATTTTGAAGATATTAAAGAACGTTTAGAAGGTATCTTAGCTTCATTTCGAAGAACCGTAAAAATTGTACCCAAAACTAGTCTGCAACAGTTTTATATTCCCAATAGATTTGTATAATACGCTATGCTTTAAGATCATTATGGTGAGACTTACCAATGAAGAAATATTAATGAAATTGACTCAATTAGATAGGCAAGTACACGAACAGTTACCAGGTATATTGAGTCTAGCATCTTTTGTGTTAGGGAGAGAGCTTTCTATTCATCAATTTCATGCGATTATTGGAGCTAAAAATAATCTATTTGCCAATGTCGCAACTGGTCAATATACATCTCCTGAAGCATTCCAAACTGAATGGGCAGAGAAGATGATTGCATATTATGAACCATATAGTAAGGCATGGCAAAATGAGGAGGATTGGCCTAATGTAGTAAGATTATATAGAAACGATACTATCCGACAATATATATTGTTATTTCAAGAACGTAATTATTATCGGTGGTATAAGGAACGTATCCGTTGCAAACCTGGTGATTCATTATGGGTGTTATGGTTTGGAGATAGACCGAAATTTGGATTGTATGTGGCATTAGTTTTTGAATCGGATGGTACTTTTCGCTTTAAGGAAAGAGAAATACGCAAAGTTTCTTATGATTATTGGACAATAGGAAATGTGTTAGGTGTAGGTGGTTTTGTTAATGCTGAGACGGGGAAATTATACACGATTAAATCTATAGATGATTTGTTGAATTTTTATGAAAATATTGTATATAGTTTGTCCCGTTCGCAATATGAAAAAGCTATATATCTTGAATACATAGACTATTTGAAGAGATCTTCGGATGTAATGAGTGAGCCATTTTTAATACCCGAGTTACGGTATGAAGGAGCAACCGAAAAACACAAATATCGCTTAGATCTTGCGATTTGTAATCCGTATACCGCAGAACTTGTTGGATTCGAGTTAAGTCCGTCATCCACACATATGTCTATTATAGGTGTGAAGAATAAAACTCAAGCCGATATCAATCGAGAGTTGGCTGAGAAATGGGAAAAGGAGTGTGATAAGAGAAATGAGTATTTCAAAAAGTACGGAATAACTATAGTAACTTTTACAGATACTGATTTACAAGATATCGGTGCTTGTTTTGAAACGATTAAAAATTATTTACAGAAACGCCCCTATGTACCTTGTTCATTGCAAGAAAGTATAAATAAATTGGATGATTTGATGTCAAAAAGATAAAGTGTGGTTATACTTGACGATAATCATATTCAAAGTTTTATGAAATAGCATGAAAAATAGTTCGCCCTCTAAAAACTTCGATAAATAATGGCAAAATTGAATTCTAATAGTAAAAAGAAGGAAACTGAAAAACTATTGAAAGATAAGATAGAAAATTTACCAATCCGTCTTGAGGAACGGTTGCACTTTATTGCAGATGATATTCAAAAAGCACTAATGCAAAAAGAGGAGAAAATTATGGCATTGCTGAATGAAATAAATGCAATTTATCCTGAACAATCTATTGAAAGAGGTTTTTATGATGGGTATTCAGCTATCGTTTTTGATACAGCTCATTCTCTTTATCTTCAAAATAATAATTCTGCCTTAATAGTAGAATTACAAGGAATACTTGAACGGACATGTATGAATGCTATATGTGATACCTTACCAATAAATAAACAAGCACATACTATAATTGAGGATGCTTTTGAGAAAAAAACTTTGAAAGATATAGCACCTTATTTTGTTCAGATGGAAGTATGGAATGAGCAGGATAAAAATTTTGCATTGGATTTAACTATTTTACGTAATGGAATAGCTCATAAGAATGCTGAAATTGTAAGCAGATCTAAATTGGTAGCTAGTGATGGTCAATGTCGTCATATAGAGTCAATTCATTCTATGATGAGTAAAGTTAATTGTGCAAAATTTATAGCACGAACAATGGATCTAATAATTAAGGCAACAAGATTAGCATCTCCATCTTTTATAAAACAACCTCGCTTATATGCACGCTATTGTGAGTACGCTGCTTTAATAGGTGAATTATATACTTTATTCTTAACAAATCCTTTTGCCAAAGGTGATTATCCATTATTAGAAACTTATATCAATAAAAGGTTAGCTCGTACCTATATCATAGGCAGTGAAGAATTAGTAAATCTATTGGAAATATATAGAGATGATGTCTTGAAATTTCACAATGCTTTAACGATGCAGGATGATAAACGAGCAATGGAATTGCATAATAGATTAGGTGACTTGTTGAAGGATATTACAAATGCTATGCGAATAGATTTGAACGTAGATAGTAAAAATATTGAATTGCCTAAGGAGAATATATTAATAGATATAAAACCGTATCTTCGAAAGAATAGAGAAAAGTTTAGAAAATACACATCGAAGTCCTAGTGATGTCTTATGGTGCTCGCCTAATTTGCAGGGAATTTGATGAAAAGTAGATAAAAACTGCGATATATTTGTATATATCGCTTTTTTTTTGTACTTTTGCACGCAAAAGTTTATTAATACCTATGGGCAAGTTTTTACAAAAAGGAAATGACGGATTTCGTGCAGTGCGAAATGGTGAGTTTGTAGATAAGAGCGGATTGATTCACGTAATCAATTCTACGCTTAACACTGAACGTCAATTTAATTGTGTTAGTCGTGCACGCCGCTTTGGTAAGTCTATCACGGCCAAGATGCTGTATGCCTACTACGATCAATGGTGCGATTCCAAAGAACTATTCCAAGACTTGCAGATTGCCCATACTCCTTCGTTTCAACAGCATTTTCAACGCTATCCAGTACTTTATTTGGATATGACGGATTTTATGACTCGCTATGCGCCTGAGCATATTGTCAATCGTATCCAATTGGATGTGATAGCGGAGTTGCGCGAGATATATCCCGACTTGTCCTATCCAGAAGATAATAATCTAGCAGATGCGCTATACACGATTGCGTCTCAGCCCAATCAAGAGAAGTTTATTGTTATCATAGACGAATGGGATGCACCTCTGCGCGAATTGCCACAGGGTAGTACTGTAGTGGATGAATATATTACATTGCTTCGTGGTCTCTTCAAGTCCACTACAGCAATGTCCACTTTTGCAGGCGTATATATGACGGGTATTTTGCCAATCAAGAAATACAACACCCAATCTGCACTCAATAATTTCCATGAATACTCCATGGTGCAACCTGGTCCATTGGCGGAGTGTTTTGGCTTTACAGTGGATGAGGTGAAAGACCTGTGCGAGAAGCATCAAATGAACTATGCGCAACTGGCAGAGTGGTACGATGGGTATCAGATTGGTGGCAGCAAAGGTATGTTTAACCCAACCTCTGTGATGGCGGCTATCTATAACGATTATTGCGATAGCTATTGGGCAAATACCAGTGCTTATGATACGGTGGCAACCTATATCCGTATGGATTTTGATGGACTGCAAGAGGGTGTGATTCGTTTATTGGCAGGTGAATCTTGTTCTGTAGAAACGGCTAGTTTCCAAAATGATTTGAATATCGTGCGTAGCAAAGATGATGTGTTGACCTCGTTGATTCACTTGGGGTATTTGTCGTATGATCGTGAGCAGCGCACATGCCATATCCCTAATCGTGAGGTAGCAACGGAGTTTAAGAATGCCATCGTGTCGGATAGTAATTGGGGCATTGTGGCTACTGCTATCCAGCAGTCTGAACAATTGCTCAATGCTACGCTGGATGGCAAGGAGGCGGTTGTAGCTGCTGCTATTGATGCGATTCATAGTGATGCTACGAGCGTGCTGCAATATAATGACGAGAATTCCTTGGCTTGTGTGTTGACATTGGCGTATTATACGAGCCAAAAAGATTATATGAGGGTGCGTGAATTGCCTACGGGTAAGGGCTTCGCGGATATCGTATTGATACCACGTCCTAATTGCTACAAACCCGCCGTGGTGCTAGAACTGAAATATGACCAATCAGCAGATACAGCTATTGCGCAGATACATGAGAAGCGTTATGCAGGCATGTTGAAAGATTTTGCTGGCGAAGTGGTGCTAGTAGGAATAAACTACGACAAAGCAACCAAGAAACACGAGTGTAGGATAGAGTGGGTATAAGAGGAATACTATATAGAATATTTCTGGATTTCTAATTATAAATTATGGAATGGTACGATCGTAAATATGTAAGATCTGTAGAGAATCTTAAATTGTGGAAAGCAAATCCTCGATATAATCCTAATGAGGACTTAATTTCTGTGACAGATTTTGCGGAAGCGTTAGTTGAAGATGAGCAGGAAAAAAGTAGTTTTAATGATTTGATTAAATCTATTGCGCAGAGATTCCGCCCGATAGATCCTATTGTGGTGTGGAAAGATGAAAGAAAGCGTTTTTGCGTAGCAGAAGGTAATCGTAGGGTACTCGCACTAAAATTATTATTAAATCCGAATAAAGCTCCCAAAGGGATGAGAAAATACATCCGTGATTTGGCGGATAGTATGCCTGAGAAAATTACTAAAATACATGTATATATCGCTCCCTCTTTTGAAGAAGCATCATGGTATATTAGCCAACGCAACAATACCTCTTCCTTGCGCAAATCATGGTCTCGATTACAACAATTTAGATGGATTGCATATCAATTTGATGAGGTGTGTAATAAGGATATGAGTCACATGCAAGTTCAGGCACAAATGACTATTGCAGAATTGGAATATGCTTTGCGTATGTTGAATATCATTCGTTTGGTTGAAAGCGATGATATGAAAGTATTATTAACAGAGGATGAGTATAAAGATGCTAATTCGCATAAATTTCCGATTACTATCATTGAACGTTTTTTTAGCAATCTAGAAGTACGTGAGAAATGGGGAATTGCTTATGAAGGAATAAATGTTAAGATTAGAAATTATGGTGATTTTATGAAAGCATTTGCTGCTTTTTTGCGGAATGTTCTTTCAAAGTCTGAAGATCGTATCAAAATTGATACACGTACTATTACTTCCAATTTACAGGAAATATTAAGCAAACTACCATCTGTGAATTTAGAGGTAGACGAAGAATATGATTCTTCTCTAACTACTTCGAGTTTAAATGAAAATTCTTCTTTAGAAGATAGTTGTCCTAAAGAAAATAAACGTGATAAAAAGATTCCACAAAAGGGGGATCCCTATCGAGAAAAGTTAATTTTAAAATGTTATTATATCAATGCGTCAAATTATCGCCTAGTTGGAATCTTTGATGAACTGAAAAAAGTAAAAGTGAAGTCTTGTATAAATTTGGTAGCTGCCTCTATTCGAATTTTTCTTGATTTAGCTATTGTTGAATATGTTGAAGCAAATGGTTTGCGTCGAGATTTTGAAGAAGAATGTAACTTAAGTTTCAGAGAAATACCATTAAAGAAGAGACTCAATTGTTTAGAAAAACGTTTGTCGAAATATTCAGAGGCAAAAAAGATATTAATTCAATTAAAATCAAATGATGCAAGATATACATTAGATATATTGAATGGCTATCAGCATAGCATGAGTACTACTCATTTGGTGCCTGAGTATATAAATGGATTCTGGGATTTCTTGTTTCCATTATTTTGTACGTTGTTAGATATTAAAGAAAAATAAACGTATGAGAAATTGTTCACCTTTGAGATATCCAGGAGGAAAGTCTCTAATGACTCCTTTTTTTGTTGAGTTGTTTGAACTTAATAGGATGGGCTGTCCTGCATATGCAGAACCATATGCCGGGGGGGCAGGTGCTGCTATAAATCTATTGTTGAGTGAAAGGGTCAGTGATGTTTTTATAAATGATGCAAATATAGGAGTCTTCTCATTTTGGTATTACTTTGTACAAAACCCACAACAATTTATTGATAAAGTAAATACCTGTACTGTTACATTGGAGGAATGGAGAAAGCAAAAGGAAATTATAATGAATGCAAATACTCCTTCTTTTGAATTGGGTTTTGCAACTTTTTATATGACGAGAACCAATCGATCTGGAATAATTAATGCTGGTCCAATAGGCGGTACCTCTGTTTTAAAACAAGCTGGTGCAAAGTATAAGATTGATTGCCGTTTCAATAAAGAAAACCTTATAAATCGCTTAGAAACTATAGCCAACTACACAAATAGAATACATGTTTCTTGTTTGGATGCTATAGACTTTGTGAGAACATTACATAATGAGACTTTTGTATACTTAGATCCTCCATACTATCAGAAGGGAGAGTGTCTTTATATGAATCATTATACTTCAGAGGGACACGCAGAATTGGCTAAATATTTGATTAATGAAGCTCAATTCCATTGGATATTATCCTATGATAATGTAGAACCTATTAGGAATTTATACCAAGTAAGGCCTTTGTATCAATTTACTATTCCATATACTGTGCAAAACTCTAAATCAGGGAAAGAACTCTTAACTCATTCTGAGAATATTGTTTTTCCTCATGAACCAGTAATCAAAAGGGCTACAAAAGATATCATAATTGAAAGGATATGAAAATAACAAGTGTTGATATTAAAAGGTTTCGCGGGTTCAAGGAGCAATCTGTTGTTTTGGGATCGCAATTAACGGCTATTGCGGGACAAAATGGAACTCAAAAGTCTACGTTATTGGGGATTATTACTCAAACTTTTACAATTTCAAAAGATAATCCTATGATTCTTGAGAAGCCGTTATGTGGAGGTAATTACAAATCTCAATTTGCTGATAAGTTTAGATTATCGCCTAACTTTGATAAACCCAAAGAGCATGAATGGACATTGCACTTTGATGATAGGGAAGATTTTACAGTAGAAAGTATAGAACGAGATAATGGAAAAATTCGTTTTTGGAAAAAAGGATCCAAACAAAAAGATGATGGTTACATTCAGTACCCTGTTATCTTTTTGAGTATGAAACGTCTGATTCCTATCGCAGAAGCTAATGTTCAAGAGGAAAAGTCTTTATCATTAACACAAGAGGAAATAGATTGGATAAAAGAAAAACATGATTATATTTTAATTACAGAGACAAATATCTATTCCACACCTATTCTATCTTCACCGGAAAAGGTTTCTGTCGGTGTTAATACGGACTTGTATGATTGGAACCAAAACTCGATGGGGCAAGATAACTTAGGGAAGATTTTGTTAGCTCTATTGTCATTTAAAAGATTAAAAAAATCATACCCGGAATTTTACAATGGTGGAATTCTTGCTATAGACGAATTAGATGCAACAATGTATCCTGCTTCACAAGTCAAGTTGTTAAAAATATTAAGGAAAGAAGCATCCAATTTAGATTTGCAAATAATTTTTACAACTCATTCTTTATCTTTGTTAGAAGCTTATCAAGAAATTACTAACGAGTGTAAACTAATACCTGAAACAGCACATCAAATGTCGTTAGTATATTTAAAAAAATGCGATAATAATGTTGTTGCTATAAAGAATGCAACTTATCAGATAGTTCTTTGGAACCTTTTAGTAATGACTGAAGGTAAAAAAGATAAAAAAAAGATAGATGTTTATGCAGAGGACGCTGAAACAATTTGTTTTGCGAAGGCTATACTAAAGACTAAAAGAGTAAAATATTTAAATTTTCATAGTTGTACATTGAGCTCCTGTAATTTAATTGATTTGTCAATTACACGAAAAGTACCTGCATTTTGCAAGCCAAATTCACTAGTTATTTTGGATGGAGATGCAAGAACTAATCGTACATTAAAAAGATCAAAGGGAGCTAATAATATTTTACTTTTGCCTGGATTATACTCGCCCGAGCGAATGTTAGCTAATTTTTTACATAGTCTATCCGACGCGAATCCTTTATGGGAAACTCTACGCAGTGGATATAGCAAACAAAAATGTTTTGAAGAAGTATCATATACTCAAATTGAGAAAGATCGCGTGTGTGCAAAAAAGTGGTTTAAAATTAATTCAGAATATTTCGGTAGAAATGCAACACATGTAATAAATCCAATGCTCGAGGCATTGAAAGATGATGTTGAAAACTTTAAAAAAAATTTTGATAAGCAGATTAGAGATTTTGGAATCATTATTTAATCTTCCTCGTCACCCACATTTCATCTCCTATATCACTTCTTGACCGTTTTCTCAATCAACAAGCATGATGAAAGATAAGCCAAAGCCCACGCATCCATCCAGCACTTCGAAGAGAGATACCACAACCAAAACGACCAATATTCAGCGCAGACAGTTTGGAATAACAGGAATGAGCGAGTGAACGAATTAAGGAATGAAGGAATTAACGAGTGAGCGAATCGTTAAACATTAATCAATAAATTCTATGACCAACCAATCACTTTTTTCGGTACTGATTGCTCAGAAAGGAAAAAGAATCAAATAGATAACAACGAGTATGCAACAAAAGAAATACGCTATATACACCGCCATGGTTGGCGGATATGATGAGATCATGCAACCGACGGTAATTGATGATCGATTTGACTATATTCTCTTTTCTAATGACATCAAAGAGGATAGAGTAGGTGTTTGGCTCTTTTGTCTATCTTCGTCGCATCTTTGAGAATTTGATACAATCAGCATATGAACAAGCATTAAAAGATGATGCAATAGACAAAGAACAATATGCTAGAGGGCGAATGAATGATAAAATAACTTTGCTTCGTGATTATTTACCAGGAACCCTAGTTGAGATTAAGGATGTGTATGGTATACTTAGCAAAGGGATTCACGAATTGTCAGAAGAAGAGTGCTTGCAGTATTTTGATGCAATGAAAAATGGAATAGAATTAATCCAAGACGATAAATTAGAACAAAAAAGGAAAGAGCAGAAGAGAAAGGCAACCTTGGAAAGTGTTTCAAAGATAAAAGAGAAGGTAAAGTAGCTGGCCCACAACCATCGCATGCAATTTGCGGTGGTTGTTTTTAAAGGGTGTAGGATATGTTAATCCTGTAATCACAGAAGAAATTCTCGTAATAATTTAGAGAGTTCGGGAAAAAGTGGTAAATTTGCGGAAAAACCGGCATATAACTGCTGGGGGAGATTATAAATGTTAACTTTAAAATCCTTAATTATGGTAGAAGAGAAAACTGAAGTAGTGACAGATGAGGTAAAGAAACCCAAGGTGGTTGTAGTTGTAGGTAATGGTTTTGATCTGGATTTAGGGTTCAAAACAAGCTATAGTGATTTTGTGAATAGCGACTTGTTTCAGACTCTTTTGATTGAGAATTATCCTAATAGCTATGATGTGGAACCTGAATATTCTAGGGATATGAATATATATCCTAATAGTTTAGCAGACTATATAAAAAAAGAAGAAGAGTATAATAATTGGGTTGATTTAGAGGAATGTCTAAGAGAGTATTGTGTAGATCAAGGAGAATCATTATCCTCAAAGATAATATTGCGTGAAGTTAATGCAGTAAAATATTTCTTATATAAGTTTATCTCAAAAATACCACGTGATATAAAAGCATTTTCCTATTATGATAAAGTTTCTTATAAAATATTATGTGCTTTAGTAGATGCAAAAGCGGATTTTGAAATTTGGTCTTTCAATTATACATATTCGTGTGAATTGCTATTAGAAAAATTGGGATATACAAATGATATGGCCAAAGCCAAAATACATTATGTTCATAGTAGTTTGTTTGAGGCAGAAAGTAATAATAAATTATCTCTTGTATTAGGCTGTAATTATAGCGAAGAAGTATCTGCTGTGTGCCCTTCTGTTTTAAAAAATGATATGATGCCTAACTATAAAAGGTTAAAAAATCAGTTTGATTCACATCTCAACGATGTTGAAAATATAATCTTTATTGGACACTCCATGGGATCTACAGACAGACAATATTTTAAAAACGTGTTAGAGTCTCCTAATTTAAAAGCTATTACTATTATAACGAAGGATACTACTTCTCTTAATAATGTACGTATCAATCTTGGTAAACTGCCAGGCGATTTTGAGATTAAAGTAAAAGATGGCATTTTTAGTTATTTAAAATATCGAAGTGATACGTATTATCAGACTAATAATCCTGACAAGAAAGGATTAAATGACTTACTGCAAAAGGTTGCTACTGGCAAGTATACGTGAGTTGTTGATTCTAAATTATCCACCCACACCCACCGCTCATACGATCGGTGGGTGTTTTTAAGGGACTTAGCACCTGATAGTCCTATAATTTAGGGTAATCGAAGAAGAAAATAAAAAAATCTGCAAATTTATTTGGTGAGTTCGCAGAATTGATTTATCTTTGCGGCGAAATTGAGTAACGGCACAAAATGATATTTGCCTATAGACTCAATAAAAACGATTAATAACACAAAATCTTAACGTTATGAAAAATTTAATAATTTCTCCCAATGGCGTGTATGCCACACAAACAAATCCTGAAGTCATTCAAGGACGAATCCGCAACATTGAGGCCCGCAGACCAATGTTGATAGGAAGTAATGTATATTACGAAGACTACTGCAAACAAGTGTATGATCTGTTGGAACAGGAATATATTCCAGGTTACACTGTCGTAGAAACCTACAAGCAGAGACTCAAATCCTGTCGTGATTATATTACGATGAGTATGGAGGCGTCGAGAATTCTATGGGAATTGCAGTGGTCAATGAGAAATGCAATTCCCATTGACAAACTTCCACAAGTCCATCCAATTCTATCTGTAACTCGTGATGAACTGATAAAAGGTTTTTGCAAGTCAACGCATAATAATACAATTGAACTTATTGGTAATGTAGTATCTTTGGTCTTTAAGGTAAAAGACTTGAGTGATATTGGTTATGCCTTTTCTTACTATTGTACCCTTGTTGATGCGCTTAGTATGAACCAGCAGTATGAAAACGAACGCCGTCTCCTTGCTTGGGCTAAAGCGCAACGAGGATATGCCTTTTTCGCTTTTATACCAACTTTAGTAGGTGGTGCGGTGACTATAGCGCATCTTGTAGATGAAGCAACTGCGCTGAAAGATATTGAGGAGTGGGAAAAGAGACAGGGTAAGTAACTACCAATATTCTTTGTAAAATAGCTTGTCTTAGAAAATCCCTCTAGAGCATCTGCCTTACAAGCAGATGCTCTTTTACTCCTTATATACCTACACGCGTGCGGCTAGAAAAAACTGTGGTATGTGCAAAAATGCACATACCACAGAAAATGGAAAGTATAGTTTACAATAAAGTGGTAAATGTATAAAGTATACTTTGCTGTTTATCTTTCGTCACAAAAATGTGGGGATTTTAAAAATATTCGTCACAAAAATGTGTGAAAATTGAAAATATTCGTCGGTTTTTTGTGATTTTGTTTGCGTAATTCAAAGATTTTCAGTACTTTCGGACGCCGCCTCAGCTCTGCCAATTCCCCCGAAAGTACGTTCGCAAAATGCAGCACATACTCCAGCGTCGTTCGCAGGATATGTGCTTTTTTTCGGCACGCCCCTTCCCTTAAGGGTGGGTTCCCTCCGAAAAAAGTAGAGGTTGTTGCTAAGTAATCACGACATTTCTTCAATGCTTGCGCAGCTATTACCCGTCTCAATACGCCTATTTTATGCGAGCATAATAGGCATATTTCGCCTTATAATAAAAAAAGATTTCTTTTTTTTGAAGAAATTCGTCGTGATTACTTGCGTATGTGCATTTTTTGTAGTACCTTTGCAGCAGAAAATGAATAAATATTTGCAATGTTACTGCGCATTTTCAATGAAATGTCGCAAAATGTTACAAAAAATGCAAAGTAAACTTAGTGTAACATATGTATCTAAGACGTCAATTATTAGAAGCAACAAAATCGAATAGTATCTTTCTGTTTGGTGCTCGACAAACAGGTAAGTCTACATTGCTGAAGTCGCTTTTCCCAGATGCGATATCATTCGACTTGCTTAATTCCGATGTGAAGAATCGTTTCGAGCAGCGACCTGCACTGTTGTACGAAATACTCAAGCATGAGCCGGATAATGCGTTAGTTATTATCGATGAAATTCAGCAAGTACCAGAATTACTCAATGAGGTACATCGTCTGATTTTTGATAAACAGTTACGCTTTGTGTTGTGCGGCAGTAGTGCGCGCAAGTTACGTCGCAAAGGTTATAATACGCTGGGTGGGCGTGCTGTTCCATATTATTTGTACCCATTGGTAAGTGCAGAAATACCTGACTTTAATCTTGATCGTGCACTTAATCACGGACTACTACCTGCCCATTATGATGCTAGTGCCCCATCAATGCTAATGTCTGCGTATTTAGATGTATATCTTCGCGAAGAGATTAAAGCAGAAGCGCTAGTTCGTAATATGAAATCATTCAACCAGTTTCTGACAATTGCCGCGATGACTAATGGTGAAATGGTAAATTACAATAACATTGCTTCGGATTGTGGGGTAAGTGCCAATACGGTAAAGGAGTATTTCTCTATTCTAGAAGATACACTATTAGGTTGTTTTGTACCTGCATATACGCGCACGAAAAAGCGTCGTTTGGTGCAGGCACCAAGGTTTTATCTATTTGATGTGGGCTTAACCAATCACATGTTGAAACGTAAGCATATCGAAGAAGGTACCCCAGAATATGGGCATGCATTTGAGCATTTTGTAATACAAGAATTGGTAGCATACATCAGTTATACGCAAAACGAAAATCAATTGAGTTATTGGCGGACATATACAGGAGTGGAGGTGGATGCGATTATCGGGGATGCTAAGATTGCCATTGAGATTAAATCTGCTTGTGAAATACAGAATAAGCATCTAAAAAATTTGCGTTCTTTCGCCAATGAATATTCTCCAGCCCGTAAGTTGGTGGTATCGTTGGATATTTTCACTCGTCGTACGGATGATGATATAGAATTGATATATATCCATGACTTCCTGAAGGCATTGTGGCAAGGAAAATATTTTTAATATACCAAACCAGAACAAGGGACTAGCGGCT
Organism: Paludibacteraceae bacterium; assembly: GCA_017559385.1. Classification (GTDB taxonomy): domain Bacteria; phylum Bacteroidota; class Bacteroidia; order Bacteroidales; family Paludibacteraceae; genus Colicola. The sequence goes on along the minus strand of JAFYSK010000066.1, from coordinate 4,511 downwards.
AATGTTGTTGATTCTGTTACAGAGATTGTTAATCGATATGGACGCTCGCGTTCGGCAAGCCGGTCGCTCTCCCCACAAATTACAAATTTGCAGAGTATAAAGTATACTTTGCTGTTTATCTTTCGTCACAAAAATGTGGGGATTTTAAAAATATTCGTCACTTTTTTGTGATTTTATTTGCGTATATCGAAAAAATATTGTATTTTTGCACCCGATTGGGTATAAAATGTTTTTTGTGTTATAAAATATACCCTTTGAGGTATAATAATACCTTGAATGATGATATTTATACCCGATAAGATATAAAATATGGCAAAAAATAATTTATCACAGTGTATCAAGGATTTGCGCAAGCAATATCACTTAACGCAAGAAGACTTAGCCGAAAAGGCTGGAGTAGGATTGCGCTTTGTACGAGATCTAGAGCAAGGAAAATCTACTGTGCGCATGGACAAAGTCAACCAAATCTTGGAACTCTTTGGTATGGAGTTGTATCCTGTAAAACGAACCATCCATGAAGAAAGCTAAAATATATTACAAACATCTTTTGGCTGGGAACCTTGTGGAAGATGAGCATGGGTTCACGTTTACTTATGATACAAACTATTTACAATGTCCTGAGTCCCGTCCAATTAGTCTTACCTTACCACTACGTGCGGAGCCGTACAAGAGTGATATGTTGTTCCCATTTTTTGATGGTCTTATACCAGAGGGATGGTTACTGAATATTGCACAAGAACACTGGAAGATTGATCCGAGCGATCGTATGGCATTACTTGTGGCTTGCTGCAAGGATTGTATAGGCGCTGTAAGTGTTATAGAAGATATAAGCGAATGAGATGTCTATTTTGTTATAAGGAATTGCATGAGGGTGAACTGCACTACCATGCCGCATGTGCAAAGCGTTTCTTTGGCAAGCAAAGCATACCTTCCTTGCCCTATTCGCAAGCAGATCTCCGAGAACTAGCAAAGCAGGTAGTTCGCTCACAGTCTGCCGTTACAGGAGTGCAGGCTAAGCTCTCTATGGATATCATGCAGACGGCGCAAACTGCACGTTTGACCATAGTAGAAACGGGGGGCAAGTATGTTCTCAAACCACAAACGCAGCAATATCCATTTTTGCCAGAAAATGAGGACCTAACGATGCATTTGGCAGAATTAGCGAAGATTGATGTGGTGCCACATGCTTTGTTTCACTTTGATAATGGTGAATATTGCTATCTAACCAAGCGTATTGATCGCGGCAAGAAGGGAATAAAAATCCCTATGGAGGATATGTGTCAACTGACGGAGCACCTGACGGAGCGGAAATACAAATCTTCATACGAACAAATAGCCAAAGCTATACGCAAATATTCTGCTGCGCCGGGTTTGGATTTGACGAAATTTTGGACGATTGTGATATTTTCTTGGGTGGTAGGCAATAGTGATATGCATCTTAAGAACTTTTCTCTATATGCTCCTAACGAAACAGATTATATCCTGACACCTGCATATGATTTGTTGAATACATTGTTGGTAATTCCTGAAGATGCGGAAGAGCTAGCATTAACACTCAATGGAAAAAAAAGCAGATTGACTCGACATGATTTTGAGTTGGCGATGCTAAGTAGTGGATTGAATGAGAAGGTGATTAGTAATATTTTCAATCGCTTCAAACGTATTACTCCACAATGGGAGGCATGTATCCGTTCTTCATTCCTGCCTCAACATCTTCAAGATACATATTGGTCGCTTATTCAGCAACGAATAGCACGGCTTTGAGCCGAGGCAGCGTAGCTGATGGTTTAGTGGACGCGGCAGAGCCGCTACTGTTTAGGGTTTAGAGGCGCCGGAGGCGCGGTGTAGAGTGTAGGGTGTAAAGTGTAGAGGCGGGAATCCAAGGCGGGCAACCGCCTTTTTTTGTGCAAAAATCAATTCCTTCATCTTCTTCATCATTTCCTGGCCCTTGTACCTACCCAGTGCGGCACACTTTTTGCTTCTACCTCTATGTAGCCTACGTTGGGCTATAACTAACACTTTAACCACTATGAAAACGAATCCGTTTTATCTTCCTGAGTTGAAATATCAACTCAACGACTTGGCACCTATGATGAGCCAAGAAACCCTCTCCTGCCACTATGGCAAGCATTTCAAGACCTATGTGGACAATCTTAATCAACTCGTCGATGGCTCTAAGTTCGAGGGCTTGTCGCTCGAGGAGATCGTGCGCAAAGCGCCCGCAGGTCTACTGGCTAATAATGCCGGTCAGGTGCTGAACCATCAACTCTTTTTCGAACAATTGGCACCCACGCAACATGCCAAACAGATGTCTGGCGAATTGCGTCGGCTCATCGACCAATCGTTTGGTTCGTTTGAATTGATGATTGAGCACCTGGAGCAGGCAGCCAGTGGCTTTTTTGGTTCGGGCTGGACCTTCTTGGCCATTAACTACAACAGCGAACTGAAGATCCTATCATTGCCCAATGGCGATAACCCATTGCGCTATGACCTGACACCACTGTTGGCCATTGATGTATGGGAACATGCCTATTATCTAGATTACCAAAACCGCAGACAAGACTATCTCAAAAACCTCTGGTTGCTCCTCAACTGGCATGTCATTTCTGACCGTATGCCAGTGGATTATGGATATCTGTAAGTTATAGGCTATAGGTTATAGGTTATCGGTTATGGGCTATGGGCGAAGCCCTATAGGACGCCCTGCGGGCTATAGGCTATAGTGCTGGTTTAGTGGACGCGCCCAAGCCGCTACGGTGTAGAGTTTAGAGGCGGGGGATTTAAGGCGGTTTCCCGCCTTAAATCGTTGCTTCGGGCGCCAGGCTAGGTGAACTAGCAGTACTAGCCGTACTAGCAGGGCGCCCAGTGCAAAAAATGCAGAAAAAAATCACTTTCTGCATTTTTTTACATTTTTTTCTCCAAACTGACAACTTTTGTCAGTTTGGTGTAGTATCTTTGCAGCGTTTTACAAAAAAACGCGCAAAATAGGGGCGCTATCCCCAAGGGCGCTGTCTAGACTATCTAGACCATCTAGACTATCTAGACCAGCGCCCATCTAGATTCCCTAGATTAGCGCCCCAAATGAATACTAACTACTAAAAAACAAACTAGCAATGGACAACAAGACTACTACTAAGGTTCTGCGAGAGACTAACAACTGGCGACAACTACACTTTTACCACAAAGCAGATACCCTTTATCAACTGACTGTTATCTTCTGTAACCGCTTCTTACCTCGCTATGGCGACCGCACCGTGGACCAAATGGTCCAAGCGGCACGTAGTGGCAAGCAGAATATCGTCGAAGGCTGCGAGGATGGCATGACCTCTACTGAGATGGAGATCAAGCTCATCAATGTCTCGCGCTCCAGTATCCACGAGCTCCGCGAGGACTACGAAGACTATCTGCATACCCATCAACTCACTCTGTGGGATGCCCAGCATCCTCGATACGATCGGATGCTGGCGTTCTGCCGCGAACATAACACCTTCGATCACTACGCTACGCTTGCTCAGCGTTTATCCGACGAAGCTCTCGCCAATATGGCGATCACCGTTTGCCACTTCGCGGATAAAATGAGCACCAACTATCTACAGATGCTTGAGAAGCGCTTCGTCACCGAAGGTGGCATCAAAGAGCGCATGCACGCTGCTCGCACAGGTTATCGCCAACAGCAAGACCAGCGCATGCAGAACATGCAGCATGAGCTGGAGCAACTCCGCCACGAGCTCAAAGAAAAGGAGGCGGAAATCCTCCGCCTCCGAGAAATAATAGGGCTAGCCAAATGCTAGCCTAGGGTAGGGCGCTGTCCCCAAGGGCGCTGTCTAGACCATCTAGACTATCTAGGTTATCTAGATTCCCTAGACCAGCGCCCATCTAGACTATCTAGACCAGCGCCCTACTGGTGCCTACTTCTTCACCGCATTATACGATTCGATGGTTTTCGACTGGATGATCACGGCCGTATCGCCCCGTGTAAGGGACTTGCTTTCGGTAGTGATGGTCCGGGTGACATTGCAGGACGTCAGTCCCAGCGCCATGGCAATGGCTGTAGCGATAGCCACTGCCAGGTACTTGATCGCCTTCGTGAGGCGTTGTTTTTGAATATCGTTTAATGGTTTCATAGTTGTTTGATTTTAGATCGTTCGCTTTGCTCACTGAGAGACCGTTCGCTTACGCTCACTGAGGGATCAATGAGTCTCTCAGGGCTTTAGCCCGGTCTCTCAGCGTAGCGGTCTCTCAACGCAGTGGTCTCACAGCCGTAGGCGGTCTGCGAAGCTTACTCCTCCTCGTAGCTATCCCACACTTGTCGGAAGACATAGCCAAACAAAGTGGTGTACTTGTCTTGGCGTGAGAAGCCTAATTGGTCCATGTCTGCGTGGTTAGGGTCTAGCATACGTGCACGGGCTTGTTTAACCACAGCCGAGAACTTAGCTCGTGCAGCCAATTCGGTTTCTTTAACTGCGGTGGTTCGCTCGCCATAGGCGGTGGTGTAATTTTTAGCGGATGCC
>JAFYSK010000065.1 GCA_017559385.1 Paludibacteraceae bacterium | reverse complement strand
GATAACCTTGTTGATTACCTCAGCGAGGATGCTCTTGCCGTACATCTTTTGCAACATACCCTTAGGTGCCATACCTGGACGGAAACCTGGGATGTTAGCTTTCTTACGAATGTTGATAAGTTCTTTTTGAACTGCCTCTTGATAATCTGCTGGCTCCACTGTCAAGGTGATAACCGCGGTGAGGTCTTTGATTTCTGTTTGATTAAATTGCATAATATTTTATTTTTTGTTCGTTTTACTCACTTATTTCGCGCCATAGCGCTGTTCAATATTGTTCAATGCTTCGCGTTCAATATTGTTCAATGTTGTTCTTGAAAGACAATGTTGAACCGCACTGAACCATGTTGAACTACACTGAACTTTTAACTTTTGTTTGCGCGTTTGCGCTCGAGTTCATCCAAGATAATCTTGCGGATACGCATGTAGTTTGGTGTTACCTCTACATACTCATCCTCCTTGATATACTCCAATGCCTCTTCGAGGGAGAAGATTACCGGTGGTGGCAATACCGCCTTGTCATCTGCTGATTTCGAACGCATATTGGTCAGCTTCTTTGATTTGGTCACATTGATCACAATATCACCCTCTTTCGAGCTCTCGCCTACTACCTGGCCGGCATACACCTCGTCTTGTGGCGAGATGAAGAATCGTCCACGATCTTGCAGTTTGTCCAGCGCGTATGCGTATGCTGTTCCACTCTCCATGGCGATGAGCGAACCATTATTGCGTTTCACGATCTCGCCTTTGTATGGTTGGAACTCCAAGAAGCGGTGTGCCATGATCGCCTCGCCCGCTGAAACGTTCAATACGTAGGTGCGCATTCCGATGATACCGCGGCTAGGAATTACGAACTCCAATTGCACACGGTCGTTGATCATCTCCATACGAGTCATCTCGCCCTTGTGGGTGGACACATACTCGATGATCTTACCCGAGCACTCCTCTGGGGTGTTCACGGTCAGTTGTTCTACTGGCTCACACTTCACTCCATCAATCTCCTTGATGATGACTTGTGGCTGACCTACTTGCAACTCGTATCCTTCACGACGCATGGTTTCTACTAGTACGCTCAAGTGCAATACACCACGACCAAACACATTCCACGATGTCTCGTCTGTACCACGCTCCACACGGAGGGCGAGGTTCTTCTCTAACTCCTTGTTCAAGCGGTCTTGGATATGGCGTGATGTCACAAACTTACCGTCCTTGCCAAAGAAAGGCGAGTCGTTGATGGTGAACACCATCGACATCGTTGGCTCGTCAATTGCAATAGGATCAAGTGCCTCTGGATTCTCATAATCGCAGATAGTATCGCCAATCTCAAAGCCCTCAATACCGATGAGCGCGCAGATATCGCCTGACTTCACTTCCTCCACTTTCATGCGACCCATACCCGCAAAGGTGTGCAGTTCTTTGATCTTGCAACGCACTTTGCTGCCGTCTTTCTTGGCGAGGGTCACGTTCTGACCGTTCTTCAAGGCGCCACGGTGTACGCGTCCCACAGCGATGCGGCCCAAGTATGGACTATAATCCAAACTGGTAATCAACATCTGTGGTGTACCGTCCAACATCTCAGGCGCAGGCACATGCTCGATAATAGTGTCCATCAATGCGGTGAGGTCAGTAGTTGGCTTATGCCAATCGGTGGACATCCAGCCGTTCTTTGCCGAACCGTAGATGGTTTGGAAGTCGAGTTGTTCCTCGGTTGCGTCGAGGTTGAGCATGAGGTCAAATACCTCCTCTTGCACCTCGTCTGGACGGCAGTTTAGTTTATCTACTTTGTTGATGACTACGATTGGTTTGAGATTGAGCTCCAAGGCTTTTTGTAGCACGAAGCGAGTCTGTGGCATTGGACCCTCGAAGGCATCTACCAACAGCAGTACGCCGTCTGCCATGTTGAGTACGCGCTCCACCTCGCCACCGAAGTCGGCGTGGCCCGGAGTGTCAATCACATTGATCTTGCAGCCCTTGTATTCAATGGCTACGTTCTTCGCTAAGATGGTGATACCACGCTCGCGCTCCAGCTCGTTGTTGTCGAGGATGAGCTCACCTTTCTGCTCGTTCTCACGAAAGAGGTTAGCGGTGTACAACATCTTGTCAACCAAGGTAGTTTTACCGTGGTCAACGTGTGCGATAATGGCTATATTTCTAATGTTTTGCATATTCTTTTTGTGTGCCCATATGTACGCGCACATTGCGCATATTATGAAAAAAGCCTGCAAAGGTACAACAAAAAATGCACATACGCAAGCATATGAACACTTTTTGTGGAAAAATAGATAGATTATCTATCTCAAATGGTATTCATCACTCATTTAAGCTTGCTTAAGAATGAGGTGATGGATAGCAGATGATAAGGCGAAGCCGTATTTTTTCTACAAAAGTGGGAGCGTAGCGAGAGTATGGGCTGCATGATGCGAACGTAGCTACGAGGGAATTGGCTTTATGCGTATGGTTTTGTGTGGGTTATAAAGCCAAGGCAGATGTTCGAAGGTACAACAAAAAATGCACATACGCAAGCATATGAACACTTTTTGTAAGAAAAACAATAGATTTCATCTATTTGTATCCATTTTACATCATTGTAGGAGCTTGTTTCTATACCAAATAACAAAAACAAAGCTACCCCAACGCTTATCGCATAGGGGTAGCCATAATAGCAAACTATTTCTAGTTGTTCTGCTCTATGATTACATCATTTTTCCAACTTTACTTGGAAGAGTGATCTTAGGCATCTTAGGAGCTTTTATTTTCTTCAATGCCTTCTTACCTTGTGGGGTGTCGTATTGGCAAACGAAATCCTTTACTTTGCCTTCGTACACACCTTTTGAATGGGTGTAACGAACATCACCTGTACCAGTGAATTTACCATTTTCAAATTTACCAATGTAGTAGTCGCCATTTGCAAAGCGCAACTCGCAGTGTCCATGTGCCTTACCACCCAGCATTTGTCCCTTGAAAGTATCGCCTGTAGGGAGCTTGAAATCTACTGTACATACTGCATCTTTGCTAATCTTGTCTCCGGCAAAAGTACCTATTAGCTCGCCTAAGTCATTAATAATTATCTTACCTTCACCTTCTGCTTTACATGCAGCATAGCCTCCAATGTAACGACCAAACTCTGTTGCAAAGTCAGCGCTACCTGAAATATGCAAACGTGGATCTAAGCCTTTATAGAGAATATCTCGCTTCTTAAAGGTTCCTTCTAGCATATTGCCTTGAGCTGTAGTATATTTACCTTCAATCACTTGAACTGAACTCTTGGATTCGATAAACTCACCAATAATACTGTACAATAACTCATCTGGTATTACACCTTCAAATACATCGCCATTAGTCTTTTCCATACGAACCGTATTAAATGGAACTGTACATCTGAAACTCTTCAGGTTCAAAGGTATATTACTTGCTAAAAGTCTGTAAATCTCCAAATCACGGCCGCCGGCCAAAGTAATTTCTATATCTCCCTTCTCCAACTCAAAATCTTGATCTTGTCGTTTTTGTATAAATTCTCCTGAAAAACTATAAATGGAGCCATCAGTGTAAGTCACAACTTTTTTCGCACTAACTTCCATACCGTCGTAATACTCAACTGAACGTTCTACTATATTATCTTTGCCGCTGTCTAACACTTTTATCACACCGGTCTGTATGGAACCATCACTATCAAAAGTACCTTCTTCAATTCTATTACCTTTTATTACTTTTCCTTCTACGAAAATCCCATTTTCAAATTTACCTTCATATCTCCAAGGTATGTCATAATAACCTCTTTGATGAATTCGGGTTCCCTCTAACATCTCCACCTCAAAATATCCTTCTTCATTATACTTCGACGCAATAACGGTTGCATCATCATTACCGCAGGTAAATCTAGTAATCTTACCATCAACGATTGTAACCTTCATGTCATTACCTTCGCATTCACCATTCTTCCAGTCACCATTTACTAATTTAACTTTATATTTGCGGTCTTGATATTTAACTACCATCGCTGTACGCATATTAGCATATTCCTTGCTTACATGCTCAGCTGTCAATTCTAACTCAATAGGGGTTGCCATGAGTACAAGCGCATACAATGGAGTCGAATAGTAATTAATACGTGTCAAACTTGGATAACCATAGTCGTTATCTTCACCTAGTTCTAGACTAAGGTCCTCAAAATCAACATTGGGAGCTATCCATTTAAAAAAGTGGAGACCAAATTGCTCTTTGTCAAATGCTTTATCTATTACCATCTCACCTTTTGTTCCTTTCTTCAATGTATAGACATAACCACCAACGACATGCTCCACATCCCTTAGTAGCTCATAACTTGCAACGTTATTCTTCACAGAAACACTTGCATGATCCATCGTCACGCCTTCTGATGTTTTATGGATTGTAAGTTCTTCGTTCTTATAATCATATGTATAATGTGTGTGGTCTTCGTACTTAATATCCGCTTGAGTACCATTAGATAAAAGAGTATATGTCCACACCTGATCTTTATAGGACTTCAACAAATAATTCAATGAGTCTCCAGCATAACAATAAGTTGTTTTTTGGGTATTTTGAAGCACATATTGAATCATTGGCTTACCGTTGCGATCCTTGTGCATCACATTAGTACATAGGATGCCGTTTTCAATACAATAAGTAGATTGAAGTTTACCTTTTTGGTAGCAAGATATTTTAGTAAGCAAACCATTGTCCCATTCTAAATAAGCCTTCAAAGCTTTAGCTGATTTACCATCGGCATATGGATCATACTCATAATGTTTTCCATGCATTACTCCATTAGGCAAAGTTGTGTATTCGTGACTTACCAATACAAGGCCTCCATCTCGTCCACCTGCTACATGTTTTTCTAGTTTTTGCGCAACGAGTGCATTGCAAATTCCTATCATCAGCAATAGGAATAAAATACTTTTTCTTTTCATTTTTTTGCTGTTTTTTTGCCTACTCTTTGTCGGATTTTCGGCTCACTCCGTTGGTTAATTGTTTGATTTATTGTTTGTTAATTTGATTTCGTATATGCATAAAAAAAGCGTGAACTTTCGTTCGCTTCATTTGAGTTTTTGAGGTCTTCGACTACCTTTATCTATCAAATTCTACGCAAAAGCTCACGCCGTACAGCGTGAGCGTCAATAGGCTTTTGCTTGATAGATAAAAAGTTTTTAAAAGTGTCGAAGTTTCAAAAACTCAAGTTGGGCTTATAACGCTATATTAAATATGTCGGGCAACGACTATGCGCTGCAGGGTTAACTATATAAAAATCGTTCGAGCCATTTAGGCGAGATAAGAACTACAAGTGATGAGTAATGTGTTAATTTAGTAGGTTAGTATTGTTTTTCCTTTTATTGCAACGTTCCTGCGTACAATTGTTCAATCGGGAAGATAAGATCCCAATTTTTACCCCAAACGATATTGCCATTCTCGATACTAAACTTACTGAAATGGCGTGGCTCAAGATACTTGTTGTATTGAGGATGTGGATGGCGGCGGATAAAGCTGCCAATGTCCACAATCTGTGTTGTGTTGTCACTGAAAGACAACCGAACCGAAGAATTTCCGAGATTCTCAGCTCCGATGATAATAATCTTGTTCATAGTTATATTTTTGTTTTAATATTTGTACTTTTTACTGCTTGCTTCATTACAAAGAATTTTACCCATTTTTGAATAATATTCTTGCTATATTTGCGAATAAATGCCTCTGCCGTCTTTTTATCTTTGCTAGATAATGGTTCTTCGCCCGCCTTTTCACGAATACGCACATCAACAAGTGTGCCATCCATCATGATCAACTCAAAGATGCTCTGACAACCATTATGCATCACATGCACATGAATGGGCTCGTGCTCATTCGAATAGAAAAAGAATATAAATCCAAAATATTCAAATATCTTTGGCATAAGGCAACAAGTTTTGATTATTCCGCCGCAAAGGTACAACAAAAAATGCATATACGCAAGCAAAGCGAGCACTTTTTGTAGAAAAATAGATAAGCTTATCTATTTCAAATGGTATTCATCACTCATTTAAGCTTGCTTAAGAATGAGGTGATGGATAGCAGATGATAAGGCGAAGCCGTATTTTTCTACAAAAAAGCGAACGTAGCTACGAGATGAAGAAGCTCCTGAATGGAGCTTTGATAGTGAGCGCCTGACATAACTCCTATGGCGGGACTCAAGCGAACGGGAGAACAAAAAGGCTTTATGCGTATGGTTTTGTGTGGGTTATAAAGCCAAGGCAGATGTTCGAAGTACAACATTGCCACTCTACGCTAGGGCATAGCCCGCATATGCAAGCAAATACGCACAAAACTTGTATATTTCTAACAGCATAGCGTTCACAATATGAATTTCTCAGGTATTCTTCTCGGTTTAGTTGCTTTTCTTTGTATTGGTTTGTTTCATCCTTTGGTGATCAAGGGCGAGTATTATTTCGGCATCAAGTGTTGGTAGGCATTTGCGCTGGTGGGTGTAGGCATGCTTATTGGCTCGTTGTTTGCCAATAATATGTATCTATCTGTTATTTTGGGAGTTATTGCTTTCTCTAGTTTCTGGTCTATCCTCGAATTATTCCAACAGGAGAAGCGTGTCCAGCATGGTTGGTTCCCCAAAAATCCCAAACGGAAGTAGGCTTACCAACCTGCATGGTCGCAAAAAAAACAGAACGACAACACTAATACATCCCAATAAATCAAACAATAAACAATAGGTAAATGCTTGCAAATACAAACATCGAGAGAATCTCTAACCATATGACTAGCACTTTGTTATCTTCCAGGTCAAATGAAGAAATCAGTTCTTGTTGCTCCAAAGACTTTTCCTCTTGATAACATGCATAGAAATAATTGGCACTATCAACGATTTTTTGCACGGGCAACAGGTTTAAGGTGATAATTTCTTTGGGAATTTCTGTGTTAGATTGAGAGAAAATTGCCAAACCAGCAACCCATCCCCATCTTCCTACTGGAGTGTGCACTATTTCGGCTGAAGCAACGGACTTCCATTGGATATTAACTTTCTTAAACTTAGGGAATAGTGAGAAAGTATGGAGTTCTTTGTACACGCCACGAATTCCTTTTCTATCAATGATTAAGTAACACTTTCTCTCCATTATGCATCCTACCAATATCAGAATGCAGAGGATAAGACATATGGAGAATAACACGAATATAAAGACAAATGCCCATTTATCTTCGCCCTGAACCATCTGTGGCGCAAGAAGGAAACAGAGTCCAGCCAAAAGTAGGATAGCAACCAACATAAATGCGTTGCGACCATGGTATCTTATCCTACTTGCAACATCAAATCGAACACTTTCTGCGTTAATGAGATAAGGAGGCAATGTTTTGGGAGCAACGACACCTTCTTCTTCCAAATGTTTTCGTGCTTTCGCAAATAATTTTAGCAACCATTTTGGGATTACGATTGACAAAAGCACTAAAATGATTAGTGGTAATATTTTTACGTCTTGATATCTTTTACGAGTTGGTTGTGGTCGAAAAACGCTCTTATTTTTTTTGTAGTTTTTGTTCTCAAACTCCTTTGTTCGGATTATCACAACTCCGCCGGAAGCACGTTCGCCATAGATATCTACAGCCTCCGCAGAATCAAGTATGGTCACGCTCCCTATTCGTTCTGGTGACAATTGATTTTGAGTTTCAAAAGAGCCGTCTATTATGTACAAAGGCGCCTTCTTTGTTGCCATAGACAACATCGAAAATAGCAAAACAAATAATATACAAAATAATCTACGCATAATTGTTTTATATTAAGGTCTGCAAAGTTACTACATTTTCTTAATCTATGCAAGCAAGCTCAAAGATTTCGTTATTTTTTCCTTTAAATTTCCCTCTTGTTGCCAATGGTTTTCCCCCTATTCGCCACCCATCTCCATCGGAATCTCATCGGAACCTGATCGGAACCTCATCGGAACCTCACCGAATGATTACCCTATCATCTAGCCACCATCACCGAGATTTAAACAACTCTTTTTTGACATAATCATACAATCTCGCAGGCACGGCGGGTTTGCCTTTTGCGTCTGGCATGCGCTGGTGTCTGCTGGCTTCGCGCAAGGCGGCACGGTGTTTCTCTGCCCACGCTTCGCGTTGTACAGGGTTACGCAGGATAGCACTTGCCTCAGTAGACACTTGGCTAAACGCCTTCACCATAGGGCGTTCGGACATCTCTTTGCGCTTCTTCTTGGAGTAATCGGGTTTGTGGCAATAGGCAGCATATCCTGGTCTGCCTGGGAGAGGACGGAGGTAATGATCCTTATCAATCGACCCTCCGATACTTTCTAAAAACGATGCTACATGTACAGTCATAGTTATCTAGTTTAATGGTTAATAATGTTATTGCAGTCTGCTAATCAAATGCGTCTGCAAAGATACAAAAAAAATCTCATTTTTCCAAATTTTTAGAGAAGAATTTTACTCTAAAATTACCCATTTTTGAGCAAGAGCCGTAACCCCTTAAGTATTATTCCCCCTCTTAAGGGGAATTATACATACTTAAGAGGGGAAAAGCACGGCTCTGCTCAACGGCAAAATTTCAGTTGGATAACACTTGATATAAAAATAAGGCATGTCCGTCAAGACACGCCCCATTTTTTTGTATTGGAGTAGGATGATTAGAAATCATTCTTGCACTCGCAGCTTTCTTTGTCAGAGTCAGAAGTAGCCTCGTAAGTAATGATTGGTTTGCGGTGGTTTAGTTGAGCTGTTTTGTAGGCCTCTTGAAGCACAAGTATTACATTGTACTCAGTATCCCAAACATAGACAGTGCCATCCATAAATCCAGAATTCTTAACAGTCCATTTCCAACATTTAACCTCGGTGTTGTCCAACTTAGTAACGTCAAGGCTCATGATGTCCATTTTGTTACCTTCGCAGCTTGTCAATGCAAGCGCAGCTACAGCAAAAATGGCAAATAAAATCTTTTTCATTTTCTTGGTATTTTTATAGTTTGTAAAATTATCATTAGGATAGTCTTGGTGTTTGATTACCCAATTTCGGGTGCAAAGTTAGGTATTTTTTTTGAATTGAACAAAAAAAATACCAATATTTAACCACTTTTTAATTGGAAACTATATACCTGTTGACGCTTTAATGTTGTGATATCTCAGCTGAAATATCAGCCCCTTTTTTTAATATTGTTCGCTTTACTTGCGTATGTGCATTTTTTGTAGTACCTTTGCAAACGGAATTACTAGATAAAAAATGAGAGTTGGACTTGTTTTGGAAGGCGGTGGCATGCGAGGCTTGTACACAGCGGGTGTAATTGATATTATGATAGATCATGGCTTCGAGCCTGATGTGGTCTGTGGCACTTCGGCAGGTGTCACCTTTGGTGTGAACCTTCTCTCCAAGCAAAGAGGTCGTGTTCTTGGCAAGCACTGGAAGAATATTTAGCTAAGTAGTTAGTGCATGATGCTATACTGGTATCTGTTGATAATCAATCTGTTTACATTTGTTTGTTATGGCCTAGACAAACATAAATCTAAACGAAAAGCTCGACGTATTAGCGAGCGTTGGTTGTTGCTACTGGCATTGATAGGCGGTAGCGTAGGCGCGTGGCTCGGAATGCTTGTTTTGCGCCATAAGACCAAGCATGCTAAGTTTCGCTTTGGAGTGCCTATTCTTCTGTTGTTGCAGATAGCGCTCTATTGGTGGATTATCGTTCGTTAAGTAATGAAATATATAAAGAAACACAAGCCTCAGAGGAGGCTTGTGTTGTTTAATTCTCTATACTTCAGGCGCTTGCGCCGATCTACAGCATCAAAGGTGCGATCTGCAGGGCAATGCCCGATCTACAAGCGTGGCGATCTATTTTACTGGATTGTCTTGCAATCCCCAGCCTGTAATCGTGGCGATATATGGGATATATGCGTAGGCGAATTTCTGGTGTCCCAAGTAGTTGGGGTGGAAATTAGCGCCTTGGTCTTCGTCGGTGTCTAGATATAATGCAGGTAGTGTAGCCAAGAAATGCACATTAGGCATTGGGCAGGTGTTCACCAGTTCGCGCATATAATCCAACAGGGTGCTATGTGATTTGCTAGAAACGCAGAGCACAGGGTGATCCTCGCCATAGTAGTCTTTGATGGAGCGGATCAATCTCCAATAACCGTCACGGAATTTCTCGTAGGATGGTTGTAACGACACAGAGAAGTCATTGCCTCCCAAATAGATAACGCTGATATCGGGTTTCATGCCCGTGCCTTCTGGATTCCAACGAAGGGTAGAATCTTCATCGAATGTTTGTAAGTAACGGTCTGGCATATGATAGCCCGCAAACTTAGAATTATAGTTACGCGCAGCGCCCATACCAGAGTGTGCGATAACCATATAGTCGGCATTGAAATAGCGCGCCAAGATAGCAGGGAAACTGCGAGAAGCGTTCTCGGTTTCTGGTGTGAATTTGGCTTTGCGAGAGGTAGCTTCTACACCATAACCGCAGTCGTAACTTGCGCCGATAAACTCCATCTGACGCTCGCGCAATGGTTCTGCTGCGTAAAAAACACCCTTGGCATCGGTGGCAAACTCGTGGATAGTTACCTTACCTTGTTCACCCTCGGTACGCTTTTGAATGATGACCTGGTGAGTCTTGAGTTTGGATGTTTTCAAGTATTGAGGATCAATGAGTTCGTACACAGAGTCGGTGCCTGTTACTTCGATGATACGGTGTGGCTCTGCGCTCATTGGAGCGTCGATCCAAACATTGAAGTAATTGTGGCGTGTAGCTGCTAATTTAGCATCTGCATCGTATTTGACATCACTGGCACGCATAGTGAGACTCTCGCCTGAGAAGGCGATGCGGCAATACACGGCAGTCCAGTCAAATGATACATCAGTGCCCTCAACTAAAGTGCGACCTACGAAAGTAAGACGAGTGTCTGAAGCGGGGATGGTTTCGGCCTTAAGGCAAAGAGGCGATAAGGCAAGGAAGCCAACGAGGCTCAAGAATAAGATTTTTTTCATGATACTATTTTATAGATTAATAACGCTGCAAAAGTACTACAATTCTCGCATATGTGCAAGTAAATTTTACTAAAAGTAAACTTTTGTGATAAATATTTGCATATCTCCGTTTTTTTTAGTATCTTTGCACGCTATTTGATAAGAGAATATAAAAATACAAAATCATGGATATACTACAACAAATGCTTAAACGTGCGCAAGCTAATCCTCAGCGCATCGTGTTGCCAGAAGGTGACGAGCCTCGTACTTTGGAGGCTGCTAACTTGCTTTTGAAAGACAAAGTGGCTAAACTCATCCTTATTGGCGATCCTGCTGTCATTCGTCAAATGGCTCAGGAGAAGAATTACGAATACATCCTTAGCGAGGAGAGCGAACTTACTATCTTGGACCCATTGACCGATCCTAAGATGCCAGAGTATGCAAATCTCCTTTTTGAGCTCCGCAAAGCAAAAGGTATGACCCTTGAGCAAGCAACAGAGAAGGTGAAAGATCCTCTCTACCTCGGTTGTCTTCTTATCAAGAACGGCGACGCCGATGGTGAGCTTGCGGGTGCTCGTGGTACTACCGCAGATACGATCCGTCCTGCATTCCAAATCCTCAAGACTCGTCCAGGCGTACATATTGTGTCAGGTGCATTCTTGATGTTTACCCCAGCTACTCATTTGGGTGAGGGCGGTTTCCTTGTGTTTGCAGACTGTGCAGTTAATCCATGTCCTAATGCACAAGAGTTGGCAGAGATAGCGGTAACCACAGCTGAAACCGCTAAAGCGCTGGGAGGTATTGAGCCACGCGTGGCGATGCTTAGTTTCTCTAGCAAGGGTAGTGCAAAGCACGAACTCGTGGACAAAGTCGTTGAGGCTACTCGTATCGCACACGAAATGGCCCCAGATTTGGCGCTTGATGGCGAGTTGCAATTGGATGCAGCGTTGGTTGAGAGCGTAGGAAAGCAAAAAGCACCAGGTTCTGCAGTAGCTGGCAAGGCTAATGTGCTTGTTTTCCCTGACTTGCAAGCAGGTAATATTGGTTACAAGCTTGTAGAGCGTTTCTCTGGAGCGGATGCAGTAGGTCCAATCCTCCAAGGTATCGCTGCGCCAGTCAACGACCTAAGCCGTGGCTGCAAGGTGCAAGATATCGTACAAATGGTGATCATCACCGCTAATCAAGCAATCGGAATGAAAGAATAATACCAAAAAACACAATAAAAACATGAAAATCTTAGTTCTTAACTGCGGAAGTAGCAGTATAAAGTATAAACTTTTTGATATGGATACCCGTGCTGTGATGGTATCGGGTGGAGTAGAGAAGATCGGTTTGCCAGATTCATTCTTGCAAATCAAACTCACTAGCGGCGAGAAGGTGAAGATTGAACAAGCGATGCCAGAGCATACCGTAGGTATTCAACTGATCTTGAATAGCCTCGTGGATGAGAAGATAGGTTGCATCGCTTCTTTGGACGAGGTACAAGCTGTTGGTCACCGCGTAGTGCATGGCGGCGAGAAGTTCAATAAGTCTGTCCTGATCACTCCAGAGGTAAAAGAGATGATCGTTAAGTGCATCGAGCTCGCTCCTCTTCATAACCCAGCTAACCTCAAGGGTATTGAGGCGATTGAGCAAGCGCTTCCTGGCGTTCCTCAAGTGGCTGTATTTGATACTGCCTTCCACCAGACTATGCCTGACGAGGCATATATGTATGCTATCCCATATGAGTTGTACGAGAAGTATGCTATCCGTCGTTACGGCTTCCACGGAACCTCTCATCGTTATGTTTCTGCACGTGTGTGCGAGTACTTGGGTGTAGATGCTAAGAACACTAAAGTGATTACTGCTCACATCGGTAATGGTGGTAGTTGTACAGCTGTGCTCAATGGCGAGTCAGTGGATACGTCTATGGGTCTTACCCCGCTGGAGGGCTTGATGATGGGTACTCGTGCTGGCGATATGGACCTTGGTGCAGCTACTTATATTATGGAGAAAGAAAATCTCTCTACAACAGAGTTTTCTAACCTTATGAACAAGAAGTCTGGCCTTATGGGCGTGAGTGGCGTATCAAGCGATGCACGTGATATTGAGAATGCAGTTCAAGAGGGCAATAAACGTGCTGACCTCGCTCGTCGTATGTTCATCTATCGTGTGAAGAAATACATTGGCGCATATGCTGCGGCGATGAATGGTGTGGATGTAATCGTCTTTACAGGAGGTATTGGCGAGAACGATGCGTATGTTCGTGGTGAAATCATCAAGGGATTGACCTATCTTGGCGTGGATTTTGATGAGGCTAAGAACAAAGTGCGTGGTGAAGAGGCACTCCTCTCTACCCCAGAGAGTAAAGTGAAAGTGTGTGTGATCCCTACCGATGAGGAGTGGATGATTGCATCTGACACACAAGAACTTTGCTAAAATTGATTGTTGAACCAAGATCCAAGAACCAGGAGTAAGGACTGATTTGTCTTTGTTCCTGATTCTTGGCTCCTGACTCAAATTTTTATAGAACCTTGAAACCAATTATTTATCAATTATTACCTCGTTTGTTTACTAACTACAACGAGACTCGTCGTCACGGCGGTAGCATTCAGGAGAATGGCTGCGGTACCCTCAACGGTATCACCTCCAAAGCTCTGCGTGCTATTCGTGATCTAGGTGCTACCCATGTGTGGTACACCGGTATCATCCGCCATGCGACGGCTATGTACAATACCCCAAGCATCGTCAAAGGTCTTGCGGGTAGCCCATATGCCATAACCGACTACTATGATGTGCACCCTGATCTCTGCGAGGACAAACGTCATCGTATGCAAGAGTTTACCGACCTGGTAGAACGTAGTCACAAGGCAGGATTGGACGTAATCATTGACTTTGTGCCTAACCATGTGGCGCGTGAGTATCACTCTACCGCTAAGCCTCGTGGTGTACAAGACTTAGGCGCTAACGATAATCCAGAGTGGGCATTCTCTCCACTCAATAACTTCTATTATATCCCTGGGCAGAAGTTTGCTCCTCACGTCAATATTGCTGATTACGAGGAGTATCCTGCTCGTGCTACAGGTAATGATTGCTTCAGAGCTGATCCTAGTGTGAACGATTGGTTTGAGACCGTCAAACTCAACTATGGCGTTTTCTACCAGGGTGGCGGAGAAAAGCAGTTTGATCCTATTCCTGATACTTGGCACAAGATGCTTCATATCTTGCTATTCTGGGCAAGCAAAGGGGTGGATGGTTTCCGCTGCGATATGGCGGAGATGGTGCCACAAGAGTTCTGGTCTTGGGCGATTGAACAAGTTAAAACCAAATATCCTAATATCCTCTTCATTGCAGAGGTGTATAATCCTAGTCTCTATCGTGATTACCTGAGTGCCGGTTTCGATTATCTTTATGACAAAGTGGGTATGTACGACTACTTACGCGGAGTGACTAGTCATGACTGGCCCGCTGAGGGTATCACCCAGCAATGGCAGCATGTGGATGACATCCGCGATAAGATGCTCTACTTCTTAGAGAACCACGACGAGCAACGTATTGCTAGTGGCTTCTTCTGCGGACGTGGTATGTGTGCTGAGCCTGCGATGATAGTGGCTGCTACTCTAGGAACCAACCCTGTGATGGTGTATGCTGGACAGGAATTAGGCGAGAAGGGTATGGATGCTGAAGGCTTCTCTGGTATAGATGGTCGTACTACGATCTTTGATTATTGGGGCGTTAAATCTCTACAAGCATGGGCTAACCATGGTAAGTTCGACGGCGCAGGTCTGGACGAAGAGCAACAGACATTGCGTGCTTTCTACCGCCAATTGTTGCGTGTTGCACGCTCGGAGAAAGCCATCACCCAAGGAGAAATGTATGACTTGACCTATGCGCAGGGTGAAGGATTCAACAAGCATGAGCATTATACATTTATTCGTAAATACAAGAAACATACACTTCTTGTGGTGCTCAACTTTGATGATCGCCAAGTGGACATGCAGGTGCGTATTCCTCAAGATGCTTTCGAGTATCTCAAACTTGATGAGGAATCATTGGCCCAAGCAGAAGATCTGCTTACAGGTACAGAATACACCTTCCCACTTCATCCGCATACACCCATATGCCTCACCCTCCCTGCGTGGAAAGGTGTGATCTTGAAGATTAAGTAAGAAGAGCCAAGAACCAGGAATAAAGAACCAAGATATATCAGTAACGACTCAGAGACAAGAGTAATTTGTCTTGACTCCTTGCTCCTGATTCTAATTGTCATAATTATGAAAGCATTAGCAGAGAAAATAAAACCTTATCTTCAACTCCTTCGTATAGGCAATCTCGCTTTTTTAGCGGCTTTGTTGTATGTGATGGAGAAATGGGTGGCAGTACCCTTGTTGCACCTTGAGAAATTCCCTGAGCAGATGCCTTGGTGGATATTGATGCTACTCATCCTCAGCGTAGTATGTATTGCTGCGGGCGGATATGTGATCAATGACTATTTTGATGTCAAGATCGACCGCATCAATCGACCAGACGATATGGTTGTTACGCGTGTTATTTCTCGCGAGGCAGCTATGAACTGGTTTTATGTGCTAACTGCTATCGGTATCGTTTCAGGTTTGGCAGTCGCTTGGTGGGCAAGAAGCTGGAATTTGCTGTTCATTTATATCGTTATACCGGGACTATTGTGGTTCTATTCAGCCAGCTATAAGCGCATGCTGCTAGTGGGTAACTTGATTGTGGCTTTTATCTCTGCGCTGGTGCCTTTGTTGGTAGCCATCATCAATGCGGACTATCTCAAGCATCTATATAACGAGACATTGGCTTATACTCCGATAGTAGGTGAGTTGTTTGTGTGGTTGGGTGGTTTTGCGTTATTCTCTTTCCTTCTAACTTGGGCACGTGAAGTGGTTAAAGATATCGAAGATATCGAGGGCGACCGTGAGATGGAATGTCGCACGATGCCTATTGTCTGGGGAGAAACGGTTAGCAAGATTTTTGTTACTATTTTGACTATAGCCACAATGGCATTGATAGCTTATCTCGCATACTTCGTATTACCATTCCCGATGGAGTGGAGTACATTGACGGGTCGTTTTGTCATTTTTGGCTTGATGGTGCCTTTGGTATGTGTGTTGGTGTTATTGTGGGCAGCTCGTTCCAAACGCGAATTACATACAGTACAACAAGTCCTCAAGTTTGCTATGTTCTTGGGCACGATGTTCTCCTATGTGATATTCATCAACTTAATGGCATAAACCCTTAAAACTCTTAAAACTTTTGAAACCTTTAAAACCCAATATCATTCTCGGAAGCCAGAGTCCACGTCGTCGTGAACTGATGGCAGGTTTGGATATCCCTTTCTCTTGTGTCACGATTGATGCCGATGAGTCTTATCCTGCCGATTTGAAGGCTGGCGATATACCTATGTATATATCTCGCGCGAAGGCGCGCGCGTACTTGGACGAATTGCAAGATAATGATTTACTCATCACTTCAGATACCATCGTTTGGCTTCATGGTGAGATGTTGGGTAAACCTCAAGATGAGGCAGAAGCCAAAGCGATGCTTGCCCGCCTCAGCGAACAGACGCATGAGGTATATACGGCAGTCTGCTTTGCGGATAAGAATGGCGAATTGGAGACTTGGGTGGACTGTACCAAGGTGACCTTTAATACGCTTTCTGAGGAAGATATAGATTATTATGTCAGTAAATACCGCCCATTAGACAAAGCAGGCGCATATGGTGTACAAGAGTGGATCGGCTATGTGGGTGTCACGCGCATGGAAGGCTCCTACTTCAATGTTATGGGGTTCCCAATCTGCCATGTTTACGAAAGACTGAAAAAATACCTACGATGATCTCGTAGGTATTTTTATTTATCTTCTATCAGGAAACTCGCCGTATTCTTCGAAGGTGTAATTCAGAAAATCGTTGATGGGTTTGCCTGCTTGGCATAGCTCGGTAACCAAGTCCAAGAAATCGGGAGCACAGACTTGTTCATCCGTTAAGGCAATAGAGAAAGTATAAGCTTTCCGTTTCAGCCAATCGGCATGCTCAAACTCTGCGGGGAAGCCTTGTGGTACCTTCTTGAGCATTTGGTCGGTATCAAAATCCTGGAAATACTTATTGGTTAATGGATTAGCAAAGATGTCTTCCACTTCGTCACAGTTAGCCAAGATCTCACGGCGCAAGGCATGGAGCAAATCTTTGTTAGGGCACCACATTCCCCCCGCAAACATACATCTACCTGGTTGCAGATGTACATAATAACCACCTCGGTCGCTTTTCTTACCTCCTTTAACCGCAGGAAACACTCCAAACCACTCTTTGAAAGGGCGTTTGTCGTGCGAGAAACGCACATCGCGGTAGATACGCCACATACAATCTTTAGGCGTCAAGGCTTTCATCTCTGGATCAATTTCCACTAATCGTTCTAACCATTGAACGGTGAACAACTCAAACTGCTTTTGGCAACGCACATACCAATCCTTGTGTTCGTTGAACCATTCACGATTGTTGTTACAAGATAATTCTGTCAAAAATGCGAGTATATCTTTCATATTAATTATTGGTTACAATTTTTACACATCTCTAATTTCTCTCCTTGATGGCGTAATACGCGGCGGCGTAGCGCTTTGGCTTTGGTGGAATGGTATAATTCCGCTAGCGACTGCTCCATGATATTGCCATACGAATGGCGATGGTCTTTATCATAACAGCAAGGTAGCACATCACCATTGGTGGTAATCACACAACCGGACCAAAGGCGGAGGCAAGGTTGTAAGGCGATCAGGCGATGAGGCGATAAGGTGAGAGGCGAAAGGCGAGAGGATTTTCTATGCACATAGGTGCCGTCGGCAGTTTTGCGGTAGCGGGAATAGCGCTCGTTGGTTGGCATCAGCGGATGACCGTGCTCAAAATTATAGAGCTGAGCGGTTTTGAAGACAAGGTGTGTAGCACCTAGCGACTTATAGTTCTTTTTGATCCATTGCCACTCGTGTTCGTTGCTGCGGAGGCGAAGAACCTGTAGTTCGATACGGATGTGACTATGGAGTTCTGCTTTGGCATTCGCTAAATGTTGCAATCCCTCAAGTGCTTTTTGCAAACTTCCACCTACTCGGTATACAGCATAAGACTCCTCGGAGAAACCATCTATGGAAACGATGATGCGATTGAGTCCGCTATTGACAAGTGCTTCAGCTGTGCTGCGGCTGAGCGTTTGAGCATTGGTGGAAACGATGGTATATAGTCCCACCTTGTGTGCCATAGCTATCATCTCAGGCAGTTGTTTGTTGAGCAAGGGTTCCCCCTGAAAATAGAACTGCATGGTGTGGGCGGTGGATTGGACTTGCTCCAATACTCTTTCAAATATAGAAAGAGGCATTAGGCGATGAGGCGATGAGGCAATGCCTACCGGACATTCAGGGCAGCGTAATTGGCAGAAGTTAGCGGGTTCAACGCTTACAAAGGTAGGTAAATGACGCACACGCACTACCCCGAATAGAGATAGTGCGTAGCTAATCCAACAGCGAAGTTGGTTAAGAGTCCTACTTGCAAGCAATCTTGTTGACACGGCGCTCGTGACGGCCACCTTCAAACTCGGTGGATAGGAAGATTTTTACCAATTCAAGGGCTTTC
The DNA here is from genome assembly GCA_017559385.1 of Paludibacteraceae bacterium. Classification (GTDB taxonomy): domain Bacteria; phylum Bacteroidota; class Bacteroidia; order Bacteroidales; family Paludibacteraceae; genus Colicola. Next base: position 8,873 of record JAFYSK010000065.1, on the reverse strand, counting down.
TCTGCAGAGATATAGTTGGCAGGGAGACCAAGGATATTGGCATTGTTATGTTGGCGAGCCAATGCAGCCAAAGGTTCATCCCAGCAGAGTGCTGCACGGATACCTTGGTGATGGTTACAAGTCATGGTGATACCATTACCAGTAGAGCAGATCGCGATACCAAAATCATTGGTTCCGTCCTCTACAGAAGCAGCCATAGGATGAGCAAAATCTGGGTAATCGCAGCTATCGGTAGAAGGACAACCATAGTCTGTGACTTGTATTCCTTGTTCTTGAAGCCAAGCAATAACAGTTTGTTTGAGTGCAAAACCTGCGTGGTCGCAAGCAATGCCGAGTTTGAGATCTTTCATTATGTTTATTTTAACGGTTAATATCGGTTAGTGATGGTTATATGGGCAAATAAGTTGGCATTCGAGGCAGTGGTGGGTGGTATAAGCGATGCATTGTGTGGCATCCCAAACCTCGCTCCTAAGTGCTCCTGTAGGACAGGCTTCTAAGCATAGCTGGCAATCAGCGCAGGTATTGTTTATGAACCCGTCATGAACCCGTAAATGGTTCGGTATCCCTTCGGTATCCCTTTGGTGTCCCTTCGGAGTGGTTTCGGTTATGACCGGGAGATTTATGACAATTTCACCGGGATGTACTAAACTACCTAGGGTGGGGTGAATCAGTTGGTGATTCTTGCCTATGAATCCTAATCCAGCTTCTACGCACCAACGGCGTTCAAGCATAGGTGCTGAATCGCAGAAAATATGTTGGTGCGTCTGTGATACGATATTCTCTCCAAACTCCTCCTTTAGTCGAGCCTCTAGTTGATAAAGTAGCGATTTCACCGTGCGGTGGTAGTCTCTGCCTGACTTATCAAAGTGGAGTATGCAAACTACGACTGTTTGTGCTCCTGGGACTAGTACGGAGGGATCATATCGTTTGTCACGGTTGCGCTCGAGGTAGTCCATGTTTCCATGTAGTCCTTGAGCAAGCCACTGGTCCATAAACTGTGCATCGTTGTCTAGTCGTTGCACAGGCGCTATTCCACAATCGTCAAAACCGACTTGGATAGCTAGGTCATAGATATTTTTTGATGTCAGTTTCAAGTGACTTGAAATCGATATAACGTCCTTGTACATTACCTTTTCTATCTAGCAAAAATAGGGTAGGTAATGATTGTACATTGTATTGCGATAAGACAGTTTGTGCCGTATTGCTGTCAGCCATGACTGTAGTCCATGGTAGATTCTCTACTGCTTCTTTCCATGTTGTTTGATTGCGTTCTACGCCAACCGAGTAAATGATCAAACCTTGTTTATTGTACTTGTTGTATAGGTCGCGCAACTCAAAGTTGTAGGCGCTGTATTGTTGCATGGCTGTAGAGGAAAAATCTAGAATGATCACATTTCCTCGGAAAGAGGAGAGTTTTTGTTCCTTTCCTGTGTGGTCGGGTAGTGCAATATCTAGGAACGCATTTTCTGAAGCCTCAATAATCTGTTGCATAACTTGATTATTTCGGTCGTTTCGCTCTAGTTGCAGTTGTCCTAATACTTGATTTCGCAATGCAATTGTTCGATCATAGTCAGGCCAGTGCAAATCAAATGAGGTTGCAACAGCTTGGAAAAGGCGTCGGTCTGATGCTTGTGTAATATCCCAAACGGCTAGCCCGTTTTGTTTGAGAAAGACCGCGTAATATGCAACCAATGACGCAGGATTAGCCACAATCATTTGCTTTGATGCTTCGCGCAGTTCATCACGCGATGCTTTACGTGCTATGGATCGTAGTTTAGCTATTTGCAAACATGACTCGCTTCCACTGATATCTTGTGTGTATGACAATTCCGCGAGTGCTGAATTGATTTGTATTTGCTCAATCGAATCGATGATGAGTGGTAAGGATTGTTGGCCTATGCGAATGCGATAGAAATCTGGGTATTTAGGAGCAGCTGATTCTAGCAAAAACTTTCCATTGTTTTCTATGACGCATGAGTCAATAATGGTAGTACCTACTAGCGATGTGTGCTCCAAATAGATTTTTTGATCCTGACCATCACTTATTGTGCCGGATATGGTGAAGGTGGGCTGTTGGTTGCATCCCACTAACACTATAACACAAAAGAACAAAAATGATTTAATATACTTCATAATTAACCAGCGAATACAGTAGCTAGGTTAGCGAACATCAACTTACAAGCAATAGCTAATACGATGATGCCGAAGAACTTACGCAAGATGTATAGCGAAGTTTGTCCTAGATATTTATTAAGCCAATTGGTACCTTTGAGAACACCAAAAAGCATAATGGTGTTGAGCGTAACTGAGATGACAAGATTGATGATATCATACTCGGCAGTAATCGATAGTAGAGCGGTGAAGGCGCCAGGACCAGCATACATAGGGAAAGCCAATGGCACGATGCTGCCTGAACCATCTAATCCCTCGTTCTTGAAAATGGTAACATCCAATACCATTTCTAATGCCATGAGTAGGATGACAAATCCACCGGCAATAGCGAAATATTCGATTTTTACGCCAAATAACTTAAGTACCCATTCACCTGCAAAAAGGAAAGCGAGCAATATGACAATGGTTGCAATGCAAACTTTCATTGCGTTGATTTTGACACCTTTTCGTTGCATATTAAGCGTTACAGGGATATTGCCCAGCGGGTCAATAATAGCGAAAAGGAAAATGAATGACGAAAGTACTTGCCAAATGTCAAATGTACCTAAAAAGTTAGCCATAATATTTGTGTTTTTGTTGTTTAATTAAAAATACTTTCCAGACATAGCGACTGGAAAGTATTATGTTTTTTATGGTAGCATTACTACTTCAAAGACATTGCCTGACTCAACGAGCTTTTTGAGTGTAGCTTGTACGGTTTCTGCAGTAATAGCTTCAACAGCAGCCTTATATTCGGTAATGTAGTTGATGCCGTAAAGTTCATACATGGACAAGACATTTTGCCAGTATCCGTTCTTCTCAAGATCCTCTTCGAAGTCTTTGAGCATTGACTCTTTCTCCTTGTGGAGGTCTTTGGCTAGAGGACCGTCTTTGATAATAGTATTCACCTCCTCGTGGATGATGCCGATAAGTTTTTCTTGTTTCTCTGGGTCGGTATCAAATTGCATGATGAGTCGTGCACAAGGAACAGGTAGGATATCCATTGTACCCATACATCCTACGCTATATGAACCACCTTCTCTCTCACGAATAGATTCTAGGTAGCGTGTAGAAAGAATTCGACCGATCATTTCCATATTCAAGTCATTAGCCAATGTGTAAGGCATATTGTAAGATGTGTATTGGATACGGTTGCTAGCAGTTTTGGTCTCCATTGGGTAGGTGAAGTAGTTCTTTTGTACACCCGGTGCAACGCGTACATTATGGTCAATGGCTTGCTCGTGCTCTTTCTTTGATGTTTTGAATCCACCTAGCCAGGTGCATACCATCTTTTGGAACTCCTCATCTTGTGGATCAATATTACCCACAAATGTAAAGACGAAATCTGCAGGGTTAGCAAAGCGCTCTTTATAAATGTTGATCGCATCGCTGTGGTTCATCTTCTCAATCATAGATGAATTTTGAAGAACGGTGCGCGCCGAATAGTTGGAAGCCATCATGCTAATAGAATCAGAGAAAGCAGCTTTAGGGTTCTTGTCGCGATTAGCCAATTGACTGGCTAAGATACTAACTAATGTTTGATATGCTTCCTCATCGTATCGAGGTGCAGTAAAGGCTAGGTAGTTATATTGCAACAAGGTCTCTAGGTCTTTAATCGTAGATCTACCAGAAACAGTTTCGGAGTTAGCATAGATAGAAGCTGAGTGCGAAATATTTTTGCCAGTCAACACTTTTTCAAGCTCTGTCATGGACATATCAGCCAAACCACTCATGGAAACAACAGCTGTTGCAATGTTAGCAGAAACTAGGTCTTTAGGGTCTGAGATTAAAGATGCACCACCGAAAGAAAAACCTTCAAACAAAATTTCATCTTGCTTGAATGTGGTAGGTTTGATGATTACGCGTACGCCGTTAGAGAGTACCCATTCTGTTGTTTTCAAAACGCTATTGTATGTGGTTGTGCGAATTCTACCTGCGCGTGGTGCTTTCTCTATAAGTGTAGTGCGAATAGTTTCTTCAACTGGTGCCTCAATTTCAACATTTTTCACCTCAGCCAACATTTGTAAAGCTTCAGTTTCTGTAGGTAGAGTTATATTTGGATCATCAGGAGCTTGGAATGAGATGATGAGGTTGCTGTCTGTAACAAAGGTGTGTGCATATTGATTAATCATGTTAATATCAATCGCAGGTAAGAGTTGTTGTATAGCAGTATATTCCCACTCTATTCCTGGGATTGGTTCGCTGCTTAAGTAGTTATTGATATACTCTTGTGCATATGCGATGTTACGCATGGTATTGCGCTCGTTGTATGATTTCTCATAAGCTGCGATTGTCTCTTTTTTCACTCGTTCGAGTTCTGCATTGGTAAAGCCATAACGACGCATTCCTTCTAATTGCAACAGTAAGTCAGCATAAGCTTGAGTTTCTTGACCTTGTTTAGTCAGATAAACAGCTGTAAATGCATCTTTCTCTTTTACCAATTCTCCGTAGTAAGAACCAGCAGCTACAAAAGTAGCTTCAGGCTTCATGGCCAACTCAGAGAAGCGATTATTGAGCATATCACAGATAAGCTCGCGAACAATGCTTAGGATATATGATTTGTTGGTCCCGCGCAATTCCTTGGCTAGTTGATCTTTTTTGAACTCCATCTCAATTCGTGTGTATTGTGCTTCTTTGTCACGAACGATAGCTACGATAGGTTCTGCGTTGTCATCCACAGAGTACAATGGACGCTCGCCACGATTCTCGCGTGCTGGTACTTCTGCCCACAATGCCTTGATTTTTGCTTCAATTTGATCTACATCAATATCACCTACTACGATAATGGCTTGGTTATCTGGTCCATACCACTTCTTGTAGTAGTCGCGGAGTGCATCATAAGTGAAGTTGTTAATAACGGCAGTATCACCGATGACGTCGCGTTTGGCGTATTGGCTACCTGGGTATTTGAGTGGGTTGATCGCTTTCCACATACGGCGGGCAGCTTGAGCTCCGGTACGCCACTCTTCGCGAATCACACCACGCTCAGCGTCGATTTCATCTTCTAGCAGCAACAATCCGCAAGCCCAATCGTGCATAACAAGGAGCGCAGAGTCAATAATACCCTCTCGTGTAGTAGGTACTTCGGAGAGACGATATACTGTTTCATCTAATGAAGTATAAGCATTGATATTACCACCAAAGTTTACACCAATTGATTCAAAGTATTCTATGATTCCTTTGACCGCAAAGTGCTCTGTGCCATTGAATGCCATATGCTCTAGGAAGTGAGCCAAACCATTTTGATGATCTTCTTCAAGAATAGCACCTACTGCTTGTGCAATATGAAACTCGGCGCGGTGTTTAGGGTATTCGTTGTGACGAATATAATAGGTCAATCCATTATCTAACTTGCCCACGCGTACGTTGGGATCAATAGGTAGAGGACTAACTGTTGGTTGCTGCGCCATCGCTACTAGCGAAAACGCAAGCACTAATGTGCTTAAGATTATTCTTTTCATAATCAATATATTTGATATTTATTTATTCAACTTTCTTTTTCTGGCGACTCAGTTGTTTCCGTTGCGTCAGACGTTTCGGTAGTCTCTAATGGTTCTTCGATTTCTACCTCCAACTCAATATCCTCTGTAGGTTCTTGAGGTGTATCTGTCTTTGCTGTCTTTTTGCGTGGAGAATGTTTCTTTTTTGTTTCATCGCTCTCTACGTGCAATGCCTCATTAGCCTCGATGATTTCATCTTCTCTGCTCTTCCAGGGACGAGGACCTAATACACTCTCTACATCTTCAGAAGTAATCACCTCATATTCTAGTAGCATTTCAGCTAGTTTGTTGTGCCCCTCAGCGTTCTCCTCCAGAATCTTTTTGGCACGCTCCATTTGCTCGGCAATGATGGCTGCTGTTTCTGCATCTATTACTTCAGCGGTCTTATCTGAATATGGTTTAGCAAAGCCCATATCGTATTTGCCACTTGAGTCATAGTAACTGAGATTCTTTAGCTTATCTGACATACCATAATATGCTACCATTGCGTAGGCTTGTTTTGTAGCTCGTTCCAAGTCGTTGAGCGCGCCTGTAGAAGTCTGTTTGAGGAACAGTTCTTCCGCGGCACGACCACCCAAGAGTGAGCATAAGTTATCTACGATATGGTCTTTATTGGTAAGTTGGCGTTCTTCAGGTAAGTACCATGCAGCCCCGAGCGCAACTCCACGAGGAACAATGGTAACTTTAACCAATGGATTGCCATAACGCAAGAGCCATGAGATAGTAGCGTGACCAGCTTCGTGGTAAGCCACAGAACGTTTCTCCTCTTCGGTCATGATCTTATTCTTGCGCTCTAGACCACCTATGATTCGATCTACTGCATCCATGAAGTCTTGCTTAGTTACCTTTTTGTGATCATTGCGCGCAGCAATCAGTGCTGCCTCATTGCAAACATTAGCAATATCTGCTCCAGAGAAACCAGGAGTTTGTTTTGCTAGGAAATTGACATCAATGGTGTTATCTAGTTTGATAGGTGCTAGATGTACACCGAAAATTTCTTTGCGTTCTTGCAAGTCAGGTAACTCTACATGTATTTGACGGTCAAAACGACCAGCACGCAATAAGGCTGAATCTAATACATCTGCGCGGTTTGTTGCCGCCAAAATGATAATGCCTGAGTTGGTACCAAAGCCATCCATCTCGGTCAATAGTTGGTTCAATGTGGATTCGCGCTCGTCATTACCGCCGCCCATCGCACTGTTGCGACCACGGGCACGACCAATGGCATCAATCTCATCAATAAAGATGATTGCGGGTGATTTCTCCTTGGCTTGACGGAATAAGTCGCGCACGCGACTAGCACCTACACCCACGAACATCTCCACGAAATCACTACCTGACATAGAGAAAAATGGTACATCTGCTTCACCAGCAACTGCCTTAGCTAGTAAGGTTTTTCCTGTTCCTGGAGGGCCTACGAGTAGTACTCCTTTTGGAATCTTACCACCTAAATTGGTGTATTTCTTAGGGCTCTTGAGGAAGGAAACTATCTCTTCAACCTCTTGCTTTGCACCCGATAGTCCTGCGACATCCTTGAATGTGGTTTTGCCGTTCTTCTCTTTGTCAAATACTTGTGCTTTCGCTTTACCGACATTGAAGATTCCGCCCGGACCACCATTTGCTGCATTGCCTATTCCACGGCTCATCCACACGAAGAAAAGAATAATCAAAAGAAATGGCAAAGCATTGATTAAAATTAGATACCATTGACTTTTCGACTTAGCATAACTTACATCTATTGCAGGCTTGTGTTGAGCTTTAAGGTTGATGTTAACTTTGTCTATGTACTTTGCAAATTCCTCTACTGTAGGCACTTGTGCCTTTAGTTCGCCATCGCTTTTCTCACCAGCTTCTTGGTTGCCAAAAACTAAAGTGTAACTTTCAGGGCGAATTTTAGCCTTAACAGTGTTGTCGTCATACACTGTTATGGATTTTACGTGGTTGTTTTCAATGTATGCTGTAAACTCTGTATAACTAAGGTCCTTGTCCCCGCCTTTATTAGATGGATAGAACATTAGGATTAGCAGACTGATCATTACAACATAATAAACCCAAGACCATTTGGATTTCTTGGGCTTTTGTTCTGGTTGCTTAGTTTGTTTTTTAGGCGCTTGATTTGCCATGTTTTGTTTTGTTTAGGATTAATATTTTGTTCGTTGATTTGATAGGCTCATTACTGAGGTTATGTAAATTTACACCTCAGGAATTTCTGTAATCTTACCATCCGCCCATAAGTGTTCAATATCGTAGTATGCGCGTGGCTCGCGTTGCATTATGTGTACGAAGATATTTCCGTAATCCAATACAATCCACTCTGCGTTGTCACGGCCATCTACAAATAATGGGTGAACATGAGTTTGTGTACGCACGAAACTATCTACCTCGTCAGCAATGGCTGCTACTTGGGTGTTACTGCCACCCTCTGCAATGATAAAATACTCCGCTGGCGCAACTTCTAGTTTGCGCAAATCTACAGTTATAATACGCTGTCCCTTACGATTTTGAATTCCTTCAATAATCGTCTCTACTAATTTTTTTGTTGATACTTGTTTCATTATGTTGTTTGTGTTTATTTCTATCTCTTACCTACAAATACCTTGCCAGAATAATTATTCTGCCATTTTGGCATACACAAGGCAATTTGGGCACAAAGGTACAAAAAAAAACGCACTTCTGCAAGAGTTATGCGTTTTTTCTATTATTTTCCACTTTGAGTTTTCAGTTTTTCATTTTCAGTCTTCATTTTTCAATTCCTCTTTTTTCTCGTCTAATTCGGACGTGTCTTCAATTTCTTGAATCATTTCATCCAAGGTGTACACAACATTTCTAGACACTTTCAGTCCGATTATTCCGCCAATTATACCTCCTACTACTGAAGCTCCGATTAGGAGATACAATATTTGTTTATTTTCTATTGCTGCCGAGAATTCGATAAATAGCCATGTTGCCCAAATAATTGCTAGTATAATACCGATAATCTCCCAATCTTTGTATAATTTGCGAAGGCGCCGTACTTGTTTGGCAGCAACGAGCAAATTTCCAGATTGTATATCTTCTTTCTTTACCCAGTTATGTGGAATGATTGTCATTAGAATGCAAACTAACACAAAAACTGTTGTTCCTATCAGAAACCACGAACTTACTCCCCAAGAGGACCATGTTAAATTTCCGATTGTTATTGTAATCAACCCACAAATTCCAACAAACCAGATGTTTTTGTCG
>JAFYSK010000064.1 GCA_017559385.1 Paludibacteraceae bacterium | reverse complement strand
TAACATACTGAAAGAAAATGAGTTGCAATTAGATTCAGTTGTTAAGAATTACTTAACTACTGCCGCTGATGGGAAGCAATATGATGTCACTTTCTATTCCTTAGATATGATTTTGGCGATTGGTTTTCGTGTTCGTAGTAAGCGCGGAACTCAATTCCGTATTTGGGCAAATCAGCATCTTAAGGAGTATCTTATCAAGGGTTTCACGATTGATGATGAGCGACTGAAGAATCCTAATGGTCGTCCCGATTATTTCGATGAATTATTAGAGCGTATACGCGAAATTCGGGCTTCAGAGAAACGCTTTTATCAAAAAGTGCGCGATTTGCTATCGCTTAGCAGTGATTATGATAGTACCGATAAAGCTACGCAAATGTTCTTTGCCGAAACGCAAAATAAACTACTCTATGCAGTTACGGGGCAAACTGCTGCTGAGATCATTGTTAATCGTGCCGATGCTTCTCAACCTAACATGGCTCTTACTTCTTGGAAAGGCAGCGTGGTGCGCAAGCAGGATATCTTCACTGCCAAGAATTATCTCTCTCAAGATGAGGTAGATACGCTAAATCGACTGACTGTGCTTTTCTTAGATACAGCTGAGTTACGTGTGAAAGAACGTAAAGACTTGAACCTGCGTTATTGGCGTGAGACGGTAGATGGATTGCTTAATTTTCAAAATAAGATTGTATTGCAAGGAGCAGGAAGTGTGAGTGTTAAGCAGATGGAGGCACATGTGGAGTCTATTTATGAACAATTCAATGCTAGACGCAAAGCGCTTGCAGTAGCAGAAGCAGACGCGCAAGAATTATTTGAAGCATCTGCCAACGATGACTTGATTGAATTGCAAAACACTCTGCAAGAGAATAAATAACTAGGGGATATGCAGAGGGATTGAAATGACTTATATAAAAAATCCCACGGAGTACGCGGGATTGAGAAATCTACGGCTTATAGCCTTGTTGTGTAAAGTCACACAAAATGTATCTTTCGGCTGCAAAGGTACAACAAATAAATGAAACTGCAAAATTTTTAACCAAGAAAACTACAAAATCTTATGAAACAGAAGATTTTAGGTTTGGATTTAGGCACTAATAGTATTGGTATTAGTGTTAGAAATACCCAAGTATCAGGAAGCGTAGAAAAGCAATTGGAGTATTTCAGTTCTGTTGTTTTTCCATCAGGTGTTGGTACAGGTAAGAGTGGTGAGTTTTCGTATGCAGCTCAACGTACAGCATATCGAAGTTCTCGTCGTTTGCATCAGTCACGTCGTTATCGTATTTGGCGAACACTAGAGGTGCTTATAGCACATGGCTTTTGTCCATTAACAATGGAGAAGTTGGATGCATGGCGTAGTTATGACAAGAATGCAGGACGCAAGCGTCAGTATCCAAGCGATGCGTATGAGTTTGAGCAATGGGTACGCCTTGATTTTGACTATGATGGCAAGCCTGAGTATATCAGTCCCCATCAATTACGTGCCGAACTGATGGAGCGTCAGTTTGATTTTAGTGATGTGACAGAGCGCTATAAATTAGGTAGGGCATTGTATCATATAGCGCAGCATCGTGGATTTAAGAGTAGTAAAGGAGAATTGCTCAAAGATCAAGAGAATATTGCCAATGGGGAAGATTATGAGATGTCGGATGCGCTCAAAAAGTCAGAGGAGAAGTTGGCAAAGGGCTTGGTGGAATATATGGAGCAAAATGGTTGTGCTACAGTAGGTTGTGCTTATTACCATATGGAACAGAATGGTATACGAGTGAGGGATAATAAGGAGTTGCAAGCCGTTCGTTCGCAATATGAGCAAGAGATAAAAGCTATTTTTGAGTATCAAGGTGGTTTGGATTGTGATAGTGATTTCTATAAACAGATTACTAGTAGAAAGAAAGGTGAAGGTAGTATCTTCTATAAACGCCCATTGCGTTCACAAAAAGGTACGGTAGGTAAATGTACATTAGAGAAGAATAAATATCGCTGTCCAATTAGTCGTCCTGAATTTGAGCAGTTCCGTGCTTGGACATTAATTAATAATCTACGCTACAAAACTGCTGAGGATACGGGAAAGGCTAATCGTGAGATACCGTTGGAGTTGCGCAAAAGATTGTATGATGAACATTTTGTCCGTGTGTCCAATTTTAAGATAGATGATGTGCTAAAATGGTTGCAAAAGATGGACGCATCTATCAAGGAACTAAACTATGACGGCAAAACGAGTGTGCCAGGAAGTCCTGTATGTGCAAAGTTGCGTGATTTGTTGGGCGAAGATTGGCAAAGGGCAGAGTTGTCTGGTTATAATTACGAAGAACTATGGCACGCTTGTTTTGATGCTGATAAGGAAGAAGATACATATATAAGAGAGTTTGCCAAGAATCACCTAAATGCGGATGATGAAACGACAAAAAAAATGGTGTCACTATGGGGTAAGATAAGTACGGATTATGCGTCATTATCGTTGAAAGCTATTCGTAATATCCTGCGAATGTTGCAAGAGGGATATATCTATTCGGATGCGGTATTGCTAGCCAAACTACCAGATATCTTCGGTGAGAATTGGGATGAAGTGAGGGTGGCTATTCTCAATGAATATCCTGGAATTAAATCACGCATTGAGGATGATCGTTTGGTGAATAAGGTGGTAAATAATCTGATTGCGGATTACAAGATGCTGGAGCCAGAGGACCAGTTTGCTGTACAGAATACGGAATATGAGTTGGATGAGAGTGATTTGCGAGCAGTAAAGAAAAGTGTAGTAGATACTTTGTCTTATAAGCGTTGGAAGCAACTAGGGGATGATGAGCAAGAACAGTTGTTGGCACGTGTAAGTGCAGCATATCAAGACTTTTTCCGTAGTGCAAAGCGGGATTATATGCATCGTTTGCATATAAATGACGCCTTGATAAGTTTGATAGAAACCAATTTTATGGACTATGTGCAAGCGTCATATGTGAGGAAGATCCAAGAGCATCAGGATGTGTTGTATCATCCATCTGTGGTGAGTATCTATAACCCTAGTCCTAGAAGTACTATTTCGAATGGAGATGCTGTGCGTAGTGTGAAGCTCTTGCAAAGTCCGGCAACGAATGTATTCCGCAATCCTGTGGTGATGCGTGTGCTGCATCAGTTGCGCAATACTCTTAATGATTTGATAAGGCAAGGAATCATTGATGAGTCAGACACTAGTGTGGTAGTAGAAACAGCTCGTGAGATGAATGATGCCAATTGGCGTGCTGCAATTAATAAGTATCAACGCGATAGGGAGAAAGATAATGCCAAGTATCGTCAAGAGTTGCTGCAATATATGCCAGAGAGCAAGATTACATCTACTGATATTGACAAAGTGCGCTTGTGGGAAGAACAAGGCAAAAAATGTCTGTATACAGGTAAAGTGATTTCGCTAGCACAACTACTCAACAATGAGTTTGAGATAGAGCATACCATACCGAGAAGTATCTCATTTGATGATTCGCTAGCAAATAAGACTATTTGTGATGCGGCATATAATGGGTATAAGAATAATCGCTTCCCATCCGAATTGCCAGAGTATGAAGCAATATTGCTGAATCTTAAGCCATGGATGGACAAGATAAAGGGACTAGAGAAGCAGATAACTACCCAACGTAATAATAGCAAAAGTGCTGCAACAAAGGAGGCAAAGGATCGTGCTATTGTTAACAGACATGCCTTGGAAATGGAGCTTGCGTATTGGCTAGACAAGGTGTCACGCTTTACTACCAAGAAGGATGAATGGAAGGAGTCATTCCGCAATAATCAACTCAATGATACGCGTATGATTACGAAATATGCTTATCATTTCTTGAAGACTGTGTTTGGCGATGTGACGGTTCAACGAGGCGATATGACGGCCAACTTCCGCAAAGCGCTGGGTGTGCAAAGTTTGGATGAGAAGAAGAATCGTGATTTGCACTCACACCACGCGATAGATGCTACTATACTGACGCTTATCCCTACGAACACCAAACGCGATAAATTGCTAGAATTGTTCTATCGAAAAGAGGAATTACAGCGCTTGGGACAAGTGGAAGAGTATCAACGAGTAGAGTATGAATATAATAAGGTACTCAAGTCCTGTGATATCAAAGGTGTGGAGAATGTAGTACCTTATATTGAGAGTAATATTATAGTCCGTCATCAGTCTAAAGATCAAACATTGACTCCTGCTCGTCGTCGTCAGCGTGTTCGAGGAAAAGTGGTAAAAGATGGTCAAAAGGAACGATGGATAACGGGTGATAGTTTGCGTGGATCGTTGCATTTGGAGACTTGGTATGGTGCTATTGCAATGCCAAAAGTAGATACAAATGGAGCATTCATACGAGATAAGAAGGGTAATGTCATTCCTGACTCTGAAAATATCAAATATGTAGTCCGTTGTCCGTTGCAATATAAAGAATCCGCTACGGCTGCTGGATTCAAGACGTGGGAGGAGCTGGAGAAAGTAGTGGTGGATAAGGCGTTGTATGAGATAATGCGCAGTCAATATCCAGGACTAGATTTCAAAACGGCTTGCGAGAAAGGTATTTACATGCTAGATAAGAATGGTAATAGAATAAATCGCATTCGTCATATTCGTTGTTTTGCTGCTACAACAAATCCTGTAGCAGTGAAATCGCAAACGTATCATTCTAAACACGAGCATAAGCAACAGTATTGGGCAAAAGTTGGCGATTTATCCTATATGGTTAAGTATCAAAGCGAAGATGGTACCTTAACGCAATATGAACCATTGAGCTTATATACTATAAGTCAGAATCGAAAATATGGCATAGATGATATACCCCAATCAGTAATTAACAAAAAAGGAAAGGTACTCAATTTTGTCTATGCACTTCGAAGTGGAATGACCGTATTGTTATATCAGGAACATATAGACGAATTGTATGGAATGCCGAATAGCGAATTGTCAAAGAGGATGTATGTGATACGAGGATTTGAGGTACCTGCTCTGGTTAAATTAGTTCACCATCTATCTGCTAAAAAAGATGCGCAATTGGGTAAAGGTGAGTCTATAAAAGATTTTGCGAATCTTCCGGAAAAGATTCGATGTGGAATCAATACTCTTAAATTTGTAGTAGAAGGTATCGATTTTGTTATAACTGATAAAGGTATAGAATTCAAATGATCAAACGTGTCTTGTGTTTTTCGAACCCTGCTTATCTGAAACTGAAACTACAGCAGATAGTCATAGAGATTCCAGAGGTGGTGTATGGGAAAGGAGTACCCGATAACCTACGCCAAGACGGAGTACGCACCATCCCTATTGAGGATGTAGGTGTAGTTATCCTAGACCATAAGCAGATTACGATTACACAAGCACTGATGGCAGCACTCCTTGAAAATAACTGTGCAATCATCACGACTAACGACCAACATTTGCCAATCGGATTGCAATTACCTTTAGACGGCAATCACTTACAAAATGAGCGATTTCGTGAACAGTTAGATGCTTCCGAACCGCTCAAAAAGCAAATGTGGCAACAAACTGTAATCAGCAAGATTCTAGGACAAGCCATAGTATTAGAGGGACAAGGCATAGAACATAAAAATATGCTCGCCTGGGCAAAGTCAGTTCGTTCGGGTGATGTAGAGAATTTAGAAGGACGCGCAGCTGCATACTATTGGCGCAATGTATTCCATAATCCCGACTTCGTTCGTGGGCAAGAAGGCGATCCTCCTAATAACCTACTTAATTATGGTTATGCTATTGTTCGTGCTATGGTAGCACGCGCTTTAGTGGCGGCAGGATTACTTCCAACTTTGGGCATTCATCATCACAATAAGTACAATGCATATTGTCTAGCAGACGACATTATGGAACCTTATCGCCCCTTTGTGGATTTAATGGTAATTGATATGATGAAAAAATATGAGGACATTTCGCAAATCACTACAGAGATGAAGCGAGATCTTCTAATGCTTCCGTATGAGGATGTTATGATTGACGGCAAACGGAGTCCGATGATGATAGCTATTCAAACCACTGCTAATAGTGTGTACAAATGTTTTAGTGGCGAGGCACGCAAGATTATTTATCCAGATTGGTAACGCATCTATTCGTAGGTGCGTTACTTTTTTATATGTCACGATTTAGCGAATATAGAATTATGTGGGTGTTGGTATTGTTTGATCTGCCAACCGAAACCAAGAAAGAGCGGAAAGCAGCAGCTAAATTCCGCAAGGAACTCTTGGAGGATGGCTTTACTATGTTTCAGTTTTCAATCTATCTGCGTCATTGCCCAAGTGCAGAAAATGCCGATGTGCATATCAAACGTGTCAAAAGAATGCTGCCAGAGTTTGGCAAAGTAGGCATAATGCGTGTAACTGACAAGCAATTCGGGGATATGGAATTATTTGATTGCAAACATGAGGCACCTTTGCACCAACCAGTACAGCAATTGGAACTATTTTAGGAATGTAAAAACTGATAAAAACAAAAACGCAGACGAAATAAATCGCCTGCGTTTTTTAATCCTGACTTTTGTTATATATCACTGATAACCAGTATAAAACACAAAGTCTGTTGTGCTATCAGGATTTCAAAGATACTTTTGTATGCAATACACAACTAAATGTTACAATAACATCGTCGGCTCGTGTTGTGCTATCAGGATTTCAAAGATACTTTTGTATGCAATACACAACTTCGATTTTAAATTCTACTTTGCCGCCTTTGTTGTGCTATCAGGATTTCAAAGATACTTTTGTATGCAATACACAACGTATAGGTCTTTATATAGTGCTCTTGTTCTGTTGTGCTATCAGGATTTCAAAGATACTTTTGTATGCAATACACAACGAGCGTATGTGTCGTGTTGGTGATTCTTGGGTTGTGCTATCAGGATTTCAAAGATACTTTTGTATGCAATACACAACTTGGGCAGGAGAGTTGGTTGATACAAGTACGTTGTGCTATCAGGATTTCAAAGAACGATTTGACTGCAAAAGTACAGAAAAAATAAGAAATATGCAAATTTATACGAAATTTATTTGCATAATTACAAAAAAAGTAATACCGCTGCACCAACAATTTTGAAGGAGGATATACACAATAAGGCAAAAAATCGCATTTTTTCTCCAAATAATTTGGAGGTTTAATTTCTTTGTTGTACCTTTGCGCCGGTATTTGGTTACCACCAGTCATCTTAACTCAACGGAGGGGGCTTAGCCGCTGTGATGGAAGTATACCATGTGAAACCCATGGGGCGCGTAATAAGAGGATTCCTACAAGAATCCCCTTATTATTTTTGTATACTTACCACTAATTAGATCTTTGTAACTAATGTCCTTGCATTTTCCCATCTTGTTGTTATATTAGGATTTCAATGAACAATTTGAAGGATATACACAATAAGAATTATTCCGTTGTGTAAACATTCAGGGTGGTACGCAAGTATCGCCCTTTTTGTTCGTCCAGCATGTGCATACTCTAACGGGTGTAAGTCCCTAACGCGCCCTTATAGCGGGAAGCGTCCAGCCACGGACAGGGGTGTCCATCGCGAGGTGGAATCTGAAGGAAGTCTTCGGCAAATATCTGGTCTGACGCACAGAAACTACATATAAGGCATATCGTTGTGGATGAGGTGGCAAAAAGCACTAAAGTCCTATAGCTATACGGAACAACGAGT
>JAFYSK010000063.1 GCA_017559385.1 Paludibacteraceae bacterium | reverse complement strand
TTGGCTCTCTCCCACTTTATTCACACATACAGAATCAAACTCAATATAATTGGACTTTGGCGCGGTCTTCTCTGTAATACCATAAGGTCCATATTCTTCGCCGCCTGTTGTACCTCCTACCAACGCTACTTGCTCGGCATTGATAATCGGACTCTTCTCCAAAGGCGTCAAATACGCCACCACGCAGCAGTTCTCCGCCGCCCAATTCTTGTCTATCATACAGCTGGTAGAATAACTATACGCCTGATTTTCCACCTTCACTGTATCGCCTAAAGTGGCAGTCACTAAGTCACGCACCACACGAGGGTGCATGTACTCTACCCAACCATTTCCTTTCCAAGAGGTATAAGCATCGGCTTGTTTGCCAACTAACCTATTTTCCTTGATTAAAATCGTCAGCAGATATGCCGTTCTGTCTGTATTAGCTACTTGTCCATTGACTGTCACGTTTAAGCGGCGAGTAATCCTATTATAACTATGCTCAATCACCACAGACGCCTCTGCCACCGTATCGCTTTCCACTTGTATTCCCTCTGCCATCCATGTCTCTAAATCCCATGCTCCATTGACCATTTTTCCGCGTTGCTCCGTACGATTAAACACCACACTTGGCACAGTATTCATGCCCAAATAGTTCATGGCAATGGTATTGCTCTCTGATAGCGTATATTCGTCTGCGCCATACACCGCATGATGACTCACCCAGATATAGGGTGTTGTCTGCTTGTCCAAATACTCCACGATATACTTCATCCCCATGGGACATTGATTGCAATTTGCACTTGTGAAATGCTCCAACAAGAACTTTCGTGGAAAAAATGTCGGCACTTCTTGTGCCGACATTCCCATTGCTAGCATTAGCAACGAATATATCAATATTCTTCTCATCATCGCCTTTAGCCTTTAACCTTTCGCCTAATCGCCTAATAGCCTCATCACCTTTAACCTATAACCTATAGCCTATAGCTCGCAAAGCGAGCGTCCAATAGCGCAGCATCCAATAGCGCAGCGTCCAATAGGAGGCTATGCCTCCGTCCTACAACTGATACAATACCATTGCTGATTGCGCAGCTACCTTTGCGCTACCCTTGAGCAAGCCTTGAGCCACTGCTGGACACTTGCCATCAGCCACTGCCACATGGTACTCACCCTCTGGAAGTTGAATGCTGATAGCTGAGAGTTGAGAGTTAAGAATCACCACGATACTCTTCCACTCATCACCCACTGCTTCACCATTCAATTGGTAAGCCACTACACCTGCTGGTGCAGGCAAGAAGTGCAAGTTTGCACGTACTAATTCTGCATCACCCATATGGAATGCAGGGTGAGCCTTACGCATAGCAATCAAACCTTGGTAGTATGCAAACAAATCCAAGTTCGCTGCCTTCAATGACCAATCAATAGCGTTGATATCATCTGGACTGCAATAAGAGTTATGCACACCTTTCTTATCGCGTGCAATCTCCTCACCACACCACAAGAATGGCATACCTTGTGAAGTCAAAACCGCTGTTTGAGCCAACTTGCTGAGGCGTTGCAACTCGCCTGCTTTGAGTTTCTTATTCGCTTTCAAGCGGTCGGTCAACATCATATCGTCGTGGCAAGACACATAACTGATACATTGAGTTGGTTGAGCTGTCCACGCTTCCTTAGAATAGTTCACTTGGGTCATATCCACCTCTGGATGCTCAATACAGCCTACTAAACCAAACTTGATACTCTCCTCATAACCTTTCTCGCCAATCAAGAAAGCACCCTTGTTGTTGTCCGAGAATGGACCACGCAATGCATCACGCATATCGTCACAGAAAGCACCAATACCAGGCAACTTCTGCATATTAGCCTTCATTGCCAACTCATCGCCTGGGTACAATGGACCACCAGCTGCCCAACCCTCGCCATAGAGCAACAAGCTTGGGTCAATGCTATCCAACATCGCACGCACTTGGTTCATCGTCTCTACATCGTGAATACCCATCAAGTCAAAGCGGAAACCATCCATATGATACTCCTCAATCCAATAGCGGCAAGACTCCACGATAAACTTGCGCATCATCGCACGCTCACTAGCTGTCTCATTACCACAACCGGAAGCATTACCCAAATCGCCATTCTCTGTCAGACGATAGAAATAATCTGGACAAGTTTGTGTGAAATTGCTATTCTCTACATTGAATGTATGGTTATACACCACGTCCATAATTACGCGAATGCCCGCTTTGTGAAGCGCTTGAATCATCTGCTTCATCTCACGCACACGAGTAGCAGGATCATAAGGATTGGTGCTATAACCACCATCTGGGACGTTATAGTTCACTGGATCATAACCCCAGTTGTACTTATTATCACTTAAGCGAGTCTCGTCCACTGATCCATAGTCATATGATGGCAAAATCTGTACGTGGGTTACACCCAACTCTACCAAGTGGTCAATACCCGTAGCCAAACCCTCAGCGGTCTTAGTACCATGCTCGGTCCAACCGACAAACTTACCCTTGTTTTCCACGCCAGAAGTAGCATGGATAGTCATATCACGATGGTGCATCTCATAGATGATAGCATCTTTCGCGCCCGCAAAAGCAGGACGAACATCCGCCTCCCAACCTTCAGGATTGGTGGTTGCCCAATCAATAATGGCTGCACGACGACCATTCACACCCACGGCCTTAGCAAAGATACCTGGAGTCTCATGCAATTTCCAACGAGAAGTAGGTTCTACCACTTGGAAAGTGTAGAATTGACCATTCAAGTCGCCTTTCACAGTCTTGGTCCACGAACCATCATTTTGGCGTTTCATAGCCATACGCTCTAATGGTTCAGGAGTAATAGCGTCTGCATACAAGTTCAAATAGACGCTATCTGCATTAGGACTCCAAACAGAAAACTCTGTCTTCTCTGCAGAATAAACCATCTCCTCCAAAGAACCTTGTTTTACAGGATATTCATCCACATGGGTATAATGTGGTTTGCCGCAGCAACCCACCAACAAGCTTACCAAGCCAAGCATGATTAGATTTTTCATTTCTATTATTGTTTTATTCATTACATTAGTTTGTTCACATCTGTCTTCTCAATTCTAGCCGCAGCATATTCCTTGGTTACTTCATATGTTTTGCTACGTCTTTTGGAAGATGGCAATTCATACATCACATCCATCATCACCGTTTCCATCAAACCACGCAAACCACGCGCACCCAACTTATACTCAATGGCTTTATCCACCACATAATCCAACATATCATCGGCAAAGGTCAGTTTATATCCATCCATTGCCATCAACTTCTGATACTGCTTAACGATGGCGTTGTTTGGTTCAGTCAAGATATTACGCAAGGCCTGTTTATCCAATGGTTTGAGATAAGTCAAGATTGGCAAACGACCGATGATCTCTGGTATCAAACCAAAGGACTTCAAGTCTTGTGGAGCGATATATTGCAGCAGATCACTCTTATCCACTTGTTGCGCCTTCTTAGCCGCATCAAAGCCTACCACTTGGGTATTCATGCGCTGAGCAATCTTACGCTCAATACCATCAAACGCACCACCACAAATAAACAAGATGTTTTGCGTATTCACATGAATAAACTCCTGCTCAGGGTGTTTGCGACCGCCTTGAGGTGGGACATTCACCACCGAACCTTCCAACAACTTCAACAATCCCTGTTGTACACCTTCGCCAGACACATCACGCGTGATAGATGGGTTGTCCGATTTACGTGCAATCTTGTCGATTTCATCGATGAATACAATACCCTTCTCTGCTTTCTTAACATTATAGTCAGACTCCTGCAACAGACGAGTCAATAAGCTCTCCACATCCTCACCCACATAACCTGCTTCGGTCAATACCGTCGCATCCACAATGGTAAATGGCACTTTTAGCAACTTAGCAATAGTTCTAGCCAAGAGAGTCTTACCTGTTCCTGTTGAGCCTACGAGAATGATATTGCTCTTCTCTATCTCCACACCACCCTCTTCTTTGGGTTGCAGCACACGCTTGTAGTGGTTATATACAGCTACAGACAAATAACGCTTAGCATCATCTTGACCTATCACATATTGATCCAAGAAACCTTTGATCTCAGCAGGTTTGGGCAACGAACCCAAACTCAAGCCTTTAACATCGGTCTCGTCCTCATTGTATTGCTTCATCTCGCGAATCATATTATGACCCGCTTCTATACACTCATGACAGATATACACACCCGGTTGCTCAGCGCGAAATAGATTCTCCATTTCACGCCCACAAAAAGCACATTTCTGTTTATTCTTTCCCATTCTCTTCTCTAAACACTAAACTACTTCTCTCTACTATATACCTTGTCAATCATACCATACCCCAATGCCTCTTTGGCAGTCATCCAATAGTCACGATCGGCGTCTTGACGAATCTTGTCCATCGTTTGACCAGAGTGATCAGAAATGATTTGGTACAACTCATCTTTGAGTTTCAATATTTCACGTGCAGTAATCTCAATATCAGACGCTTGTCCCTGAATACCTCCTAATGGTTGATGAATCATTACGCGACTATGAGGCAATGCAGCACGCATACCTTTCTCGCCTGCCACCAACAATACCGCACCCATGCTAGCTGCCATACCCGTACAGATTGTAGCCACCTTGGATTTCACAAATTGCATGGTGTCATAGATACCCAAACCAGCATATACACTACCACCAGGGGTGTTGAGATAGATACTGATATCGCGATCAGAATCCACAGAATCCAAGTAAAGCAATTGCGCTTGGATCACATTAGCTGTATAGTCATTCACTTCAGTACCCAAGAAGATGATACGATCCATCATCAGACGAGAGAAAACGTCCATTTGGGTAACATTGAGTTGACGCTCTTCCAAGATAGAAGGACTGATATAACTAGCGGAGGCATTCATCGCATTCTCCACGTGCATTGAGTTAAGGCCATTAGAAACAGCAAACTTCAAAAAATCATTTTTCATATTACTATAGGTTTATTATTTCTTTGCAAAAGTACAAATAAAATTTGAATTACACAAATTTTAGCCCAATAATTGTTGACAACCTTCCACTACATCACGATATGTCGCCTCAAAATCACCAGTGTACCAAGGATCCGCCACATCTCTGTCCAGCAAACGACGGATTTTAGGCTCTGCTTTGTGAGCATCAGCATCTAACAATGCTGCACCTAAAGTATGTCGAAGATTACGAATATTATACTCCTCCATACAGAGAATTAAATCAAATTTATCATAATCTTCCTTCGTTATCTGTCTTGCGGCATGACGAGAGAACGGAACTTGATGAGCAGTCAAACAGCGCTTAGCTGGAGGATAGATATCATTACCTATCTCCTCGCGCGACGTAGCGCATGAATCAATCATAAACTCATCCTCTCTACCCGCCTCAGCCACTAGATAGCGCATCACCATCTCTGCCATCACACTTCGGCAGATATTACCATGACAAACAAATAGTATCTTTTTCATAGAAATCAACATTATATAGATATATAAAAAAAGTGACTATTTTCAATAAATAATCACTTTCTATTGTGCGTGACTATTACAGATTATCGAACTTTTGTTGATAACCTCAGTAGTGTTATTGATTTTATTGAGTGGTACAATAGATACCATTAATCTTATAAGTCTTAATTACGCTACAAAGGTACTGCTTTTTTATCAAATATTAAAATTTACACTCGTTTTTTAATCCAAAATATTGCAAATTTCCAATAAAATGTGTACCTTTGCACCGATATTCAAAATAATATTGCCTATGGAATAAAATCAGTCTAAAAAGACATAAACATATAAAGCGTTTGCTTATATTGGGAGCAATTCAAACTTCGACACTTTGAAACCACTTTCCTAAATATAAACAACGCTCACGTTTCAGCGTGAGCTTTTGTATATATTGGAGTGGTGGGTAGTCGAAGACCCGAATTGACAATAGAGCAACAGCCCACGCTTTTTGTTGTCTAATATCATCACATCGGGCTCTGTTCATAACTTTTAAAATAACTAATATGAAAAAAGTATTATATCTCGTGCTACTTTGTATATTAGCACTAAACATTACCTCCTGCATGTCAAAAGACGCTAAAGAGAAACGAATCCTTAAAGAGTATGAAACAGCATACTATAGCGGAGATGAGGCAAGATTCGAAAGGGCTAAAACTGCGATTCTCGATTATGGAATAGAAAACTTCTCCCCAGAGCACAAAGAAGTACTTGTCCTCCTGTTGCAAGCATTTTATCCTGATAATTTCCGTACAGAATCCACAGACCGTAATAATTGGCTTTATGGCGAATGGGAATGTCGTACTCCATATGGTACGATGAGTATTGAGATATATTCTAATGGAAAAATGTGGACTAGTACAGAAGGTAAAACTGTTCCTATTGATATCGAAGAAGATCGTATTTGGGCTAACTTTGGTCAATATGGTTCCTCTTATCCTTTAGATAGAACAAATGAACGCATCGGTACAGGAGAACCAGGGTATTGGTTCCATAAAGTAGACTAATGCATATATTGTCTTTAAATTAATTTAAAACTCTATTTTTAAGTATGAAAAAAGTATTTTATTTTCTAATGTGTATTACATTGACCTTACCAATGGTATCGTGTGGTAAAAGTTCAAAACCACAAGCACCATCTTATATAGAAGAAGCTAGAGCACTTGGATTCCCTACGGGAGATATTCATCGTTGGATTATGAATGCTATGGAGCAAAACAACTGCCAACTTGTTGAAGTAACTTCAGTTAAAGCAGACGGAGAATGGTGTCTTAAACTTTATATGGATGTTCTTTGGTATCGTTCATTTAGAGAAGAAGGTGAACCACACAAAGCCGTAGTGAGTTTATGGTTTGAACCTTCTAATGGACGAATTTGGGATGGCGCTTTTGATCCATTAGATTAATAAATAATTTTCGTAGATATATCATTAATGTTAATAAACACATAGATTGTAAATTATAATTTAGTGTGTCAAAATCCACCTTTCACGAGGTGGATTTTTTCTGCACCTCGTTTAATGGGGTATTTGAATAGAAATTAAGCACTCCCTATCCTCCCTCGTTGGGGATAAGCATTATCGAACCCTACAGAGAAAATCAAAGAAGTTATCATAACTTGCTCAAATATAAGCAGTTTGTAGGATAAAGGAGACTTGGAAATCAAGCAAAGAATCCAAAATTTAGTGTTCCCACAGGGGATTTTATGGGAGAGGTCTATTCGCAATTATCGAACTCCAACACGAAATAAGGTGTTCGATGTAATTGATAGATTATCAATAGAATATAAAAAGAAAACGGAAGAAAATTCCGTAGAATCTTCTTCCGAAGTCAAAATGTGCGCAGGATGAGACTCGAACTCACACGGTCTTGCGACCACTACCCCCTCAAAGTAGCGTGTATACCAATTTCACCACCTGCGCGATGTGCCCAAAACAGGACTCGAACCTGCACGTCTCTCAACACTCGCACCTGAAACGAGCGCGTCTACCAATTCCGCCATTTGGGCGTTGCGCCAGCAACATTGTATTGACTGCCGATTCTATTCCGTATTCAAAGACCTTTTTAGAAAAACAAAGCAGGAACTATGTCCTGCTCATTTCTATAGAGCGGCAAACGAGACTCGAACTCGCGACCCTAACCTTGGCAAGGTTATGCTCTACCAACTGAGCTATTGCCGCATAATATTAAAGAACATCGCTCTCATCCGAAAGCGGGTGCAAAGGTACTGCTTTTTTTTTAACCGACCAAATATTTTGAAGAAAAAATGCAAAAAAAGTGCTTTTTTCTTCATTTTTGCGGGATATTTGCTATTTTTTCACTAACTTTGCACCGTTTATGAGCAAAACACCCGAAGAAATAGCACTTATCAAATTACGCACACGACTTACCAAACGCTTTCATAAAGCATGTGCTGACTATGGATTGATTGCAGATGGCGATCATATCCTAATTGGCTTGAGCGGGGGCAAAGATTCGTTGGCATTGGTTGAGTTCCTGGGCAAACGCGCGCAAGTATATGTGCCTCGATTTCAGGTTACGGCTATTCATGTGCGAGTAAAGGATCGCGACTATCATTCTGATTTGAGTTATTTAGAGGATTTTTGTGCCCGCGTGCGCGTACCTCTGATCATACGAGATACCCAGATAACAGATGCCTCACAAGCCCAAACTGTTGGAGACAATGAATTAGCGACCACACCCAAAGAGAAGCATCCATGTTTTTTGTGTTCTTGGTACAGGCGCAAAGCACTATTTGATGTGGCGCAAGAGTTAGGTTGCAATAAGATTGCATTAGGTCATCACAAAGATGATTTAGTGGAAACATTACTGATGAACCTAATTTTTCAAGGAAGTGTAGCAACCATTCCACCATTGCTGCGAATGGAGAAAATGCCAATCGAAATGATCAGACCTCTTTGTTTGATAGAGGAGAAAGATATTCAACAATATGCTGAATTAAGCGGATATGAGAAACAAGTAAAACTTTGTCCACTGGAAAAAGTGAGTAGCAGAGCAGAAGTCAAGCTATTACTTTCACAACTGGAAACACTAAATCCCAATGTACGAGACTCTATTTGGAGCGCAATGGAAAATATAAAATCCGATTATCTGCCTAGAAAAGTAGGTAAATCCTAGCATGAGGTTCCGATGAAGTCCCTATGAGGTTCCGATGAAGTCCCTATGAAGTCCCTATGAAGTCCCTATGGAGATGAACGGCAAACAGACGGCTGACAAATAAGATTATGAATAGTTTTTATACAATATTGCTGTTAGTAGCATCTAATGTCTTTATGACATTGGCGTGGTATGGCCATTTGAAGATGGCAGAGTTTTCTTGGTTCAAAGCACTTCCATTGATTGGAGTGATAGCCATCTCTTGGGGCATTGCCTTCTTTGAATATTGCTTGCAAGTTCCAGCTAATCGCATTGGCTTTGAGGGGAATGGCGGTCCGTTCTCATTGATGCAGCTCAAGATACTGCAAGAGGTAATTACCTTGGTAGTTTTTGTTGTATTCTCTATTATAGCCTTCCATATGCAAGTCAAATGGAATCATATCGTAGCTGCCCTTTGCTTGGTGGCCGCTGTTTATTTTGTTTTTGGATTCAAATAACCTCATTCACATATTTTATTCGCTATAATCATGCGCAAGATTATACTACTAGTACTTATCATCTTTACTACTCGCCTTAGCGCAGTAGTCAAAGTTACTTTTCCCGACTCATTTGTAAATGGTTGGGAGCCATATATCGGCAAAACTGTAGAATTCACCAACACACTGATGGTTTGTGGTAATTACTACGATTCTCTCATTCTGTCAACAGAGCGATTATATGTACCAGAAGAGCATGCTTTGGGCTTAGCAGAAGGTGATAGCACCCTATTTTGGCAGCTTCATCGCAACAACAGGCAACATATGATCAGTCTATCCTGTAAAATTAGCAACTACAAAGTACGAACAGGCGCTACCCTCAAAAAACTGACAGCCAAAGTAGTCGCTCCAGGCAAGTTAGTCACAGGTGCCACCCCTAAATTCACCAACAACAGACCAGAAGCAAAGCCTAAGATGCCTAATGGAGGTTTACTTATCTGCGCTAGCAATATTCAAAACTACTTTTTTGATCTAGGAGGCTATGCACAACGCAAAACTACCCCCAAGCAACTACAAATGCAGACCCTCAAGATTAGCAAAGCACTCACACATATTGATGCAGACATCTATGCCATCTGCGAGATTCAGCGAGGAGATAGTGCTCCACAAATGTTAGTGAACGCCATGAATCAACTGGCAAACAAAGAAATATACTCCTTTGTATCAGATGGTTGGGATAACCAAGATATGATTTCTTGTGGATATATCTACCGAAATGACCGCGTAAAACCATATGGCAAGCTTATACATGGATACGCCGACACAGCAAGCCATTATCATTATCGTATGATAGCCCTAGGGTTTGAAGAGCTATCATCCGGCGAGCGTTTTATACTAAACATTAACCACCTACGCTCTAAGCGAGGTACAGGTGCCGAGTCTAACGAAAAACGCATGGCCAATGTTGATAGTTTATTAGTAATGCTCAACACCATCAAAGAGCATAACATATTTGCAGACGAGGATATTCTTCTAGTGGGCGATTATAATAGTTACACCTATGAAGAACCACTACAAACCATTATTCAGGCAGGATACAGCGATATTCTCATGCAACATGCTCCACACGGATATTCCTATGTCTATAATAGTTTGTCAGGTTATTTAGATCGGGTATTTGCATCCCCTACGATGAGCAAACAGATAACTACAGCCCAACCATATCATTTAAATGCAGATTACTTTTATAGTCGCGGTTTCAAACGAGGTTTAGATGATACCATTTTTCGTTATGCAGACCATGACCCAATATTGATTCATATCAAACTGGGAAAATAAACATGGAAAATATAGTGGAAATTTGTGTATATGCAAAATAATTACTACCTTTGCAGCAGATATAGACTAAAATTTACTAATCAAATACTAATTTCGAACAATTATGTCAAAAGTAACCGTAGTAGGCGCAGGTAACGTAGGTGCTACATGCGCGAATGTGTTGGCTGTTAAGAAAGTAGCCAGCGAAGTTGTCCTCATCGACATCAAGGAAGGCGTTGCAGAAGGCAAAGCCATGGATATCATGCAAACTGCTCAATTGTTGGGCTTTGACACCGTAGTTAAAGGTGTAACCAACGATTACAGCCAAACAGCTGGTTCAGATGTAGTAGTTATCACCTCAGGTCTTCCACGTAAACCAGGTATGACTCGTGAGGAGCTCATTGGTGTAAACGCAGGCATCGTTAAGAGTGTTGCTAACCAAATCTTGACCTACTCACCTAACGCAATCCTCGTTGTAGTATCTAACCCAATGGATACTATGGCATATCTTACCTACAAGGCACTTGGTTTGCCACGCAATCGCGTCATCGGTATGGGTGGAGCATTGGACAGCAGCCGTTTCAAATATTTCTTGAGCCAAAAACTCGAGTGCAATGCTAACGAGGTAGAAGGTTTCGTAATCGGTGGCCACGGTGATACCACTATGATTCCTATGACTCGCTTTGCTACATACAAAGGTATGCCAGTAAGTGAACTCATTAGCGCTGAGGAACTTGAGCAAGTTGCAAAAGATACAATGGTAGGTGGTGCTACTTTGACCGGTCTTCTAGGTACAAGCGCATGGATGGCTCCAGGTGCAGCTGCAGCTGCTGTAGCAGACAGCATTATCAACGATCAAAAGAAGATGATCCCATGTTCAGCTTACCTTGAGGGTGAGTATGGCTACAACGATATTACCATCGGTGTTCCATGTATCATCGGCAAGAATGGTATTGAGAAAATTGTTGAGTTGCCATTGAACGACGCTGAGAAAGCATTGTTCGCAGCTAGCGAAGAGGCCGTAGCAAAAACTACTGCTGTATTGAAAGAGATTGGCGTACTTTAATCTCTAAAGCACGAATCTCCAATAGGAGGTTTTGACTGCGTTTAACTAATTGACCTCGATTATTCTCTAATTGTAGAATGATTGGGGTCAATTCTTTTTGTCTTGACTCGTCTGCGGTGGCATACTCCAATCGAAGATTTGCTATCTGCTCTTGTTCATCTTTGAGTTGTTTTTCTACCACTTGCCATTCTATAAACTTTTCTCGTGCTTTGGGATTGCAGAAGTCATTGATAGAATGATAGATAGTAGAATCATTGATAACAATGGAGAATTCTGGCATAGTGTCAATTGACAGATCAATTATAGTCGCAGCAGGATCATCTTCATATATACCCTGCTCAAAGTATTGTAGTTGTGCATAAGCAGCTAATGAATCTACAGGAAGATCTTTCCAATATTGCTTATGCTCAGAAACCAGAAATGTATAGATATGCACCATTCCTTCTTCTGCAAAACGATCTGTTACCAGATAGCCAACACCATCGGTTTTATCTAACACAAACAAGTATTCGTTGGCTGGCGAATTGAATGGCAGACCAATATTCTCAGGTGTGGTATATGTCTCGGTTGCCGTATTATAGCGTGAAACATAGATATCAGACCCACCAAACCCATTGGAATCTTTGGCTGCAAAATAAAGCGTAACACCATCACTGAGTAAAAATGGTGCCGTTTGTTGCTCTGTAAAATTAATCGTGCTAGGTAGTGTATCTGGTGT
Source organism: Paludibacteraceae bacterium (assembly GCA_017559385.1). Lineage (GTDB taxonomy): Bacteria > Bacteroidota > Bacteroidia > Bacteroidales > Paludibacteraceae > Colicola. The sequence goes on along the minus strand of JAFYSK010000063.1, from coordinate 79,182 downwards.
GCTCCATTCATCTAACAAACGATGGTTGGATACTAAAATAAGACTTGAATCTACAGGTGTCGCCCATATACGCCTATCTTCGCGCTGATTGGTATAGACTATTTGGCCCAACGAGTCTTTAGAAAGATGTCCCTCCTCCTTGGATAGTCTTATTCTACGCCCTCTTGAATACAAGACACTATCCAATGGAACTTGCACAGAATCTAGGACTTGTATTTTCTCCACTCGTCGCAAGTATCGCTGCAGCTTCTCAGCATATGCAATCTGCTTTGCGATATACGATTCGCGTTCGTTAGTTTCTGTCAACGAGGCAAGGTACTTATTGTAGGAATCTATCGCTGCATCAGGATTCCATAGTTGAAGATAAATCTCACCTAAATAAAAATATTTAAGCATATAGCGATCGCCCACCTTGTCAAAATACTTCAACGCAGTGGCAAAATCTCCCAACTCGTGTGCACAACGTGCGTACCTATATTGGTATAAAGCATTGTTAGGACTACTCTTGAGTAGTTTACCGTATTGTTCTTGTGCAGCGACATAATCACAGGCTTGAAACAACTTATCCGCACTAGCAGATGTTTGCCCCATAACAAACAACGCACAAGTCAAAAATAGTATGAGTGAACAGATTTTTCGCATAATTTGCTGCAAAGGTACAACTTTTTTTTGACATATGAAAAAAAAGTTGTAATTTTGCACATGATGAAGCATATTCGTATTATATCACCATCTGGGGTGATTGCTCCAGAATATATCACTCGTGCAAAAGAGCGTCTCGAAAGTTGGGGTTATATTGTCAGCATAGGTAAGCATGCCATGCAGCAATATGGCCGTTTTGCAGGTACAGCAGAACAACGACTGAGCGACATCAACGAAGCACTAGCAGATGCCTCTATAGATATCATACTTTGCAGCAGAGGGGGCTATGGACTACAGCAGATTCTAGATCGGATTCAACTACCTACACGCCCTAAGACAGAATGGCCATTGATAGTCGGTTACTCCGATATCACCGAACTACATAGTCTAATGGCTTTGCACGGTGTGCCATCATTGCATATGTCCATGTGTAAAGATATTAGCGAGTTAGCCGATAATGATCCTACGCTACTAGCCATGAAAGCAGCGTTGGAAGGCAAGAGCGAAGACAACAGATTAATAATAGGCGGCAACTTAAGCGTACTATATGGATTACAAGGAACGCCATGGGATCTAAATCACATTATAGATCAAATGGATAGCGCACCTATTCTGCTTATTGAAGATATTGATGAAACACACTATCACATCGATCGTATGATGAACAACCTACGCATGAGTGGCGTATTAGGACGCATCAGTGGTTTGATAGTAGGGCATTTCACGGATTGCGAGACGGATGAGCGCATGGTATGCAGCATTGAAGATACCATATTACAGGCTGTTTCTGAATACGATTATCCAGTCCAACTACATGCAACAATTGGACACGAAATGCCAAATACTCCCATTTATTTAGGAAAAAAAACAAACTAGTAACGCGAGGCTAAGTACTCTTGCTCGCTTTGTCCTGGGGTCGGATAGAATTCCGCCTTATCAAGCAATCCTAAAACAGCTAGGTCCATAATTGTAGAATAACCACTGCGCGCAACAATCGTGGTGGATTGTTTCATGGCCTCTAGCAGTGCGTGGTCGCTGAGCGAAGCAACGATTGTGATATTATTTCGAGAAATCTTCGTTTGCGCCTCTGCCACTTTTCCCCTGACAAGAAGCACCTTTTCTGAGGTGTTCGCATAGCGCTCTAGGATAGCCCGCTCAAAAATACTTCTTTGTGGTTCGAGTCCCGACAAGATTGCCACCACAGAATATTCGGTATTCTCCGCCACAGGGGCGTGATAAGGCTTCGGAGTGTCTTCGGAGTTCCTTCGGAGTTCCTTCGGAGTTCTTTCGGAAGAAGCAAAGCGTGATAGTGGACCAATATACTTGACGTGTGCGTCATATCTGCCTCCATGGCATAACTCGCCAGCCAGGCTCTCCTCCATATTTTCATAATCTGGCACCCAAACTTCGTGATACCTTTTGTATATACACGCGTGCAACGCACGCGCGATAGGCTGAAACATACGCAAACGATTTGGTAAACGCACATACAACTGATGCGTAATATATACAGATCGCACCTGTTTTGAGAACAAACCAAAACGGTTATCAGATACTATCAAATCAAAGTGCTCAATGGCAAGTTGCTTGCGCAAATAGTAGTGATCAGCTATAGTAAAGCGGATCAATGCAGGTATTGCACGCAGATAAAAACCTCGCTGCGCAGAGTTGGCCGTATAGCTTAATTCTAGTGAAGGAAGATTGACCACCCGAAGATTTGGAAAATGCCGTCTTAACAACAACAAACTATCACCATCGCCTCCTATAACCACCTCATCGCCATTATCAATATATTGACGAATCAAAGGAATGCATCGGGTGGCGTGCCCCAATCCCCAATTGAGTGGTGCTATAAGAATTTTCATGCGGAAACAATAACCTCAATTCCTTTATCACGCAATGGCTGCGCAATCTGATGCATTTGATCAGCAGGAATCTTGCTCAATGTCTGCAGGGGAGTCGTTCGATCAATCACATAAATCATCACCTGTTTAGGATGTAATCGTTCAACAGCCTTATACCATGCATCTAATTGCTCCGGAGTGGTATTATCAATTATCTCTCCTTTATACTCTCCTCGCAAAAAGCAAGTTTGCAGAGTAAAATCCCCATCAAAGACAGACAACCTATCGATCAATTTATCAATAGTAAGATCTTTATTTACAGGTCTGTCAATCAAGTGCATTGTATGATTAATAGCCGAGTCTAGCTTTAAAATGCGATTATCACACAACCATAAGGCCTCTACAACATCATTACGCATAAGTTGGGTGGAATTACTCAAAACCGACACTTTGGCCTTCGGACAATATAGATCTCGCAAAGCACAAGTATCCTGAATTATACCCAAAAAATCAGGGTGTAATGTGGGCTCACCATTACCGCTAAAGGTTATTACATCTGGCATAGCCTCACCTGCCGTTTGCATAGTAGACAGTTGGTGCTCTAAAGATAATTTGACTTGCAAACGCGTTGGCAATTCTGGATGTAGCACAGGCTGATTCCAGCCACATTCACAATACACACAATCAAATGTACAAATTTTTGCATTTGTAGGCATTAGATTGACACCTAGTGATATACCTAAACGACGAGATCGAATGGGGCCATATATAATAGATGGAAATAACATTTGCAATAATTGGTTATACGTATTTATACTATCACTCGGTTGCCAAGGGCTTTTCCGAGCTGCTGGCGAATGTCATTGAGTAGCGGTTGCTGTGCAAGGATAGTACGGATCAGTTCCCAATCATCGCGCTGTTGCGCCTCTTGCAACATGCTTTGCAATGCATCAATGCGCTCGTTGACAATGGTGAACTTCAATTCCAGTAGCAGACGTTGTGTCAGTTCTGGGAGGTTATCCGCTTCAGATGGGAGCTCCACCTCTTTGACTACGTTCTCTGATACCACTTGCTTGCCGTACATACGACTCAGTTGGTATTTGTCAATAAGCATTTCCATAGAGAAGAGATTGACTTCACCATTCGGATGGTATTGAAAGTAGTTTGCCGCCACCCAATTATCTTCCTTGTAGTGTGCTATGTATTCATCCAAGATGAGTTGATAGAGCGGATTCTCCAACTCGATATTATCATTGCGCAATTCTTGGATGATATATTCGCCTGCACGAATGGTTGTATCTCCGTTTTGGAAGATAGGCTTTTCGCCATAGCGGATAATTACTTGCAATAAATTTCGAATATTTAGTTCTTTTATTGACGTTGCAGGAGATAGAACATTAGAGATACTTTTGGCAAGGATTTTTTCTGTGTCTTTGATAGTTCCTATGGCTTCAGAAACATTGGTGATACGTTCTTCATTTTGCCTTTTTTTCTTTTGTTCTTCGATGTAGTTTTTGCGAACCTCATTTATTTTGTGCATCAGTACATCTTCTTGAATATGTAAAAATGTGGCACAATCTTTAGTGTGTATCTGCCGTTTAACAACATCTGGAATAGTAGCGATAGAAATCACTATCTGTGCTATCATATCGGCTCGCTTCATGGGGTCGTTGCCCGCTTCTGCGCTCAGCAGTTGTGTCTTGAAGCGAATAAAATCCGTCTGATGTTGTTGGATATACGCCAAGACCTCGGTAGCATCGTGTTTGCGTGCGAAGCTATCTGGATCTTCGCCTTCGGGCAGGAGCACCACCTTGACATTGACACCCTCTTCGAGCATCATATCTAGTCCTCGCAGCGCTGCTTTGATACCTGCACTATCGCCATCGTAGAGGATAGTCACATTCTCGGTGAAGCGATGGATAAGGCGGATCTGTGGGAAGGTCAGCGCCGTACCACCCGACGCCACCACATTCTCGATGCCCGATTGCACGAGTTGTATCACATCCAATTGTCCCTCAACGAGATAGCAGCAGTCTTCGCGTTTGATGGCTTGCTTGGCTTGGTAGAAGCCATATAGCTCATGCTTTTTTTCGTATAGAATCGAGGTGGGGGAATTGACATATTTTCCCGCCTTATCACTCTGCTTGATGAGTCGCCCTGCGAAGCCCGTCACCTTACCACTCACCGAGAAAAAGGGGAAGATCACACGTCCGCGGAAGCGGTCGAATAATCGCCCTTGTTCGTCCTTCAAGCAAACACCTGTACCGATTTGGGTATCAGGGTTATTCACCAAATACGTATCTTGATAGCCCGCTTTCTTGGCCTCCTCCCAGAGTTTGGCTCTCTCTGGGGAATAACCTAATTGAAACTTGCGGATAATATCTTCGCGGATACCACGCTGGCGAAGATATGCCATGCCTACGGCACTTCCCTCTTGCGTATCAAAGAGTTGCGATTGAAACCATTTATTGGCAAAATCATTCACAACAAACATAGATTCACGATCATCCTGTTTTTGTTGTTCCTCGGGTGTAAGTTGACGTTCTTCAATAGTAATATGATAGATTTGAGCCAGCATTCTGATAGCCTCAATATAAGAACATTGTTCAATTTCCATGATAAATTGAACTGGGCCACCAGCTTTGCTACAACCAAAGCACTTGTATATGCCTTTTGATGGAGATACTGTAAACGAGCCTGTTTTTTCGTTATGGAATGGACATAAACCTAGTAGATTGGCGCCTCGCTTCTTTAAGTTTACATACCTGCCAACCACTTCCTCGATTTTAGCTGCTTCGTAAATTCTGTTAATGGTTTCTCTTGGAATCATAATTTTAATAGTTGAAAGTTTATAGTTTAAAGTTTATTACTAGAAAGACTACTTTGTCTGCCAAATATACATACCTAGTTTGATTTGCCATTGGTCAAAACGACCACGGGTGTATGCATCATATCCTGTGAATGACTGTGCTTTGTATGGATTAATCATACCAAAATCATATCCTCCACGAATAAAATAGCGCTCATATTGAAAACCAGCACCAATACCCCAAGTAACATTAATACGCTTGAGCGCATGATCCTTCATATCATTTTCGGAAAAAACATTATTTTCATCAGTAGGAGTAATTTCTTTTCCATTGTCCTTAAAATTCTTTTGGGTAAAATTAAGTCCACATTGCAATGTAGGACCAGTATAAAGGATAACCCAAGTATTCTGAGCTATTTCAAACTTGTACTGCCAGTCAATAGGTATCTCCAATTGATGATAAAAGCTTTTGCTGCGTGTCTTTGGATAAGGTAGTTTTCCAACAGACTCCCAAGGAGTGGTGTTAGCACCAAAAGTATAATTGAGGCCCATGCTCACACCAAAACCCTTAATGAGCATAGCATCATATACGAGGCCTACTTTGAATCCATTGTACATAGTCGCTGCTAGATTATCCTTATTTCCAGCGGAATTCAGACATGTAGTAGGTTGGGCATATCCTACTTGAAAACCTAAACAGTCATTAGCAGCAACTTGCATTGTTAATGCAACTAATAAAACAACTATTACTATTCTTTTCATATGTGTTTAAATTACTTGTTAGTATCGCGTTTTTTACCTGATTTTCTTTTATCTTCATCCTCTTCATCATCTTCCTCTTCTATTGCCGATGCACTCTGAGCATCAGGACGAGGGGTACGATGAGGGTTCAAGAAAATATCACCTGGTTGACGAGGACGTTCATGATCTGCCCAGAAGAAAGTAAGTAGATATCGATCTTGCTCTACGGTCTGACTCATTGGAATCATAACTCCAGTAGTTGCGGTAGTAAATAGCACATGGTCTATATTACGATCTACAAAATAGATTTTGACAAAACTACTCTGGGTTTTATTTAACCCTAGATAAGTTCCATCATCCTCTCGCGGATAAAATATAGTTTCTGCATTGCCATTTACCTCTACAACATTTATATCACCATCTTTGAGAAAAGCAAACATTTCTTTTCCAGCTAGTTGGTTATATTCATTCAGCCCCTCTTGCTTGATTGCTATAGCATTACCCACACCATGAATATGATCTATCTCCTCATTCTTGAAATAAACAGTTATCGTATCAGCCGACACCTGTTGGTCCTCATTCCAACACACGGGATCACCACAGAGAGTAACTATGGAATCGCGGCCATTGTAATGCGCAGAATCGCACACCATCTGTACATCTTCTCTATATATACGAACATTGTAAAAGGCTCGCACCTTCATGTAAGATGTATCTACCCATATCGTATCTGGATCAGGTTGCATCCACACAGAATCCACCAAAACGCTATCCACCATCGTCAACTTATAGGTGGTGTACGGAATCTTGGCAGTAAATAGTGTATCTGCATGCATATAGGTATATTTGAGCGAATCAGACCAATCTACCAACATTGCGCTATCAGTAGCATAACCATGATTATCATCCTCCCATATTTCACCCTTATTTCCATAAAGCGTCACCTGACGCGTGGAATCTACGCTTTCCATATTGCCTATCACATTGCCATAACCAAGGTGTTTATCATAGAAAATAGTATCTCCCGTCAGCGTCTTGCCGTCCTCATGTATCACTTGAGAACGATCTAGAAGCATTGAACATTCGCTCTTCGTATTATACCAACCATTGGAAGATAAGATGGTCGTTTCTTTTTCATACAATATACGAGTTGGACTTACCAAATCCGCCTGATAAGTTGCAGTATTATACAATAAGGTATCTGATTCCAAAGTAAATTTTGGGTGTACTAATAACACATCACCACGAAACAAGGCTTGGTCATTAGACGGTGTATATTGGCCCCAAGAAGATGTAAGAGTGTTAAGGCTATCTTTTATCTCACCTCCAGAAAAATAGTAAGCTATATCTTTCGCCCTATCATAATTAAGACTATCGGTGGTCAATACGGTTCCATTATGTATCAAGCGTACACGACTACGAAATTTAGCTAACTTGGTATTACCGTTATAATACAAAACATCCCCGAAACCCTCAAGACTATCACCCTGAACCAAACGAACATTACCAAAAGCATGCAACGAGTTATCATTTTGGAAGAAATACGCAGAATCGCAATACATTAGCGCTGAGTCATGACGAAATCGCACATCGCCACGCAAGATCTGTGCATCTGGCATTCTATTTTCATCAAAAGATAAGGTAGCCGACTGCTCTAGGTACACCATACTTTTCTTTTGTTGAGCACTTAGTACACAACAAAAGAACACCACCAGCAATATCGTAATAACTTTCCTCAACTTTTATACTTTCTTCACCAATATTATTCGTGCACCCAACCAGGATACTCAAAGTCGCATCCACGCCACGCAGGATCAATGGATACATATATCTCCTTTTGTTTTTGGCGTATCCATTGGTCAATCGTTTCCTGACTAAGTTTTTGCTGCAACATTTCACGAATCACCTGAAAATCATCCACCAAGTTCGCCTTATGCGCCTCGCGTTTTGTTTTCAACTTAACCAACACACAGATCTCTTTGTTCTTTGCACGATCCATCATCACAAAAGGAACACTTACTTCACCCTCACTGAGCATATAGATTTGTTTGGCTATCTCTGGAGGTAATTCTTGGTACTCAAACTTACTAGCTCCAGTATTCATATTCGTCATCAAACCTCCACTCATTACGGTGGATTTATCTTCAGAGAACTTTGCTACTGCCGCTTCAAAAACCAAACCGCTATCTACTACCAGAGCACGAACTGAATCTAGTTTAGCTATAGCACGTACTTTATCATCTGCCGAAATACGTGGTTTTAGAAGAATATGACGACAATTCACACGATCACCTTTACGCTCTATGAGCTGTATAATATGAAAACCATATTCCGTCTGCACAACACGTGATACACGCTTAGGATCTGTCAAGTTAAATGCCACATTAGCAAACTCCGTTACCAATTGTCCCTTTCCTACGAATCCTAATTCTCCACCTCGCTTAGCTGACTCCACATCTTCGGAATACAAACGAGCCAACATACTAAAATCAGCAGAACCATTATGAACACGCTCCGTATAGTCTCGCAAGCGAGCTTTTATGCGCTCAGTTTCTTCAACAGGAACAGTAGGTTCTATACTTATGATCTGCACCTCAACTTGTGCAGGCACCATAGGTATGGAATCCTGATGTAGACTATTGTAGAAACGACGAACTTCAGCTGGAGTTGGCGAGATATTCTCTGTCAACTTAGCTTGCATCTGCTGAATAATCATTTGATTCCTTACCATAGTCATCATTTCCTCACGAATCTCACTACTCGTCTTGCGGAAGTATTCTTCCATCTTCTCCTTGCTTCCAATCTGCGAAACATAATAATTCATTCGCATATCTACCTGACTACTTACAGAAGACTCATTGACTTCGATTGAGTCTAATTCCGCTTGATGCAAAAACAACTTTTGAATAGCCAATTGTTCTGGTATCACACAATAAGGATCACCTGGTATTGGTGTTCCCTCATATTGTGCACGAAGACGCTCTTCTTCTACTTCGCTCTTCAATATAGCCTCTTCACCTACAATCCATACCACCTCATCGATTACATTATCCTGAGCCGACAAAGACAAGGGAAATAGGGCAAATAATATAATAATCTTATTTTTCATATCGTTTTAATTTACCATTTTTAATAGACTTATCGTATAAATCCTGACGAGTTTTTCGTATAAATTCTTTACTTTGCGCTCCTAGTATATTTGCCACAATATTCTCACGCGCATAATCTAATGGCATCACACTGCCTGCCGAGCAAAAATCAACCACCTGGAACAGATATCTATTGATTGAATCTTTCACTTCTATCAGCTTATTCTTGGCCAACATCCGGTCCAGATCGGCTAGTTCAATAGGCATACAAGCTATAACAGACTCAGCAGGTTTCCATTCATCTACAAACAACTCATAGCCCACACCATACTGATATACATACTTCTCCACAGCTTCTAATGACTCGGACTTGTTCAAAGTTGATAAATGACGATGCAAGTTATCAATCTTCGGTGCATCCTTCGGCAAAATAATCAAAGCACCCTTCAGTAATGTCTCACGCAAAATCAAATGTTGCTTATTCCGCTGGTAATAAGACTGTATCAATGAATCTGGAACCTCCTGTGACATACGCTGTGCCACTAGCAGCTGCTCATACTCGTAAACATACAAAGATCTACGATAATCTTCTACCAACGCCTCTATCTTTTTACTATCAACACGATGAGAACCTTCATACATCAACAACTCTATAGCCCAACTTTTTATATATTCATCAGCGATTCTTGCACTATCCTCTGCTGAGAATCCAGCAGTATGCACTCGAATATCATCCACCGTTAACACTTGGCCACAGCATTCTGCAACCACATCTTGACCTCGTTCGTTTTTGAGATAACCACAAGAACACATGCCTACTGCACACAACAGCAACACCATGCTATAGGAGAAAATCCAACTTGACTTCATCGCGATTACTTACTTTGATTTATCATACACATTTAGGCCGCAAAGATACAACAATTTTCTCAATTATGCAAGATTTGAGAGTCTTTTTCGTATCTTTGATACATTGGGTTGTTAACTGAAAGTTAAAATCCGTTTTTATATTCTACATAGATAAGATTTCCATCCACTATTGTGGGCTGGGTAGAAAATACATATTTAGGAGCCTCTACACCCTGTAACAACTTTCCCACCGACTGCAACAAACTATACTGACTCACCTCCACATGCACCTCGTCATAGAGCCCAGAATCTATAATATTTTGCAACAAGATGGCACCGCCTTCAACTAGGACTGAATGAATATTGCGCTTCGCCAAGTCTGACAACACATGTGTCCACTCGGTATTATCTCTATATACAATAGTAGGAGATTGATCCGAAAAGATATTACTATCCTCAGGCAAAACATGATGACGATCCTGTGTGATTCGAATCGGATTTCGTCCACTCCATCTCGTGTTCAACAAGCGGGGATTATCCAGAATAACCGTTCTGGTTCCCACCATAATCGCCATATTTTCTGCTCGTTGCTGATGAACTAATTGCTTGGTAAGAGGTGTTGATATAATCAATGGAACTCCGCTGTCACGAGCCACATCAATATACCCATCAGCTGTTTGAGCCCACTTTAAAATAACATACGGACGATGCTGAGTATGTAAACAGACAAATCGCTTGTTCAACTCGAAACATTCCTTTTCTAGTACACCCACCTGCACATCTACCCCTGCTTCTTGCATCATTCGTACTCCTCTACCTGCAACCTGCGGATTTGGATCTAACATACCAACCACCACACGCCCTATTCCTTTACGAATAATCAGCTCTGCACACGGCGGAGTCTTACCATAATGACTACATGGTTCAAGGTTGACATACAAAGTACAAGACTTATAATCAATACCTTGCGGATGAGCGTGCTCTGCATTAGCAATACAATTAGGCTCAGCATGAGGTCCACCATATTGCATATGCCACCCTTCGCCCAGAATCTTATCACCTTGCTCTGTATGTTGTACCAAGATGGCTCCAACCATGGGGTTAGGAGCTACATAATATTCAGCCAGGCGAGCCAACTGCAAACATCGATATATATATTTCTCATTCATGATTTGCATACTTGCTTTTTTTTCACTATCTTTGCAGCGTGAAACAACATTTAGATTATATTATCACGCAGCTGCGCGGATATGTGGCAGAAGAGGAGTTGTACGAATTGGCATATTGGATCTTAGAAGAAACCACAGGCCTCAGTCGAACACAAATCCTAATGGACTGCAAAGATACAAAAAAAAATGTATATGAGCAAGAAAAGGATTCTTTTCATTGCCATAGACCGCATTTTTCTGCAACTACCTCGGGGGAATGTACTTCTGAGCAGGCTGAGGCGAAAGAGGCTGAAAATATTCCAAATATAGAAATCATTTTGGAAAAAGTTCGTGCGCACATGCCCATCCAATATATTTTTGAGCACACGGAGTGGATGGGACTTGACCTACGCGTTACCCCAGCCACCCTTATTCCTCGCCCCGAGACTGCTGAATTGGTTGAATGGATCCTTCAGACAGCCAATCATTACCAGCCACTGCGCCTCGCAGATATCGGCACAGGAAGCGGTTGCATTGCAATAGCACTCAAACAAACATGTCCCCTATGGCATGTTACAGGCATTGACATCAGTCAAGAAGCATTAGTAGTGGCACAAGGAAATGCCCAACGAAACCAGGTACAAATCACTTGGAAGCAATTAGATATTCTAACAGAAAGCATAGATTCCTTTGATATCATCGTGAGTAATCCGCCTTATATTTGCCAAAAAGAGAAAGCAGATATGGATGCGCGCGTTTTGCTACACGAACCACATAGCGCACTATTTGTTCCTGACTCCGATCCACTATTATTCTACCGTCGAATTGCTCAGATGAGAGCAGCTAAGAATCTCTTCTTTGAGATCAACGAAGCATATGGAAAAGAAGTATGCGATATGTTAAAACAACTAGGTTATCAACATATAACACTCAAATGCGATATCTATGGCAAAGAGCGAATGGTCTATGGCACAATTGACTGCTAAGGCAGAAGCTTACTGCGCCGCAGCGGAACATTGCATCAGCGAAACACGCAGCAAGTTACTACAATGGGAAGCCTCCGAAGAACAATGCGAAGAGATCATTGTTCATCTGCTGCACGCCAACTATATCAATGAGCAACGCTACTGTCACGCTTTTGTCCACGACAAAGTACTATACCAAGGTTGGGGAAGGATGAAGATTCGTGCACACTTATATGCTAAACACCTGCCCCAGGAAGCTATTGCTAAAGCATTAGATAGTTTTGACGAAACAGAGTACTACAACACGCTTGAGCGCGTCATTTCTTCCAAAAAACGTACACTCAAGTCTACCGATCCCACCGCACGCGAAAAACTGCTGCGTTTTTGCATGCAACGGGGATTTACATACGAGGAAATTATTGAACAACTATAACCGTATCCAACTACTTTGATTGTGTTGCTTGATAAATGAGTGGCGCTATTTCACTATTATCGTGCCAGCCCGTGAAATGCTCCGCACCAACACCAATGGCAAAGACAGGTACTGCAGATGCAGTATGTCCGCCACTTGTCCAACCCAAACGAGACTTCTTATTGAGTATACCCAAGGTATGGGCAGCCAGAGCATTAAGATCTTTATATAGCGTTTTAACAACATCTTGATGACTCATCATATTTGCAAAAGCCTCTTGCAATTTAGCATCCTCATCTGCTGTCATTTCCACTTTCGAATACAAACCTGTATTTTTAGAAATCAACTCCTTAACTTGCTCCCACTGGAGATTCTTTCCCTCTGTTTTATGCAGCGCAGACAACTGATCAGAGAGTTTATCCAACGAACATTGTTGATTGGCTAGCACCTTGAGATTAAGTACATAATCACTATTTCCTAGCGCCATACCACCTGTTTCATGGTCAGCAGTAATAACGATGAGTGTCTCATCTGGGTGTTGCTCATAAAAACGATATGCCACCTTGATAGCCTCGTCAAAATCCATCACTTCATGCAACACTGTTGCTCCATCATTGGCATGGCTAGCATAATCAATTTTTCCACCTTCTGCCATTATAAAAAAATGATCATAAGTTGACAATCGATCTATGGCCACTTCTACTATTTGACTCAAGGTTAAATCTGACGACGTACGATCAATGGCATAAGGTAATGAACCGGCAAAACTAGTGTAATAATCTTGATAATACTCTGGAAGAAGTATCATTTTCTTTGCACCAGAATGATTTTTAACATCCTCATATCCAGCTACTAGTGCATATCCTTTTTGTTGCGCTAAATCATACAAGTTAGGGGCATCCGCATTGTTACGATCTAATGGTCTAGAAAAACCAGCACCGCCAAAAAAGTCAAAATTAGATTCCACTAATTGAGTACCTATCGTATAATAGTTTTCGCGAGATGGCGTATGCGCATAGTGGGCAGATGGTGTGGCATGATCAATTGTCACTGTAGTCATTATACCCACTCCCCATCCTTGCTGCTTAAGCTGAGAAGCTACACTATAAACAGGTGTACTATCATGCGCCAAACCTATTACACCATTATTGGTCTTCTTACCCGTAGCCAAGCATGTACCTGAAGCTGCCGAATCAGTAATACCACTCGACGCAGAAAAGGTTGCTGCCTGTCCAGAATAAGGGAATGTAGTCATCAACAACTGTTTGCGACCTATCTTACCCTCCATCTCGGCCAAGTACATTTCGGTAGACAACACCTGGTGAGGTCCCATTCCATCTCCAATAAACATAAAGACATACTTGGCTTGCGCCATGCTCAATATAGCAATGACGCACATACACATTAAGCTAACTAATCTACGCATATGATCTTTTTTTGAGAATGATTATTCTTCTAATAAATCTGGCCTTCTTTCCATCGTATGACGGAGGCTCTCCTCATATAGCCACTCTTCTATCTTGGCCTGATGACCTGATAGGAGAATTTCAGGAACTTTCCATCCCTTGTATTCTGCTGGACGAGTATATACACCGGGCTCCAATAAACCATCTTGAAAACTATCACTCAGTGCACTAGTTTCGTCTCCCATGGCTCCAGGTAACAATCGCACAATAGCATCCGTCATAATAGCCGCTGGCATCTCACCACCTGTTAGCACAAAATCTCCAATAGTGTATTCCTTGGTTATCAAGTGATCTCGCACACGCTGATCTACTCCCTTATAGTGTCCACAAAGGATAATGATATTCTCCTTCAGGGATAATGTATTCGCTTCTTTCTGCGTAAATCGTTCGCCATCAGGTGCTGTAAAAATAATCTCGTCATATTGACGCTGACTTGTAAGATGGGCTATCGCTCGATCAATAGGCTCCACCTGCAAAACCATACCCGCACCAAAGCCAAAAGCATAGTCGTCTACTTTTCGATGTTTATCCAATGTGTAGTCGCGGAGATTATGCACATAAATCTCGGCGATACCCTTGTCTTTCGCGCGTTGAATAATCGAGTGATTAAGAGGCGATTCCAACAATTCTGGACATGCTGTTAATATATCTATACGCATTTTTAGACCTTTAAATTCATTATTAAAAACCACTATGGAACTGGATCATAACCACTTCCACCCCATGGATGACAACGCATGATTCGCTTCAATCCCAACCAGCCCCCTTTGAAGATTCCATATTTCATCACCGCTTCTACCATATACTGGCTACATGTAGGAGTATAGCGACATGACGGCGGAGTCAACGGAGAGATACACGAACGATAAAAGTATACTGGCAATAGGAATATATGTCTAATCCATTTTTTCATCTGTTACTTGACTTAGTTTCTTCAACGCCTTTTTCATCGCTTTTGAAATCACAGAATAATCTTGCATTGTCTTATCTATATAGTTGAATGCTATATAATACCGGGTATCAGAATGAGATAACATCTCTTTATTCAAACGATATGCCTCGCGCATCTGCCTACGAAGACGATTACGATCCACAGCATGACGAAAAAGCGATTTAGGAGCCCAGATCAGTATGCGATTGGCATTATCTGGTGATACGATATAACTCACACGTAATGGCCAAGCCACAAAACGCTTCCCCTGCTTATACAACTGATCTACAATCAGTTTTCCACACAACTTCTCCGATTTTGGGAAAGACGCATTCATTATTATTCTTGATTTTCGAGATAATCTCTAAGTGCAGTAGTAATGCTAGGATACTTAGCAGATGGTGCCTTAATGTCTACTCTGAAACCGGCTTCCTCCAACGCTGCTGCTGTATTCGCACCAAAGCAAGCAATTACTGTATCACCTTGTTGCCAATCAGGAAAGTTTTTACGCAACGCAGCTACGCCAGACGGAGTAAACAACACTATCATATCATAATCAAAAGGTTTCTCTTGAGGCCATTTGGTAGCCACTGTGCGATAAAGTATACATGGTTTTACAATCACTTTATTCTCCGCAAACATCCTGATATCCTCGTCGTTATGCACATCCGACAGAACCATCAAATACTTCTCTTGTGGACGCCGATGCATCGCTGGCAACAAATCCTCAAATTTATTATTTTCTGCTGTAAATACCTTACGCTTACGATATTGTATGTATTTCTGCAAATAATTACCTACAGCTTCTGATATGCAGTAATAATGCATTGAATCCGGAACAGAAAAACGAGTTTCTTCTGCTATACGAAAGAAATGGTCGATACCCAAACGCGAATTAACAATTATGGCTGTATAATCTTCCAAATAAATATGTTGGTCACGAAACTCGCGCACATTGAGACCTTCCACCTGAATCAATTGTTGAAAATCACATTCCACACCAAACGTATTCTCCATTTCTGCATACGGGTTGCGTTCAGTTAGAGGACGAGGTTGGGAAACCAAAATCTTTTTTATTTTTTTCATCATAGAATAGTTTTTAACCAGAGTATTGCACCTAACAATGGAATAACCTCCAGACTAATAATGTATAGTAGTATGTATATAATTGTCAATAAGTTATTGTAATACAATTGGATAATACGCATCAATAAAACCCCTAAATAAACCACTGCCAATAGCAACACTAGGCCCGTCGTAATGGCATTAACATCCCACAGCAACAACATCAGCATCGGCAACATTATTCCACACACGGCACTCTGTACTAGATTTCGCTGCTCCAATGCACTGGTAGCTTGCCTATGAGTAAAAAATACTGCACCCAATAATTTCACACATCCAAATTGCAACCAATAGATACCAGTCATCACCCCTAGAACAATGCAAAAATTAGCAAAACTAAACACCGCCCCAGTATCTAACAGCAACAGATAAATAGCCATACTGATTACTGCCACTTTATAGATCCAAGTAATATACTGCAAAGGAGTATTACTTGGAGTATACGCTCTATCTCCATGGCTTGACACAGATCGAAAAGCCACATTAATCTCCTGCAAAAATAGTCTATTTATCAACGAAAAGAATAGCAGCAATAGCATAATCCAAGCCACCCATGATTCGGAGAGAGGAGAAGATATTCGGCTAATTACTTCCATTCTTTATTTTCCAATTTTAAATAGCTGCCAAACGACGAGTTGAAGGATCCCACGCTGGTCCTCCCAATATGGCTGGCAAAACATCCTCAGGATGGGATACTACAACAAACATTTCTCTATGAATAGGACGCATCATCTGCTCCTCAATCATATAATCAATACATGCTATCAGGCGATCGTAGTATCCGTCTGTATTCAGTATAACAACAGGACAACTATGCAAACCCAACTGCTTCCATGTCAGGCACTCTAACAACTCTTCAAAAGTACCTATTCCACCAGGCAGAGCCACCATAGCATCAGCCATTTGGCAGATCGTTGCCTTACGCTCATGCATCGTCTCAGTGACAATAGTTTGTGTACTACGAGGATTATTCCACTCCTGCTCCACCATAAAACGAGGTATCACACCTACCGCTTCACCACCAGCATCCAACACTCCCTTTGCCACGGCAGCCATTAAGCCAATACCACCATCACCATAGATCAAACGAATGCCTTGTGCCGCAAATATAGCGCCCAATTTTTCTGCTGCCTCCATATAAGATGGACGCACCTTATTGGAACTTGCACAGTATACAGCAATGGATTTAATATCTCTCATCTATACAAATTTACTATTTAAAAATCACATACTACAAAATCGGCTGCAAAATTACAAAAAAATATCGATATATTTGGTATTTTTACAAATTATTTGTAATTTTGCACCCAGAAATGTATATTTTTAAGTAAAATGGCTGTAGAAATTAAACAAATCACTTCCAAAATTGACCTATTTCGCTTTGTAAAATTTGGTAACGATTTTTATAAGAATTGCGAGTACTTTTGTCCTCATTTGATTTTGGACGATATGTCCACTTTCAACACTAAAAAGAATCCGGCATTTGATGTTTGCGAGCATATTTTATTCATGGCATATAAGGACGGCAAAGCTGTTGGACGCATTGCAGGTATAATCAACCATCAGGCCAATCTAAAATGGGGCGTAAAAAATGTCCGTTTTGGTTGGATGGATTTTATTGATGACCTCGAGGTGAGCCGCGCCCTATTAGACGCCGTTGCTGCATGGGGAAAAGAGAAGGGTATGGTTGCACTCAATGGCCCAGTTGGATTCACTGATTTTGATCTGCAAGGACTACTCATTGAAGGTCATGACCACCTCGCACCAATGGCATCTCTCTACAACTACCCTTACTACGAACATCACATGGACGACTATGGACTTGTAAAAGAGAATGACTGGATTGAAATGCAAATCTACCCTCCTCAAGAGCTTCCAGAGCGTTTTGGAAGAATGGCAAAGATTGTTGAGGAACGCAGCCATGTACGTGTGGACAAGGTGAAAGATTGCAAGGAACTGATTAAAAAATACGGCACATCATACATGGATGTAATTGATATTGCATATCAAAAGTTATATAATTTCCAGCCACTTACCAAACGCCAGAAGCAACATTACTTAGACATGTTCTTCCCGTTGCTCAACTTTGATTTTGTCACTATCGTCGTTAACGAAAAAGACGAAGTTGTAGGAGTTGGAGCAGGCATGCCAGACATTTCTAAAGCGCTACGAAAAGGCAAAGGTAGATTATTCCCATTTGGTTGGATACACCTGCTTAAAGCACTAAAAGCGAAGACCTACGAAGCATTTGATTTACTCATCATTGCCGTAAGACCGGACTACCAAGACAAGGGCTTAAATGCGGTTATTATAGCTGACCAACATCCTTATTTTGTGAAATACAACATCCAGCGAGTGGAGACTACTGCCATCATGGAAACCAATTTCAAAAACCTCGGTCATTGGGAGATGTTCCCACATAAATACCACAAACGCAGACGAGCATATATCAAACCTATTTAACATATGCCACACAAGAAGCAAGACGATATTTACAGAGAAGCTTACCAACGACTTTGTGCCTATATCGAAACTCATCAATTAAGGCACACAGCTGAACGCATGACCATTTTATCTGCTGTTTGTACGCTTCAACGATTTTCAGTAGACGACCTCAGATACGCACTTACAGGTATCACCATCAGCAGAGCTACCGTCTACAATACCCTCTCCATAATGGAGGAGGCTGGAATCGTGCATCGACTTGAAAAGGATTTTGGCAAACGCGCCACACAGTATGAAATTGTATTTTTACGCCACTCATCCGTAAAAATCATATGTCAAAAATGTGGACGAATCAGCGAAGTTAAAGACTCTACCATCCAACGAATGCTAGACGACAAAAACTTCACCAACTTCGTTCAAGACAGATACTCCTTATATATTTATGGACACTGCAAAGTGTGTAGAAGAAAACAAATCACTAAAATAAACTAACTTTAATATGAACACTTATTGGATATTATTTATTGGTGTTGCACTGGCAAGCTGGCTAGTCAGCGCACTTATGGAACAGCGTTTTAAAAAATTTAGCAAGGTTTACTTGCCACTAACTGGACGCGACGTAGCCGAGAAGATGCTACGCGACAACGGCATTTATGACGTCAAAGTGGTATCTACTCCGGGTCACTTAACAGATCACTACGATCCACGTACAAAAACGGTGAACCTATCACAATCGGTTTATAGTTCTAACTCCGTGGCAGCTGCTGCCGTTGCCGCGCATGAGTGCGGACATGCCTTGCAACACGCCCACGAGTATGCACCTCTACAAATGCGCACAGCCCTAGTGCCCGTTGTTAGTTTTGCTTCTCGTTGGATGACATGGATTTTGCTAGGAGGTCTTATACTATTTAACACCTTCCCTAACCTATTATTAGTAGGCATTATCTTATATGCTACCACCACATTATTTTCATTTATCACACTGCCCGTTGAAATCAATGCCAGCACCCGTGCCATTCAATGGCTCGAACAAGCAAGTATAACAACCTACGAAACGACACCAATGGCGGCCACTGCATTACGCAGCGCAGCATACACCTATGTAGTTGCAGCATTAGCATCCTTAGGTACCTTGATATACTACATATCAATTTTTATGGGCGGTCGCCGCAATTGACATTGAGCCGCCTAGCGGCAGTCATTGCGCAAGCGCATTCAAAAAACAAGAAAATACACAATATAAATCGAACTAAGTTGATTTAGTTCGATTTAAGAGGAGGAATCGCGGTCGCCCAATGCCGCCTAGCGGCAGTCATTGCGCAAGCGCATTCCGACGAAGGCCCTGTAGCTTAGCCGAATAGAGCGTCAGATTCCGGTTCTGAAGGTCCTGGGTTTGAATCCCAGCGGGGTCACAAGACCTGTTCCGGGTATAGGAGGAACAAGGTCACCACGATATAGCGGGGTCACAAGACCTGTTCCGAGTACTAGATTAACTAGCACAACTAGTTCTACTAGCACAAA
Organism: Paludibacteraceae bacterium; assembly: GCA_017559385.1. Classification (GTDB taxonomy): domain Bacteria; phylum Bacteroidota; class Bacteroidia; order Bacteroidales; family Paludibacteraceae; genus Colicola. Next base: position 59,195 of record JAFYSK010000063.1, on the reverse strand, counting down.
AAAACAACAGACCATATGGCCTGTTGTTTTTTATTGCATATATGCTAGCGATTATTTACCGGCAGCAGCTTTCTTCTCTTTGCGACGTACCATAGCCTCTTGGATATCATATGCCAATGGGCTTGCAACACAAAGTGAAGAGTAAGTACCTACTACAACACCAATGAGCAATGCGAACACGAATCCGCGGATTGTCTCACCACCAAAGCAGAAGATAGCGATCAACACTACGAGAGTTGACATAGAGGTTGAGAATGTACGACTCAATGTGTGATTCAACGCATCGTTCATATTTTGCTTGAGCGCACGTTTTGGATATAGACCTTTATATTCGCGCACGCGATCAAATACAACCACTGTATCGTTGATAGAGTAACCAATTACAGTCAAAATAGCCGCAATAAATGATTGGTCAATCTCCATTGAGAATGGCATCACCTTCCAAAGAAGTGCATAAGCACCCAATACAATCAATGTATTGTGTGCCAAACCGGTCAACGCACCAACAGAGAATGCAAAGTTACGGAAACGGAGTAATACATATAAGAAGATTGCAACCAATGCTGCCAACACTGCCCAAATAGCGGATTGGGTGATATCGTCAGCCACAGCAGGACCTACCTTTTGAGATTGCATGATACCTATCTCTGGATTAATCTCAGTAGACTTGAACTCATCCAAAGTAACACCCTCTGCCAAGAATGGCTTGCAACCTTCATATAGCAATGCCTCGATGATCTCATCCACGTTATCAGAATCATCATTAATCAGGTAGTTAGTAGAGATACGAACTTGGTTGTTATCACCAATAGTAATAACATTGAGTGAGAATGACTCTTCATCTGCATTAGCAGTTTTAGCAGCCATAAACACGTTGTCCAAATTAGCATTCACTTCCTCTGTGTTAACAGGTTGAGCAAAACGAACGATATAGTTGCGACCACCAGAGAAGTCAATACCCAAGTTCAATTTACCCATCACTTGTGGAGTAACACCAAGGATAGAAACCACCAACAATACACCAGAAATGATATAAGTCACCTTGCGAGCACCAATAAAGTTTGCCTTGGTGTTTTGCAAGAAGTTTTGCATCAACTTAGTGGTAAAGTTAAGCTCCTTAGCATCTTCTTTCTTTGCATAAGCCTCAAGCAAGAGACGGCAAATAAACACAGCTGTCAAGAATGAAGATACGATACCGATCATATAAGTCACGGCGAAGCCCTTGATTGGACCTGTACCGAAGATCGCCAAGATAGCACCTGTCAAGAATGATGTTACGTTAGAGTCAATAATTGCAGAGATAGCGTTTCCGAAACCATCTTCAATAGCTTTGCGCAAGCTCTTTCCTGCACGACGCTCCTCACGGATACGCTCATAGATAAGCACGTTAGCGTCCACAGCCATACCCATGGTCAACACGATACCGGCAATACCAGGCAAGGTCAACACTGCTGAGAATGAAGAGAGAACACCTACAAGTAGGAATACGTTGCAAAGCAATGCGAAGTCAGCAATCAAACCTGGAATCAAACCATAGTAGATAATCATGTAAAGGAGAATCAAAATAAAACCAATTGCGAAACTCCAAAGACCATCATGAATAGCCTCTTGACCCAATGATGGACCTACTACGTCCTCTTGAATGATATGTGCAGGAGCTGGCATCTTACCTGAGTTCAATGTATTAGCCAAGTCCTTAGCCTCTTCTACGGTAAAGTTACCAGTGATTTGTGAACTACCACCTGCAATCTCGTTTTGTACAGTTGGGAAACTGTATGCATAACCGTCCAACACAATAGCGATAGATTTACCAATGTTATCGCGTGTGATGCGTTGCCATTTGCGTGCACCCTCGTTGTTCATAGTCATAGATACATTTGCATACGCAGATGTTTGACCAAAGTCTGCACGAGCATTGGTAATTACCTCACCCTCGAGAGATGGGCGACCATTGATAGACTTCAATGCGATTAGTTGGTAGAGAGACTCAGCTTTATCAATAGCCTTAACAGTCCAAACCAATTTCAACTCGCGTGGCAAGATCTCCTTTGCAGCTGGTGAGTTAAACATCTCCATCACCTTAGCTGTATCTGTATAGTGTACAGTACCTACGATTGGACCTTGTACTTGTCCGTTGAAATTCAACGCATAGAACAATGGATTAGTCTTCTTATACTCCTCTATAGCAGCTGCTTGATCCTCTTGAGCCTTTGTAGCGCTATCTACCTCTGCTACCAATGAGTCGAACTCATTTACAGTTTCGGTGGTCTCCTCTGCTACAGTCTCTTGGGTAGTTTCTTGAGCAGCCTCAGTACTAGCGTTTGCCTCAGCCAACTTACTGTTGATTTGTGTCAATTGATTCATCAATTCTGACACTTCATAAGTCTCCCAGAACTCTAGGTTAGCAGAACCTTGAAGCAATTTACGAACACGCTCAGGCTCTTTGATACCTGGCAATTCAATCAAGATGCGTCCAGTTTGAGCCAACTTTTGAATGTTTGGTTGTACCACACCAAAGCGGTCAATACGAGTACGAAGCACATTGAATGAGTTGTCAATAGCACCCTCAACCTCCTCGCGAATCACCTTCTTCACATCCTCGTTTGATGCATCAAGAGCAACTTTTCCCTTCAATTCTGCGGTAGAAAAAATAGATGCCAACTTTGCATTCTTATCGATCTGCTCAAATGACTCGAAGAACAATGTCAAGTAATCATCGCCTGAAGCTTTTTGTTTCTTGTCAGCCTCAGCAATTGCCTTGGTATAAATCTCAGCATTGCTATGACCACTCAATACATTCAAAATGTCTTTTACTGACACTTCCATGGTCACGTTCATACCACCCTTGAGGTCAAGACCAAGGTTAATCTCTTTCTCACGGCACTCTTTCAATGTGTAGCCGAACCACACTTTTTCACTTGCGATAGAGTCCAAATACTGTTGCTGCATCGCAATATCACCTTGAGCATACTCTACTGCCTTGTTGTCGTGATACTTTGTCACAAATGAAAATGACAAGTAGAACGAGCTCACCAAAGCCAAGCAGACTGCCAACGTGATAACTAGTCCTTTGTTTTGCATAATGTTTTTGTTTAATTATTTTGTTAATATTAGTTTTCTCTAACACTATTCTCGCCGTCTCGCGTATGCGCACTGCGGGTGCAATACACGAAAATAGCGTGCAAAGGTACAACAAAAAAAGCACATACGCAAATTTTTGACGAAAAAGTTCTCTTTTTTCAGCAAAAACCGCGCATGTATGCTATCTCATCCCCCTTACTCAGGGATTCTCATGACTCCTTACTCTACTCCAGCCGCTACCTCACGATAAGCGTGAAGACTCAAGTTATCACTCACGATCTTGAGCGCTACAAGATTCTCAAATCCCATAGCGGCGATATAGGCCAGCTCCATGTCAAAGACACAATCCTTATAGTCCGACTGAAGCACAAAATCAGTATTACTATAGCACACCGATACCATACTATCACATGGAGCCTTCAACCACTCAGAAGACACGGGTTTGAGCTTCAATTCCGGCTCTGGATAGCTCACACATGGATGATTCAATCTAGCCTCCTCCACACACACCACAGAACCTATCTCATAATTAGCACTTCCTGCGTATCCTATATTGATTATCTGGGCATTACGAGGAAGATTACGAAGCGTTTGCATCACATTAATTGCACCTACTCCGGTCACTATAATTTCCCACACCGTTCCATCCGCCATATGCCACTCATCACCCACCATCTGACCATTCAAATGCTGAGCTATCAACTTTTGCTCGCCTATAAAATCGCCCGCCTCGGCGATCACAATAAAATGATTATTCATACAATATCTACATCAATTATTCGGCAAAATTACTAAAAAAAAATGGATTGCACAAGCCTTTTATTTTCAATATGCATTATTTTCAAAATAATGCGCAAATTAGTTGCATATTTGCGAAAAAAGTTGTACTTTTGCAGCGATTTTGCGCGTAATGTGTCAAAAAATATAACATACATAATTACAGAAAACAACCTAATTAACAATTATGATATACAAGATTACATTTTCTTGCGAAGAAGTAGACGATTTTCGTCTCGTTTTTGAAGCGGATAGCGATGCCACTTTCCTAGAATTACACAATGCTATCCTTAAAAGTGTCAACTACCCTGATGATCAAATGACTTCGTTCATCATGTGCAACGATCATTGGGAGAAAGAGCAAGAAGTTACTCTCATTGAAATGGGTAGCAACTTCGAATATGACAATATGATCATGGAGTCCACCCGCCTAAGCGAATTGCTTGAAGACAGAGGACAACGCATGATCTATGTCTTTGACCCTATGTACGAACGCTATTTCTTTGGTAGCCTCACCGAAATTTTACCAGGCGTTATGTATGGTGTAGATTGCGTGGAGACTCGTGGCGAAGCACCTAAACAACTACAGACCGAAGAGGCTGCTGAGGCCGCTCGCGCTAAAGATAGCGCATGGGAGGACGACGACATGTTTAGCCAAAGCGAATTTGACATCAACGATTTGGATGCCGACGGATTTCAGGATCTGAGTTGGGATGATGGATCAATGTTCTAATGCCCACACTCACTGTCATACTAGGCCCTACTGGAGTAGGCAAAACAGATAAAAGTCTTGAATTGGCTGAACAATGGGGATGCCCCATCGTCAGTGCTGATTCCAGACAAATCTATCGCGATCTACCTATAGGCACTGCCGCACCTACCCATGCAGAACTCAGCCGAGTTCAGCACTACTTCATCGGCATCAAGGACCTACATGAGAGTTACAGTGCAGGTCAATACGCTCGCGACTGTAAAGCCCTACTGCAACAACTCTTCACCAAGCATGACCACGTCATAATGGTTGGAGGCAGCATGATGTATATTGATGCAGTATGCAAGGGGCTAGACGACATACCTGAAGTTCCTGAGCAAATACGAACACAAGTCCGCAAAGCCTATAAAGATAAGGGGTTAGAATGGCTCCAACAAGAAGTTCAACGCCTTGATCCTCAATACTGGCAACAAGTCGATCAGCAGAACCCACAACGTCTAATGCACTGCATCGAAGTATGCCTGGCCAGCGGAAAGACATTCTCGGAGTTCCGTGTATCGGGATTCGGAAATCGAGAATCAGATAACCCTTTTGACATTGAGTACATCATGATTGAGCGCCCAAGAGAGGAACTCTACCAGCGGATCAATCTGCGCGTACACAAAATGATAGAGGCTGGACTCGTACAAGAGGCAAAAGCAGCCTTCGAAAAACTAGGGGTGGACTTGTCTGCTTCAGCCGATAGCAACCCTTCACTACCCAACAGCATCAATACCGTAGGCTACAAAGAGTTGCTCAAATATTTCAGGGGCGAATGGACTCTGGACAAAGCCATCGAAATGATCCAACAAAATAGCAGACACTATGCCAAAAGGCAAATGACATGGTGGAGACGATCCAACCACACGATAGAAAAATAGTTTTTGAGAAGTTATGAATAGAAGTATTATATTAATAGCAATGCTCGCAGCATTGTTCGCGGGATGCAAACCTGTAGAAGTAGATTTCAGTTACTCACCTAAAGAACCACGTGCGGGAGAAATAGTTTCTTTTAGCAACCTAAGTACTGGAGGTGAATCATGGTTATGGAATTTTGGGGATAATAGTACCAACCTATCTAAAAACCCTAACCATATCTACAAAAAACCTGGAACATATGTAGTTACTTTGATGGTAGATAGCGCAAAATACAAAACTTGTGCTAAGGAGATAACAATCTATGATACCGTTCCTACTTATGTATGTTCTACGGACAGTATCCTGCACTACCAAGATGTAACATTCAAAGCCAATGTGTATAACCCATTCAATCATAGTTTGACATACGAATGGACAGTTTCTGACAACTGCGAAGTATTATCCTCCACTACAACAGGAAAAGAACTTAAAGTATACTTCAAGTCACCTGCTACTGAAGAATCCGTTAAATTGCTATTGACATTTAATGGCGTAGAACATCACATCTCTAAAACATTTACTGTTCACTTGACCCAAGCACCTGCCATCATCATGCAAAGAGCCGACAATAGTATTATTCGTCAACGCATGATCAAAGACCGTATTGAGGAGGTAAGACCCGGTTTAGCAGAAGACAATGCACTACTCGCCGCAACCAACGACACCACAGTCAACTTCAATGGTAAACAGTTTACTGCTAGCCAGTTAGACGAAGATATAGCGGGCTTTGCTGGCATGACTATCCTACATATGCAACTAGACGCAATGGCACAAAAATGGTATATCCATACTACAGAAGGACTATGGGTAGCTAATTTCGATGGTAGCAATCTCGTACTCATTGATTCCGCAGCAACAGGAGCATTACACGTAGATACCTATAGAAATCGCCTCTATTGGGCGACCAACAACGGTCTGTACAGCATGCCTCTAGTCAAAAGCAAGAACAATCAATTTACCAGCAAAGCTACTCAGTATAATACTCTCAACGACATCGTACTCATCGCTGTAGATAACAATCTACGATAAGCATCATCTATAAGCAACAAACATGCAACCAGAATATATATTTGAAACCAGTTGGGAAGTGTGCAATCGCGTAGGCGGCATCTATGCTGTACTATCTACCCGCGCCGCTTCCATGCAAGCAGAACATAAAGACAAAGTTATCTTCTTCGGTCCCGATTTTGGCGATCATTCCAATCTTACTTTCAAAGAGAGCAAAACACTTCTCAAAGGCTGGCGCCCTAAAGGTGTGCGCATAGGCCGTTGGCAAGTGCCAGGCAAACCTATTGCCGTACTCCTCAAGTGGGACGAACTATGGGCTGAGAAAGACCAAATATTTGGTCATATGTGGGAGAAGTTTGGCATCCAAAGCCATGCCGCTTATGGCGATTACGACGAGAGTTGCCTCTTTGCTTACGCTGTAGGACAAGTGGCAGAAAGCTTGTACAAGCATCTAGACATGCCTACCACCGTCATGCATTGCAACGAGTGGCAAACGGCATTCACCATACTCTATCTCCGCGAGCATTGCCCTAAAATAGGCACCCTCTTTACCACACATGCTACTAGCATTGGTCGCAGTATCGCGGGCAACTACAAACCTCTATACGACTGCTTTGATGCTTTCCAAGGCGACCAAATGGCGGGGGAACTCAATATGGTCAGCAAGCACTCTGCGGAGAAGAAAGCTGCACACCTCTGCGACTGCTTCACTACCGTTAGCGACCTTACCGCTCGTGAGTGCAAGCAATTGCTCGACAAACCTGTGGATATCGTCACTCCTAACGGCTTCGAGCAAGGCTTCGTGCCACAAGGCAAGGAGTTTGATGCCGCTCGTAAGCGTGCACGCAATACATTAATATCTCTTGCACGCGCGAAGGGTATTGACGCCAAGGCAACTGATATGCTCATCGGTACAGCAGGCCGCTACGAGTGGAAGAACAAAGGCATCGATGTTTTCATCGAATCTCTCACTCGCCTCGGCGAAATCCAACAGCGCAGCGGTCTAACAGCGCAAGGCGGTCTAACTTCTAACAGCGCAAGCGGTTTAAAGCAAGTCATCGCCTTCGTCATGATCCCTTACCTCGATCGCCAAGACTTTACCGTCGGTAATGTGCATGTAGTCTTTGTGCCTACTTACCTCAATGGCAATGATGGCGTACTCAACCTGCCATATTACGATTTGCTCATCGGTCTAGATTTAACCATCTTCCCAAGTTACTACGAGCCATGGGGCTACACCCCGCTTGAGAGTATGGCATTCCATGTGCCTACTATCACCACTAGCTTGAGTGGCTATGGCGTATGGTGCGAGGAGCAGGGTTGCACGACGATTGACAAGGGTGTAGCGGTTATTTATCGCAACGATAGCAATACCGATGATGTCATCTATCATATTGTCAATACGATTGAGTATTACCTCTCGCTCACGCCACGCAAAGTAGCTGCCGCTCGCAAGGCAGCCGTGGACTTGGCATTGCAAGCCGAGTGGAAGAACTTCTTCACATACTACCGCGAAGCCTATAGCATCGCTCTGAAGAAAGCCACCGTTCGTCAATAATCTATAATAGATATAAGACTATCTTAATAAAAAGCCATTTTTGTATTTAGGTACAAGGGAACAGAATCTTAAAAATCGTGCGATTTTTAAGTGGTGGTTGATGCGCTCTTCTCTCGGTCGTCTCTCGGAGTTCTCTCGGTAGATACAACTAACATAAAGAAGAACAGAATCTTAAATATAGGTATAAACTATGAGTGATAAGTGATAAACAAATTCGCCACCCGTGCTTGATGCACAAGTGGCGATTTGGTTTAGCGGACGGCGCTTTGCGCCTACTGTTTAGTGACAAATATCTATAAGGTCTCCAATACGCGTTTCAACCACTCCCAGCATTTGCCCGTAGAAGCAATACTCAAGCGCTCTTGTGGAGAGTGAACACCGAACATTTGTGGGCCAATAGACACCATATCCAAATATGGATACTTCTCCAAGAACAAACCGCACTCCAAGCCTGCGTGGATAGCCAACACCTTTGGCTCCGCAGCAAAGAGGTCTTGATATGCTTTCTTGGTCACTTCCAACAAAGGTGATTGTGGGTTAGGCGCCCAACCTGGGTAGCCGTCGCCGTGGGTCACCTCGTCGCAAGCCAATGCCAAAGCACACTCTACCATCTGCTTGATATCGTGCTTCTTACTCTCAATAGAAGAGCGTTGGCTAGTATTGATCTCAACAAACGCACCCTTCTCATCCTCTTTCATCTTCACGCTAGCGAGGTTGGTACTAGTCTCTACCAAGCCAGGCATGGTCTTTGACATCGCGGTCATACCGTGAGGGCAAGCATAAAGTGCTTGGATAAGCACTTTAGCTTTGTCTGCAGGAACAAACAAGGCTGGCATATCGGTTGTCTCTAGATGCATGAAGAAGTCCTTCTCTACATCGCCAAGCTCCGCCTCAATCGTAGCGATATAATGATTGAGCATCACACGAATATCCTCCTTGTATGACATAGGGATAGCAATCAACGCCTCTGCCTCACGCGCAATCGCGTTGCGTAGGTTACCGCCATTGATTGTAGCTAATCGCATATCAGTAGCTTGCATCACTTGATAGAGGAAACGCACGAGGATCTTATTGGCATTGCCACGACCTTTGTTGATATCATCGCCTGAGTGACCACCCATCAATCCGCCTACTTTAATTTGTATCGCTAGCAGGCTATTGGCTATTGGCAATTGGATATTGGATATAGGCTGATAGTGCATTTTGGCGAGGGTGTCAATACCACCTGCGCAGCCGATGAACACCTGACCATCGTCCTCCGAGTCAAGGTTGATGAGTTGTTTGCCATTGAGGCAGCCGTCTTGCAGACGGAAAGCGCCTGTCAAACCAGTCTCCTCATCTACCGTAAAGAGGCATTCCAATGCAGGGTGCTTCAAGGTATCCGAAGTAATAGCCGCCAACATCAATGCCATACCGATGCCATTATCTGCGCCGAGGGTAGTGCCCTGAGCTTTGATAAAATCGCCATCAATATAAGTATGGATAGGGTCGTTGTCAAAATCGTGTACAGTATCGTTGTTCTTCTCGCACACCATATCCATATGCGCTTGCAAAATCACGCCTGGTTTATCTTCGTAGCCAGGAGTAGCAGGTTTGCGCATGATGATATTGCCAGCTTCATCTACTGTATGTTCCAGATTATGCTTTACGGCAAACGCCTTGAGCCATTCAATAATCTTGCCTTCGCGCTTCGATGGGCGAGGCACTTGGGTAATCTCATGGAAGATAGAGAAAACCTCTTTTGGTTGCAATTCTTGTATATTCATATTTCCTTGCCTTTAAACTTTAAACATTCAACTTTTCACTCATGAGCAATATGCTCGTGTACACTCTCAAGGAATGAGCTTGGGTAAGGCTTGCGGTTTGGTCCTTCAGGTTCGCCGTAGGCGTTGCGGAGGAACTCACCGTCTTTCTCCTTGCGTTCTTGGCCGTCTAGGTACTTAACAAACAGATAGATACCTAGCTCTTTCCACGCCGCGGTGGACTCTTGCGCTTGTGCAACAGAGTACTTAGTCAAGAACGCTGCCGCTTGTGCAGCATCCATGTTAGCCACCTGAGCATCAATGGTCTCAACTTGGCTGTTGAACTTATCCTCCCAAGCTGCTTGTACCTTCTTGATATCAGGCATCATAGCCGAATACTTGGTATATGCCCAGTTAGCTACGATATTATAGGTCCACCAAGCCGATGTTGGCGAGTAATTATACATATCGCCATTGCCCTCTTTGAAGCATTCTGGCACCTCAGTGATGGTGCAATACATAGGCACATACACGGTAGATGCTGCATCGTCCACACCAAACCAAAAGATACCACCAGCTTTAGCTGACTCATAACCACGCATTTGTGCTACAAACGACCATGCTGTTTGTTGGGTAGCAATAGGACGCTCAAACCAGTATTGCACCGAATCCAACTTAAAGCCCAACGAACCATAGCGCAGCTTGCTATTCCATGGACCCGCATCAGGACCTTGAGTAATATCCAACGGAGTACCCTCATATTGGTCACGCATACAGTCTTTCAATTCTTGTGCGCTCACCTTATGATTAGGTTTAATATACAATGGCATACGCTCGCCGGCGCACTTTCCGCCTGTCTCCACAAATGTCTTGCCAGTAGCAAAATCATAGTACTTATCCATATCGTTGGAGAACTTACGGAAGAACGACCATACTCGTGCCTCGCATACGTACAAACCAGAGAAGTCGTATGGTGCATAAGCCTCTTGGAAGTTAAAGTCTTTATCCTTACCCTCAAAGTAGCCTTGCTTACGGGCAAACTCTACCACATCCTTGCTCCACATCCAGTTCTCTTTGTCCTTGAAGTTGATGGTGGTGAATCGCGCTTGATTAGCATGCGCCGCTATACAATGATCTGGTACACGGGTAGCTACCCATACGGCACCTTTCTCCACTTTACCTTTACCTATCAACTCCATCATCCATACCTCGTTAGGATCAGCTATTGAGAAGGTCTCACCCGATGATGCATAGCCATATTCAGCCACCAAATCAGTCATACATTTAATCGCTTCGCGAGCTGTCTTACAACGCTCCAAAGCAATATAAATCAATGATCCATAATCAATACCCTCGCCCGCTTCCAATTCAGCACGACCACCCCAGGTAGTCTCGCCGATGGTCAATTGATGTTCGTTCATATTACCCACCACATTGTAGGTGTGAGCCACCTGTGGAATAGTGCAGAGTGGTTTACCGGTATCCCAGTCCTTCACCTCACGCACAGCACCTGCTGGATGATCTGCGGCTGGAGAGTGGTGTAAGAATCCATAAAGTGCATAACTATCAGCGGCATACGATACCATTGTACTACCATCCATAGATGCATCTTTACCTACCAAGAAATTGGTGCAGGCCATACCTGCTATCCACGCGCATGAAAGCGCCATTATCAAATATATCTTTTTCATATCCCAATTATTTTTCTATTACAAATCTACCATCCACATGCGCCTCCACTACCTTATTGAGCTCAATATGCTCAATATACAAATCGCGAATCTTACGATCCGATTTCCATGTGTGCGTGCTGTTCTTTAGCGGTTCCATACCGTCATTGCCTTGACTCAAATAATCACTCGTAGCTACTTTGTAGCTAGCAGCAAGGTCAATGGGTTTATCTCCCACTAGAGCTTCTATGGTATCTGCCTTCACGGTAATCTGCATACCCGCAGCACCTTCGCCACCTGTGATGGCAAACACCTTGCACAGATCCATCAGATCCTGACCAGTCAATGTCAAAACCACCAGTTCGTTGTCAAAAGGCATCAGCTCAAACACATGGCGCAAGGTAATATCGCCTTGGCCCCAACTACAACGCATACCTCCTATATTGACCACAGCAATATCGACGGGCTCTGGACTGTATTTTCTAGCCATTGCTAGCAACGCATCCGTTGCCCAGTTCAACATTGGACATTCAGGCTGAAAAACAGCCAATGGTTCGGGTGCATGACCTATCACTTGATCCAATTGCTTCTCCAAATCGGCTTTGATAGGCGCTATATACGCCAGATATTGGGTATCTTGCTGCGCATCCAAAGTAGAATCTATCATATGTATTTTGCTGATCTTACTCACTACCTTACCTGGTTGATGACAAGCAGCAAAACATAATGCTATCAGGATAAATATTGCTAATTTTCTCATACTATATTATTGATTAATCAAATACTCATGCATTGCCTTGGCCGCTTTTCTACCATCAGCCATGGCCAAAATCACTGTTGCACCGCCACGCACAATATCGCCACCAGCAAACAACATTGGCAACGACGACTGCATCTGTTCGTTCACCACGATAGTACCACGCTTAGATACCTCTAAGCCCGCCACACTAGCAGGAATCAATGGGTTAGGACTTACACCTACACTCACGATTACTTCATCTACGGCTACCGTCACAGTCTGACCCTCTACAGGCACCGGACTGCGTCTGCCCGACTCATCTGGCTCACCTAGCTCCATCACTTGCAGCACTACCTCCTTCACGCGGCCATTCTCATCCGCATGGTATTCCAATGGATTATGCAGCGTCAAGAACTCCACACCTTCCTCTTTGGCATGACGCACCTCCTCTATACGAGCAGGCATCTCCTCCTCGCTGCGACGATAAATAACCATAGCACGCTCTGCACCCAGTCGCTTGGCTGTACGCACCGCATCCATCGCTGTGTTACCACCACCTATCACCGCCACATTCTTGGCTAGTAACACCGGTGTATCCGAAGCAGCCGAAGCAGCGTTCATCAGGTTAACACGAGTCAAGTATTCGTTGCACGATAGTACACCATTGAGGTTCTCACCAGGGATACCCATAAAACGAGGCAAACCGGCGCCACTACCTACAAACACACCTTCATAACCTGCTGATTGCAAGTCCTCTACACTCAGTGTCTTACCAATAATCGTATCTGTTTGGAAGTTCACACCCAGTGCACGCAGACCCTCTATCTCAAGATCTACCACACTGTTTGGCAAGCGGAACTCAGGTATGCCATATTTCAGCACACCACCTATCTCGTGCAATGCCTCAAACACAGTCACATCATAGCCATACTTAGCCATATCACCGGCAAAAGCCAAACCCGCAGGACCACTACCAACCACAGCTACCTTCTTGCCTACTTTTGACTCTGGAACTTTAAAACTCTGGAACTCTGAAACAGGCGCCTTTGGCGCATGATCCGCCACAAAGCGCTCTAGATAACCTATCGCCACTGGCGCCTTGCCCATCTTCACATGGATGCACTGCGCCTCACATTGTTTCTCCTGTGGACACACACGGCCACATACTGCTGGCAGCGTACTGCTCTCGCCTATAATTTGCGCCGCACCTACAACATTACCTATCTCCAGTTGCTTGATAAAACCAGGAATATTAATATTCACCGGGCATCCCTCCACACAGGTAGGTTTCTTACAGTTCAAACAACGATGCGCCTCTGTCACCGCTTGCTCAAAGCTCAAACCTTGATTCACCTCTAGGTGCAACGACTGAATACGCACTGCAGGCTCCACCTCGTTCATCTTTACGCGAGGGATAGCCACGCGCTCCTTAGCCGTCAACTGCACTGGGGCCACATCATGTATAACCTCCTCACACTCATTCGAGGTACAACGGCCATTATGTTGCTCCTGCACATGATGTTGCATGCTAGCTTCGTATGCGGCCACTTCCTCGTTCTTGTACTGACGCAGACGAGTCAACATCTCATCAAAATCCACTGCATGAGCGTCAAACTCAGGACCATCCACGCATACAAACTTGGTTTTGCCTGCTACCGTAACACGGCATGCGCCGCACATACCCGTACCATCCACCATAATGGTGTTCAAGCTGGCTTCGGTAGGTACATTATATTTCTTGGTGGTCAACGCCACAAACTTCATCATGATAGCTGGACCGATAGTCACACACTTGTCCACCTGTTCACGATTGATCACTTGCTCCACGCCATTGGTTACCAGGCCCTTCTGACCCATCGAACCATCATCGGTCATCACAATCACCTCGTCCGATACTGCCTCCAACTGCTCCTTCAGAATGATCAAATCGGCATTGCGGGCTGCCAATACCGTTATCACACGGTTGCCCGCCTCCTTCAGTGCCTTTGCTATAGGTAACATCGGAGCTGCACCTACACCACCGCAGGCACAAACCACCGTACCAAACTTCTTGATATCAGTAGCCTTACCCAATGGACCTACTAAGTCGGCCAACTCATCGCCGGCCTCCAAGGCACACAACTTGTTGGATGATACACCTATACGCTGTACTACCAGTGTGATAGTACCTTTATCTACATCGGCATCCGCGATGGTCAACGGCATACGCTCGCTGTGCTTATCCACGCGAACCATCACAAAGTGACCCGCCTTTCTACTGCGAGCTATCAACGGTGCCTCTACTACTATTTCAGCTACATTCTCTGAAAAGAATCTCTTTGATACGATTGTATTCATAGCTGTTTTTCACTATATTAAAATAAGTCTCTTATATCAAAGTCTTACCCACTGCCTTTGCGATAGGTTCTAGACTCTTATACATCTCTTCAAACTGTTCGTGACTCAATTGTTGCGCTGCATCACTCTTAGCCTGCTCTGGTTTAGGGTGCGTCTCTATCAACAGTCCATCTACCCCCATGGCGGTGCACGCACGAGCCAAGTCCGCTACACCATAGGCATAGCCCATAGCATGACTAGGATCTAGTATCACAGGCAAGTTGCAGTGCTTCTTCAACCAAGCTACGCCGCACAGATCCAAGGTAAAACGGGTCTGCGTCTCATAACTACGAATACCGCGTTCGCATAGCATCACCTGGTCATTGCCACAACTCATCACAAAGTCGGCAGCATGTACCAACTCCTGCAATGTAGCCGAAAATCCACGCTTCAGTATCACAGGCTTGCCCGACTGACCCGCGGCTGTCAACAATCCATGATCATACATCGCCTTAGCACCCACTTGCACGATATCGGCATACTCAATCACCTTGTCGGCATGGGTAGCATCGCGCATCTCGGTAGCTATCAGCAGACCATACTTCTCGCGCATCTCGGTTAGCAATTTCAATCCATCCTCGCCTAGTCCACGGAAGGTATATGGTGAAGTACGAGGCTTATAACTGCCTGCACGCAATACTTTTATACCCAAACTCTTGAGCATCTGGCATGATTGTTCGATCTGCTCACGGCTCTCCACAGCGCACGGACCAGCTATCATCAGCTGATTCTGGCCATCGCCACCAATATACGTGTTACCTATCGCAACACGATGAGTATGAGGCATATAACTGCGTGCAGACAACTGCATATCCGTAGGCATATCCCATACCTGTAATGCCATGGCTGCAATCTCAGAAGGCAGCGTATGTATCGTATGACTTGTCACCAACACATGGTACGCCTCCTTGGCGAAATACAGCGCCTCTAGCTCATCTGCTAACTCTTGTGCGTGTGCATGCGTGATAGTATTTGGAAGATGAATGATCATTTGAATACTATAATTTACTATTTAAAATCTATGATATGATGAATCGAAATGATACCTATAATCTCTGTTGAACCAACATCTGGGGTCACGGCCAGCGTAGTGATATTATACTTATCCATCACCGCCAATGCATCTGTTAGTAGGGCGTCTTGCGTTATAGTCTTATACGATGGAGTCATGATTTGCGCAGCAGTGATCTGTACATCGTTGTACTTCTCTATCGCACGACGCACATCGCCATCGGTGATGATACCCACACAAGCATCCTGATCATATACCATGGTCATTCCCAGGTGCTTGGCGCTCATCTCGCCGACCAAGTCGCGGAACAACGCGTCGCTAGATACACGAGGCACATCTACGGTCATAAAGTTCTTGACTCTACCCATCAATTTTCTACCTAAGGCTCCACCTGGATGATACACCGAGAAGTCTTCAGCCTGAAATCTGCGTTTCTCCATCAGACATACCAACAAGGCATCACCCATCATCAGGGTGGCTGTAGTAGAGGTGGTGGGCGCCAAGCCCAGCGGACAAGCCTCCTTGTCCACATGTACTGACAACGCATAGTCCGAGCGCTGTGCTAGTGGCGACTGCAGATTACCCGTCATAGCCACTATTGTGCAACCTATTCGATGCACCGGATCAATGGCGTTAAGTATCTCGCTAGTCTCGCCGCTGTTGCTCACTAGTATCACCACATCTTCTGGCTTCAACATACCCAAGTCGCCGTGCATGGCCTCTGCCACATTCACGAAGATGGACGAGGTACCTGTCGAAGCAAACGACGCGGCCATCTTATGACCTATGATACCCGTCTTGCCGATACCCATGATCACCACCTTGCCTTGGCATGCGTAGAGCACCTCTACCACTTGGTCAAAACTCTGGTCGATTGACTCTTGCAAGCGTTGCAACTCGCTAATCTCTTCCTGGAAGATTTGTTTTGCTCTTTTTGCGTATGTCATAGTTGTGTCAATTGCTTATTTAGTTGGTCAATAGCTATTGCTTGTTTTAGGATATGCTCGATATCGCTCAATCGTACTTGGTTAGCCGCATCCGAGATTGCGTTATCTGGATCAGGATGCACCTCTAGGAATAGTCCGTCTATACCTACGGCCAACGCGGCACGCATCAGATGAGGTACCATCTCGCGGTTGCCACCTGTCACACCCGCCTGACTACTAGGCTGTTGCACTGCATGAGTGGCATCAAACACCACTGGGCAACCAAACTCGCGCATCTTCACCAGCGAGGTCATATCCACCACGATATTGCCGTAGCCAAAGCTAGAACCGCGTTCCGTGAGCCATATATGTGTCTCCGCAGACGAAGCCGCAGGATGCACACTCTCGATCTTGGCAATAGCGCCACGCATGTCCCATGGAGCCATAAACTGACCTTTCTTCACATTCACGATCTTGCCCGTCTTAGCCGCAGCCAATAGCAGATCAGTCTGACGTGCCAAGAATGCAGGAATCTGCAGCACATCGGCCACTTGAGCTACTGGCTCGCACTGCCACGACTCATGCACATCGGTCAAAATAGGCAAACCATAGGTATCCTTCACCTCCTGCAAGATAGCCAACCCTTTCTCTATACCTATTCCTCGTGCAGAGGGACTGGTACGGTTGGCTTTATCAAACGACGACTTGAAGTACAGTTGCACACCCAATCGCTCGCATACCTCTTTCAGTGTAGCGGCGGTCTGCATCACGATCTCGCGACTCTCTATAGCACATGGCCCTGCAATCAAAAACATATCCTTAAACTTTAAACTCTCAACTTTCAACTTTAAACTTTCAACTATCTAGCATAAACACGCACCCAGTCCACACTCATCGTGCCCTTGCCCGCATTTTGGTTCTCTGGCAGATAGCTGCGCAACAAGATATGCATTGCTTCGCCCGCCAAACTGTTCTTGCTACGTGATACCTCTTGGTCGTTCACATAACCTACAACCTCAGTTTCGTTCCAAACCAATGTGTAGATAGCATATCCCTTCATGGCACTTGCGGTATGCAAGATAGGCAATACATGTTGCATCTTGTTTGCCGTCAAGCCCATCATATGCTTGGCAGCACCTGTGTATGCCACTTTAGCTTGCAACACACCAGTTTTCATATTCAAAGCCTCCTTGGTATGCCACACATCGCTGGTATAGGCAAACTCATGCATGTGCATGCCGCGAGTTGGATGCCATGCCGCAGCATTCACTGTCTGCTTTTTGGTGGCTATCGTCATCACGCTACCTGACACCTGGGTGTTTTGACCTTTGGTATATGCTTGTTGCTCGCTCACATGCGAGTGGTCAGCTTTCATACCGGCTGGATAAACAAAACCTGTTTCCCATTGGCTGGTCATAGCAGCATCAAACTCATCCTTCCACACCAGTTTATAGCTCTCCAGTTCAGCCACCTCAGCCTCGGTATGTTGTCCATAGAACACCACATCCGCATGCTTAGCCAACTTGTGGTAGCGCTTTTCCTGAGCAGCCTCTACTGTGGTCAACCATCGTTTCTCGTTTTTCCAGAAGGCATTCTCCTTCTTGAACTCAGGCTTTTGCACTTGCTCTAGCAGTTGCAGATAGCTAGCCACCTCGGGTTTCTGCGCCAACGACTCCTTGTGGAATAGGCGATACATCAATACCGCACCTTTCCACTTCAAGCTCTTGTACTCAACCATGGTCTTACCATAGCTGGTATTGGCATACTTGGTGGTGGTCAACTCAGTCTTTTTTGCCTGAAAATCAGATGACTCTACTATGGCTTTCAGTTGGTTATACTCAGCCAATACTGCACCTTTCTCCACCTCGCGATAGCGAAGGATCATAGCCTTTTGGTCTAGCAACCATTGCTCAAAAACTTTGGTCTTTTGCATATTGTTTTCAATTCTTAATTCTTAATTCTAAATTCATTAGTTCCTCCTTCAGTTCGTCCATAGTATCCACAAACTGCGGAGCGTATTGTTCTACAGGCGGCAAGAATCCTAGCTTACGCATATGTTCGCTCTGCTGTTTGAGCCCCTCGTAGAACCCTTTGTAGTTTAGGACAAAGATAGGTTTGCGATGCTCGTCCACGGTGCCACTAGCCACTACGTCCATCATCTCGTCCATGGTGCCATAGCTGCCTGGCAGACACACAAAGCAGTCGGCTACGGTGCGCATCAGTTGCTTGCGTGCACTCATGTTAGGCACCATATACAATCTGTCGCAATTATCCGCCATGCGTTTGGCCTGTATGATACGCTGAGGTATCACCCCCAGCACAGAGGCTCCAGCCTGCTTGGCCGCATTGCTCACACGCGTCATCAGTCCGCCTGTGGCTCCTCCGTACACCAGAGTATGCCCCGCAGCACCCAACCAAGTACCTAGCTCATCTCCCAGAGCCAGATACTCAGCCGGAATACGGTCTTTTGCACTGCAATATACTGCTATCTTCATCCCTAAACCCTAAACCCTAAACCATCTTACGCATCAATCTTAGCGTAGGTAGCATTCTTCTCGATGAACTCGCGACGTGGAGCCACATCATCACCCATCAACATAGCAATGGTACGATCTGCCTCTACAGCGTCCTCAATGGTCACTTGCTTCAACAGGCGACGCTCTGGATCCATAGTAGTCTCCCATAGCTGCTCGTCGGACATCTCACCAAGACCTTTGTAGCGTTGGGTCTTCACCAGTTTCTCATCACCACCGCAGTGCTTCATGATAAACTCCAAACGTTGTTGGTCATTCCAGCAATACTCCTTGTAGTTACCCTTGCTACACAAGTACAATGGAGCCATAGCGATATACAAGTGGCCTTGCTCGATCACAGCCTTCAGATGGCGGAAGAACAATGTCATGATCAATGTAGCAATATGCGCACCGTCCACATCGGCATCGGCCATGATGATTACTTTATTATAGCGCAGCTTGCTCAAGTTCAAAGCCTTAGGATCATCCTCTGTTCCAAAGGTAATACCCAATGCGGTAAAGATGTTACGCACCTCCTCGCTCTCAAACACCTTGTGCTCCATGGCTTTCTCCACGTTCAAGATCTTACCACGGAGTGGTAGGATAGCTTGGATCTTACGATCACGACCGGTCTTAGCGGTACCACCCGCAGAATCTCCCTCGACGAGGAACAATTCGCACTCTGCAGGATCCTTGCTCTCGCAGTCAGCCAATTTACCAGGCAAACCGCCACCTCCAAGAGGCGATTTACGCAATACGCTCTGGCGCGCATTACGTGCTGCGATACGCGCTTGCGCAGCCAAGATCACTTTCTCTACGATCTTCTTCGCATCATCTGGATGCTCCTCTAGGTAGTTAGTCAATGCCTCGCTCACTGCAGAAGACACCATACCAGCCACCTCTGAGTTACCCAGCTTGGTCTTGGTTTGACCCTCAAACTGAGGCTCAGCCACCTTCACGCTGATGATAGCGGTCAGACCCTCGCGGAAGTCGTTAGCGTCGATATTAGCATTACCATCTTTGTCTTTCAGCTTAGCTTTCTCCAGCATCTTGCTCTCGTCGGCATACTTCTTCATTACGCGGGTCAACGCAGCACGGAAACCGGCTACGTGTGTACCACCCTCGATGGTATTGATATTGTTCACATAGGAATATACATTCTCAGTAAAGTCGGTGTTATACAAGATTGCCACCTCTACTGGAGTACCAAACTTCTCGGTATTGAGGTGAATCACCTCGCTGATGAGTGGAGTGCGGTTGCTATCGATATAACGAACAAACTCGCTCAAGCCCTCCTCTGAATAGAAGATCTCACCCTTGTAACTACCGTCCTCGTTCTTCTCACGCTTATCAGTCAATGAGATACGCACGCCAGCATTCAGATATGCCAATTCGCGCATACGGTTAGCTAGGATCTCGTAGCGATACACTGTCTCGGTAAAGATGGTAGCATCAGGCCAGAATTGTACGCGTGTACCTGTACCCTCGCCTTCGCCGTATGTACCAATCACGCTAACAGGTGCCACAGGCTTACCGGTAGCATAATCTTGTGCGTGGATCTTACCATCGCGACGAACCTCTACGTGCAACTTGGTTGAAAGTGCATTCACGCAGCTCACACCCACACCATGGAGACCACCAGATACTTTGTAGCTATCCTTGTTGAACTTACCACCGGCGTGCAAGACGGTCATAACCACCTCTAGGGCACTCTTCTTCTCTTTAGGGTGAATATCTACTGGGATACCACGACCGTTATCTTGTACGGTGATAGAGTTATCCTCGTTGATAACCACCTCAATCATACTACAGAAACCAGCCAAGGCCTCATCGATTGAGTTATCCACCACCTCATATACCAAGTGGTGCAAACCTTTCAGCGAAATATCGCCGATGTACATGGCAGGACGCTTACGTACTGCCTCTAGACCCTCGAGCACTTGAATGCTCGAACCATCATACTTCTCTTGTTGTTCGATTGATTGATTCAATTCTTCCATTGTATTTTTATTTTTGTTATTATCTATTTTTGTTTTCGGCGTTTGCTGTCGTTTCTTCTTTACCAAATTCGCGCACATACGCACACAAACCGGCTGCAAAGGTACGATTTTTTTCTGACACACACAATACCCCTCTCTGTCTATTTCGAGAAATGCGCTCAAATCGCAAATAAATAGCCTTTTTCAGCCTATCACTGATTGTACTCTATTTTTCCAAAATCCTCCAATCGCTTAAAACACTTGTTTTTATAGCCGTTGATTACTTATCTTAATCAAGTTAGTCAGTGACCCTCGCCACTGCTACTTTGTGATTTTTTATCTACGATTTTGTAGTATAATTCCTTGTGTCCTACTCCTCAACAACTCAATATTACTTAACAGGAATGCCTAAAGCGCTTTAATAATCATTGTGGGGATTCATATAATACAAATACTCTCGATCTATCTTATTTGGCACTTGTCTTTTTATTTTACCATCTGTACAATTTATCACTTGAATGCGAGAATTTTCATCCCAATCTTCTAATAAAGTTACTTGCGACCATTGCTCTTTGGTTCCTAAATAGGTTATTTCATTAAGTTCAAAACAACTTGAAAAGGCCCAACTGCCAATAGTCTTTACGCTCTGAGGAATAGTCGCAGACATCAAACGATGACATTCAGCGAATGCTGACTCACCGATACTTTCTACACCATCGGGTATGCAAATTGTAGTCAAAGATTCGCACCATTCAAAAGCACTTAACTCTATAGTCTTTATATAATTTGGCAAGGTAATGTATTTTAGTCCAAAGCATTTGTAAAAGGCTCCTAGTTCAATACTTGTTACACTATTAGAAATTGTAATATGAGTGATTCCGGAGCAGCGAGAAAATGCATGCTCGCCTATACTTTTTACACTCTTAGGTATATGGATTACGAATAATGTATCAAGAAAATAAGAATGCTCGCTTTTGTGACTTGCAACTTCAATATTGGAGATATATGCATATTCGCCAATACTAGTTACACTTTCGGGAATTACAGTACCTGAGCAACCTACCACCAAGGTGTTGGTTTGGGTTTCTATGATAGCATTGCAATTATCACGACTATCATAGCGAGTGTTAGCCGCATCCACCTCTATTGATTCCAGCATATAGCATGCTCGAAAAGCATCCTCACCAATATGGGTAACACTAGCAGGAATATTGATAGAAGTAAGCAGTGCGCAGCGATAGAATGCTTCTCCTGCAATTTCTGTAACACCATTAGGAATAGTAGAACTCCTACAACCTTCAATCAAAGTATTTGTTCGGGTTTCTATGATAGCATTGCAATTATCACGACTATCGAACATAGGGTTTCCTGCCTCAATGACTAATGAATTGGGCGAAGAACACATTAAAATATGGTTACTGATCTTTGTGACAGTGGCAGGTATGGTTACTGAATCTAGTTCGTAGCAATGGGCTAGTGCATATTCTAAAATCTCAGTAAGGGTATATGTGTTTCCTTTGTATGTGACCGTAGCAGGCAGATGTGCCGACTTGATAGAGCGGTTGACTTCACTAAGCGCAACTTCTGTAGGCGAAGTGATTTCAAAACTATAATCACCAATAGTAAACTCTTCCCCAGCCATTATCCAATGGGATGCTAGGAGCATGCAAAAGATTAATAACAAGCGTTTCATATTCGTATGTATTTTTGTTAATAGTTCGTGTCAATTGATTTGGCATACAAAGATACAACTTTTTCTTCACATACGCAATACCTTTTATGAAAAAATCAAGAAATGCGCTTAAAACGCAAAAAAACGGCCTTAACGGCCATGTTTAGGTTTATTTTTCCGCTCTTAAAATCACAAAGTGGCTTAAAAGCAAACTTTTTTTTCTAGCATCCTAGTTCTACTAGTACGGCTAGTATGGCTAGTATGGCTAGTACGGCTAGCCTAAAGCGAGAACAGATACTCCAGTGCCTCGTCTAGTTGCTCGCGACTGATGGTCTGATCTACTACGCCGTCGCCTATCGCCCGCAGCAGCGAGAAGCTGATCTGACCGGCTTGTTTGTTCTTCTTGTCGTGCATCATCCATTCCACCAGGCGCTGGCGCTCCTTGCAGTTGCACGCTGGACGACCATAATAGGCCAGCATCAGATGACTTAGTTGGGTCAGCACCTGCTTGTCCATACCCAGACACAGCACACTTAGGTATAGCTCAGCCACCATGCCCCACAGCACGCAGTAGCCATGCGGAACACTTCTGCCATCGGCATGATAAGCCTCCTCAATGGCATGACCTATTGTATGTCCAAAATTCAACAATTTGCGCAGGCTTTTTTCGGTAGGGTCAGCTGCCACGATACGCTCTTTCACCGCCAGGTTATCTGCCAACAACGCCGATGGAATCGAACATTTTGTATCGTTCACATCTAGTGCTAGCAGGGTATTCCAATGGGCATCCGTATCCAGCAAGCCATGCTTGAGCATTTCGGCATAGCCGCTGAGCCACTGCTCAGCAGGCAGGGTG
Organism: Paludibacteraceae bacterium; assembly: GCA_017559385.1. Lineage (GTDB taxonomy): Bacteria > Bacteroidota > Bacteroidia > Bacteroidales > Paludibacteraceae > Colicola. Next base: position 35,617 of record JAFYSK010000063.1, on the reverse strand, counting down.
TCCAGCAGCGGCAGATAGATCAGCGTTTGCTCGGGTTGGGCGAAACAGCCTATCATATTCTTGACGCCTAGGTAGTTGAAGCCTGTTTTGCCACCAGAGGAGGCATCCACCATGGCTAGCAGACTTGTAGGGATATTCACATAGCGCAAACCTCGCATAAAGGTAGCCGCAGCAAAGCCGCCTAGGTCGGTCAGCATGCCGCCTCCCAGGTTGATCAGCAGGGCATCACGCGTAGCGTGGTGCTCGTACAGGGCATGCCATATCTGCTCTACGGTGGCCAAGGTCTTGTGCTCTTCGCCTGCTGGTATCGTGATCGTCATATAGGGCATATCAGCCAGTGCTGTAGCCAGTATTGGCATACATTTTGCATGGGTGTTTTCATCCACCAATACAAACAATTGCCCTTGCGCTGTAGCCTCCAGATAGGGTTGTAATGCGCTATTTAAGTCAGAAACTATCATACTAATCACCGATACTCAGAGATACAAATTTTCTAAAAAGTTTGCAAAGTTACAATTTTTTTTATAATTTTGCACCCAAATTGGCAAAAATCATGAAAAAAAGTATTTTTTTAATCATTTTGATGGTCAGCTGTGCATTAAGCGCAGTAGCTAAAGATCTTACTTACCTTTCTACAGAAGACTTCAAGAAGAAAGTATGTTATTACGACAAATCATCTACAACTCAATGGAAATATTTGGGCGATAAGCCATGTCTTATTGACTTCTCCACCACCTGGTGTGGTTGGTGCAAGAAGCTCCACCCTATTCTCGAGCAGATTGCTGAGCAATACGACGGTCAGATATATGTATATACAGTAGATGCAGATAAAGAGCCAGAGTTGGCTGCTTTGTTTGCTGTGAGCGGTTACCCTACTGTGGTGCTATGTCCTATGACGGGTAGTCCACAAAAGGTAGCAGGCTACAATCCACTGGAGTTTTGGCAAGAGGCTATTCTACAGGTTTTTGGCATAGCCAAACCTTAAATAAAGAGTTGAAAGGTTTCACGCCCTGCGGGCTGTTTCACCGCTTCGCTGTTTCAAGCTTGAAACACTGAAACAAGTGCCAACGGCACATGAAACAAGCGGCAAAGCCGCCTGAAACTCTAAAACCCTTAAAACTTTTAAAACCCCTATAACCCCTAAAGCCCCTTGCAAGTCGAACTCATCCTTTTAGTACTCTCGCTGCTATTTTTCGCCAGCATCTTCACCGACAAGATCGGTTATAAGTTTGGTATCCCTGCCCTATTGCTATTCTTGGCAGTGGGTATGTTGTTTGGACCTGATGGTATAGGCAAACTCTTCAACGAAGAGGGTGTTGGTTATATGCTGGATGTCGATTCAGCGCAGGCTATCGGTACCATAGCGCTGTGTATCATCTTGTTTTCGGGTGGACTAGACACCAAGCTCTCAGATATCCGTCCAGTGATTGCTCCAGGTCTTACGCTAGCTACGCTAGGTGTATTGCTCACCATGGTTATCACAGGTGCATTGATTTACTTTGTATTTGGATGGTTTAAGGCTATTGCTAGTGTCAGCATCCCTATTGCTATGCTCATGGCGTCCACCATGTCATCTACTGATTCGGCTTCAGTCTTTTCGATTCTGCGTACCAATGGTATAGGTCTCAAGCATAATCTGCGTCCGCTGCTAGAGTTGGAGTCAGGTGCCAACGACCCTATGGCCTATGTGCTGACCACCACGCTGATTGGTGTGGTCACAGCCACTCAGGGCGATGTCACAGCGCTGACCGTGGTACAGGATGTGGTGGTGCAGTTGGTGATGGGTGCGGTAATGGGCTTCCTGTTTGGCAAGGGTGTGGTTAGTTTGATGCGCAAGTCGCAGCTTAGCAACGAGTCGCTCTATCCTATCATGGTGCTTACGGCATGTATCTTCATCTTCTCGGCCACCTATTATCTGAAAGGCAACACCTACCTAGCGGTGTATATTGGCGGTTTGGTGATTGGTAATAGCAAGTTCACCCGCAAGCGCCAGACGCGCAGTTTCTTCGACGGTCTCACATGGCTCAGCCAGTTGGTGATCTTCCTGGTGTTGGGTCTGATGGTGCGTCCACACGAGCTTTTTCAAGCCAAGGTGCTATTATCCGGACTTATCATCAGCGTAGTGATGATGTTCATCTCTCGTCCGTTGTCGGTTATATTGTGTATGCTACCCTTTAAGCAATACCGTTTAAACGACAAGCTGATGCTCAGTTGGGTTGGACTAAAGGGGGCAGTGCCTATCATTTTTGCCATCATGTGCAAGGCTAGCGAGGTACCACACGCTAACCTGATATTCAATATTGTGTTCCTCTGCACATTGCTTTCGCTGATTATACAAGGTACATCCTTGTCGGCTATGGCTCGCAAGTTGCGTTTGACTACGCCTCCTGCGCAGCAGAAGCGTCTTGTGCACTTTGACATCGACCTACCTGAGGAGGTGGCTGCGGTAGCCACCGAGATGGAGGTTACAGCCGAGATGTTGGCTCAGGGCAATTGCCTCAAGGATATTGTGTTTGCCAACAAGTCGCTAGTTATCATGGTTCGCCGTGGCGAGGATTTCTTTGTTCCTACGGGCCAATCCGAATTGGAGGTAGGCGACCAGCTATTGGTGATGTCTGACAGTGCTGCCGAAGCTACCGAGCAGTATCTAGAGGACTCTGCCGCCGAGGAAAACGAGCATTGGGGTATGTTTCTCATCAACAACACCCTGCAGTTTGCCAAACAAAAGTGGAACCAGCTTATCCATCCTAAAAAGTAATACTCTACAAGATTGAAAGCCCTAAAACTGCATATAATAGTTGGTCTATTGCTCATGGCGATACCCATGGCAGCTCAACAGTGGTATTTCACCATTGATGAGTACCGCGATGCCCAGCGTGATGCTTTGCGCGATGTACATCGTGTGATGGTGGTGAATAATGCGGTGGTTCAGCCGGATGCCTTTGGCCATTCTACAGTGGTGGATGGCAGTACGCAGGGCGGTATAGAGGTGGATTTGGAGCGTGCGTTGCTATATACGATGTTTAGTCTGACTCAGACGCTAGAGACCAGCACAGAGATGGATGCAGTGGAGCTGCTAGATGTGTCGCAGAATCAATCCAACAATTATTATAGCCGTCAGTTGCTCAGCACTAGTGCTGCGCGTGGTTTGCTGCAGAACTACCAAATGGATGCGCTGCTGGTGCTCAATCAGCTGGTGGTATATGATGTATTGGAGAGTTTTGAGGTAGAGGAGGGTGGACAGTATGCCTATTTGCAGGCTTTTGCTCAGTCGCACTGGAGTGTGTATTATGCAGATGCCAGTCGCCGAACCGCTACTTTCACGCAGGCCGATACCCTGGTATGGGAAAGCGATATCAAGTACAGTCGCTCGCAGGCGCTGAGCATGCTGCCTGATCGCCAGGAGGCCTTGTTGTATATAGCTAGTGTGCTGGGTGATCGGATAGGTGCTAGTTTGTTGCCATCATGGGAGCCCGTTCGCCGATACTTGTATAGCGACGATAATACACATGTGCAAAATGGTCTAGAGGCTTTCCGTTATCAACGTTGGGAGGAGGCTATTTATCATTGGCAACAGGTTGCCAATAATGAGTCGAATGTTGAAAGTCGAAAGTTGAAAGTTAAAGAGGATAAAAAAGCCGCAGCGGTGGCTGCGGCCAATATCGCTACTGCTTATGAGATGTTGGGCGATTACGCTTTGGCTTGCGATTATGCCAGTGAGGCTTCCCGCCTTTTCGGTGCTTTGAAGACCGCTTGGGGGCGTCAGCAGCAAGTGAACATACGCTACTATCTGGAGCAGCTCCGAGCAAAGCAGGCAAAGGCAGTCGCTCGATAGATTTCTGTAAGAATCTCTCTATTTTATTGAAGAAGTGTTTATCCTCTGGGCTAACCAGAGTGATCGCTTCACCTTTGTTCTCCGCACGAGCTGTGCGGCCGATGCGGTGTACATAGTCTTCGGCATCGCGTGGTACATCGTAGTTGATGACCAGTGGTATATCGTCCACGTCAATACCTCGTGAGACGATGTCGGTGGCTACTAGGACGTCCACCTTGTTGTTGCGGAAGTCTAGCATCACTTCGTCGCGCTCTTTCTGCTCGAGGTCGGAGTGCATGGCGCGCGCGTCTATATGGTTGGCGCGTAGTGTGCGCGTGAGTTCTTTCACCTTCTGCTTCTTACCCACGAAGACAATGATTTTCTTGAGTTTTTCTCCAGTGTCAGGAGTCCTGACACCCGCCTCATTTCCTTTCGCCTCTCGCCTTATCGCCTGCAGGGTCCCCGAAAAATCTGCTGATTTTTGGGGTGCTCTATCGCCTAATAGCCCTACCAGAAACTCCGTTTTCTGCGTTTCGAAGATATCCACTGCCATTTGTCGGATGCTCTCGGGTGGTCGTGACACGGCTATCTGCACTTCGGCGGGGTTATGCATGATGGCTTTGGCCATCTTGCGGATGTTGGCTGGCATGGTAGCAGAGAACATGATAGTTTGTCGATCTTTGGGTAGTCGGTTGACTACGGCCATGATGTCGTCGTAGAAGCCCATGTCCAGCATGCGGTCGGCTTCGTCTAGGATAAAGTATTTGACGCCCGAGAAATCGATGTTGTAGATATTCATCAGGGATAATAGTCGTCCTGGAGTGGCGATAACGATGTCGGCTCCTCGTTGTAGTCCAGTGGACTGAGTGCCCCATGCTCCGCCGTCGTTGCCGCCGTAGATGGCTACGGAGGAGAAAGGTACATAGAAGCCAAAGCCCTCCATCTGTTGGTCAATCTGCTGAGCCAGCTCACGCGTAGGTGCCATGATGATGGCATTGAGCTTGTTAGGATCGTGGTTGTCGTAGAGCAGGTTGGTCAGTAGCGGAAGGATGAATGCGGCAGTTTTGCCCGTGCCTGTTTGGGCACAGGATATCACGTCGCGTCCCTCAAGGATGACGGGTATGGTATGTTCTTGTACGGGAGTGCACTCGTCAAAGTGCATGTCCCAGAGGGCATCAAGCACCTCATCTGCTAGGGGTAGTTCGTCGAAAAACATATTTTAGTCGCAGCAGAGCTGCTGCTTTAGAAGTTTTAAGGGTTTTAGTCGCACCTATGGTGCTGTTTTAAAAGTTTTAAGGGTTTTAGTCACACCTATGGTGCTGTTTTAAAAGTTTTAAGGGTTTTAGTCGCACCTGTGGTGCTGTTTTAAAAGTTTTAGGGGTTTTAGTCGCACCTGTGGTGCTGTTTTAGGAGTTTTAAGGGTTTAAGGGTTCATCGCCTTTACTCCTTACACCCTACGCTGCGCCTTTGGCACCTACACTTTACACTTACACGTTACACGGCTTTTAGAAGTGACGTTGTAGCCAAATCGTAAAGAATGGGTCGGAGAGCATGTACTGCTTTTGTCCTTGTTCGTTTGATGAATAGGTTATCCAGTCCTCTGATAGGAGTTGCTTGATAGCTGATTGTACGGAACTACTTGATAATAAATGATGTTTCTTAATAAACTGCCCGGAAGTTATTTTAGATGCTTTGCCTTCTTTAGCAATGGCAATCAAGAGTTCTTTAGGCTTTGGAGTGAGCAATGATAGTCGATTTTGATAGTTGCGTTCATTATCCGATAGGATATCTTCTATTGCGTGCTCTATAATCGTGTAGCTACAAACATCTGCATTAGGAGTCATCGCAAAAGCCACATTCATTACTTTTTGCATGCAATAGGTGTTGCCATCAAATAGGCGATAAACGTACTCTACACTATCAGTATCTATCTGCTTATTGAACTCTCGGAAAAGTCGAATAACAAACTCTGCATAGATATCTACAGATATGGCTTCTAAACTCATATTGACTGTACTTGCATAAAATGGTCGTGATGGAAGATTAAACATCTCCTCTAATATATGACGTTCCGAGCCCGCAAAAATAAAGTCTGCATTCGAGCAATGCTGAATGTGTGTTCGAAGGATAGCTTCGATATTTTTTTCTGGATAGTGAACTATTTGTTGAAACTCATCAATGGCAATCAAGCAGCGTTTGTCTGCCTTGTTGATATAGTCAAATATCTCGGATAGGGTGTATTCAGGATTTTGTATCGCCCCTAGTGTTAGATTAAATTTTGGCATGCCAGATAATGGGTCATATCCAAACTCTCCACTAATGGAACGTACCGTCTGAACAAACAGATCCATCATCTGTTTGCTACGAGGTTTGAGTGTCTCAAAGATTTGTTTGCCAAGTGCAAAGGTTAAATCACGGAGTGAGGAAGTTTCTAAAATGTCAATAAAGAATACGTAGTAATCTTTTTCCCACTCAGCATTTTGAAAACAATGGGCAATCAGTCCTGTCTTACCAATTCGGCGAGGAGCAGTGAGTACCACATTGCGACCGTTATGAATGTGATTGGTTAAGATTTCTGTTTCCTTAACGCGATCGCAAAAATAAGCATCAGGTATCAAACCTTTGATGATAAATGGGTTTTTGATAGTCGTCATAGTAGTTTCTAATGAAAAATCCGCTGCAAAGGTACAATAATATTTTGAATTATGCAAATAAAATTATTCTACTAGCATAATTTTGTTGAAATAATTATAGTAAGGCATAAAGTGTATGATGTAGAGGCAGGGGTAATACCAACATATTTCCTATCCCGTTACCACTCCGATATTACTCTGAACCTTTCTCAAAGGGATAAACACACCACAACCGCCCTGAGGAGCGGTTGTGAGATGGAATATCTAATGGTGTGTAGTAGAATGTTTGTTATACTAGTGTGACATCAGTATCAATTACAAAGATGGCTAATCCATTATCAGATGCTAATACATTTTTTGGTTTAACATCACTCAACAGGTAATTTCCATCAGAGAAAACACCATCTTTGTCTTGTGGCTTGAATCCGCGTGATTGCATATAAACAAGTATCTCTTCAGCGGTGGCGAAACGTACATTATCTACAAATGGTTGCGTGAATACAGGATAAGCATTGCTTTCACTCATTACATGAAATCCTACGAACTGTAATGCAATGTGTGGAAATAACTGATTGTATAATTCAACTCTATTCAATAGTTTTAATATGTCTCCACCTACATGCATTAGATTATTCATTTTATATACCAAGTTAGTTGTGGGATCAATCCAGTTCTCGCTTTCGTTGCCACTTTGGAACAATAACAAATGCCGCTCTTTTGCAAAAGCGCCAAACATATCTACAACGCAATGGTTTTCTTTTGCCCATTGAATTGCTACTGGAAATTGCTCAAATCGAGAAAGACCTACCAAGAGGTTTCGTAGGCTTTGTGCATTTGGTTGTGATGCTGAATCTCCCATTGGTAATCAATCGTTCTTTGAGATTGCTGAGCTAACCACTCTTGTGCATTATTTAAGTAATCGGTTGCACTCATAAAACATCGTTTTATTTAATATTTTTGTAGCATGCTACAGATTTTCGCTGCAAAGGTAATGTTTTTTTGTGAAATATGCAACTATTGGGCTTATTTTTTTCTGAAAGAGTGGACTAACAACACCACAACCGCCCTGAGTGAGCGGTTGTGGTGTTGAGTGTGATAGGCAAGATACCTATAGGATTAGTGATTATAAGGAAGATTACATCATATCTCCTGTACCTGTACCTGTTCCAGTACCATGAATTGGAGTGAAACCACTACCAGACATGATAGTGTTTGCTCCGAGGAGCTCGATTGCCTCTGTTTGAGGCGCGATATATACTTTTTTCATAATATTCAAAAAGAGTTTTAAAAGTTTTAAGGGTTTTAAAAGTTTTAAGGGTGATTTAGTCGAGCGCAGCCCACCTTAGAACAGCAGCTACGCTGCGACTAAAACTCCTAAAACACTTTCAACTCGCTTCTTAGAAGCGCACGCCTTGTGCGTTGAACTTCTCGCCATTGCGGATAATGATGAGTTGACCGTTCTCAATGAGCTTGATAGTGGTGTTCTCACCGTTGGTGATATTGTCGAGACCAGTAGCAGCGTTCTCGCTAAATGCAACGCGAGCACGTGGTTTAATGCTGCTAGCAGAACTGATTGTAAATACTGCGCGTAAACTCTTAAGTTTTGTGTCGTTGTCGTACAAGTATCTATCTGATGCCAACCAATATTTACCATCTGTCTCTGCATCATCACCAGCAGAAAGAACTGCCTCCATACTTACAGTGTTAGTTCCAGCATCGAATGAAATATTGTTAGTAGTGTTGCTTAAAGTAACATCATCTACAATAAATCCAAGAACATCATGAGCTGGCTCAATCAAGTAAGGTTTACCAGACTCCATAGTGTTGGTTTTGCTGAAGTAGAGAACTACATTCTCACCATCTTTGCCAAGAGAGGTATATTCGTATGCTTGGTTACCAAATACGCTAGATACATTCTCCAAGGTAAATGGCAATGAGATGGTATAGAGTTTACCTGTTTCGAATTGACGAGTTACTTCTACATTAACAGTACCAGATATTGCAAGTGCTGCGCTATTATCTCCGTCACCGATTTCAATGAGTGTGCTAGTTACCTTAGCCAAACGAACGCTTTGACCGTAGCGGCCTTTTTCGCCCCAAACAGCACCTGTGCCGATGGTATATTTATCACCACCAAGAGCTTGAATATTGTGGAGATAAGAAACGTCTTTGGTAGATTCGTTGATAGTTCTTGTCCAGTAGTAGCAGTAGATATTGGTGTTATCTTGGTGTTTGTAGTGACCTCCATTGAGATTCGCTGGGTTAGTCTCTACTACTTGATCCTTGTTAATCATGTTGCCATAACCACCAGCACGGCGACCTGCTGCAGGCAAGAAGATAGCACCAGCTGCCTCAAGGTTAGCCCATTGAGCGAGATCGTAGTTGTAGATTTTTACTTCGAAATAGCTATCGTTTTTAGCTTCCACAACTGGAGCTTCGTTCCAATTATCAGGGAAGAGCATGATACCTACAACCTCACCCACTCTAGCGATTTGTTTGAGGTTCTCAGCGTTAGTACGTGTATTGAGGAGGTATTTCCATTGATCAGCAGAGAGAGTTGACCAACCTCCGCCCATTTTGGTACCCCAATCTTGGAAGGTGCCATCGTAAAGATCGTTTACGTTGTTAGGGTTAACACCATAATAAGTCTCGTCAGTGCTCCAACCGAACATATCAATTGTACCAGTAAATGTAGGATCACCAAGATTAATATTATCTCCACCGATGTAGTCGTATTGGTTTGTTGCAAATGTCCATTTGCTTTCTCCTAGATTGTATTGCAAGTTACCTGGAGCAAATTGAGCAACTTCGTATTGGCCAACAGAGAAGATGCCTTGTTTAGCCTCTGCAGGAACTACAGTTTCAACAGGGTATGTTACAGATAGTTTCTTATTTTCAAAATTCCATGTGAAAGTGTATTTTCCTGCAACAAGTGTTTGGAGGTTGCAATTATTTGTCTCTTTCTCAAAGGTCCATCCATCCACTGACTCTGTTATTATTCCATTATTTCCTAACCATTCACCATTGTCAACAATTTTGATTTCATATGCTTTTTCTGTAAGAACAAGCACAATAGAAGCAGTTTTTGATTCTTTGGTTTCTTTCTTAAATTCAATCTTGTGATCGTTCCAAGCGGTCATAGATCCTGCAAGGTAAACATTCGTTGATAATGGGTCTCCCCATTTAGCAACAACGTCATTAGCTTTATAACTACGATTATCAGCTAAGTCGTAGCCATCTGCCTTCTTCTCAACGTAATCCCAGCTTTCACCACAGGTGTATTTGTATTTATGAGCAGTGGTTGCACCGTCGATAGTGATAGTAAACTCGTTGGCATTAGCTGTTGGAGTCATCTCTTGGAATGACCAGCTATTCATATCACCTGCGATATAGCATTTCTCAGTGCCTTCTGGAACAGTTACGGTATATGTTAACTCAATCTTGGTGTAGTTAGCTGTAAGTGTGTACTCGCCTTCAGCTTTAGTAGTGATTTGAATTGGGTTAGCGTTAGCGTCTACTGCTTGTACGCCAGTTCCTACAGTCCAACTATCAAATTTGTAATTTGTAATAGCAGGAGCTGTGAAAGTACTTGGAGTAGTAACACCTACAGCGAGTGTAGTTGCATCGTGACCAGGAATAGGATTAGAATTGCAGAGATAAGATACTGTAACTTCGTGAGTAACTTCTGGAACGAAATTAGCAACGAGTTCAACAGCCTCAGTTACAGTGAATGTGTATGTGGCTTCTACAGATTTCTCTATACCAGCTACTGTCCAGTTTTTGAATGTATAACCTGCTGCTGGAGTAGCAACGAGGGTTGCTTTAGAACCTTGCTCGTATTCACCAGTTCCTGTTACTTCGCCAGTTTCTGCAGGATTAACGGTAGCAGTCACTTGGTGTTTTGGGAGTGCAGGATATGTTACGGTAAGTTTCTTTGTGGTCAAATCCCATGTGAAAGTATAGTCACCTACGATGTCCGCAACGATTGTACAGTTAGCTTCATAAGCTGTTTCATCAAACGACCAACCACCTTCATGAACTCCGTCACCACCACGTTGCATAGTTCCATAATTACCAAACCAATCTTCGCCTCTAACGAGTTTGAAAGTGTATGATTTAGCTGTAAGGTTCACTGTTACACTTGCAGTGGTTGCTTCTGCAGTTGTTTTCTTAAACTCAACTTTATCTGTGCCCCAATTTGTCATTTCACCTGCGAGGTATACGTTAGAACCTAATGGATCAACGGCGTAATAGTACTTACCATCTGTCCAAGCGAATGTTTCGGTTTGTTTTCCAGAGTTGTTGTTGAAAATAACATTGTCGTAAGAACCCTCTTTCACTTTGTATGAATATACATCGTAGCCTTCGTATTTTTCAGCCAACTTGTTTTCAGTAATCTCTGCTCCTGGCCATGCAGGAGTACCTTGGGCTTCGCCATTTTTCCAACCATAAGCATACACTCTAGCCCAGTTGCTATTGTTTATCAAATATACTGTGACCATTTTGGTATAGTTCGCAGTCAACGTGTAATAGCCAGATGCTTTGGTCGTAATGCTAATAGGGTTAGCTGTAGTGTTAGCAGATTGAATGCCAGAACCTAATGTCCAAGAATCGAATGCATAACCATCAATTTCTGGAGCAGTAACGCTTATAGTTGTAACTTCGCCTACAGCTTCCACGGTTGCATCTGGTTTTATTGTTTCACCACCACATTTGTAAGAAACGATGACATTGTGAGTATTTTCAACTGCGGATACGTTGATTGCCACATCTTTTGTTGGCATAGTGAAGGTGTATTCATTCTCATTTTTGTTCAAAGTAACATCGTCACTTGTCACGCTTACGGTATATCCTGTTGTAGGATTAACGACAAATGTTACCGTAGTTCCTTCTTCTGCGGATGCTGGAGTTGCACCATATGTCCAGCCCGTAGCTTGGGCAGTATAAGTGATGTTATGATTGTTTGCAGGAATCTCCGCCCATTGTGCATAGAGGGTGATAGTTGCGCCGTCAGTTGATGAAAGGTTGCTAACACTTTGCTTGTCGGTGTATGATGTTCCTGTTCCATCCGCGTTGGTGTTCCAACCTTCAAAAGTGTACCCTGCTCGTGTGAATGCATTTGGTGTTAATGCTTGGGATACACTGTATGTGTGAGACTGATCTGACATTGAACCCGTACCGCCATTGGCGTCGAATTTTACGGTGTATTGGTTTGCTTTGAAATATGCATAGTAGGTAGAGTTGTTTGTAGAACCATATCCGCTTGCAGTTGCAGTTTTTCCTGAAGCATATTTAGTAGCAGGCAAAGTTGTTGAATTACTTGTAGAGAAACCCTCAAAGGTATAGCCAGTGCCAGCAGTTGCGGTATATGTAATAGTAGAACCATAAGCCGCACTAATGGATGCAGTAGCACTACTTCCGCTGGTAGATGCATTCTTAGCTGTTGCGGAAGATTTTCCTTTTTCTACAGTATAACCAGATACTTGTGCTACGCAATTTGCATTAGCCGTTTGTGTATAATTTCCTCCTGTAGATAGCTTCACCGCAACTTGGGCAGAACGGTTGATGTTGGAGAGATCGGTCTTACCCGTAGTGCTATTGTGTACCCATGAAGTGTGACTCGTATAGTCTGCCTTAATATCATTAGTTTTGTTGTCCCAATTCGCTGTCGATGCTCTAAATAAGATACCTCCATTATTATTGTAAGCAGAACTCCACTTATGATAATAAACATTGGTATTTGCAATTTTGTTTAAAGTAAAGTTAGTGTTCCAGGTATTATCATTATTCCAGATATACAAATAGACATTAGACCAACTGCCTGTGTTGGCAAAATAGTAGTACACATTGGTACCACCGTAGTTATACGACCATGCGCTGACGCTACACAGGATGGCTGCGAAAAATAAGAAGATTGATTTTTTCATAAAGTAATATTTTTAAAGTGTTAATTAATATTAGTTTCAAAGTTTCATGCAGCAAAGCTGCTTGTTTCACGCCCATTGGGCTGTTTCAATGCTGCGGCTTGGCCGCTTATATTATATACAATGAAAATACCACCTATGCCAGCATAGATGGTATAATATTAGCTATATCGGCGCTATGTGCGCAGTTGTATTTTGCGAATTGAGAATTACCCCCCCCATACGGTCTAATTCGCTACAAATTAGCGCATTAGACATATTCAAGTGATTGGAAACCATTTGATAAATAGGTGATATGTTAGAGGTGGTGTACATGTTGTTTCACGTTACATGCGCTTTCGCGCGTTACTATGTTACATGTGGCTGTGCCACGTTATTCTAAGTAGTAATTTAAGCAAAATTAAATTTGTTTCACTTCGTTCACGTTTATGGTTCGCTGTCGCTCACGAAATTGGCTTTGCGAAATGTTGTCTCCTAGCGCTGGCGCGCAGAAATCTTAAGTAAATAATTTATGCTTTCATTAATTTAAGTAGACTCTCTTGATCTGGCAAACTATTACGAAGATGCTCGGGCATGTCTGTAGCCGTTTTATATGTAGCTACTCCCATTGGTTTGTCGTAATCCTGAATCATGTACTCTACATACGCGCGATCGGCATCTTTGCATAGTACAATACCAATACTTGGATTTTCGTGCGGTTTGCGTACATAATCGTCTAATAGCCGCAGATATCCATTGAGTTCACCAAGGTACATCTGTTTGAAAGCCCCTGTCTTGAGTTCAATAGCCACAAGACAATTCAGTTCGCGATTAAAAAACAAAAGGTCGATACGGTGGTCATGTCCGTGAACTGAAACAGTATATTGATTTCCCATAAAGAGGAAGTTGCTTCCAAATTGCAAGATGAATTTCTTGATGTTATCCACAATGGTTTGCTCAACAAGCACTTCATTAACCTCTTCTATATCTCTTGCTCCGAGTTCTTCTACATTGATAAAATCAAGCATATATTGGTCTTTGAATGCCAATATTGCTCGTTTCGCGAGATTGGTAGCGGGTAGTTTTTGCAGGAAGTTATTTGGAAGTTGTCCCTTTTGTGCATAGAGGTTTTGAGCAATGCAGTTTTTTATTCCATCTGGTGTGAGATGTTCACGTGCACAAATAGAAATATAAAATAGTCTTTCCTCGCGAACTTTACTTCCTACAAGAATATTATAGTGATGTGTAAACCCGATGCTTCGAAAGTCATTAGCAGGGAAAGCGTCTATGGCAGGGAAGTTAAAAGGATGTATTTGGATTTCGTCCGTTTGAATGGACGAAATAGCATCTGATAAATCGTTCGTTTGAATGAACGAAATTGAGTTTTGCAAATCGTTCGTTTGAATGAACGAATTATCAAAATCACTCCATTCTTCGTAGAATATACGCATCTTTTTGAGATTAGACTCGGAATACCCTCTCAGTCCTGGCATTTCATGCTTGAGCATTTGGCTGATAGTGGTAATTGCATTGGTTCCCCATTTGTTTTTGCGTGTATTTTGTGATATGAATCGTCCGATAGCATAGTAAAGCATGAGTTGGATATTATTCACGCCTTTCGCTGCTTCATACTGCGCATCAAGAATAGCAGTCTTGATTGCTTCAACCGCTTGTACGTATGTAGTATTTAACCTATCGGGGGTCACGTCGCTTTTAATGTTTTAATATTATTCAAAATTATTGGTGGTGATTGATTTCCCCATTTCTCTTCTAAATCGCCAATAGTTTGTTGGCGGAAGTGTTTGTTCCCTCGAGTGCACTCGCGTAGGGGTGTGCGCACAATAAACAGCCTGCGAAGTTAGTGATTTTTTTTGAACTGAGCAAGAAATAGCAACAAAATTAGGCAATTTTAGATAAAAATATCCTAATTGGAAAGGAAATCGGTGTTTTTGAGAATAATTAGGAGACTTGTTTAGCTATGAACGATGAATGATAAGTGATGAGCTATGAGTTATGAGAATTGATCGCTGATTTTATAATAAAAGTTGCTTAATAACTAATGTATCACTAATAAATCACTAAAGAATAACTAAAGAATAACTAAAGATTTGTAAGGGGAGGGCACACAAAAAAACCGCACGGAAATGCGGTTTTTTTGTAGTTCTAAGCGCACCTGCGGTGCTATTTTTAGGGTTTCAGGGTTTTATTGCCTTCGGCAGTTTTAGAAGTTTTAAAGGTTTTAGAAGTTTTAAGGGTGCATTGACCTCTAAAACAGCAGCTTTGCTGCGGCTAAAACTATTAAAACTCTTTCAACTACAGCCTTTGGCTGTCACTCCCAACCGTCGAAGACTTCTGGACCATAGACATTGTCCTCGTTCTCGTCGTGGAGTGGTGCCCAGAGTTGTGCGAAGAATGGGTTCTTCTTAGCCACCTTATCCCATTGCCATGGACGAGCATTAGGCTCACCTTTATATGGGTAAGGCATACACTCCTCGCACCAATGGCCACCTAGCAATACGAGGCGTGGAGTAGCGGTGAACTGGTGGCCTTCGGCGCATTCCCAGAGCAATGGGGTGTCCCAGAGGGATAGATCGCTTCGCTGTAGATCGGCTTCGCCTGTAGTTGGTAGATCGCTCGCTAAACTCGCTGTAGTGCCGAGGCATTTACCGCCGCGGAAAGCTGCGGCTTTCTGCATGTCCTCGAGAGTGAAGAGCTCTTTTGGCTTTTGCTCGTCATAACCGTGGTCGAGCAATACATACTCCTCGCTATTGTGTGAGAGGTCGGTATGCTTCCAGTCTGGAATAGCCTTGTATGCCTCCAGTGTGCCATAGTAGGCGCTGATGCGCTCGGTCTTGTTGTGCTTGATCCACCATTGTGTACCATGCTCCTTGGACATAGCCATGGCATACATCGCTAGTTTCACGCAGCGTGGGAACAATTTGGCAATCTTGGTCTTAGCCGCAAAACGGATACCTGCTGGTACCGTAGGCGACTTGGCCATTTTCTTGAAGTATTCCTTAACAGGCATGTTCTCGCGGAAATGGAGGTAGTTCTCAAGGCGATCGCCATCGATATACCACATACCGTGGAAATTGCGGGTGGTGAACCAGTTGGCATTGAAGATCTTCTCAGGGCGTGGGCAGCCGATGGCATCTAGGAGCAGGCACTCAAACTCGTAGTTGCTGATGCGGTACTCTTGGCCCGAGCCGATATTGTAGTAGTTCTTCCAGAACTCCTCTGGTACCTCGTCGCGGCAGACACGCTCCAGGAGGCGTCCGCTATCCTCTACAGTCGCCCACTCCAATACGCCACGGATAGGCACATGGAACATGATAGGGTCGTAGTTCTTCAAGATAGCTGGGTAGAGAATACCCGACTGACGAAGGGCTACCCATTGTTTGATAGGCGAGTTGGTGATGATGCGCTCTGCTTGCGCTTTGGTCAGACCATAGTGGTCATAAGCAGACACGCAGATAGGGTCGCCAGCGCGTCCCCAATGCAGTGGCTCGCGGCGGTCGCCCATCTGAGCCACACTACCGATATACACTACCTTAGGTTGCTTGTCCTCTGGTTGTGCGAGCACGGCATCACGGATATTGGTAGCCGCAGAGATATTGGTGCGCAGGGTAGCCTTAGGGCGGTAGTCCGCTTGTGGAGACACCATACCACCCACATGCAGCACGATATCGGCGCCAGTGACACCACGAAGGATATCATCGTAGTTGGTTAGGTCGCCCCAAACGACTTCTACTTGGTCGGCAAAAGGAGCCAATTTTTCTTTGTTCTTAGCGCTTGGGCGTGCTAGGACGCGTAGCTTGTATTGATCTGGGTAGCGCAGGATCTCTGTCATACCTGCAAAGCCCATGGTGCCTGTAGCACCGGTAAGAAAGACAGTTTTCATTATATGAAGTTTTAAGAGTTTTAAGAGTGTTATCTCCTACTCGCAGCAAGCTGCTCGAGAAATCTTATTAATCTTATCTCCCACGCTCAACCCCTCTTTTCTATGTGCTCCGCAATGGATTACCACCATTCCTTCCGCGCGTTCCGTGCTCAGTCATTGAATCTTATAAATGTGGCGGTACACATTGCAATGACCAATCAGAGTCTAATCAGAGTCGTTGTAGTTAAGATTCAGCGGTCACGTTTTGGATGTGCCCCTCTCGGGGCCCCCGAAAAGTTCGTGACTTTTTGGGGAGAGGAGGAGGTGCGGCGACCTCAACGAGCCTAGCGAGTTCCTTGTCGCAAGCAACTGACGACGAAGGAGCGGTGGTAATTGGTTTCGGAGAACCTTATAATCTTGCTTGCAAGGTAACCTCGCAAATAAGATTTATAAGATTTCTGCCCGATAGGGCTAGGAGATCAAATCCAAAACATCCGTGTATATCCGTGAGATCAGTGGGCTCTCTGAACCTTCTGAACTCCTGAACAGCACCGCAGGTGCGCTTACATCCGCTTACATCAGTGCTATCAGTGGGGTTTATGCGGCTGGGCCGCGAGTTTTAAGGGGTGCTACAACTTGCGTATTCTCCACTCCTTGGGATAGAGGTTGTTGCAGCGATTGCCAACATTCTTCACAAAGCCCAATGGTACACCTTCGTAGGTCACCAACACCATACCCTGGGCTACACCATCGATCACCAACGCCTCGTTGCGCAAGTATGCCAGAGCCTGCTCTAGGCTCAGTTCGGCACACACAAAAGCCTGCTTGTTAAGGTCCTTGAGCATTGCCAACGAATGCTGTGGCGCTACGCCCTTGCCCCTCAACTCACCAATACCAAAACCCGTACTGATGCAGATAAACTGCGTAGAGATATACTCAATGAGTTCCTTGTATTTAGCTGGATAAGCCGACATGAATCGCTCCTGCTGACGAATCACCCAACGATCAGGATGCTTCAACCAACTGCGCATCTCTGCCTCGCCATCGATCTTGGTCTTAGGCGCTGTGTTCTTCTGCTTAGGTATGCGGAAAGTGGCTCCGGGTGCACCCTTCTTGCGCAGCGCACACATATACAGACCCTCGCCCTTGACCTTATGTGGATAGAAGTGATAACCTACGCGGCCCTCTACGATGCCCCAATTAGGGTCATAGGCCACAGGCAGCACCTCGGCACCTAGTTCGTCGATGATCCACTGCACATTCTTCTCGTTCTCCTCCTCGTTGAAGGTACAGGTAGAATAGATCATCACACCACCAGGCTTGAGCGCATCCCACACCTCGTCCAGTATCTCGCACTGACGGGCTACACAGTCGCTCACGTTCTTCTGACTCCATTCCTCTACGGCACCTGCGTCCTTGCGGAACATACCTTCGCCCGAGCATGGTGCATCCACCAAAATACAATCAAATAGGTTCTGCAACTTGTTGCCAAAATCGGCCGCATAGTTGTGCGTCACCACCGTGTTGCCGTTGCCCCATTTCTGGATGTTCTCCGATAGGATGAACACACGCTGGCGCACTACCTCGTTGCTCACCAGCAATCCCTCATCGCCCAGATACTGGCTGATGAGCGTGGACTTACCACCAGGCGCAGCACACATATCCAGCACGATACTATCGCGTTGGACATACTGATTGAGTACCTCGCCAAGGAACATACTACTAGCCTCTTGCACATAATAGCAACCCGCATGAAAGAGCGGATCTAGCGTAAACTGAGGCCGTTTACTCAGGTAATAACCATCCTCGTGCCATGGCACCTCCTCGGTGTCGGCATCAAAGGATAGGCAGTCTATCTTATCATTTAATCGGATAGACACCACTGGCTCGGTGGCCAGCGCTTGACACAACATCTGCGCCTCCTCAGGCGACATCTGACTGTGTAATGATTCTATGAAGTCTATTGGTAACATCTCGTTTGGCGCACCAAAGGTGCGGTTTTAGTCGCACCTGGGGTGCTGTTTTATCGCGGCAAAGCCGCTGCTTTAGTCGCACCTGGGGTGCTGTTTTAGGAGTTTTAAGGGTTTTAGTCGCACCTAGGGTGCTGTTTTAAAAGTTTTAAGGGTTTTAGTCGCACCTGGGGTGCTGTTTTAAGGGCTATTCCTTATGTTTCTTTCCTGTTATATCTGAAGCCCTCAAAGTATTTCATAAAGTGAAATATACTTGAACTTAGAGCCCTTATTTTTCCTAAAAGTGTATTAAATAATTCCTCGTCTATATATCCTGCATCATATGCTCTATATAACTGACTTCTAACCTCACCACACGACCCTTTCGCTATGGATAAAAACTGAAAAAAACTCTTTATTACCATCTCTCTCAAATCCTTCAGCTATATTATCCATCACTGACCCCATTGCAGAAGTAATTTGTCCTACAAATCTATAATCTTTACTAAATTCAGTAAAGCGAGATATTCTATAAATCTCTTTAGATAATTCTCTAGCATTTTGCCAAATTCTTAAATCCTCAAAACTCGTCGCTTTCATACACTTCTAAAACTTCTAAAACTCCTAAAACCTCTAAAACCGCGGCTACGCCGTACGCCGTACGCCGCTAGTGCGCTGCGCGCAAAGCGCGTTGCATTTCACGCTTGTCGTCAGCAGCACGCAGCGACTGACGCTTGTCGTAGGTGTGCTTACCTTGGCAAAGCGCGATCTCCATCTTAGCCAGTCCCTTCTCGTTGATAAACAAACGCAAAGGTATAATGGTTTTACCAGTGTCTTTCACCTGTTTCTCCAGTTTACGAAGCTCCTTCTTCTGCAACAAGAGTTTTCTATCGCGTTTGGCCTCGTGATTGGTATAACTGCCAAAGCGATACTCCGCAATATGCATCTGCTTGACCCATAGCTCCATCCCCACAAACTGGCAGTAGGTGTCCGCCAGCGACGCCTTGCTTTCGCGTATAGACTTGATCTCCGTGCCATACAGCTGAATACCAGCCACATAGCGATCCATTATCTCATAGTCAAACGACGCACGACGATTCTTAATATTTACATCACTCTTCAGACGCATCTTCCCTAATTAACAAAAATGAATTACAAAAGTACTACAATTTTAGCAAATCTGCAAATTATTGAGTATATTTTTTACCTATCTACGCTTCTTGATGAAATTCTGGGTAGCTTTTACCATCAGCCATGTACGGTCGAAATAGAGTGCCACACCAGCTCCTAGATGCGTATATTCCGCCGTCAGAATATTCTGACGATGACCCGCCGAATTCATCCATATATCACCTACCAGATACTGGGCAGTTGCGGCATACGACTCCTTGACTGGCGAATACAATATATTCTCGGCTGCCGCACAATTGGTATAGCCCACCCTAGCCAAACGATCAGACATACGCTCCTTGCCTGCCACTACACTAGTATGCGAGAAGAAGTTGTGCTCTACCATATCCACCGAATGGTTGCGCGCACAGATATGCAAAGCGGCATCAAACTGCAACTGAGCCACGCCATAGGCAGCACGCTGACGGTTGGTCTCGTAGAAGATAGCAGCCTCTAGCAACTCAACATCTAGGGTCTGAGGCTCTACTGGCTGGTTGAACGCAGCATAATCAGTATAGTTTTCATAGGTGTACTGCGCGTACATCTGCTCGGTCCACTGTGCTGATACAGTCATGCTAATGAGTAGCAATAGTAGGAGTAGTCTAGTTTTCATTGTATTAATATATTATCGTATTTCATCGGTTAAACATGGTACACATTTCTGATTATAGAAGCCTATACAGAAGGTCAGTTTCAGACCCACCACAAAATCGCTACGACCTGGTATGCCATTGGTAGAGAACAGGGTGTTGTTCATGCGGAAAGTAGAGAAATCCCACTTCGTTTCCGCAGGGATATCCACCAGATATTGTTCGGGTTGAGTATTGTCATTGAAAGATTGCCCCTTCATGCGGTGCAACATGTTCACATCGCAAAATAGAGCCGCACGAAAGCGCCACTCTGGTCCACGGTCTGGCATATGGGTAGGCTTGTACTTGGTAGTACCTCTCAGCTGCATACCGCCCGCTATTTCCCAACCTACTTCCAGCGAACCATAGAGGTCGAAGATAGTCCATGGCTTGCTCATCTCGGTATAGGTGATAGGCACATCCTTGCGCAGACCATGGTGGTCCATCTCCTCGAACACGCCCAAGAACTGATCGTATGTGGCGGTAGTACTAGCTATAGCTTCGGAGGTTGCCGAAGTCTTATGGTTGATCTGCAGCTTGACGCCCGCCATGGCATAGAACATATCCACACCTGCACCCATTAGCAATGGTATCTGGATGGTATGACTAGTACCGATATCCTTTCGATCTCGGAAGTCATAGCGCAAATGATACTGATATCCCCATGCATCTTTGACATCATGGTCATACATAGTGAGCGCCTGCACCCCTGCCGATAATGTTTGTCGGCGGTAGCCCAGACCTATCTGAGCTTTGATAAAACGATTCTGCACATCAAAACTCAGACCCACAGTATGCGCACTACCACACTCGCCCTGCAGCATACCGTCGGTCAGCGAGAACGGCATGGAGAAGCCTCCATCGCCCCATATACCAAACAGGTAGTGCATAGCCGAATAGATACCTATAGGCATACCATTATTGCGATAATCCGGATGCAAACGGCTGTAGTTGCGCAGGCCCGAACGATACAAAATCTCCTGACGCACGATGCTGCGCAAGCGGCCACTCTGAGGAAACATCTCACGACTGATGGTCTCTTGTTCGGAATCGGTCTCCTGAGCCAGGATGGGAGCACAAAAGCATGCCAACAGAATCAATATGTATAGTATTCGCTTCATTAATTACCTATCATTACTTTTATCGTACGAGTCTCACCCGTATTGAGTGTCAACTTGACATTCAGAATGGTGTTAGTAGCACTGATATAATCCCTCAGGTCCACATTACCCGCGTAGTTATTAGCATCTGGCGTGAATTCTCCGGAGACTATTGTATTACCCATCAGCGTAGTTATTGTATATGTACCCGCATGCGATGCCAGGAAGTGTATCACCGGATTGGCCTTTGGCACGAGGGTTGGTACTACGGAGAAGTAGGTGTCTTGTGGCACGATGGTATCCTTCATCAGCACAGGGCAGATAGGACAGGTCATCGTGGTATAACCATCGCTCAGACGGGTCAGCTCTACCTGATAGTAGTTGCTGCAATCGCCACGCTGGTTCATCAGCAGTTGCTCAGGTAGGTACAGGTACTCGCCTGTGGCTCCTGGTAATGGTTGGCCATTCTGGTACCACTGATAGTTAGAGAACTGGTATCCGCCGTTGAAGGTATCTCGGTAGAGCACGATCACATCGTTCCAGTGCTGCTCGTGTATCCATGATGGATACCAGAAGCTGATGGTGGTATCCTTGCGTTGCAGCGAATCGCCACATATACCATTGTGCATCACCACACGCATGGTGTATCGGTTAGGCTCAGGATAGTTTTGCTTGGTTTCGTTGATAAAGCTATTGACGCCTTGCTGCGAATCGAAGTATGCGTGAGGAGGCATAGGCAGATCTTCGCCTCGTGGTATAGGAATAGCAAAATAGCTCAAAGTAGGATCCAGCGGTGCATGAATGATATCCTCGAAGCCCTGCGAGTGACCAAACTCGTCGAAGAAGACGGAGTACTCTATCAATCGGCGTCCGGATATCCACTCGTATTCCACCCAAAGCTCCTCGTCGTCGGCACATAGTACATCGCCAATTGAGATGTTATACACCGTGGTGTCGATGACTGCCAGGTGGAGGTAGTTGTACTGCTTGCAACCCCAGTCGTTGAGCGTGATGGTGTCATAAACACCAGGTTCAGTATATTCCTTTCCAAAGTAATAATACTTCTCCGTCACACAAATCGTATCATAGGTCTCAACAACAGTGGTATCATATACCGTCAAGTACAGATGCACAATCGAGTCGCAGTCATGTATGGTTCGTAGGGTATCCAAATATTCACCCGTCTGATTCAATAGGGTATCGCCAAAATGATAGTATTCATCCGAACAAATTGTATCAAAGACATCATGGTCATATGCCTGATGAACGGTCAGGTACATTTCGTAAATTGAGTCGCAACCCAACTCTGTAGTATATGATTTTTGATAGAAATATGTTATCGTGGTGTCCCCCTGAGGTTCATATAATATAGTATCTTGCCAATCATATTTCTCATTCGAACAGATTGTTACACTGTCCACATGCTTGTAGGCTGGCAGGATTCGTATGTTGGCACTGAAGATAGAGTCGCAACCTTTACCCTCGCATTCCTCACAGGTGACTGTCTTCAATTTATCCGTGATCAAGGTGTCTATCACCGCCGGATTACTACCTGGCTCGTGGTATGCTACAGCTGGTGTATATATAAAGCTATCGTGCAACTGATAGGACTCATTAGAGCATATGGTAGCATTAGCTATGGAGTCGTATGTTGGGTGGATGTGGAGATAATACTGATAGATAATTGAGTCGCAGCGGCCATCTAGTGTATAATAATGTAACTCGCGAGGTTTATCGTCTGGCTTAGGAATCTCCATACCCGGTTTCCATAGCAAAGTGGTTTCCACTGCAAAACGCACAGAATCCGGATCATACCACAGCGTATCGGAATGCATCACGGTTTGATTGTCGCAAGCATGCAAGGTCTTAGGTATATAGAGAACAGGGCGCACGAATAGCTCCAAGATAAAGTTCGAGTCGCAACCTTGCTCTGTTATGCGTCTATCATAGTAAATACCTGCCTTATCGTAACCATTTTCGCGCCAGGTAAATGTATCATTTTTACAGATCTCTGCCCGTGTGATATACTCATAGGTAGGGGTGACTGTCAAGTGCAAATAGACGGTACCATCACAGCCATCCGGAGTCTTCAAGGTGCGTTGTCGCATATGGAATGCCGTATCCTTGCGCACCGAATCTATCATCTCGGTAATAGGGAAGATAGGTATGGTATCATAGTAAGTGCCGTTCTTGTCACTGGTTTTAAACACGTACTCACCCTCACTATCACAAACCGAGACATCTAAGATCGTGTTGCTAGTAGGCAGTACATTCAGCGTGAGATAGAATGTACTATCACAGCCCAGTATCGTTGGATAAACGATGGTATCATGATGCACACCCGCCTCTAGGATGGAATCGCCAGGCTCGTATAGGTAGTACACCGAATCGCGATGCTCAGCATACTTACCATCCGACAGCATTTGATAGTTATAGCCATAGTGGCTTCCGGCATAGGTCTTACCCTGCCAAGTGATTCGCTCATCCTGACAAATCGTATATACCGAGTCATAGCGATAGGTAGGTCTGACATATAGTTTGATACCAATGATCGAATCGCAGCCATATATTGTACCAGGATTCTCAGCAATCGTTATCCAACCCGCCTCAGATATGTCTATCTGGTGCACACCGCCTAGCTGGTCAGTCCATGTCGAGTACCTGTCGATAGTATCTTGACAATCCACAGTATCTACTTCTACTAACTCATAGGTAGGATGGACAATCAGGCACAAATTCACCAACGAGTCACAGCCGTGTACGGATTGCAATAGTACCGACGAATCATTCAATACGAGCGTTTGTTTGTCCTTGACATTCACCCTATCATCAATCTCAAATGGGATGGCTATCTCTTGCGGACCTCTCACATCACTAGGTCTCCAGATATATGGACTACCTTCGCTAGCGCATATAGTGATTGTGTCAGTGGTATTATACGTCTTATTAACTTGCAAATGCAGCACAAGCACACTATCACAACCGGTTAATTCAGATATGAGCGTATCTCTATAGACATCAGTTTCGGTTAGATTTAACAAATTGTCTGCGCGAGTATCCCAGTGGTTGTATGGCAATTGATTGTCACATATACTATCGTACAGATGCGTTACGATGGTTTCCAATATGGTAAGATGCAATTCTATAATACTATCGCAACCGTATTGGTTTTTTATTGTTTGCAATGTATCAGTGTAAACTCCAGACTGCGTCAAATCGCATAGCTTAGGAGTCTCGATACTATCAAATGTATATGGCCCAGCGCTTCGACACCATGTCACAGATACTCGATTAGTGGTAGATGGGTTAACCGTTAAATCCAGTGTGATAATGCTATCACAACCATGCTGGGTCTTTAAAGTGTGAGTATAGACACCTGATTGCATCAATCCCTGTAGGCTAGTAGCATGCGCATCTGGATAGTTGTATGGCAATGCACTATGGCAAATAGTGTCATATACTACTGGATTATTAAAGGTTGGATGCACGCGGAGAACATGTACCACTGCGCTATCACAACCATTGATTGTAGTATCTGTATGACTTAGAGTAATGAATTGCGTAGTGTCTTTTCCAGTATGCCATTCACCTGTTGTATTATACTCTGTACCATAGAAGAGATATGTTTCGTTGTCACATCTATCAATCGTATCTATCCTAACTGGTTGTAAATAGGTAGGATGGACACGCAACTTAAGGAAGTGTGTACTATCACAACCATATTTACTTGTACCTGGTATGGTATCATAGTAATCATAGGATGAAATTTGTTTAACTATTTTGTATTGGGTAGGATCATATATACCAGTAAACTGTTGGCCTACATACAATTGGTTATTCCAAACTGCAGTATCGTTATCACACATATGAATTTCCCTATGTATAGCATAGCCATCTATCACGGTCAGCTGCAGAGTCCATATACTATCACATCCACTATTAGGACAATCCTCGCAAGTTTCTGTCAGGGTTTTGTAGGTGTATGTAAAAGTTCCTAACTCATTTGTAGGTATATTTGAAGCGCTAATATCCGCTAGATTTTTTTCATCTCTAATCATTCCACTTAGGATGGTCGTATTACCATTCAAAGGATCTATGATTTGCCATGAGTAATAGTTTGCGTCATCCTTGCAGACGGTATCATTTTGGACATAACTGTATGTTTTATGTACAAACAAAGTAAGATTAATAATACTATCACAGCCTTTATCTGCACATTCGCTACAATCAGTAGTTTTGAATGTATGTGTATAATGATACTCGCCAGCCGCTAGTCCATCTGCCTTATATTGATCACCATAATAGAAGATATTTTCATTCAGCATGAACACTTGGTTGTCACATATGTGAACAATCGAGTCTATCACATAGGATGGTCGTACATACAAGTACAAAATCTGTTCATAATCGCAGCCATATGCATTGCTTGCTGGCACCACGATACAATATGGATCTTTTTGACTAGTATATGTAACACCGGATGCATTTGGAACTTTGTCGCCATAGAACCATTTATCCGTGCGAGCCCAATATACAGAATCATTATCGCACATCCACAAGGTTTCTACCGTATTGGCTCGTGGAAGAATCGTCAAGTAAAGTATATGAGTACTATCGCAACGAACAGAGTTAGAACACTCCTCACATGTTTTGGTGTAATATCTATATTCAAACTGTCCATGTTGGTCCGTTGGAATACTATTGACTAATCGATCCTCCGCATCATATATGTTGTCGCGAATCACATTGATAGAGTCACCATTTTGATCACGAACCACCCATTGATAGTTATCATTTTGGCAAATCACATCATATGTCACATACAAGTAGGTTGGATATACATATACCACACTAGCCACCACACTATCGCACTTTAAATCAGTGTCATAGCATGAAGCACAAGCCTTAGTCTCAATAGTATCTATTACCACATATCGCGAAACTACGCCATCAGGGGTATCCCACTCTCCATTGGCATTGTACACCTTGCCATAGCTGGTTTCATATTTCTCATTCTCACATATATGTTTGTATGTAGTATCAGTGGGTGCGACATCCAGATAAGATGGGTATAGTATCAGTTGCAAGCGCTTATAACTCAAACAGCCATGGTCGTTTTGATACTCGCGGGTAATCAATGTGTCACTCTTTATAGAAGATACATGACCAGACTTATAACCATAGAACCACTCTCCATTCCATTGTATGGAATCATTATCACACATAGCCAAAGTCTCAGTGCGATCATATTGCGGCAGGATAGTCAAGACCAAACTATATACGCTATCACAACCTTCTGGTGGGCAAGTAGCGCACGCTACTGTCTTGAGATGATAGGTATATCTGAATGTTTGAGGAGAGTCATTATTATCTGCCAAGATAGTTGGTATATCTAGCGGACTTATTAATTTGTTATTTTGCTCATCAAATATTGGGTCAGTAATTTTAACCGAATCACCATTAGCATCTTTTACCTTCCAGATGTATTGATTACCTTCGCATATCGAAGCAACGGTCTCCATATAATAAGTAGGATTAACCGTTAGATACAAATAAAACAACGAATCCACACCAATGCTAGACTTGCGTTTTTCGGTAAACTCATATACAGAAGCCACACTAGGTACTTCTACATCTTTTAGATATTGCTTCTTGCCATTGTTATCCCAATACCAATGATATACCTTATCATTATCACAAGCCACTCCATATGTAGTATCGCGGAAGACCTCACCAAATGAAATATTCAACTGCAAGATACTATCACACTGATTTTTTGAATCATATATAACCTGAATAATAGTGTCCTTAGTGACAATATAGTCCGGATTGATAGCCCCAGCGTCCTTACCTGCAATTAGCAAATTTTCCCACTCAATCTTATCCTCGTTGGATAATACCGTGTCTTTGGGTGTAAAATAGGTAGGATAAACCGTTATATCGAGAATATGAATACTATCACAACCTTTGGAGGTGACCTGACTGTCGATATATTGATAGGTACCTGGTTGGTCAATTGGTATTGTGGTAACTTGTTTGTTAAGGTTTACACTAAAGAATGAAGTATGATTATTCCATATGAATATTCCATCCTCTTGTTGGCAAACTGCAGTATCCTCTATTATTTCATACGTTGGATGTACATACAATTCCAAGCGAACAATACTATCACAGTCATTTGTTGTCTTAAAGAAGTGATCAAATTTGTAAGCAGCAGCTTGTGCAGCTAAACCATCCGCTTTATATTTATTGCCATAGTATGCGATAGTATCATTCAGTTCGTATATCTGGTTATCGCATATTTCTTCCACATAGGTCGTATCATAACTAGGATATACCATTATTTCTAGTCGATGAATACTATCACAACCAAAAGCGTCTGTTTCAAAGGTTTCAACAAATGTAATAGTTTCGTTCAATGTATTTAATACGACGTCAGTGCTCTGGATATTACTGAATTTATTACCGACATATCTCTTTCCATTTACACTCCACGTGAATGACTCATTTTGACATATAGTCACCACTTCTGTTGAATCATAACTTGGCACCACCTTTAGACGCAAGGTATGGATACTATCGCAATATGGTTCATGTTTAGTCTTCAGATGATCCACATATGTATATGTACCCACCTTGTCTATTGGTGTATCTATCGTGTCATGACCAGTCCATATATACTTAAGTTGGCCTGATAGATCTTGACAGATAATACTATCTTCAACAAAACTATACGACTTGTTCAGCGTGACACGCCATGTAACAATACTATCACAATCGTAATAACGAGTACCAAAACGAATTGTATGCTCCTTGGTTACTGGCAACTTATCACCTGGATTGACGCGGAAGGTATATACTGTGTCTATCTTACCATTCTCTTCATGCTCCCAATACCACACATCACAAGCGGTTGTATCGAAGGTGTCTTTATAAACAGGACGAACTGTTACCACTTGCCGCAAGACCAAATCACATTCATCCTCTGTAGTCGCAGGTATGGTATCCGCAAATACCTTAGGCACGCCCACCGCAAATCGAAATGCTTGTCCTTCCCAATACTGATCAGAGGTATCAGCTTTCAGCGGAATTTGTTGACCTTTGTATTGCAACTCAAAGTCATCACCAAAACATGGATTATAAACTACGGCTTTGTAAGACAAATCATCCACTTCAATCTGAGCATGAATAGTGTCAATCAATGGCTTTTCGCACAAAGGAGTATAACTTTGAACCACCAAATATACATCATACAAACCTGTGGTATCAAATTGATAGTTTTTAACTATGCCATCGTCACCTAAACTCGTAAAAGGAATGACATCGTCGCCTATTATCCATTTTGTATTATCTCTATCGTATTCGAAATCAATTAGCGGAGTGAATTTTACTTTATCGTTAAGACAAATTCTTAGGTATCTAATGTATTTGTCATTAATCAACATATCCACCGCACGGTTAACGCGCGAACCAGCCACATAGGAGTATGAGTTAGATTTAGAGTGACCATACAAACGAATGGTAAAAGTTCCATTAGGGTTAGTACAACCTACTAAGTGAGGTTTCTTGTCTTTTAGTTTGTATAGCACATAACTATATGCAGGATTGCCAGCTACGGTTCTAAATCCAGTAATCTTGTTATTCTCATTATCAATATAAATCGATTTCGCGTACTCCGTTTTAGTTACAATATTGATATATTGCTCATCTATCGTTACTCCTCTAGGCAAGCCTAAGTCTTCTTTGGTAGCATTAAATGCTGCTACCATGATAGAATTTACACCCATTTCCAAAGGTGTAATCATAGTCATAGATGGCACTCCCCATGCCTTGCCAGTTTCATCCTTATTGCCATCACCTGTTTCATACAGATAGCAAAGTATTGGCTTATTAGAAGAATAATACGGAGCGTTATAATTTCTATTTTGATACACAACTTCGTCCAAAAATGTCTCCCCACTTTGCAATGTGGTGAGCACAGCGCCATTCTTCTTAATAACCGTCCCATCTTCTATAGCCGTCAATAACACATGATCCACACCATCAATGTGCCCTGCCGTAGGAGTTACAACAAAATTTCGTCCCCACTTATCGGTAGAAACATTTTGCTCAAAAATATGGTTTTGCACTCTTGCATCAATTGGAATAACGGCAGATTGATTACCATTTATCAAACCAAACTTAGAGTCAGAACAAACATAGCTACCAGATAACGAATGTAAAGCATTTGTACACCTGAGAACACGGGTTTGTCCCTTATTGCATGTAAACTGAAATACTGTATCACATATAAGTGTATCTCTACCTTCAACAGTCTCTCGTAGTCGTGCTACCACCTCAAACACTTGATTATCCTCTGTGGCCACTACAGCGAACTCTGTAGCATAACTATCTTCAAGATATGTTTGAACCATATATTCCCTCTCAAGGGCTTTTACAGGAAGCACATTGGTTGCTTCGAAACCAGCAGTCCAGTGATAACTAGTAATATACACCGATACGCTAGATGTAGTATCCTTTACACCATTGGCATTACATGTATATACAAGCAAACTTTTATCCTGAGCCTTGGTTACGATATACCTCGTATCACTATAGGCTGCATCCATGTTATCATCTGTAGCGTCAGAATATATATAACTTACAGGAATATTACAGCCAGCCTGTCCTCGAGCGGGAATCTGTATGATTTTTTTATACGATCCATCGTCATTAGTGATACATATATATGTCGCCTTGCGAGCTGTTGCATACATGTACACAGAAAACACATCCTCCGCTGTCAATCCACCATTCTTCATCGTAGTGATGTAGAATTCATTTCCCTCGGTGGTGTTGTATTGGGTATTCTCCCAGCGATCCGCCAATAGCACACCTGAAACACTGACACATAGCAACAGCAAAGCGAGGCGTAACCAGGAGGTTATGCCGGCTGTCATTCGACCGAAATATGTCATCTTGCGTAATTGCATTTATCAGGAAAATCCTAACAGATATAAACTTTGTTTATCCTTTGCGATAGAGCAATAGAAAAACATTTTACAAAAAACGCACAAAGATACGCATTTTTTCTCGTATTTGCAAATTTTTATTTATTTACATCGTATTTTTATTATTTCACCTCTATTTGGCCAGTCTTATACATACAAAAAGCGAGGGCGTGAAAGCCCTCGCTAGTCTGCATAACCGCTCTGTTGATACTGCCTTTAGGCAAGTACAACTATCTACAACAAATAGTACAAAGAAGTTCCTAGAATAGCCATTAATATGGTGTATAATATTATTCCTACCACTAATATCACAACACCGGCAATAGTCCACTTGCGTTGAGACTCTACGAATTGCGCTGGAGTCTTTTCGCCCTTTTGAGCTTCCCACGCCCATTTGTTGCCCTTGAAACCTAGCACAAACGCCATGATCCAACCAACATATGGGATCAAACAGATCAAGCCAATCCACACGCTATTACCAATACCCCAGATCCATCCCAACAGGAAGGCACCCCAGTTGAATTTATCAATATTAGAAGGCACGCCCATAGATGCTGCAGGACTTACACCAGCCACATCGTCAATCATATCATCCACAGATTCAGTCTCTTCTGGTTTGGTTGCATTATATGCCAACAAGGCAAACACTGCATTCAAGTCCAAGGTATATTTGCGGCTCAAAGTCACCACATCGCCTCTGCGAATCACACAAGTGTCGTTGTGGATTTTCTCGCCATTCACATACGAACCATTCGCACTGTGGTCATGCAATTTGTATTGCACACCATCCCACTCTACTGTTGCGTGTTTAGCACTGACTGTCTTGATCTCAGAATCAACGATGATATCTGCCTGAGCACTTCTACCAATTAGAACTTGTTTCATGTTTTTGTATTTTTATAAGTTTTTATCTTTGCGGTTGCAAAATTAATATATTTTTCCCACATTTGCAAGTAGGAAAGCTATTTTTTGATAAAATCCTTCCACCAATCCCAACTCTAAACCTATAAGGGTTCTAACAGTTCTAAGAGTTTTAAAGGTGTTAGCTCCTACTCGCAGCAAGCTGCTCGAGAAATCTTATTAATCTTATCTCCCACGCTTAATCCCTCTTTTCTATGTACTCCGTAATCTATTGCCACCATTCCTTCCGCGCGTTCCGTGCTCAGTCATTGAATCTTATAAATGTGGCGGTACGCATATCAAAGCCATTTCAGAGTCGGTGCAGTTAAGATTCAGCGGTGTTGTATCGGATGTTCCCGATACAAGGAGCGGTGGTAATTTATCACGGAGTGCTTAGGGATGGGTGGTTATTTGGGCAAAAAGATTTATAAGATTTCTTGGCGCCTAGCGCCATAGGAGCTATATCCTCATCGCCTCATCGCCTTATCGCCCATAGCCTATCGCCCCTAAACCCTAAACCATAGCGCCTCTGGCGCGTCCACTAAACCCTAAACACTACTGTCTTACAAAGACAAATGCGCCTTTTTCGCCTATGATTTCTGTCAGATCTAATTCGAACTTATCGGCGCTGATAAATTTGATAGGGCATGTTTCGGCTTCTTCGGAGTCTATTATGGTAAGCTGGTTACCATTCAATTGGTAAGCACCCTTCTCAACTTCGCCATTTAAAGTAAGAACCACCTGATTATTTTCTAGGAAGCTTATACCCATGGTGATTTGCAACTGACTGAGATCGACGTTCACCTCTACTCCCTCTATAATCGTTGTCATCTCCGTAGCGGTCCATGAACCTATCAAGTTAACTGGGCCGGTGTATTCCTCGACCACAGGTCGTGATGTAGTTGATGCATTAGCTTTCTCTAATACAAAAATGAGATTCTCTTCCGCTAGTTGGCTCCAATCCATTTCAAAGGTGTTATCATCGGTAAACACTACTGGGAAAGGTACAGACTCACCGTCTATTGTGACGAGCAGCGTGCCATCTGCTAACTGATAGGTACCTTGCTGCGATTCCCCGTCAACGGATAAAATGATTTGATTGTTTTCTTGAAAAATTATTCGAATAGATCCTTGAGTCGCAGTAACGCTCATTGTAACTTTGGCACCGGATTCATCAGACATAATCATTTTGGTCGCATTCCATTCGCCTAGTAGGTTTTGTGCATGGGTTGCAACAGCAGTACATACCACTGCCATAAGCAAAAATAACTTTTTCATACTTTTTATATAAGTTGATTATTGTTCTAGTTTGAGGCCCACATATTGACATAAAAATTTGTCATAGTTGACCACCTTAACATCCTCTTGCGCCACTTTGCCCATGAACATTCTGATCAGGATAAACATAAACGCCAGTAATAGCAGCAACACACCGCAAACCGTCAGACCTGCTAAGAATACTTTAGCCAAAACGGTGCATATGACTTTCCATACCGAATCCTTGTTAGCTACAATCGAGAAAATCAACGACCCCAGCAAACATATTCCTGCGAAACTAAATAGTACTACTTGCACCGTCTTCAACAGCAAGAGCGATCCTGCACACCAACCAAGCACAAATAGTATAGGAGCCACCAATAGTAGCGACATATCCCATCTATTCATGGTCAAAACCATATTACCACGCTTGGATTGAACCAATGCTATGATATAACATACCATCAGAATCAAAACAGTACAACCCAAAAGAACCAAATTAGCGATATTCATATTAACTACATATTATATCTCCAATAACCATCACGGCAGGTAAAGAACCATGCTGAACCTGCAATTTTAACCATATATACATCACTGCTACATGAGGTCAAAGCATCCTTTAAACTTTGTGGCACAGCACCTATAAATCTGTATCCTGATTCATAAACAGCAACAGCAGCGTCGTTTGTCATACATGCAGTCCACAAAGCCCCATATTCGTCACAACCTTCTGCAAGCCAATCGGTCAAACTTTGTGAAGAAGCCATAATATGTTCGGTAGTGATAATAATCCATTCGCCATGGTCATTAAAGGTTACAGTAGTAATTTTTTCTCCCTCGTTGTTATAGTAACGAATCTGCTTCTCTAGATCATAGTACAAATTATTCCATCGCATGCCGTTGTTTCCATATAGAATAAGCCATCTTCCATTTTCTGACAAATTGATGTCTTGAATTTCCTCACGTTGTGAATTCAGTTCATCTAATGCATTGGTAAAAGATGTAGGACAACCTTGTGCAGCCCATCCATTACGTCCATAGATCATCGCATCACCATTATACTCAGTAATAGCAACACTCTTACATTGATCGTGTTTTTTAATTTCCTGTCGAATGTAATCTCTAGAAGTTTGAGCATTTAGTGTAATGCTAACCAGCATTGCTAGTAGAAGTAAAGTGTTTTTCATACATATTTGGATTTTAAAGTTAGTATTATATCTTGCGATTCTTCTGCAAAGTTTTAACCATTTGGAAGTCTAAAATTGATTGGTATCGTAAATTTTACGCGTACGGGCTTACCACGTTGCGTGCCTGGCGTCCAATTAGGCATATTTTTGATCACGCGCACCGCTTCCTTGTCTAAGGATGAATCACCCGATGAACGAACTACTTGAATATCATTAACACGGCCATCCTTCTCTACAATAAATTGACAAATCACACGACCTTGAATGCCATTAGCATAAGCGTCCTGAGGATAAACAACACTTTCAGATAAAAACTGGGACATAGCCTGCTGTCCTCCTGGGAACTCAGGCATCTTTTCTACAACCATATAAATCACCTCTTCTTCCTCATCGCTAGGTGTATTTTCCTGTTTTGGCGATTGATTGGCCAGTGGTGGATTTTCCATTTTTTCTATTTCAGCATCGCCATTGCTGATGCTGATCAGTTTGAGGTATTCTGCTTCGGTGATTTCGAAATATTGGGTTTTAATATCATAGCTATCCCAATCATATAGCCTAAACAAGAAACGTATTGATCCATCTGTGGCTTTATAGATCACCAAATATAGCTGCTTAACATACCCACTATTCATTTCTGATTGTATCACATCTACATCAGCTGCCGTATTATACCTATCCGTGCTTGGACTAGACACTTTTATCGTCAGGGGCTTGTTGGTCAGGTTTCTAAGTTTATAGATATCCTGTTGTGTAAACATCATGAACACTTTGGTTCGCCAGTACTCCCAATTTACCTGAATATCGGGATACTCATATGCACCATCCCATTTGTGCCATACTAGCGCATAGTAGAGTTGATTATTGTAGGTGATGGTCTTGAATTGTAACGAAATCAAGTTATTGAATTCACCAGAAGCCCATGATGGAGAAGTAGTATATGCTTTGTTTTTCTTTTCACTTTCTAGCACATTGACGCAATCCACCCATTCTCCCACATACTCATCATACGACCAACCTGTGGCCTTCTCCAGTATATAGCCTTCTTTTTCAAAACTCAACTTGACACGATTAACCCTCTCTTGAGCTGGGCACAATAGGGTACAAAACATACAAAGCAGCAGTAATAGATTCTTCTTCATAATATGGGTGATTGGTTAACAACTGCAAAGTTATAACATTTTTTTTACATATGCAAGAAAAATACGCCTTTCGACACATTTTTTTATGGTGCTAGTGTGTGCAAGGAGTAGGGATTTTTTTACTATGGCCGTCATTTGTTGACGAATCGTCAACCGCAATGTCAAATAAAAGCAGTAATTTTGCGACATGAATGATCAGCGAACGACTGATCTATTATGGCAATATCAAGCGTCCTCTGTCACTAAGTCGATTAGGGGTGTTGCTTAGCCAGAAGGGCTTTCTGTCTATTCGCAAAGGCACACCGCAAAGACGAGGATGGATAGTCTATGAGCGTGATAGTGAGGAGATTACTTCAGAAAGAAAGATGTTATCAAAAAACTAAACTAGACAGAAAGACATAACTTTTAATAATCTCGTCCACGCGTGTACGGGGACGAAAAAGAGAAAAGTGCTGTCTATCCGTCTATCTGTCTATAAATCGTATGAAAATTATTAATACAACTAAATTTTTCAAACTATGAAAACAAAGAACCAAAAGCCAATGACCACCCAAATTCGTTTCACTCTAGCATTGAATGCCACCTGGTCAGTGTTGCACGATCCAGTTCTCACCAAGATGTATAGTCGTCACTGGAAGCGCTATGTATCTCGAGCCACTAAAGAGATATCTCCCTATGAGCGGATACTGACGCTATATGGCTATATCTTTAACTTGATGTACAAGGAGGTTTAGCTACCCTTGCGCTACCTTTGCGCTACCTCAAGGATATTCGGGGCCCCCACAAAATCTGTAATTTT
Source organism: Paludibacteraceae bacterium (assembly GCA_017559385.1). GTDB lineage: Bacteria > Bacteroidota > Bacteroidia > Bacteroidales > Paludibacteraceae > Colicola. Next base: position 264 of record JAFYSK010000063.1, on the reverse strand, counting down.
GTGGGGAGAGCGGATGCACAAGTCGCCTCAATGCTGACGTGGTCAGCAGTCCATGCGATCTTGTAGCCGAACGCGAGCGCAAGGGTATTCGGGATAATAAACAAAGAAAGGGGATACCTCTGGAGGTTAAGGCTCGAGAGAGTTCCTTCGGAGATCCTTCGGCAGAAATATAGTATTATAAATGAACAACTAATGAAATCTTATTCTAAGACACAACTAGCAGAGGCAGCAGGAGTGAGTGTTGCAACATTTAGACGATGGTTG
>JAFYSK010000062.1 GCA_017559385.1 Paludibacteraceae bacterium | reverse complement strand
TGGTGGCAGTAGTAGCCAAGCGTTGGTGGTATATACTTCATCGACTCCAACTCTGACTTCTGGTGTTACCGTGAGTGGAGGAACAGAGTATTTTGCAGGTGCAGCAAACATTGGCGGTACAGTTAGTGGTGGTTCATCTGTAACCTTGAGCACCTATACCAATAGTGGTGGAGGACCGGGTGGAAGACCTTAATATTGCAAAGAATATCGGTTAAACTGTTAGGCGAAGAAACGGTTGTACTTTCAAACGCAGCCGTTTTTTATTTGATTTTCTTGCGTATTTGCATTTTTTGTTGTACCTTTGCAGGACATAATTAAATAAATTCTGTATTTATGGAAAATAAGGTAGCGGACAACCCTTTCAAAAACCGCGGTCTAGAGCCGGACATAACAAAAGAAACATCATTTATCATTATTTGTTCGTTGTTTGTCACATTATATGTGGTGAGCAATGTAATGGCAGTTAAAGTGATCGGTCTTTGGAATCTTTTTTATTTTGATGCAGGGACTATCACTTTTCCTTTTGCATATATGCTAGGCGATGTGTTGACCGAAATCTGGGGGTATAAAACGGCTCGAAAGGTGATTTTTATTACATTGCTATGTAATATTGTGATGGTGGTTTGTACCCAGATAGGTGTGTTTCTTCCATCCCCTGATTATTTGGATCAAACAGCGCATGCTTATAATACAATGTTTTCCTATGTGCCTCGTATTGTGATAGCGTCTTTGACTGGTTTTCTGCTAGGAGAACTTAGCAATGCTTGGTTAATGGAACGAATCAAAAAGTGGACTAAAGGAAGAAAACTATGGGTGCGAACGATTGGTAGTTCAGCTATAGCGTATTGGTTTGATTCACTACCTTTTGTCTTAATTGCATTTGCTGGCACTGTTTCAACACACGACTTGATATTGATGATTGCATTCCAATATGCCTCCAAGTTATTGATAGAAGCTGTATTAGGTACGCCAATGGCATATGCATGTATCAAACTTATTAAACGAAAAGACCAATCACAGGTAAATTGATGGAGAGATATGCTTTGATTCATACAGTATTGCCTCGAGAGTTTGTGCTCTTGCAAGGGCAAGGATGCAAGTGGAAAAGATGTACCTTCTGCGATTATCATGGCGATGTAAGTGACAATCCTTTTGCCATAAACTCGGAGGTGTTGGCGCAGGTGCAGGGAGTTTATGGCGTGTTGGATATAATCAACTCTGGTTCGGCGATGGAACTTGATGAACAGACGATACAAGAAATAAAGCACGTTGTCAAACAGAGGAATATACATACTCTATGGTTTGAGGCGCATTATATGTATCGCCACCAATTGACTAAGTTCGCACTGCAGTTTCCAGATGTACATGTGAAGTTTCGCTGTGGTATAGAGAGTTTTGATGGTGCATTACGAGAGCAATGGATGAAGGGGGTGAATGCTGATGTTACGGCAGAGGATGTTGCTCAATATTTTCAAGGTGTTTGTTTGCTTGCATGTACAGTAGGTGATTCCAAAGAGCGAATATTGAGGGATATTGCGTTAGCTGAGCAGCATTTTGAATATGCTAGTGTGAATGTGTTCTGCGAGAATACCACGCAGGTTAAACTTGACAGGGAATTGGCGACATGGTTTGTCAATGTAGTATACCCCGAACTAAAACAATCTAAGAAGATAGAGATATTAATTAATAATACAGATCTTGGTGTAGGATGAAGTACGAAGAAGTAATGATTGGTTTGAAGCAAGGTAAGTATGCACCTGCATACATGCTTTGTGGAAAGGAACCTTATTATATAGATAAGGTGGCTGATTACATTGAACATAATGTGCTTGATGAAATGGCCCGTGAGTTTGACCAAACAATAATATATGGCAAGGACCTGACTAGTGGAGATGTTAGTGCTGTGATTGGTGCTGCACGCGGATTTGCTATGATGGGTGGATACAAAGTTATCATTGTTAAAGAAGCGCAGAACATCAAAAAATGGGAGGCATTGGCACTATATATGGAAAATCCACAACCATCAACTATTTTGGTTTTCTGTTATAAATATGGATCTCCAGACAAGCGTCTTAATCTTTTTAAAAATTGGGAGAAAAAGGGTGGAGTGCTAATGGAGTCTGAACCTCTACGGGATTTTCAAGTGGAGAAGTGGATTCGCGAATATGTTTCCCAGCGTAATGTAGAGCTAAAAGAGAAAGGTGATGAAGTTCGCATTGATGATAAGATTGCAAAGATCTTGGCCGATAGTTTAGGTACCGATCTGACAAAGATTGTAGGTGCCTTGCAAAAATTGGTCGATGGTCGTCCTGAGGGTGTAAAGGTTATTGATGCCGATTTGGTTGAACGCAATGTGGGTATATCAAAGGATTTTAATGTTTTTGAACTGCAATCTGCCTTGATTGCGGGTGATGTTGTTAAGGCCAATCGCATTACTCAATATTTTGCTGCAAGCAAAGATCACCCTATGGTTAAGGAATTAGGCATATTGTATGGCTTTTTTGCTAACTTAATGATTTATCATTATTTACCAGATAAGAGCGATCGTGTAGCAGGACCAGCATTAGGTGTCTCTCCTTATTTTGTAAAAGATTATGCTAATGCTGCGCGCCGATTTTCTGCAGGTAAAACCTTTGCTATTATAGGATATTTCCGCGAGATAGATGCACGCCTTAAGGGAATCAATAATCCTAGTGCCAAAGACGCCGATCTATGGAAAGAACTTATCTATAAAATCATGCACTAGCATACAGTTATCATACATGCATAAAAAAAGAAGCACAATAACATTGTGCTTCTTTTTTATATTGGTCTTTTCTCTAGCGCAAGTCGTTTACAAATACACCTTGTTTAACTATCTGAAAACTTGGTTTTTCTTGTGTGTATTTGGCATTATTCAATCGTATCGTAGTAATGGCACCACTTGTTTCGTGGATCTCAATGGATACGGGCAATAATGTGGTTGTCGTAACTCGTAGTATGAATTTTTTGATTCCTGATGTTTGAACATTAGGGGTTAGAGTTATTTGTGTCTTGTCGCCAACTACTTTTTCCGCATATGAACATACAGGCAATAGGGCTTTGGCAAATAAGATTGGATTCGTTTCTGTCAATTCTTGGTCAGTAGGCTTGCTCAGAGTGAGTTCTTCTGCATCTTCGTTATATACATATAGGGTGGTGCCATCGTATGCTGCATCCATTGACAGCATTGACAATATAAAGCAGTTTCCACGCATTTTTAGGTTACCAGTATATGTCATAGGTGTTTGAGTGCTAGTAACAGAAACCTGACTTTGCGTCATGGTAAATTCACTCTCTAGTGTTTTTTGTTCTACGTTAGAGAATAACGATTGCAGTACTGTTAATAGGAGTAGAAACATAGTTTTCTTGTTGATATGTTAATAGTTATGAGAGTCCTAACTCTTGTAAGATACGATCTAGTGACTCCATATCTTGAATCAATACATCGCGCCCTTTGGGACCTTTGTTAGGTCCTACTATACCTGCGGCTTCTAGTTGGTCAGATAGTTTACCCGCACGATTGTATCCTATCTCAAACGCACGTTGGATACGTGAGGTTGATCCTTCTTGTTTGCTTACAGTATAACGAGCAACGTCTGCAAACATTGGATCTAGGCGCTTGAGATCTACACTACCAGGGGCCAGTGCTTCTCCTTCTGAACCTTCAGCTACATATTCTGGTAATTGATATGGCTCAAAATAGTGTTGCTGTTTTTCAATGTGTTTAACAATGTTTTCTACTTCAGGTGTGTCAACAAAAGCACATTGGATTCGCGTGATGGCACCGCTAGCTGAATATAGCATGTCTCCCTTTCCAATCAACTGATCTGCTCCCTTGCAGTCTAGTACGGTGCGTGAGTCTACTACTGATTGTGTGCGGAATGCAATACGAGTAGGGATGTTGGCTTTGATGGTTCCTGTTACAATCTTCACATCTGGACGCTGTGTAGCTAGAATCATATGCATTCCTACTGCACGCGCTTTTTGAGCGATGCGCTGAATAGGACGTTCTACCTCTTTTCCTGCTTGCATAATAAAATCACCATACTCATCAATCACAATCACCAAGTATGGCATGTAACGATGTCCCTTCTCTGGGTTTAGTCTACGGTTGATAAACTTTTCATTATAGTCTTCCAAATTGCGACAGTTCGCTTGCATGAGCAACTGATAGCGATTCTCCATCTCTATAACCAACGAGTTAAGTGTGTTGATTACTTTTTGGCAATCTGTAATGATTATGTCATTTTCATCTTGATCTGGCATAGCTGCCATATAGTGCTTCAAAAGAGGCTTGTAGATGGAGAATTCTACCATCTTCGGATCTACCAATACAAACTTTAGTTCAGCGGGGTGCTTCTTGTATAATAACGAAGTAAGGATCGCGTTTAGACCTACTGATTTTCCCTGTCCTGTTGCACCAGCTACAAGCAAATGTGGCGTTTTAGCTAAATCAAATGTAAATACTTCATTGGTGATTGTGCGTCCAATTGCTATAGGCAATCGCATTTTTTGCTCCTCTTGGAATCGTTTGCTTGCTATTACAGAGTGCATAGATACAATCTGTGGCTTTTCGTTAGGAACCTCTATACCTATGGTACCCTTGCCTGGCATTGGAGCAATGATGCGTATACCGATTGCTGCCAAAGAAAGCATGATATCGTTCTCTAGACCTTGAATTTTAGCAATCTTGATTCCCGCTTTTGGTACAATCTCGTATAATGTTACTGTAGGTCCAACTGTAGCTTTGATTGATTCAATTTGGATGTCAAAATTTCTCAACGTTTCTACAATACGATTGGCATTGGCTTGTTGCTCCTCTTGATCAATTACAGGGGCAGTCTCATTGTCATATACTTTGAGCAAACCTAGCGACGGGAACTTATAGTGTTCCAAGTCTTTGCGTGGATCGTAAGGGCCTAATTTTTCCAAAAGCGCTTGAGGATCTTCTTCGGCAGTTTCTACCTCGTTCACTTCTATAATATCAATATCAATGTCGTTTTTTGATTCTTCATCCACCAAAAACTCCTCTTGAGGTTGTTCTACATCAACTACAATGACAGGAATATCGTCCTTCGCTTCTTCTGCTTGTGCTTGTTCGGCTTCTTCAGTAGATGTTAAAACGATATCTATTGTTTCTGATACAGCTTCTTCTTGAATGTTTTCTACGCTGATACCATCTTCTATAGATTCATCATTTGCATTGGATGGCTCTGTAGCCTCGCTATCTTTATTTTTTCTTTTAAACAATTTCACTAACCATGCCCAGAATTTCTTGCTGTGTTCAATGAAATTTTTGTCTGCAAGAACAAAGAACACAATTAGCGTAGTTATTAGTATAATTGCCATGCCTAACCATTGAACATAAGATTTTCCCCAAACGGCTATTATTTGTCCTACTGCACCACCCCAACGGAAAAATGTATGGCTGCCCACTAAATCATGTATAAACCCTAATGTCACAGATCCCCATATCAATATAAAAAGGGAAATGAATAGTAATCGGAGACGCTTTAGCTTAAAATCTACGATTAGTTGTGCAGAGAATAATGCTATTGCTACTAATGCTGCTAGAGACACTATACCAAATGTTCCGTCTACCAACCAACGCGCGATAATAGCACCAGGAAGACCTAATGCATTATGTATATCGCCTCGCAAAGCTTGACGACCTTCTATGTTGGTGACAATTGAGTAGTCACTTGAGCCTGTGAAGAAGAAACTAATGTATGCTATTATAAGCATGAGAGCCACTGCAGACAATATAATACCTGCGGATAACTTAAATTGACTGCTTGTAACAATCTCTTTGATGTTATTAACGAAATCTTTTAGACTAGTCTTTTCTTTTGATTTTGTTTCTGGTTGAGCACCTTCTATAGGTGTCGTGTTTTGTGGTGTTACTCGTCTTGCCATAGTTTTGTTTGATTTAGAGCGCAAAGGTACAAAAAAAAAAGCATATATGCAACATTTTAAACGAAATCTTTTGGTTTTAATAAAAATGTCATTAAACCTTGCATATGTCGCAAAAAAGTTGTAACTTTGCAGCGAGATATATGAATTGTTATTGATTTGAACAATTCGTGGTTTATAATATGACAATCATCAGATAAAATATATTCACAAATGGAGTTTAGTGGCGTCAATACGATTTATTTTTTAGGCATCGGAGGTATTGGTATGAGTGCTTTAGCTCGTTATTTCTCGGCTAAAGGTTATCGTGTATGTGGCTATGATCGTACTGTCTCTATTTTAACTACCAAACTTCAGGAGGAGGGTGTAATAGTTGAATATGATAATGATTGCTCTCTGGTGCAAGAACTTGATCGTACTCAAACACTTGTGGTACGTACGCCTGCTGTACCTGATGATCAACCTCAATATGTTTGGCTGCGAGAACATGGTTTTCGAATTATGAAGCGTGCTGAGGTGCTAGGTTGGTTGACAGGAATGGCTAAGTCCCTATGCGTGGCAGGTACTCATGGCAAGACCACTACTAGCACACTATTGGCCCATATTATGCATGGCTCGCAAATGGGATGCAGCGCATTTTTAGGAGGTATCTCTAATAATTATCAAACGAATCTTCTAATAGATACGAATAGCGAGTTCGTCGTAACCGAGGCGGACGAGTATGATCGCTCTTTCCATCACTTGTCTCCATATATGTCTGTCATTACTAGTATGGATGCAGATCATTTGGATATTTATGGCACCGAAGAAAGTTATCATCAAAGTTTTGAGCACTATGCCTCTTTGGTCACTCATGCATTGGTGATTAAGAAAGGCTTGAATATAGATGCTGATCGTTTGTCTGCCAAGCTGTACACGTACGCTGTAGAGGATGAAGCAGATTTCTCTGCACGCAATGTGCATTATGATAACGGAGTGATTGTGTTTGATTTCCATGCATTAGATACGGTCTTGCCAGACATGCGTTTACATGTGCCTGCTTGGGTAAATGTGGAGAATAGTGTGGCTGCATTATCTATTGCATATCTCTTAGGATTGTCGGAGCAAGAACTGCGTACTGGAATGGCTACTTTTGCAGGCGTGTATAGGCGTTTTAATATGCATGTGAATAGCCAAACAGTCTCTTACATAGATGATTATGCACACCATCCAGAGGAGCTGATTGCTAGTATTCAATCGGTTAAGAAACTGTTTCCGTTGCGAAAGATCCTGGTTGCGTTTCAACCGCACTTGTATAGTCGCACCCATGATTTTGCACCTGGTTTTGCTCAGGCATTGAGCCTAGCGGATTCTGTTTTATTACTGCCTATCTATCCGGCTCGTGAATTGCCAATAGCTGGTGTCACAAGCCAGTGGCTACTTTCTTTAATTTCAGCGGAGACTATGTCTAGGGTTGTTGAAAAGACTGAACTAGTAGAGCACATATCCTCTATAGTTAGCAATTGGATATCAATTGGCGAATCAGTTGTGGTAATGACTCTAGGAGCTGGAGATATTGATCGATTAGTAAACGATATTAAACAAAACCTTAATATGTATGAATAAAGTTAAAACGATTATCTTAGTAGTGATCGCAACAATTTGTTGTGTTGCACTATTGGTGGGAGGCATCTTGTGTTCTCGCCGTGTTGATGTGTCTCCTTGTACGAAGGTGCACATAGTAATCCTGGATAGTTTGTATAGGAAAAATGTTTCTATACAAGAACTAGAAGAATATCTTATCGTAAATGAGCGTTATGGTTTAGGTCAGCCAATGGATCAAATTGATTGTTATGCTATCGAGCAATTATTGCTCCAACATGACATGATCCGAACGGCCGATTGTTACAAAACTGCGTATGGTGCACTTTGTATCAATCTCACTCAGCGTGTGCCGATTTATGCATTTAAAGTTGGAGAGCAAGTTCGTTTGGTAGATTCCGACCGCAGAATAATGCCTTGCCGAACTGGTATGGATACCAATTTGATTCTTCTTACAGGAGTGATTAATGAACAAACTATTCGAAATGAGTATTTTGATTTTGTATCATGGCTATTAGAAGACCCTTATTGGACTGTTCGAATGCAAAACATACATGTACAAGATCCTAAAAATATAGTCCTAACTGAAAAGGGACAATCATATAGGATTCTACTAGGTTCACTAGATGGGTACACCAACAAGCTTAAACGCTTACATGACCTCTACGCAAAAGCTTTTGAGCAGATTGGCTATCCTGAATGCAAAGAACTTGATTTACGCTTTAATGGTCAAGTCGTAGAAAGATGAGGATATAGGTAATTAACGTTTAAAATCAGGACTTCAAATAGATGAAAAATAATTTACAATCATCAGTACTTGTCGCAATGGACATGGGTGCGCATAGCTTTCGTGCTATGGCTGCCGAATTTACAGATAATGGCTTGTTGCGCGTTTTAGGAGTAGAGGAATCCTCGCAGAAATCTTGTGTCGACCATGGTGTAATTGATAATACAGGTGATGCTGGTTTTATGATCAATCAGATCTTAAAACTTTTAGGCAATCGTATCCGTGTTAATAATATTCATAGTACTTTCTTGTGCGCAGGTGGCAGAACCGTCAAGGTTGTACCGGTCTGTGCTAGTCGCGATCAGGTACGCAAGCGCCCTATTACCTCAACTCTTTTAGACGATATGGAAAAAGAGTGTAAGGACAAAATAGAAAAAAAATACCCTGAGGTTCAGGTGCTGGATTTGGTGCCTTACTTCTATAAACTAGATGGAGTAGAGCAGGATAACGCACCTAATATCGGTCAGGAGGCTATGTTAGTCGAATCGCATTTTATGGCATTTGTGGGACGACGCGAGTATGGCGAAAGGATCAAAGGTAGCTTTGATCGTTCTACCGTACAGATGGAACGCTCTTATGCTCGCCCTGATGCACTGCTGAATGCTTTAGCATCTGATCAAGATATGCAACAGGGATGTGCGATTCTTGATCTTGGAGCCCAAACCTCTACTATTAGTGTTTTCAAGGGAACACAATATCTAGATGTCCAAGTAGTACCTTTGGGTGGATATGATATCACGGAGGCAATTACTAATCGATTAGGTATCCCTATGGTATATGCCGAGCATCTCAAGTGTAACTATGGTTTTGCTATGCCTGATGTCGTACAAACCAATCAACGATATATGGTCAAGGGTGTTAATGGACAACAAGTGCCTATAACGACCTGTCAACTAGCGGGCGAGATATCCAAGAAACTAGATGAAATAATAGCTCCGTTGATCGAAACACTTAATAAGTATGCCAATCGTATTAAGGTCTTGTATGTTACGGGTGGAGGTGCTATGTTGCAGGGTATTATTGAATATATTCAGCAACATACTACAGTGTCCGTTGAGTATGGATCTCATGCTCCTTGGCTAGTAGCCAATACGAGCGATCTTTACTATATGCCACGCTATTCATCACTCGTGGGTACACTCATGCTTGGTGCTGCATATAGGGCGAAACATCCACCTAAACCTTATAAGAAGAACAAACCACTGATTGATAAGTTTACAGAAACAACACTGCAGATTTTTACAACGAGTGAATTAGTTGACAATCATGAAAACACGATAAATCAAGAAGACAATGACAAAAAATAATATACATATGGAAGACATTATTGATGTACTAGGACCTCTAGATATCCAAGAATCTATAATCAAAGTGATGGGCGTAGGTGGCGGTGGCTGCAACGCGATTAACTACTTATATAAACAAGGTATACAAGATGTTACCTTGCTGGTATGTAATACTGATAAGATGAGTCTAGATGGCAGCAGTGTGCCCAATAAACTATCAATCGGTAATGGCCTAGGTGTAGGTGGTAAACCCGGCTTGGCAAAACAATATGCAGAGGAGGATCGTGAGAAGATCCGTGAGGCGCTTAATGATGGCACAAAAATGCTCTTTATTACTGCTGGTATGGGTGGTGGTACAGGTACCGGCGCTTCTCCTATTGTCGCAGAGATTGCTAAGGAGATGGGGATTCTCACTGTTGGTATTGTGACGGTTCCATTTGCTTTTGAAGGTCCTAAGAAGATACAAAAAGCCATGGATGGTGTCGCAGCGCTAGCTGAGCATGTTGATGCAATTGTTGTTATTAATAATGAAAAACTGCGCCAAATCTATGCCGACTTTAATTTGCTGAATGCTTTTGCTAAGTCTGATGATGTGGTGGCTAATGCGGCCCGTTCGATAGCTGAAATTATCACCAAGCCAGGATATATTAATACCGATTTCACCGATGTTTACAATACTCTTATTGGTGGAGGTACTTCTATTATTAGTGTGGGTACTGCTAGCGGCGAGAATCGTGTAGCAAATGCTATACACTATGCATTACATTCTCCACTCATAAATACAGATGTACATGGCGCAAGTCGTTTGCTCTTGCAGATTTATTGTTCTACCGAGCATGCTATGATTATGTCGGAGATTGATCAAATTCATGATTTTGTTAGAGAAGTAGGTGACGATGTTGAGGTGCAATGGGGTGCCGCTCTGGACGAGGATCTGGGCGAAAGTGTGCGTGTTACTATTATCGCCACTGGTTTTTCTAGCTTGGGACAGCAGGAACAACATACTGCGGAAACATATTATGATGAGGTTCCTAAGAAAACTGAGAAGCAGACTGAGCCAGAACCAGAACCAACACAACCAGTTGTGGACCCTACTGACGAATCTGACGAAAAGGAGATTGAGTCTGAACAAAATAAATTAGTTGACGAAATACAACCTATCGAGATTGAATTTGTACTGCCAGATTCAGAGCCAGCACCCGTTTCTGCTGAGACTCACCAGCCAGTAAGCGAGGCTGAAGAGATAGTAATTCAATTAGAAGATACGCCTGATAGCAAACAAGGTACTTTGTTCAACCTTCCTGGTTGGATGAGAGGACGTAGATAAATGATAGGGAAAATACCTAACACATTATTACGCGGCTTGATGGATGTTCTTGTTCCATCTGTCTGTGTGGTGTGTGAACGCAAACTAGTGCAGGAAGAACATGTTTTATGTTCTTCCTGCCTTTCTTCTATCGTGCGAACTGAGCATGCATTGATACAAAACAACGGTATTGATATGCTCTTTGCTGATCTTGTTAAGAATGTGGGTGGGAGTGTTAGATACCAACATGGCGGAGCATGGGGATTTTATAATAGCAATCGTGGCCAAACTCTCCGTACGCTTATCGAGAAAGGTAAATACGGTTCTAGACCTTTTCCAGAGGTGTTTGAGCATCTGGGCTATCTTGCTGCCCTAGAGTTTGTTGATTCAGACTTATTTGATGATATTGATCTTCTGGTTCCAGTGCCTCTACATCCTCATCGGCTTAGAAAAAGAGGCTTTAATCAGGCCGAGTGGATTTGTCGTGGGATTAGTCGTGCCATGCGTATACCGATAGATACTGAACACCTAGTGCGCGTCCGCGATAATGCTCATCAGGCGCGTTCTCAATTCGACCAGCGCTTCGAGAATACAGTTAGACTATTCCAGGTGCGCTATCCTGAGGAGTGGAAAAACAAACATGTTCTACTGGTTGATGATGTCATTACTTCTGGATCCACCTTGCTGTCTTGTATGCGCCAACTCACACCCATTAGAGGATGCACAGTCAGCGTTTTTGCTTTGGGGTGGGCGCATAATTAAGCCTCACCATTTGGCGAGGCTTAATTGTGGTATTGAATATTCAAATATTACTCTTTGTTTTTCTCCTTTAATAGTATATCTAGTTTTTGGTTGATAGCTTTTACTTCTTCCTCTAGCTCATTGTTGTTGTCTGATACCATCGCATCCACAAAAATAGAGTTGATGAACGACATACCAATGATTCCGCCTAAAATGAGTATAAAGCAGAAGTACGCGCGAATAAATTCTGCAGCTATGTATGAGTATCCATAATATTCTGATACTGCGTTAGGTATCTCATACCATCCTTCTACTGTGCATATCTGAAAAACTGAATATATGGAACGTAATGGTGTTTGAAAATGCTCTGGATCAGCCTCTTTGAATAGGCTACAGTTGATCAAACCGAATACCACTATAATCACCAGGAAGCATAGTAAGATGGCGTATGATTGTTTCAGCGCCTTCTTAAAGCCAGCGACTATCTTACTAAAATTGGGGAAGAAGTGCAATATGCGGAAGAAACGCAGTACGCGTAGTAATCGGAGTATCAATAGGAATGATAGGTTAAGCATACCTACAGGTATGAAAAACTCAAAAAGTGATGGGATCGAGCATATTACCAATATGCCATCCATTTTGTTCCAACCATCTTTCCAATAACCTTTCAATCCATACTCAATATGTTTGCATGTCATTTCTATGGCAAAGATTAGTGTGCAAACAATATCAATGATGTTTATATAAATATTGTTGTATCCAGATACTTGTGCGTAGATAATGCCAGAGTTAAGCAGGATAATAGCTAAGATAAACTTTTCGTTTAGAAATATTTTTTTGAGCATAAGATTGGTGTTGAAGTCTGTTGTAAGATGAGTTATTTTTGTTTTATATATTAATTAGCATCATTATTCTTTCTTCGTTTAATGATATGCTTAATTACAAAGTACAGAACTGCTAAACCTAAAAGACCCATAATCGCAATACTGATTTCGTGGCTATATGCGTCTATGAGTTCTTTTTGTCCACGTGTGATGTAGCCCAATAATGCTAATACGACATTCCAGATGCCAGCACCTAAAAAGGTGTAGAAGAGGAAATACCCCAAATGCATTTTGCATAAACCAGCAGGTATACTAATTAGTTGGCGAATTCCTGGTATGAGACGACCTACGAAAGTCGACACCTTACCATGTTCGTTAAAGTAATCCTCAGCTTTTTTGACTTTTTCAGCCGATAGCAGGCACAAATGACCTAATTTGCTGTCGGCAAAAGCGTAGATGATAGGACGGCCTAACCACATGGCTAATAGGTAGTTGATGATGGCGCCAATCATAGCGCCGAGCGTACCAAATAGCACGATCAATAGCACATTTAATAGATAGCTATCAGTGGCATGAAGAGAACTGTTGGGGTCATCTGCTACATAGGCTGCAGGTGGAATGACAATCTCGCTAGGAAATGGTATGAAAGACGACTCTATCGCCATCAAAGCGGTAATAGTTGCATAATTCATATGAGAAGCATACCATTGTTCCACATAGTCAATAATGCTTGGCTCTTCAGGAGCGGCAGTTTCGGTGATGGCAATCGTCTTTGACGCTTCAAGAGTATCAAGGGCAACTGTAGTTGTATCCTGAGCCCAAGTGAAACTAGTTGCCAAAATTGCAATAAACAGAAGTATCTTTTTCATATTATTCAATATTCCAAGTTTCTAGTGTCTGGGTGAGTTGATCAAATGTTTTGGCTTTGCTCTTTGAACGCACTTCCTCGATCTGCGCGTTGACTGCCGCATCATAACTCTCTGCTGCCACGCGGCGTATCACGCCGAGGGCGATGGGGAGGCTCTCGCATTCAGCCTTTTCTTGTCCCATCATAGCTAACATGCGATGTAGGGTAGGATCTTGTGTCGTGGCATCGTGGGTTAAAACGCGCTCATCATCAGAGGGTACTACAACCAACTGAGGAATCAGCCCTTGAGAATAGTCCAGAGCTAGACCTTTATCATTGTTCTTGCCGAAAATCATCTTCTCGCCATGACGAAGAATGATGCTGCGATCTGCTCGTGTATCACGATCTGCAATCCAATTATGCGTACCATGATTGAATATTACGCAGTTGACTAGACACTCAATCACGCTTGCGCCCTCGTGTTTTGATGCTTGTACCATGCAATCCACTGTGGTTGGCATGTCCACATCCAGGGTACGAGCAAAGAATGTTCCGCGTGCACCGAGCACCAGTTCTGCGGGGATAAACGGACGCTCTACTGTACCAAATGGACTTGATTTACTTACGAATCCTTTTGGTGATGTGGGTGAGTATTGACCTTTGGTCAAACCATAGATACGATTATTGAATAAGCATATGTTAAGATTCACATTACGACGAATCTCGTGGATAAAGTGGTTGCCACCTATAGCCAGACAATCTCCATCGCCTGTCATCTGCCAGACGTTGAGTTCTGGATGACTTGTTTTAACGCCTGTAGCGATTGCTCCTCCACGACCATGAATGGTATTAAAACCATATGTGTTCAGGTAGTGAGGCATGCGGCTTGAGCAACCGATACCAGATATTACTACGGTTTGATGGGTAGGGATACCCACTTGTGCCATGGCTTTCTGTAGGGCAAGGCAAATAGCATGGTCGCCACAGCCAGGGCAGAACTTAACGGGTTGGTTACTTTTATATTGTGAAGCCTCCATACTAAATCTTGTTTACATGGTTTACAATTCTTTCTACTGCAAATGGTTGGGCAGTAATTTCGTTGTACTGCTCTAACTGGATACCTGCGATCTTGCTGCGCAAGTGTGCGGCAAATTGACCGTTGTTCAACTCGCAGACAATCACGCGTTTATAACGCAACAATGTTTCCGCCGTGTTCTTAGGTAGAGGATTGATGTAGTTGAAGTGTGCCAGCGCGCAATTCAGTTCTTTGGCTGCTGCCAAGAGATGTCCTTCGGTTGAACCCCATCCGACAAGCAATGTATCACTTTTCACATTGCCTTGTACCTGCAATAGTGGTATCGTGTTGGCTATCTGGTCAACCTTTGCTTGGCGGGTGCGGACCATCTGAGCATGGTTCTCTGGGTTGGTAGAGATAATACCCCTATTGGCATCTCTCTCTAAACCTATGTTACGATGCTCATAGCCCTCCATACCAGGGTAAGCCCAATAACGTACGCCACGCTCATCTCGCTGAGCTGGATTGTAGTTTCCTTTGAGTTCAGCAGGTGCTCCTTGTGGTTGAATAGCTGGTAGTTGACTGAGTTGAGGTATCTGCCAAAGTCCTGTTCCATTAGCTAGGTATGTGTCGGTAAGCAAGACAACTGGAGTCATATTTTCCATGGCAATCTTGCTGGCTTGGTAGGCAAAATCAAAGCAGTTGGCTGGGGTTGAAGCGGCTATAACTACAGCAGGACACTCGCCGTTGCGTCCGTAGAGCGCTTGCATGAGGTCTGTCTGCTCGGTTTTGGTAGGAAGACCTGTACTTGGTCCACCTCGTTGTACATCAATCACTACTAGTGGCAACTCTGCCATTACAGCTAGACCAATGGCTTCTCCTTTGAGACTAAGACCCGGACCAGAAGTGGATGTCGCAGCCAGATCGCCAGCGAATGCTGCGCCGATGGCAGTACATACACCCGCTATCTCATCTTCGGCTTGCACTACCATCACACCCATGTCCTTGCGAGCTGCCAGCTCGTGCATGATGTCAGTAGCTGGAGTGATGGGGTAGGAACCTAGGAATAAGCGTTTGCCGCACTTTTCAGCTGCGGCAATGAGGCCCCATGCTGTGGCTTTGTTTCCTGCAATTGATGTGTACTGCCCGGAAGGGAGCGAGTCGGACTTCTGGATAGTCATCGTTTGGATATTTAGTGCAAGATTATGTCCGTAGTTATATCCATCTGTCAACACCTTAACATTGGGCGCAATTAGTTGAGGCTTCTTTTGAAATTTGCTTTCTAAGAAACTAACTGCCTGATCTATAGGACGCGAGAAAAGCCAGCACACCAATCCTAGAGCGAACATGTTGCGCGACTTAAGAATGGCCTTGTTATCCAGTCCCATGTCCTTCAAACTCTCTTTGGTCAGTTGGGTGAGGGCTACTGGTACTATCTGTACCGATTCTGGAATACCGAGTTCTGTAAATGGATTATCGGTCTTATACAGAGCTTTCTCTAGATCTTTTGCTGTCAACGAGTCGGTGTCTATTATGATGACAGCATCGCGTTTAAATTGCGAGTCTGACTCGGTCCATTGAGCATCAGGAGAATTAAATTTAGAACCTAATGCACCTACTTTTAGTGCTGCGGCGTTCATGGCTACTAGTACATCTGCTTTGTCACCAGGAGTGTAAACTCCAGAACCCAGCTGAACTTGAAAACCACTAACACCACCTAAAGTGCCTTGAGGTGCACGAATCTCTGCAGGAAAATCGGGCAGCGTACTAATCTCGTTGCCGAGGATCGCGCTGAGCGAAGAAAACATGGTGCCAGTAAGTTGCATGCCGTCACCTGAATCGCCACAAAAGCGCACTACTACATGTTGTTTTTGCATAGTTTAGCAATATTAGATAAAATCGGCGACAAAGTTACGATTTTTTTTGCATATCTGCAAATATTTTACTACCTTTGCAGCCGATTATAATTTGGGAAAATTTGGGGCTATTTTTATCCTAAAAATAAGTCGTCTAAAAAGATAATAATTGAGATATGAAAAATATACGAAACTTTTGTATTATTGCGCACATTGATCACGGTAAGTCAACTTTGGCGGATCGATTGATTGAGTATACTGCTACGGTAGACAAGCGCTTGATGGAGAATCAGGTCTTGGACGATATGGATCTCGAGAAAGAGCGTGGTATTACCATCAAATCGCACGCCATTCAAATGCAATACAAGGGCTATACCCTTAACCTCATTGACACTCCGGGACACGTGGACTTTTCCTACGAGGTGAGCCGTTCTATCGCTGCTTGTGAGGGCGCCCTTCTGATTGTAGACGCTTCACAAGGCGTGCAGGCACAAACTATTTCCAATCTCTATATGGCTCTTGAGCACGACTTGGAAATTATACCTGTGATGAACAAGTGCGATATGGATTCCGCAATGCCTGAGAAGGTGGAGGATGAAATTATTGATTTATTGGGTTGCAAGCGTGAAGAGATTTTGCGTTGCTCGGCTAAGACAGGTGATGGCGTTCCTGAGATATTGAACGCTATCATCGATCGCATCGCTCCGCCAGAGGGTGATCCTGAGGCTCCGCTTCAATGCTTGGTGTTTGACTCTGTCTTCAACCCTTTCCGAGGTATTATTGCTTACTTTAAGGTGGTTAACGGCACCATGCGTACCAATGACCGTGTGCGTTTCTTCAATACTGGAAAAGAGTATGATGCGGATGAAATCGGTGTTCTTAAGCTGAATATGCAGCCTACCAAAGAGATATCTGCGGGTAATGTGGGATATATTATTTCAGGTATTAAAACATCTACTGAGGTCAAGGTGGGCGATACCATTACCCATGTGGCGCGTCCTTGCTTAGAGGCCATCGCTGGTTTCGAAGAGGCTAAACCTATGGTCTTTGCGGGTGTATATCCAATCGAGGCCGAGGATTATGAGGATTTGCGTGCTTCCCTCGAGAAGTTGCAGCTCAACGATGCTGCTTTGACCTTCCAACCTGAATCCTCTGTGGCTTTGGGCTTTGGCTTCCGCTGCGGTTTCTTAGGCCTGCTTCATATGGAGATTGTACAAGAGCGTCTCGATCGCGAGTTTGATATGGATGTGATAACCACCGTCCCTAACGTAAGTTATAAGGTGTACACCAAGGATGGTGAGATGCATGAGGTGCATAACCCTGCAGGTATGCCTGATGTTACTGTGATAGACCATATTGAGGAACCTTATATTCGTGCTAGCGTAATCACAACTAGCAATTTCATCGGGCCAATCATGACTTTGTGTCTTGGCAAACGTGGTGAATTGGTCAAACAAGAGTATATATCGGGTGATCGTATGGAGATTTTGTATGATATGCCACTTGGTGAGATCGTGATTGACTTCTACGATAAACTCAAATCTATCTCCAAAGGTTATGCTTCATTTGACTGGCATCACAACGGTTTCCGACCAAGCAACTTGGTCAAACTAGATATCCTCTTGAATGGCGAGCAAGTGGATGCGCTTTCTACGCTCACCCATCGAGATAATGCTGAGAGTTTTGGTCGCCGTATGTGCGAGAAACTCAAAGAGTTGTTGCCTCGTCAACAGTTTGATATCGCCATACAAGCTGCTATTGGCGCTAAGATCATCGCTCGTGAGACGGTCAAGCAAGTTCGTAAAGACGTCTTGGCAAAGTGCTATGGCGGTGACGTGAGTCGTAAACGCAAACTCTTAGAGAAACAGAAGAAAGGTAAGAAGCGCATGAAGCAAATCGGTAACGTAGAAGTACCACAAAAAGCCTTCTTGGCCGTTCTCAAACTTGATTAAGATAGACTAGATAATCTAGCCTGACTAGAGAAACTAGAAAAAAAGATGATTATGGAACAATTCGTACATAGCGCATGGAGCATGCTCCCCTTTGCAATGATGCTATTAGTGATTGCTGTAGCGCCATTGATCGTAGCCGAGTGGTGGGATCATAACAAACACAAACTGGCAGTTTCGCTGTTGTTAACTATCCCTACTGCAGTGTGTTTGGTGATGGGCGGAATGGCCAAGGAACTCGAACATCAGTTGTTGTCCGATTATATTCCATTTGTTGTTTTGCTCTTGTCCTTGTATGTCATTACGGGCGGAATCCATCTCTCCGGCGATATCCAAGCCAAACCATGGGTGAATACACTGTTTCTGACTGTAGGTTGGTTGTTGGCCAGCATTATGGGAACAACAGGTGCTGCCATGTTGCTGATCCGTCCTCTTTTGGCCACTAATCAGCAACGCGAGCATAAGGTACATACCATACTGTTTTTCATAGCTTTAGTGGCTAACTGCGGTGGCCTTCTTACCCCGCTGGGTGATCCTCCCTTGTTCATGCTCTTTTTGCGCGGAGCCGAATTTTCATGGTTCGTGTCCTTGTTCCCTCAGTGGTTGTTGGCAGGTGGCTTGTTGTTGCTGATTTATTTTGTCATCGACTCCTATTATTATAAAAAGGAGCATCCTGCATCGCTTGCGGCAGATTCCAACGAACATTTGCCTATCAAGATTCAAGGCAAAACTAATCTGGTTTATCTCGTATGTGTCATACTGTCTGTTGCCTTTATCCATTCGGGTACTATTCCTCAAATGGATATCGCCACTTCTCCTATGTGGATCAAATACATGCGCGAGATTGTATTGATCTTGTTGATGTTGTTGAGCCTTTATACCACTAAGCATCAAGTTCGTTACGAACTCAATAAATATTCATGGGCGCCTATCAACGAGGTTATTGTCTTGTTCTTTGGTATCTTTGTTACCATGACGCCAGCTTTGGCATATCTCAATGACCATGCTGAAGCTTTAGGATTTGCTCACACATGGCAGTTCTACTATGCTACCGGCGCTTTGTCCAGTTTCTTGGATAATACACCTACGGCTGTGGCTTTTCATAGTGTTGCTGCTGGTTTGACTCCTGACCAAATAGCCACTTTTGGCAGCAACATAGTGGCTGGTATTCCAGAGGTGCTGTTGCAGGCGATATGCTTAGGTGCGGTCTTCTTTGGCTCAATGACATATATTGGCAATGGTCCTAACTTCATGGTGAAGGCTATTGCTGAAGAGAATGGCGTTAATATGCCTAGTTTCTTTGGCTATATGTTCAAGTTCTCTTTGATAGTGTTATTACCAGTCTATATCTTAGTACAATTAATATTTTTATAACTAGGCGATGTAATATCCCCTAAACTTCTGAACTACTGAACTTCTAAACAACAATAAACAATGAACTTATTTGATCAAATTAGCGAAGACATCAAGCAAGCCATGCTTGCTAAGGATAAGGTGGCGTTAGACGCGCTGCGTGGTATAAAGAAGGAGTTTCTTGAGGCTAAGACTGCCAAAGGTGCTGATGGCGAGTTGTCTGATGAGCGTGCTTTGCAGATCCTCCAAAAGATGGTTAAGCAACGCAAAGAGGCTGCCGAGATGTTCCGTGCGGCTAATCGTCCTGAGTTGGCGGACGACGAAATGGCACAATGTGCTGTTATCGAGCGCTATTTGCCTGCCATGATGTCTGAGGAAGAATTAAAGGTGGTTTTGGCTGAGATTATTGCTCAGGTTGGCGCCGCTGGCCCACAAGATATGGGTAAAGTCATGGGCGTAGCTACCAAGCAACTCGCTGGTAAAGCCGAAGGTAAAACCATCAATATGGTTGTGCGTCAATTGCTCGCGAAATAAATTCTGCTTTTTAGGGTTGTCTGACGTTTCGCTAGGCCTTCGCCGCTACTTCTAAAAGCAAAGCGATTCCCAAGATAAAAAAAGCACTCTCAAACGAGAGTGCTTTTCTTATTGCGCGTACTTAATTACTTATCATCGTGCGCATGCAATTGTTGTACATAGATTGCGTGCATCATTTTCTCACGCTTAATCTCTGATGGCTTGTTGAACTGTTGACGACGACGAAGCTCTTTTACAACACCTGTTTTGTCGAATTTGCGTTTGAATTTCTTAATCGCGCGCTCGATGTTCTCACCTTCTTTAACTGGAACTATGATCATTGCATACACCTCCTTTTCTTGGACTCTCCAGGCATTTAGCCTGTTCTGAGTTATAGCGGATGTTTAAGTCTTCCGCATGACCTTTTTATGTGTTAATAATTATTCTCTTTTTAAAAAGACCACTCAACGTGTGTTAAGCGGTCTTGAGTACCCAGAGCCGGGGTCGAACCGGCACGGATTGCTCCACTGGTGTTTGAGACCAGCGCGTCTACCGATTCCGCCATCTGGGCCATTTGATCTCGTTAATTCCGAAATCGGCTGCAAAGGTACTGCTTTTTTTTTGATTGACCAAATATTTTGTGAAAAAAGTGAAAAAATATTTAAGCATGAGTAATGTACGGGTATAAATACAGTTAAAATTGTCATATTGATTTGTCAAATTGAAGTTAAAATGTGTCGTTTTTTATGAAAAACATATCATACCTTTATATATGCGCGTATACGCGCGAAAGAATTTGCATATTCCGTAGGAATGTATTAATTTTGCACCGATTTTCGGCTTTTTTGAAAGCATATAAGTAGTATTGCCCTTAATAATTGATACTTTTTGCTTAATAACTGTAAGCCCTAAATCTAGAATTGTACTTTGTAATCCTTTGGTTTGCCCATGGTTTGCCCTTAGGTTGCCACCTGTTTTCATCGGAACCTCATCGGAACCTCATCGGAACCTCATCGGAACCTGATCGGAACTTCGCCGAAGGAATCCCGAAGGAACTCCGAAGGAAGAGCGAAGCGTTATCGAGCCCTTGTGGCGGAGAACTCCGAAGGATTAGCGAAAGAAATCCGAGTTAAAAACGATTACTTCTACAAGGTAGTAATAATTGATATAGAATGATTTAAATTAAAAGAAAATACATGAAACAATTTTTACGACATATATTTCTCCTCCTTGCCCTCTTCATGGCAACTGCTTCTGCGTGGGCGGAGTGCGTAATCTTGAATGATGGTGGTACGTACAACATTATGGAGTACAAGTTTCCCGCATATCAAGCTACTCCCAAGGTGTTCGATATTTCTAATCCGAGACCAAGCGGAATGTTAACTTTTAACTATTCTGAAGGAACTGCCCCCACTGGTGGTGCCACTGTTACGGCAACCTTTTTAGATAATTCTACGCAAGAAATTATTTCTAAAAACGACAGTAAAAATCAAAGTTATAACTTTAATGGTAAAATAGTCAAGTCACTAAAGTTTGTAGGAACTGGAACTGTAAAAAAAAGTATCAGTAATGTCAAACTTACCCAAGCTTCCTACGTTGACGCACCTCAAGTTTTTACAAACAACGCATGGTTTGCAGGAACGGACATTGT
Organism: Paludibacteraceae bacterium; assembly: GCA_017559385.1. Taxonomy (GTDB): domain Bacteria; phylum Bacteroidota; class Bacteroidia; order Bacteroidales; family Paludibacteraceae; genus Colicola. The sequence continues at coordinate 14,464 of JAFYSK010000062.1, read as the reverse complement.
AGGGCACTCTGCACAAAAAATAGCTACTATAGCATGGAGCGATGCTACTTTTACTTGGGAATTACTCAATAACACAGACAACCAATTCGCGGCTAGTTTCTCAAGTACAGGTGCTACTTGTACTTATGGAACATCCAATATTACAGTTACTTATCTACGTTCAAAGCCAGGAAATCACTCTGCCACACTGAAAATAACCGCTAGTACAGGTGCCATATACACTATTGCATTGAGTGGCGTAACGGGTAAATACACCCCTCAAGCAGCAAAGAAAATGGATATGGTGATGAACGAATCCTATAACCCATCGGATATTTTTGACGTATACTATCTCGCAAATAATGTAAAAAACACCATCAGCAACTATACCGTTAAGGCATTAGACCCTACTATTGCAAACTATGTAGGCGGAAAGATTGTCACTAATTACCAAACCGGTACAGCGCGTTTCCAACTCACTCGCGAAGCAGATACCAATTTCGATGCATTGAACACAACTATATCTGTCAATGTAAATCCCGCAGGAGGATGTGTGCTTTTTGAAACAAATAAAAATGAAGAATACAAAATAGGCTACTATGACAATAGTGATGGTTTCCTGTTTGACTTAGGTGGTATTGGTAATGAGTTAACAGTAGATCTTAAGAAACAAGATACAGGTGCTGGTAGAATACATATTATTGGCTACACTGCAGATGGAACGGAAATTAGTATAAATTCAGTCAATGGTGGAGATTTATCTACATCATGGACTACTCATACATTCATATTACCTACAGACAACGATATTACAAAGATTAGAATAAAACCAGGAAATGATATTTGGAATGATGCATTGAATAAATATTTCCGCAACGTCCAAGTCACTCGCAAGACATATTTAAGACCATCGGTAACAGAACTCACTCTCCCACAGACGAGCATCAATAAACCTTCACAAAATACGTTTAACCTAAGTTGGAGTACCTGTTCTGATGATATCAAATTGGTATCCAATAATGATTTGTTCGAAGTAGGAACTACTCAAATTAATTCTACTGCTCATACTGGAACGACGAATAACATTCTTGTTCGATTCAAAGGTGCCAATGAGCCAGGTACATACTCCGCGGTTATCACTATCTACGACCAATCGCAGTCAAAAGAAGTACACGTTTCTTGCGAAGTAAAAGAAAAATTAGCCACTAGCATTGTTTACACTGGCGAATACCAATACGCCGAAGTACAAGATTGCATTGAAGGACAATTCTATGTGATAGATGAGACTGGAACTAGAGTCTCTGGAGCAAACATCGTTTTGACATCTTCCAACGAGGGTATTTTAAGTATCTGCGGCAATGCAGGTTTTATGCCTCATTGTGGTGGTTCTGTCACACTTACAGCCACTTACGCAGGCGACGATACCCACGAATCATGCTCGTTATCAGTCGCACTTACTATCCCTTACTGCCAAAGAGAAATCATTTGGGAAACATCCTATCTAAATTTCGCAACGGATGAGAATGGATATATTGACCAAAGACGAGAGTTGGATGCTACTATTAATCCAGAAAGTGAAATAACTTACCAACTACATACAGTTACTCCAACTCCTTTTGCAGAGATTATAGAGGAAGATGGCGAACATTTCGTGCGTGTCTTCGGAGAAGGACATGGATATCTTGTAGCTATTGCTAATGAATGCTCCTATGAAGGACGAATGTATGAAGCTACCTACAAGATTAAAGAAATACGTGTGAGTGGCGCAGGTGCCTGCGACCCTAACTCATTGTTAATATGGGGTGATGGTCGTGATGAACCATTTGTATATCTGTTTTCCACCAATAGTAGCGAACAGACTAGAATATACGATCTTAAAGGATTACCTGCTGAAACAATGACCTTTGGTGCGCATGCTGCAACAGCCTCATTGAATAACGTACTTGTAATCTCTTTTAGTACAGAGTCAGAGGGCGATAATTGGATAGGAGAACACAGACAAGAAGTTGTTTCAGGTAGTAATTATAATTGGAATTATTCTTGTTCTGTACCAGCAGGGGCAAAGAGAGTTCGCTTCCAATCTGAAGCTTCACTAACAATCTACTTCAATGGTGTCACTATTCCTCAGCAAACCTATATCCGTCCTTCTGTAGAATCTATTGAGATAAGCGATGCAATAGTAAATGTACCTTTTGAGCGTACATTTTCAGTGGACTACTCCAATGTGCGTTTGTTGCAGTGGAAAGTAAGCGATAATCATGATTTAGGACTCAAAGTCGTTGCTAATCAAGAGGTGAATAACGATTGCGATTTGTATGGTACATACACCTTCACCCTTACTGGTGAAAGTCCATACCCACAGGATGTCACAGAGACTATCACCTTCTATACCAGTGCTGGCGATGAAGTAAAAATCCCAGTTACCATTACCGCTACTCTGTCTAAACCATTCTATTTCAACGTGCAAGATGGTGATATGGCTGTGTCTTCTAACTGGACATACAACGGTTCTAATACTCATGGTTTGCTACCTGATAAGCGATTCCCTATCATTGTCTCTCAAGCAATGACTATCAACGAGGGTGAACTAGTCGCATATGGCGTAACCATCAAAGATGGTGGTAGCGTGAATATCCAACCCAAAGGCGGACTAACACTCCATGCTGGTGGATTTACAGGTGTAAAGGAAAATAATTTTGAGGTACATAATAATGTAGAAGGTGCAGGTTTTGTGCGTGTATCTAAATACTTCAAGAAACTAGGTGGTACAATGCCTAAAATGATGGTGCATTTCACTACCAAAGCCAATATGAACAACGGCGAAAACAAAGATGCAGCATGGCAGTATATTGGTGCTCCTGGTGATGAAACCCAGATGCAAGTGGTGAACACTTCAACATTCTATCTGCGCTCAGAGGAGAAAGGATGGGTACGCCAATGGGACAGCAATGCCTCACTCACACCTTTTGCAGGTTATGCCTTTACCCAAAAAGATCAACCATCTATTGACTTTACGCCAAGACTGGTTACAGATAATCAAACAATCACCCTAACCTATACCGATGGTGGTATGAAGGGCGATAACCTGTGGGCAAACAGCTATATGGCGCCTATTGATATCAAGAAATTAGGAGACGAGGATTTCTCTGGAAATGTAGATCAAATCGTTTATCTGTATAACTGTGGATCTTGGAACGAGTGGAATAAGGATCAAAATGCTATCCAAACTGCAGAAGAACAACCAGGTCGTTATTACGCCATTCCTGTGGGTAGTGCTCGTGCGCTAGATGCCACCTACGACCAGACGGTCATCCCACCTATGCAAGGTGTATACATGGTAGCTAAGCCTGGTGGCGGTAGTCTAACACTCAACTACGAAAAGCATGTTTGGAACTGCACATCAGACAAGATGAACCAAGCCTTGCGTATTGCTGGTAAGCGTACAGCCGAAGAGGATTATCTCAGTTCTATCCTTCGTATCCGTTTGCAAATCAATAGCCAAAATAGTGGTGCGGATCGTATGTACCTCATACAAGATTCCACTTGTACGGCCAACTATGACAATGGTTTTGACGCTCCTAAGCAAATGACCGATGGACTACTTAATCTCTATACCAATGAGGCTTGTGGTAAGATGGAGATATCCGCAACCGATAATATTGATGGCATGTATTTAGGATTTGCGGCTGGAGACGATGATGTATATACTATGACCTTTACATCCTTAATTGGAGAAGACCTCTATCTCTATGACGTAGAGCAAGATACATTGATAGGTATGTCTAATGGCGAAACATATGAGTTTGCTGCTGCGGCTAAATCAACCAACGATATGCGCTTCCAAATCTTGGTAAATCCAGATCTGAGTGACTATCAACCTAATGGTGGCAATGGTGATGTAACCACTAATCTCAACGATGTACCTATGCAACAACTTTGGGTACATAACGAGAAAGTATATATTTCCCACGCATCTGCTAATAGCATACTCGAGGTTTATACCGTCAGTGGAATGCCTCTGACAAGATATGCGATAGGTTACGCACCATGTATATTAGACTTGTCGGATATGCCAACTGGAGTGTATATGTTGCGTTTGAATGATACTATATATAAGTTTGTTTGTAACTAAGATTATTAGTGATTTTTAAGGTAAGAATTTGAAAAGATTATTCATCATATTGATTATACTATGTCCATATATCTCATATGGGCTCCTCAATGCACAAATATATAGCACATCCTCCTCTATGTATCATTCCTTCTCTACTGGGGGAGTGGCTAGTGCACCTGCTTCTGTTGAGTTCCGTTCAACAAGTACATATAAATCCGTCGCTACTTCTTCCAGTTCGTATTCTACCGCACCTATGCATATGGCCAATGGTACAGTAAAGACTGTAGCATCATCCATCCAGGGTGGTGTTCTTAGCGAGGAGCCTACTGGATACACAGATCCTAACCGTATTCGAGGAAGACAAAATACGATGGCTCCGCCTACTGAAACTGCGCCCCTTGGCGATGGATGGGATGTGGCACTCTTGTTCGCTATGCTCTGCTCGGCATATGCAATATATTGTTACAAAAAAAATAAAAAGAAGATGGCTTAAGCATCTTCTTTTTTTTGTGGTAATAGGCAGATCTCTGATAGATAGCACCCATCGCATTTTCTATTATCTTGAGTGGGATAAAATGGTATATCTGGATTATAAATCTCTTCAATCAGTTCTGTTAGTTCACCTACAAACTCCTGTGCAATATCCGCAGTGTAAAGTATCTCTTCCTCTTTTCGATGTAGATAGGTGGGTTTGCTCTCATCATGCAACTGGCGCACAGAATAGATTCCAGGGGCCATGCTTAGCGAGTGAGCATGTTTCTCTTGTAACGCTCTTGCGCGTTTATCTTCTTCCAATAGCCAACAATAGAGTAGGGTCTGCAAGATATATCTGTTACCCTCATTTCGCATGACTACTTCCGTGTCTTCTGTATTCTTGCTGCGGCCAAATATTTCGCGCATAGATGTAAAATCTAATGTCGCACTACCTGTCTTGTAATCAATCACACGCATATGGTTACTCTTGACATCCACGCGATCTATCTTGCCAAAAAATGACAAGTCTTGTTGCAAACTAGGTATGTGTAGCGTGCGAGATGTTCCTAACTCTGATTTGTAATACTCAAATGGAACTAATGTTAGATCATGTTCCAAGGTGGTATATACGCAATTTCGAATGACTTTTTCAGCCAATTCATCTCCTAATAGCTTTTCTAGTGGTTTTAGCTGCGCCCAATATTGATCGTTGTAAACATCCTGCTTCAGTGTCGTTATATCATTCTCATGTACAAGTTTGCCTTCGTAAGGCGTGTAAAGATGCTGCATAATTTCGTGATACACCTCACCAAAAGTCATATTGCTGATAGATACACTCTCATCTACATCTTTATCGTGTATGTTTTCGATGTATTTATAGTAAAATGATTTTTGGCATCGTAGGTATTCACCTAATGCAGTGGCCGACAGATGGCGCTTTCGCGATGAACTGGCATAGAACTCACTTAGGCTATCCAATATCTTTTCTGTCTTGGCTATAGGTAGTCTGTCATATGTGTTAGACTGTAGCTTATCACTGATGATAATATGCTCTATTGGTATTTGATATTGCCACAATAATTGGTAGTAATAGCGTGATAATTCGCCCGAATGCTGATCATCTGCATGGGTGTTGGCTATAAACCAAATCTTCTTAGCATGCGAAAGCATTCGGTAGAAGTTGTAGGCAAAGATGGCATCTTGTCGCTCAATGGTAGGTAAATTAAATCCACGACGCAGTGTGTATGGAATAAAACTATTATTGCGTGTATGACCAGGATACAGGTCATCGTTAAAGTCCGTGATGATAATGTTGTCAAACTCTAGTGCGCGAGTCTCCAATACACCCATAATCTGTAAACCCTCAAGCGGTTCACCTGTGTAGGGAATAGTTAGCTCCAATGTGAGCATCTTGAGTAACTGTTGTACCGCTTCAACCGAGAATGTAATATCCGGATGGTTACAAATAGCTTGTTCTACTCGATCTACAATCTTAAGCATCTGATAGATACTTTCACTATTGTTGTTATTGCGATTTTGGTGAAGCTCTTGGCGAATATTATCAATAAACTCTTCGTAATGTTCTGGTAGAGGTTGCTCAGGATATGCTAATAGTTTGTACGAGGAAGTTGCACGCAGCGGATAACCCATCGTTACATTCACCTTTTCTATTTCACTAGGTATGGTGTGTAGTAGGGGAATGAGTAGCTCTTCGTTAGGCAGTACTACGGCAGTGCGAGTCCAATCCGAAATAGTATCTTTGATTTGCGATAGTACTTCGTGTACCTGGTGGGTTTGGCTAACGGATGACGATACTGTGATCAAACTGATTTGCTTGTCTTGTAGCGCTAAGCCCGTGCCTTGACTAGGTACTTGATAACGCGAACGGAAGAGCAATTGATTATCCTGCATAAATCGTGATGCAGAATTATGGGGGTCTTGTAGAATCTGGTCGCTGTAATCAAAATAGAAATCGGCTCGATCCATCTGCTGTAGCTTCAGCATTAGTTGTCGTTCCGACTCGGTCATAGCATTAAATCCGATAAAGACGTATTGAACTCCCAACTGATCTTCCTTTATCTCATCCCAATGCTCAATGACTTGTCGGTGTAATAACCCTTCGTATGCTAATTGATCTGACAATAAACTCTCCTGTAACCTAGTGTATAGTGGATAGAGCAATTGCCATGTGCGTATAAACTGCTCGTGCATTACTCCACCACCGTTATTGGTAGATGATTGGTGAAACTCTTTCCAAAAACTTTTAATGGCGTCTATTTGCTTGGGCGACAACGAGGCGAAATGAACATCAATATCGCGCATATCTTCTACCAAAGCATATAGCGACTTGACATCTTTCACAAGATGATTATCTATCTCGGAGAAATCTGATAGCATCATCTTGCCCCAATGTAAGAACTGCTCTAATGGCTCTGCATTTGTCCTACACTGCGCATAGAGCTTGTACAATCGCAGTAGTAATGTTAATTGATCAGCTACGCGCAGGTCTGTAAACGATGCAAAACACTCATTGATAGTAATGACCTTAGGAGCAAAAATAGGTTGTGTTAAGGCTTTACAGAGATACTTCCGAAAAAACAAGCCAGCACGGTGGTTTGGGAAAACAAATATGTACTTAGATAAGTCTGAGCCCACCTCTTGGGCAAACACTTGAGCTAGACTCTGTAGATACGAATTCATAATATATGTAGGTTAATGGTTTATGCTGGATCGTCTATTCTAAAAACTCGTTTTACAAATCGCTTGCAGCGACTTAGTAACGACCATGTTGTACTTGCTGGAGGAATATCCATCAACAATACATCCATATCTGGTCCACCTGTCAACTGTTCTGGATATACTACCATCGAATTATAGGAGGTGAAATGTGTCTCCAACATGGTTGGTATCTCTTCAAATAGAGGATTGTAACTGGCTGTCGACTTACGAGATGATAATAGAATTAACATATCGTTATCTTTGATCGTCTGTGATAGAATGTCAATCTCTTCCCATCCGTCCATTGTTCGGAAGGACGCCAACAAATATTTACCTGGGCGTCGGCACATGGCTTGCAATGCGGTCTGTGTGTCAGGATGTGAGTAGAAAATCACTTTTGCACCCAACTCACTAGCCAAACGGCGTACCAAACCAAAGCATGTAATAAAGTCTCGTTCTTTTTCTGCGTAACGAGGTACTGCTACCACTAGTCGATTAATCGTATTGATAGGTTGAGCTTCGTGATACACAATCACTGATTTACTAGTATGTTCTACCATACTTGACACATCTTGCCAGTCTGTTGATTGTTTGATCTCAATATTGTCTAGAGATGCCATCTCACCTATCTCACGTAGCGTAGGGCGCAAGTCCTTACCCACAGATGTCAGTAACCAATAGTCATCTTCGTGATCGCTGACTAATTGTGCTTTTTCTTGTAGTGCTATTAGCTTAGCGGCGTGCTCAGTAATGAAACTAGCTGCTGTACAAAGCACTAGAATCATCAATACAGATGCGTTAAGGATCTCGGATGAGAAAATGCCTAACTCATAACCAATAGTGGCAATGGCCAAAGTGCCCGCTGCAGAGGCCTGCGTGAGACCAAATATCAAGCGGCGTTCCATTCCACTAAAGCGGAACAACCATTGTCCTATCCACGCTGCAATACTCTTACCAATAAGTTTGGTTCCAATCATTACTGCCGCTATGATGATAGTTCTCCATCCGCTCCAGAAAGCCTCTACTTCAATAATCAAGCCCACGCTGATTAGGAACAACGGCACAAATATACTATTACCTACGAAAGTTAGTCTGCCAGCCAATGGCGAACGATTAGGCAAGAGGCGATTGAGCGACACACCGCATAAGAATGCACCTAATATGCCCTCTAGACCTGCAATCTCCGCCAATAGTGCTGCACTAACTAGCATAAGCATCACGATTGCATAACCAGAGATAGGATCGCGATAGCGCTTGAAGAATATACGAGTAAACCATGGGAATAACCACAGCACAGTCACCAAAAAGACCGCTAATAGTGCAAACCTAATCATGTAGTCAAAACTACTATGTGATTCCCCAATATATCCTTCCACTACCGCTAGAACAATCAGGGATAGTGTGATAGCCCACATGGTGGCTCCTATAGTGATATTGACTGCTTTATTCTTTTGAATACCATAACGACTAACAATAGGGTAGGTCATCAGGGTATGACTACCATACATCGAGGCTAGCAGTACGCTTGTAGTCCAGTTCATGCCTAGTATCCAATGGCTAGTGATCAAACCCAATATCAACGGAATAAAGAATGTCAGGATACCCGATATGATAGCATGATATTTTAATTGGCGGAAATCATTCATGTCAATCTCACTACCAGACTGGAACATGATGTACAACATACCAATCTTACCTAACGTGTTGATCGTATAGCTATTGCCCACCCATCCCAAAACAGATGGACCTATTATCATGCCTGCCAATATAAAACCCACTATGCTAGGGACGTGAATAGTTCGGCATAGTAATGGTATGAATAGAATAATACCTATGATTAATACGATCGTTAGTAATGGAGACATGGTATATTAGTTTATTATGTGTGTCTAGATGAACTTACCAGTAATGCTATTAGGATGATTGCGGATCTCCTCTATGTTGCCGGTGGCAACTACTGTGCCACCATCGCGACCTCCGTCTGGTCCCATATCTATGATATGATCACACGAACGGATTACATCAGGATTGTGCTCAATGATAATGACTGTATTACCTTTGTCCACCAATTGTCTAAGCACACCCATCAGTACACGGACATCCTCAAAGTGAAGACCTGTGGTTGGTTCATCTAATATGTATAATGTTCTTCCTGTACTAGGACGAGCCAATTCTGTGGCTAGTTTCACTCGCTGACTCTCACCGCCCGACAATGTGGTGGACGACTGTCCTAGTTTGATATAGCCTAATCCAACATCTTGCAATGTCTTGATTTTCTTTAATATATTAGGTTGACTCTCAAAAAACTCTACCGCCTGATTGATAGTCATGTCTAGTACATCACCTATTGACTTTCCTTTAAAACGTGCCTCCAATGTCTCGCGATTGTAGCGTTGTCCGTCACATACCTCGCAAGGTACATATACATTTGGCAAGAAGTTCATGTGGATAGTCTTATAGCCATTTCCGCTACACTCTTCGCATCTTCCACCCGAATTATTAAAGGAGAAACGGCCTGCTTTCCACGAACGAATCTTACTCTCTGGCAGTTGTGCAAAGAGGTTGCGGATGTCCGTAAATACACCTGTATAGGTCGCTGGATTGCTGCGTGGTGTACGACCAATAGGTGACTGATCCACGCCAATCACCTTGTCAATATGCTCAATACCCTCTATACTTTCATATGCCAATGGCGCTTGTAAGCTGCGGTAGAAGTGCTGACTCAAAATAGGGTAGAGCGTTTGGTTGACGAGGGTAGATTTACCACTACCACTCACACCTGTCACAGCAATCATCTGTCCCAATGGAAAACTTACATCTACCCCCTTGAGATTGTTTCCACGACACCCGCGCAACACGAGTGTGTTCAACGCCTGCTCTGCAGCCTGTTCAATATTGTTCAATGCTTCGCGTTCATCGTTGTGCAATGTTGAACCATTTTGAACCACTGATGAACTATGTTGAACATGCGGCAACGTAGCAGAGAGTTCCCCTCTCAGATATTTGGCGGTCATCGTGTCTGCTTTCAGCAGTTCTGCTGGTGTACCGCTAAAGACAATATGGCCACCCAATCTACCTGCCTTTGGACCTATGTCGATGATATAATCTGCCTGACGCATCATATCCTCGTCGTGTTCTACCACGATCACGGAGTTGCCCATGTCTCGCAGTTGTTTGAGTGAATCAATGAGGCGTTGATTATCTCGCTGATGCAAACCAATGCTTGGCTCGTCCAAAATATAGAGTACATTCACCAACTTACTACCCACCTGTGTAGCCAATCGTATACGTTGGTTCTCACCACCCGACAGACTATCAGATGAGCGAGATAGGGATAAGTAGGATAGTCCCACACTGAGCATAAAGCCCAAACGGGAGATAATTTCTTTGATGATCGGTTCTGCTATCGCGCGTTGCTTGTTGCTGAGCTTGGCGGGTATATTCATTAGCCAGGCGCGCAGTTCAGTGATATCCATCGCCGATAATTCGGCAATATTCTTATCCGCAATACGGAAACTCAAGGCTTCACGACTAAGACGCTGACCCTTACATGCAGGACACTCGCACCATGTCTCTTCTTTCTCATCCTTTTCATCCTCAGGCTGTTGTACATACTCCAACATGCGTGTGTACCAGTTCTCATCATCTTTGATGATATTATCTAGTTCCTCATCGTCTTTCACCTCTAACCTTTCGCCTTTCACCTTTCCTAATCCCCTACATGTAGGGCACCAACCCTGTGGTGAGTTGAACGAGAATGTATGTGGCGCAGGTTCGGCATAACTCATACCCGTAGTTGGACACATAAGATGTCTAGAGAAATAGCGTATCCCATCGCCTATAGCCTTTTCGCCTTCTCGCCTTATCGCCTGTGCGCTGTGCGCACAAATGGCCATAACTCCATCGCCCATACGCATGGCTTGATCTACAGATGCACGAAGACGTTTTAAGTCTTCTTCTGGGATGTTCTCCCTTCCCTTTAGGGAGGGGTCGGGGGTAGGCTGCTTTAATTTGAGGCGATCGACAACTGCTTCAATAGTGTGGTTCTTATAACGGTCCAACTTCATGCCCGAGTATATCTCTTGCACCTCGCCATCTACACGCACATGCAAGAATCCTTTGCGACGAATGGTCTCAAAGAGCTCTTTGTAGTGACCCTTGCGGTTGTTGACCATAGGAGCAAGAATCAGCACTTTTTGTCCTGCATACTCACGGAGAATAAGATCCAGTATTTGGTCATCTGTATATTGCACCATCTTCTCGCTAGTGGCATAAGAGTATGCATCAGCTGCACGAGCAAAGAGGAGTCGCAGAAAATCATACACTTCTGTGACCGTTCCAACTGTAGAACGAGGATTACGAGATGTAGTCTTTTGATCTATGCTAATAACAGGCGAGAGACCGGTGATCTTGTCCACATCTGGGCGTTGCATAGTACCAATATATCCTCGTGCATAAGAGGAGAAAGTCTCCATATAGCGGCGTTGTCCTTCGGCAAAGATAGTATCAAAGGCAAGGGATGATTTGCCGCTACCCGACAGACCAGTAATTACCACAAGTTGATCTCGTGGAATACGCACGTCTACATTCTTTAGATTATGTACGCGTGCGCCCGTGATGAGTATGTCGTTGCCTTTGTTTGCCATAGTGCCGATACCTTTGCGCTGCAAAGGTACAAAAAAAAATGTATATGTGCAAGAAAAACTCGTTTTTGTTGCCATAGGCTACATTTTTTTACTGTAGCTTCGAGGGTAGGGTGTCCTCGAAGTACAAAAAAATAAGCACATTTGCAAATTTTTTAGTTTAGAGGCTAGAAAACAATAAGAGATGTGTTAAGCACCTCTTATTATATATTATATATTTGATGATTTTTTCTAGAATATCTTAGTTGCCAGAGTTCGCTTCTGCTTCGTATGCCGCAAATGGGAAGATCAAACACGCTGTACCATCCATCGTAGGCTCGTTGGTGGAATAGTCATTCGTGGAATCATGATACACCATCACATTGGGTTGATAGCGCATATAATTGATACCACCTTCCATGTTCACGCCACGCAGACTATTGAAGATGCCTTGATACACGGGACCATCCACCAATCCACCGGTTGTATTACCAATCTTCTCGCTAATCATAAACGAGTGAGGCTGAGTAGGATAGCACTTGGCTCCAGGCAATTCCACGATCATACATACACCCCATGGGTTACACCCTAGCAGCCAATCGCGCAACGACGATTCCATATCAATATAGGTAGAGTCATTAGTCAATTGACGATACAAGATACATTGGGTCAGCATAGCCGTAGTGAGGTTATTGGAGCACCAGATTGATGGTACGCCATACAAGAAAGCTTGCTGCACAGGTTCCCCATGAATGGCACGCTGATAGACCGTATCAATACCCCTTTTCAAATAGGCAACAAACTCCTCCCGAGAACGATTCTTAGCCTCACTAGCCAAACGATAGTGCCCGATATTCATAAAAGGATACCATTGGTAATGGCGAGCCGTATCGCTTCCCATCCAAGGCGTAGTAGGCTCTTGGTGGCCGTAGGATACTGCTGCTTTGAGATAGGATTTGTCATTCGTTTGGCGGTATAGTTCATAAGCACCTAATTCCATGTCATCCACCCAGTTGGTCTCTTCATAGATATAAGGCGAACGAACAGACGCTGTTTGACTAAAACCCGGTTTACGAACGCCCAACTGGTAAGCATCCTCTGCTTTCTTACCAATTTGCGCTGCCAGTTCAGGGTAGTATGGTGCCAAGATCTTGCTACCCAAAGCAAAACAAGATGCGTACTTACCTACGATAGAAGAAGTACCTGTAGAGATATTCATACCCTGACCTTGCACTTGTGGTTCGCCTGTCACGAAATATACGGGACGACCATTATTCACACCCCAACCATAATCAGCTTGGTCGTCTTTAGGAAAACGCATACCGATATGGTCGCGGTCGTCGGCCAGTTGATTGTAGAACTCGCCAGGTTCGGGATTCATACGGTCTAACCAATCCAAGCCCCAACGAATCTCATCCACAATATCAGGAATTCCGTTCGCACCTGGCGTACCATCGGTTTGGTAGGCATCTCCAAATAGCTCGGGATATTGCTCGTAAGCTAACATCATCTGGTAGATGGCATTGGCCGTTGTTGTGGCGTATTGCAAGCAGTCACTAGCGTCATGCCAACCGCCTCTTACATCAATGTGTTGTCCCGTCTTGGTAGGGTGGTAAATGATATATCCATCTTTTTGGTGGCAACTATCGCCAGTAAAAGGATTCCAACCGCAACGCTGTTGGCGCATATAGTTCAGCGGGAAATCTGCCAAACCGTCATATACGTGCTTGCTAATGAGGAAACTATCGGAAACGGCTTCGCCTATCTTCAATTGATGCCAACCCTCCTCTTTGAGGTCGGAGAAGTCGTAACGAGTATATTCCCAACGACCACTATCACCCGTCATGATAATCGCGAATTTCTTCGCTTCGGGCAGATAACCGATCTGTGATACACGAATGATTTGTTCAGCCATTGCCAAACTGCTAATGCATAGAATGCAGAGAAGTAATTTCAGACGCATAGTGTTTTCTTATGGTATAACGTGAAAAAATTATTGTTGGACAATTTCCCAATATCCTCCATTATCTGCTCCTACTCGGTGGATAATACCATCAGTTTTTAATTTAGATAGTTGCCATTCTACGCCTTTAGGAGAAATATCCAATTTTGCAGCTATTTGTACAATAGTGATTTGAGGGTCTTGTTTGATTAAGTTCAAAACTTTCTCCCTAGTTTTCTCCCTAGTTTTCTTCCTAGTTTTCTCTTCACTAGTGTTGTCTTCTTCAGATTTATTAGCGGTGTTATCAACAATAGTTAGACGTAGTTTAACTTGTAATAATTCGGTTTGTTCTATCAGTTCAGGTTTAATCCAATGCTTTTCATTCCAAGCACTCAAGATAAGTGGAAAGCCTGAACCAATATTTTCACCATAACCAATCATGCGCAACATATTTTGTATGCGTTGATTACGAGCTTTGCTTTCGCCACCTGCATAGATTTGTTCTATCGGCAGTTTAAGCAATCCTGGGTTGGTGAATATAAATGCATCATCCGTCTTTTCTATTTTGAGGATACCATTCAGCATAAAATCTGCATGAATAATGGCATTGGTCAT
>JAFYSK010000061.1 GCA_017559385.1 Paludibacteraceae bacterium | reverse complement strand
CTCGTAGATACGCAGGCAGCGTTTGACTTCTGTTTGGAGTTGGAGTTGCTCTTGTTGGAGGTTGAGTTTCTGCTGCTCCATAGAGATGAGAGTATTACGCAGGATGTTTTCCTTTTCAGCTAGTTCCGCTTCGGAATTGAGAATTTGCAGGTCGAGGTTGTCATTGCTGAGCAGAAGGATTGGATCGCCTGCTTTGACTTGCGTTCCTTCTTCCACAATAATCTTTTGCACGACGCCTCCTTCCTGCGGACTGATTTGGATCGTGGTCATAGGAAGCACCTGACCATTTAGACGAATGTAGTCGTTGAAATCGCCTTTGGTGACTGTGGCAATAGTCAGCGTGTCGGGGTTGATACGCATAGTGGAGGTATTGTCACGCACGAGTAGATAAATAATGAGCGACAGCAGAACTGCGCCAAACCAATAAGGCAGCGCTTTAATCGTGAAGGCAAGAGCTATGCCATGTTTCTTTTCAATGATTTTATCCATAAGTATTGTTGTGTAGATGTTAGACCGTTTTACTGTTAGACCGCTATGCTGTTGGATGTTAGACTTTGCCTTTCATCGCGCAGCGCGTTCTTACATTTTTATTGGCAAACTGCGTGCCAAAATATGTAAACTACTGATAATTAGAGCAATGCGATTTCAGTCATCTTGTATGAATGTAAAGAAACTTTACAGTTGGTTGTAAAAGAACTTTACAGAATGGATAGCATCTAAGTACCCTAATAGATTAAAAGTGCAGTTTATTAAGATTCTGTTCCCTTGTACCCTCCTTGTTACTTCCCTATAAAAGACCAAGGAAGAACCAAAGAAGAACCAAGGAACGACCAAAGAAGCTCGAAATTGAAAAAGTGCTTTTTGTTAAGATTAAAATAGGAAATCCGAAGAGATACCGAACCCATACCGAAGGGATAAGCACTCTTTTTCTTCTCAAAATTTGCTCATCTCACAAAAAATCACTACCTTTGCACCCGTAATCCGACATTATCGGTTTACGGACATATTTTATTAACAGCATTAGCTATTATTTCGCGTTCAAAGAAAAAAGCCTAGGAAACTATTTTCTCTGAAAAGGAATAGTATTGCGTTATGGGATGTCTATGCCCTATCACCACTCGTTTGCATGTTAGGTGTGAACTAATGAGTGGTGGCAGGTTTCTTCCTAGGCTTCCTGTGAACGCGAAAAGGTTCGCACCTTTTTATTATTCTTTTAAGATTGATAGCGTTGCACAAAAGTCTATCAATCATGAATTTATCGTATTCCGTAGTTATCCGCACATTGGGCAATACTGGGGCAAAGTATCAAGCCTTATTACAATCTATTAAATCGCAGACTATCCAGCCAGAAGAAATTATCGTTGCTATTCCTCATGGCTACGAATTAGATTTTCAACTACGTACAGAGCGCATTGTCCATTGCGAAAAAGGAATGGTAATGCAACGTGCTATAGGTATCGCAGAAGCCAAATCAGAATATATCCTAGTTTGCGATGACGATATTCAGTTTGCGCCTAATATGGTAGAAGAATTGTATAAATATCTTCTACAAAACAACTTGAATTGCTGTTTACCAATGGAAGGGAAGGATGACAAATGGGACACTGATCACTTAAACCTAAAATACCCATTGGTAACACGTCTAAGAGGGAGATTTACAGGGCAAATGCTTACAGGTTATGGCAAATCAAACTACTTAGATAAATTGACCTATACAGCAGGACATAAAGTCTATGTTAATAGTAATAAGTTAGATGACTGCTATTTATGCACAACAGCATGTTTTCAGTGCTTTTTCATAAATACGGAACTAGCAAAAGCAGCACATTATGAGGAGGAAAAATGGTTGCAAGAGGGCTCTTTGACTTCTTATGCAGCATATGATGAACCTGTTTTCTTTAGCAAACTGAATCTCTTAGGATTACGCATGGCATATGCACTAAGAGTTCGTTATCAACATCTTGACGCAGGAGTTGGTCGTAAAGCTGTTGACAAAATTGAAGCAAAGAAAATCAGGTATTTTTCTATTGCGCGTAACAGAACTATTTATTGGTACCAATACATTTATTCTACAGCTCCAACATTTTGGAAAAAATGTTTAGCATTGGCAGGAGGCATATACGGATTAACAAATTATGCTTTACTTACAATTTTGATTAATCTAAGGCCAAAGTGTATTCGTTCCTTAACGGCATTATTCAAGGGGTATAAAGAAGCTATTGAGTATATTCGCTCCACCAAGAAATAATAATACCGCCCATAGATGTCCCAGTGATGTCCTATCGTGGTCACGAAACGGACAGGTAACTTATAACTTACCCTATACCAAAGGTATACTAAGGGTATACAAACGGCAGGTAAGTGTTAGGCACGTGTAAACTTCTATCAGAAAAACAAAACAAGCGGAAAGTGTTGTAAAATTCACTTCCCGCTTGTTTTATATATCAAATTCCACAGAAAGCCCATATATGTCCCACAGATGTCCTATGGTGCTCCCGAAACAGACAGGTAACTTACACTCCCAACACAATAGAGGGGGAGATATTCAGGGTTTGGCTGATTTTTCGAGCAAGCGAGAGACTTGGCTCTACTTTACCATGCATAATCTCGCTCAAACGAGGCGCACTAATACCCAACATAGCTGCCACCTTGGTTTGGGTTAGGCTCATCTCGTACATGCGTAGTTTGATGGTAGCAACCAATGTAGGTTTGCCGATAGGATAATGTAAATCCTCGTAATCGGCAACAAGGTTAGAGATAAGTGCTAATTCGATATTCTCAGGACTATCTTCAGCAACATTATCTCCCCATGTCAAAGGAAGTAATTCTTCAATACGAGCAAGCATTGCTTCGTATTCTTTTTGTGTCTTAATAGCTGTCATATCGTTATATAGTTGAAATATCAGTTATTTTGTCATATTCGGCATGAGTGCCAACAAAGCGAATAAATACTAATTGCGGTGTGAATTTAATCACTACAACCAATCGAAAATCATTGCCCTTGATATTAAACACATAGTGCTGATTGCCTACTGAGTCCACAGAATTAAAAGTGTTGCGTATATCTGCAAAGTTGTTCCATTGTGCATCTTCCGTCTTGGCGTACCAATCCTCCAATGCATCTTTTGCTTGCGGATGTTTGGTGTAGTATTCCACTAATGCTTGTTTTTTGATGACTCTCATAGTCTCATTCGTTAAATTACACTGCAAAGATAATGCCATTTTTCCAAATAACAAAATATTTTTACGAAAAAGTGTAATTTTTTGCTCATTTTTGGCTATTTTATGGAAAAATTATATATTCTCATTGTTTAGAGTTGGTCGATATATGAGATTCCTTGGTAGTAATTTACTACGCAGTTTTTGATAAAGAACTGTAATTGAGTGTTAAGTTGCTCGGCTTGGGCTTGAAGGTATTTGTCAGAAGCGAGGCGCAAGTCAATGGGCGATAGATGTCCTTGCTGGAACTTCTTATTGCTCATGATATAGGCAGAGTGCTGCGCT
>JAFYSK010000060.1 GCA_017559385.1 Paludibacteraceae bacterium | reverse complement strand
TTGCGTGAGATGTCTAACCGTTTGGAGGAGTTGCCAGGTCAAGATGCGTTCCCAATGGACTTGTCTGCTATCATCGGCGCGTTCTATGCGCGCGCAGGTTACGTGTACCTTAATAATGGTGCTACAGGTTCTGTAACCTTCCTCGGTACTGTATCTCCTGCAGGTGGTAACCTTAAGGAGCCTGTGACTGAGGGTACCAAGAAAGTGGCTCGCTGCTTCTACGCATTGGAGCAAGCTCGTGCTGACCGCAAGCGTTACCCTGCTGTTAACCCAATCGACTCTTACTCTAAATATATCGAATATCCTGAGTTTGAGGAGTATATCACCAACCTCATTGATGGCGAGTGGCTCGGCAAGGTGAACGATATGAAGACTTACCTCCAACGTGGTAAGGAGATCCAAGAGCAAATCAATATCTTGGGTGACGACGGTGTACCTGTAGATTATCACGAGGAGTTCTGGAAAGCCGAGGTGATCGACTTCGTTGTTCTCCAACAAGATGCATTCGATAAGATCGATGCTGTCTGCCCAATGGAACGTCAACAATATATCCTCAACCTTGTGATGGATATCTGCAAGCACGATTATGATTTCAAGGACTTCAACGATGTAAGTACCTACTTCAAACGCGTAATCAACCTCTGCAAGCAGATGAACTACGCTGAGTTCAAGAGCGAGGCATTTAACCAATATCAACAACAACTCAACGACCTTCTCGCTGAGAAACAAATCAAAGCATAACGACTATGGCAAAAGCATTTCAAAAGATTTATACACAAATCACAGCTATCACCAAGGCTACTTGTTCATTGAAAGCTGAAGGTGTAGGTAACGACGAGCTCGCTACTGTGAATGGCAAACTCGCACAGGTCGTTAAGATCATGGGCGATGATGTGACTCTTCAAGTGTTCGAGGGTACCGAGGGTATCCCTACCAACGCGGAAGTAGTGTTCCTAGGCAAAGCTCCATCATTGAAGGTAAGCGAGCAATTGGCTGGTCGCTTCTTCAACGCATATGGTGATCCAATCGATGGCGGACCTGCTATTGAGGGTACTGAAGTAGAGATCGGTGGTCCTAGTGTGAACCCTGTTCGCCGTAAACAACCATCTGAGCTCATCGCTACTGGTATCGCAGGTATCGACCTCAACAATACACTCGTGTCAGGACAAAAGATTCCATTCTTTGCTGACCCTGACCAACCATATAACCAAGTGATGGCTAACGTAGCACTCCGCGCTGAGGCTGATAAGATCATCCTCGGTGGTATGGGTCTTACCAACGACGACTACCTCTACTTCAAGAACGTGTTCTCTAACGCAGGTGTATTGGACCGCATCGTGTCTTTCGTTAATACCACTGAGAACCCTCCTGTAGAGCGTCTTCTTATCCCTGATATGGCACTCTGCGCTGCTGAGTACTTCGCTGTACAAAAGCACGAGAAAGTGTTGGTGCTCCTCACCGATATGACCCTCTACGCTGACGCACTTGCTATTGTAAGTAACCGTATGGACCAAATTCCATCTAAGGACTCTATGCCAGGTTCACTCTATTCTGACCTTGCTAAGATCTACGAGAAAGCAGTTCAATTCCCAGAGGAAGCAGGTGGTGGCTCTATCACCATTATCGCGGTAACAACCCTTTCTGGTGGCGATATCACCCACGCTATTCCTGATAACACCGGTTATATCACCGAGGGTCAGCTTTACCTCCGTCGTGACTCAGATATCGGTAAGGTTATCGTGGATCCATTCCGTTCACTCTCTCGTTTGAAACAATTGGTGGCTGGTAAGAAAACTCGCGAAGATCACCCACAAGTGATGAACGCCGCCGTTCGTCTTTACGCCGATGCTGCTAACGCTAAAACCAAACAAGAGAATGGTTTCGACCTCACTGACTACGATGAGCGCTGCCTTGAGTTCGCTAAGGCATATTCTACACAAATCTTGGCTATTGATGTGAATATCAATACCACACAGATGTTGGATGTGTCTTGGAACTTGTTCGGCAAATACTTCAAACCAGAAGAGGCAAATATCAAACAAGAACTCGTAAATAAATATTGGCCAAAATAAGTTTTGCTGAAATCTAACTTCGCTGAAATGTTATGCTTCGCATGAAAAGTGACTTTTCATTGGCAATAGCGAATAACTATTCACGAAGTAGATATCACGAACAAAGTGAGTAAAAATCATGGCAATTAATTATCAATTTAATAAAACATCGTTGCAGGCTTTGGAGAAAGACCTCAAGATGCGCCAACGTACTTTGCCTACGCTGCAAAGCAAAGAGTCGGCTCTCCGACTCGAGGTGAAGCGAGCAAAGGATGAGATCAAGGCGCTCGACGAAGAGGTGGATCGTCGCATCAAAGACTACGATCAGATGTTAGCACTCTGGGGCGAGTTTGACACGAGTCTCATCCATGTGGACGATGTGCGCATGTCGATCAAGAAGATCGCAGGTGTACGCGTACCCGTATTGGAAGAGGTAGTGTACTCAACCAAGGAGTTTAGCATCTTCTCTTCTCCTAAATGGTTTGCAGACGGTTTCAACCAACTCAAAGCCATTGCAGACGTAGGTATTCGTCAGGAGTTTGTGCGCCGTAAGGTTGAACTCCTTGACTATGCTCGCAAGAAAACTACCCAAAAGGTGAACCTCTTCGAGAAAGTGCAAATACCTGGTTTCCAGGACGCTATCCGTAAGATTAAACGCTTTATGGAAGACGAAGAGAACCTGAGCAAGTCATCACAAAAGATTGTTAAGTCTAAGCGTGAGGCAGAAGCTCGTATGGCAGAAGAATTGGCTAAAAAGGCAAACGCTGGAAAGGAGGAACAAGCATGATTACGCAAATGAAGAAATATACCTTCCTCGTTTTCCATCGTGAGTACGAAGCTTTCCTTGAGCAATTGCGTGAGGCTGGCGTAGTACATATCACAGAGAAAGCTGCAGGAATGGCGGATGATGCACACTTGCAAGAACTCCTTGCTAAGGCGGAACAAACTCGTAAAATCATTGCACAAGGTGCTCCTGATCAATTGCTGACAGAGAAAGCAAACCTTGAACAACGCATTGTCGCTACTCAAAAAGAGGCTAATCGTATGGCTATTTGGGGCGATTTCTCAGCTGAGCGTCTAGCGCAACTCAAAGCTGCAGGCTACACCCTTCGTTACTTCTCTTGCGCGAAAAAAATCTTCCAAGAGGAGTGGGGTATTAAAGTGGCAGAAGAAGGTGCTATAGTATATTTTGTACAAGTTAGCAAAACTTCTGAACCTCAGAACGCTGAACTAGACCTCTGCCAAGAGTTTAATCTTAACTCTAAATCAGCAGCAGAACTGCTCAAGGAGGTAGAGGGACTCAATGGCTTGCTCGTAGCGCAAAACGCACGCATCGAACTTTGGGCAAAAGAGAATATTCATGCTCTAGAGGCAGAACTCAAAGAATTGCAACAACAGATTGATTGGAAACGAGTTACACTCAATACCGACACCGAGTGTGAAGGTGCTTTGAAACTCCTCGAAGGTTTCTGCCCAATCGACCAAGTGTCTGCACTCAATGATATGCTTACTAAGCAAGATGTATATTATCAAGAGGAAGATCCAACAGCCGAAGACAATACTCCTATTAAGTTGCGTAACAACAAGTTTACTCAACTCTTCGAGAGTCTAACTGGTATGTATGGATGGCCTAACTATGGCGAATTTGATCCTACACCAATCTTAGGACCATTTTTCTTGCTTTTCTTCGCGATGTGTATGGGTGACTGTGGTTATGGTATTCTCCTTATGATTATCGGTGTGCTCATTGCAAAGAAGAAACTCAATATCGCTATGTTTGACGGCCTTGGTCCTATCATCACCGTACTCGGTGTAGGTACAACGATTGTAGGTTTCTTCCTAGGAACATTCATGGGTATCAATATCTATGAGGCTACTTGGATGCCTCTTGCGCTTAAGAATATTATGGTAAACGCATGGGCACCAGCTTCCATGGCTGATCCAAATGTTCCAGGCAATATATTGCTAGCAGGTTCTTCTTATTCGATTCAAATGGTATTGGCAATATTGATTGGTGTATTCCATATCTGTCTGGCCATGGTAGTGAAGGCTATCTGCTACACCAAGCAATTTGGCTTCAAGGAGAATATAGCTACTTGGGGTTGGACATTGCTTATTGTCGGTGGCTTGATTGTTGCTATTCTCGGTATGACTGTATTGCCTGCTGAAGTATTCAAATGGGCAATTATCACTGTGGGTGCAGTATCGGCTTTGGCAATCTATATCTTCAATACGCCAGGTCGCAATCCTCTGATTAATATCGGTGCCGGTTTGTGGGATACCTACAACATGGCTACAGGTATTTTAGGTGATGTGCTCTCCTATATCCGTCTGTATGCCCTTGGTTTGGCAGGTGGTATGTTGGGTGCTGCGTTCAACAACCTGGGCTTGATGATTATGGGTGGCACTACTGAAGGGGCAACCTGGCAATGGGTACCATTCGTACTGATTCTCGTCTTGGGCCACGTGTTGAACTTGGCGATGTCCGCACTAGGTGCGTTTGTTCACCCATTGCGTCTAAGCTTCGTGGAGTACTTCAAGAACGCTGGTTACGAAGGTAAAGGTACATTGTACAAACCATTTAAGAAATAATAAAACAAGGAGTCCAGATTCCCGAATCCAGACTTAGAATCACGACTCCTGAATCCCGAATCAAAATTAATAACAAAAATAAAAACAAAACAATTATGAATGAAATTTTAGGTTATCTCGGCTGGGGCTTGATGTTAGGTCTCGCTGGTGTAGGTTCTGCTTTCGGTACCACAATCGCTGGTAATGCTGCAGAAGGTGCGTTGAAGAAGAACAAAGAAAAAAGTAGTAGCTACATGATCTTGTCTGCTCTTCCTGCTACTCAAGGTTTGTACGGCTTTGTTGCATTCTTGATGTGGATGGGTAAAGATTTTGCAGCTCAAGGTCCAATGCTTTTCGCTGTAGGTTTAGCTGTAGGTTTGGTTTGCTTGCTTTCTGCTATCCGTCAAGGTCAAGTTTGTGCTAATGGTATCGCAGGTATTGCTGCTGGTCACGATGTACAAACCAACACCATGATCTATGCTGCGCTCCCTGAGTTCTACGCAATTCTTGCACTTGTTGCAGCATTGATGTTGCCATAAGTAACTACAGTGGCAGAGATTGCTGCAGATATAGTTGCACTTTAAAAGTTGAATTATTCTAAAAATAATGGAAGGAGCATTGCTTCTTCCATTATTTTTTTATTATCATCTTCATCTTCATACCTCTACTACCGATCCCGATACCAATCCGATACCACTCCGAAGGGATACCAAACCTATAGCAAATGATAAGAATTCTGACTTATGGTATAATTTTTGCATATTCTAAAAAAAAATACTAACTTTGCAGCCAATAAATGCAAAAATGACAAAGAATAAATACATACTACTCCTTCTTACTATTTTTCTGATGATAACTATGGTTGCATGTAAGACACAAAAGGTTTCCCAATCCATGCAATCAGACCCGATAGATATCTATCTACCAGATACGAGTGCGTTACCTACATTTCCCGCTGAGGTTATATATGTCTTAGGAGCCCAATGGGAAAATAATTCTAATTTGCAACAGGAATCAACTATTGCAGAGTATATAGAAAAAGAATTGATACGACTATATCCAGAAAAAGCATATAAGGGATATATTAGAAATCTTTGTACGAAGGTGGATACGCTGCTAAAAGACTCTTACCAGACTCCTACCTTGTTTATTCCAAAGAGAAATGAAATCAATTTAACATCATCACGCACCAAATCCTTTGATTTATATAGGAAATTAGATTCGTTATCACTAGAAGAAGAACTAAAACTTCTTGCCTTGACACCTGAAGAATATCAAGAGTGGGATATACTGCAAAAACTGGTTCACAGCGAAACAATACTTACTCGCGAATCTTTTGATACACTTAAAACAACCACTTTTGAAAACGAGAATCTTTTAACGACATTAATGATATGGAAAGGGCCTCGAATGTTTTATCGTGTCATTCAAAGTAAGTCTAGAGCTGAGCGAGTGGCATATTATTACTACGGAGAGGCTACAAACTTTGGCAAACCCGGAGATGCGTTTAAACATATATATGTGAATGTTTTGTTGCGTACATATGTTGGTGAATGGATGTCTCATGCCATTATGGATGTGTTTTGGGAGTGGAATAGCCCTAATGCTCCTTGTGATTTTCATATGGATAAGCATAATAATATGATAGGCCGTCTAATCCTTTATAAGCAATTTACAGGCTCTAGCGATCAATATTTGGATAATTATTGGTTGCAATGGGCAGAAAATGTATATCGATATATTCAGGATAAGAAAAATGCTAATTTACAGATGTGGAATCTTTCTACGCCTGCAGATGTGGTAGAACCTGCAGCCAAAAAAGTGCGCAGTTCACAATATATTTATTGGAATAAATAAGATAATGCGGCATGCATTTTCTTTCTTCGTATTTTCCCCTAAAAATAAAATGTAAATTTTATTTGCGTATTTCTTTTTTTTTTACTAATTTTGCAGCGGATTATAAACTAGGCTAACTAGTAACATTTATGGCAAAAATATTAGTAATTGATGATGAGCGTGCGATACGTAATACGCTTAAGGATATCCTTGAATTTGAAGGATATACTATTGATCTTGCTGAAAATGGCAAAGTAGGATTAGAGAAGGCTTTAGCTACTACCTACGATCTGATTTATACCGACATCAAGATGCCAGAAATGGATGGCCTGGAGATGTTGCAGGCATATCGTCAAGCAGTAAAAGAAAGTGGTGCTGAAGAAGCACCCGTAGTTATGATTTCTGGACATGGTACGGTAGAAACTGCTGTGGATGCACTCAAAAGTGGAGCTTTTGACTTTATTGTCAAACCTTTGGACCTCAATCGATTACTTCTCACAACTAAGCATGCCATTGATCATAAATCTCTCGTCCAAGAGACTAAAGTTCTCCGTAAGAAAATCAACTCGCGCAACCAAATGGTGGGCGAGAGTGCTGAAATAGAAAAAGTGAGAAGCATCATCGAAAAGGTTGCTCCTACTGAAGCTCGTGTATTGATTACAGGTGCCAACGGTACGGGTAAAGAGGTGGTTGCTCATCTCATTCATGAGAATAGTTCACGTGCCAAGAAGGTAATGGTAGAAGTGAATTGTGCCGCTATCCCTAGCGAACTAATTGAAAGTGAATTATTTGGACATACTAAGGGAAGTTTTACTAGTGCTATCAAAGATCGTGCTGGTAAATTTGAGCAAGCTGATGGAGGTACACTCTTCTTAGATGAGATAGGGGACATGAGCCTAGCTGCTCAAGCTAAAGTGCTACGTGCATTACAAGAAAATGAGATTACTCGTGTTGGAAGCGACAAACCTATCAAAGTGAATGTACGCGTACTTGCTGCCACCAACAAAGATCTAAAAAAAGAAATTGCTGATGGTCGTTTCCGTGAGGATTTATACCATCGTCTCAATGTAATTCCTATTCATGTACCTGCTTTAGATGATAGAAAAGATGATATTCCGTTGTTGATTAATCATTTTGTTGAGCAGATATGTCAAGAACAAGGTTGGAAGACCAAGTCTTTTTCAGTAGAAGCAATGGCTGCCTTGCAACAACGCGCATGGCCAGGAAATATCCGAGAATTACGCAATGTAGTAGAGCGATTAATCATTTTGAGCGGTGATGTGATTACGGATCAAGATGTACAATCGTTTGGAATGTGATCCATGTTACTCAAAGAGTTACATATATTGAATTATAAGAATATCCGTGAAGCAACTTTGCAATTCTCGGATAAGATTAATGCTTTTGTAGGACTCAACGGACAAGGTAAAACGAATATATTAGATGCTATTTATTATCTAAGTTTTACCAAGTCGGCATATAATGCTATTGATAGTCAAAATATCCACCATGATGAGGATATGGCGATGATTCAAGGCAGATACCTAAACGCTGATAATGATGAGATAATCAGTTGCGGTATTAAGCGTGGCGTGAAAAAGCAATTCCGCCGCGGCAAGAAAGATTATAAGCGACTAATTGACCATATTGGTTTGATACCTCTTGTGATGGTGAGTCCGCAAGATAGCGAACTGGTAGTGGAGGGTAGTGATGAACGACGCAAGTTCATGGACGGAGTGATCTCGCAATATAGCAAGAGTTATTTGGAGCACTTAACTCAATATAATGTTCTGCTCAAACAACGTAATGCACTACTCAAACAATATGCAGAGCAACCAGAACAATTGCCTGATACCTTGATGGAAGTACTTGAGCAACAGATGGTTTCTCATACATTACCAATATACCAAGCTCGTGTGCAATTCATTGAGCAATTTGTGCCATACTTTCAACAAGTATATAGCGCAATCTCGGATGATAAAGAGCAAGTGTCGCTGATGTACAAATCGCAAATGCATGAACGTGACCTTTTAGAATCGCTTGCGCGTACACGCTCCCGTGATTTGATATTAGGGTGGACTTCACAAGGTATACACAAGGATGAGTTGGAGATGATGTTGGGCGCATATCCTTTGAAGAGGGTAGGTAGTCAAGGACAACAAAAGTCCTATCTGTTGGCCATGAAACTAGGACAGGCACTCTATTTGAAAGCAGAACATATCCTCAATACCCAACCGATCTTGTTGCTGGATGATATTTTTGACAAATTGGATAGTGAGCGAGTAGAGAGAATAGTACAACTAGTTGGAGATGAGCGATTTGGACAAATATTTATCACGGATACAGACCGCCAACACTTGACCAAAATATTGAGCCAAGAGCAATTTGATGCTAAATTATTTCAAGTAGATAATGGCGAAGTCAGTACATTGAACGAACTATAAATATAATATTAACTTAAAAACAAAAAATGTATGAAAAAAATTACTCTTTTACTTAGCGCAATGCTCTTCAGTGTAATGAGTTTTGCTAGTTTAGGTGAAGGTTACACCAAGGTAACCGACATTACTACTTTGGCTGCTGGCGACAAAGTGGTGCTTTATTGTGATGATGCTGCACTTGGTGTTACAGGCTATAATGGCAATAAAGATGCCACTGTGGCTTCTACTGGTTGGGTAGAGTATGTAGTAGAGGCTGCTAACGGTGGTGTGCTTCTTAAAGATGGAAATCAATACATCTCTCTGACAGTTAAAAACTCATTTAAATATGCAGCAACAGGTAGCGTATGCAAGGTGACCGCTGCTGGTGTGTTGACTTGCACATTGAGTGGTGCTGACTACTTGTTGTACCAAAACAATGGTGAAGGAGGTCCTTTCTATCGCATGTATGTAGATAAATCTACAGATTCTCGTTACAAACCATTTTATGTGTATAAAGTAGGTGAAGGAAGTGGCAATACACCTGGTGGTGAGACTCCTGAGACCGAGGTTACCGTTAGTGATTTGAATTATGCAGATGCTATTTATTATGAGTACGATGGTATAGCATACTATGATTTTGATTTGTATAATGATTCAGATCCAGAGACCTATGAGTACGTATATCCAGAACTCTATTTTAGTGTAGAGGCAAAGAGTAAAACTGCTATCAACGGAACTTATAGTATGATTTGGGCTGGTCTTTGGACATCTACTAACGACTCTGTCTTGACTGATGAGGAGTCTCCAGTAGGTTCTGTAACTATCAAGAATGTTGATAATGAAGGTAACTATTCATTCAAAGGTTCGTTTGTAGGAACAGATGGCAAGACATATACTTTTGATAAAGTACTTCCTGTATGGGCGTTCGATTTTGATACATTCGAAGAAGTTACATTGAACGAGAATGGTACAGACAATCCAGGTACAGATAATCCTGGCACTGATAACCCAGGTACATCTAATGGAGCTACTACTTTCGATGCAGATGTAGATATGGGTAATGCAACTACAGATTACAATCTAGCAGCAGCTTTCAAAGTAAGTAAAAATGGTGTAACATTGGATGTAACCAAAGGTTGTATCGGTACTTATAATAATGAGAACCACTATCGTATTTACAAGAACGAAACTCTTACTATCACTTCTACTGTAGGTAATATCGTATCTGTTGAGTTTACATGTACAGCAAATGATGATGAGAAGTATGGTCCTGGTTGCTTCACAGTGGCAGATGGAAGCTATTCTTATTCTGGTGCTGTAGGAACATGGACAGGATCTGCTAATGAGGTAGTATTTACCGCATCGCTTAACCAAGTTCGTGCTTCTCAAATCGTTGTTAAAGTAGCAACTGCTACTGGTGTAGAGGATGTAACAACTGTGGTAATTCCTGTGAAGGTTATGCAAGATGGTCAAATATTGATCAAACGCGGAGAGAACATTTACAATGCAGCAGGTGTGCAAGTAAAATAATTCGATCTGATATATATATTCAAAAACGAGTTGCCTCATCCCTAGGCAACTCGTTTTCTTTGTTGAAAATTGATGAAACGGATAATGTATAACGGAATAACAGAAAAACTGGATGCAGGAAAGTAAATTTAATCTATCTCTCTAAATCGTACTTGTTCGCGACTAAAAAGGAACTGAATAGGAAAATATTTGTATCCAGCTTCTGTGGTAACTGGTCTTCCCCAAAATAGGTATGCATGTTCACCACGGCGTACATGAGCACCTAGTTCTTGCCACTGTTCAAATGTTAATAATTCTTTGTCTAGTAGATTGTAGCACTCGCGAAGTAATTGATTCTTGGTGAACTTTGTTCTGCCTGCAGCTTTTGCCATTTCCTCTAGACCTTTGGTAATGGTGCGGAGATGTGTACGATAGTCTTTCATCTTGTTGGCGGTTACTTGATCCACCTGGTTGGTAGTAGTTGTCATAATAATAAAAGTTTAAAAGGTGAATAATAAATGGTTTTTAATATAAACTATATTTAGTTTGTTTTACTTAGTAGGTGCTGCAATTATTTGCATTGAAATGATAATGCTGTACAAGTTGTCACAAAAATCTTTCATTGTAGATTGCATGTCAAATTCTTGGGTAAAGTTCAATTCTAATTGCATAATTTTAGTCGTTTTAGTAGTTAATAATTTTCGAGAATTGTCTCTTTTTTGGCTTTACGGTGCAAAATTACTATGGCAAACTGCTAAAACTTGTCAGTATGACGAAAAAAATGCAAAAAAAATGCACTTTTTTATAGAAAGTGCATTTTTTTAGTGAATTATATCAAATTTATATCTTTTTTATTCTTCTTTATCGGTGGTTTTCTTTCTTTTGCAGTACATTTGGTATGCTTTCTTGGCTTCGGCTTTGAATACTTTGACAAGAGATGCAGGTTCGACGATTCGAATATCAGTTCCATGTGTACGTAGTTCTTGGATGAAATCAAAAGTAGGTGCTACAAAATATTCAAAGTAGGTGTAATTTTGATGTCGTCGTATTTCTTTTTGTGAAGTATGCAACGGCAAAAGACGTAGAAACTGCGTGGACTTTTCATTGGCCTCAATAACTATCGTTTTGGGATCTACATTGCGGAATACTCCGTAGTATGGTGAGAAAAAAGTATGTGCGTCGAATTTCTTAGGATAAGTAAATTCATTATTGGTCAGTTCTATCCGCAGAATACGATCAAGGGCATAGACGCGTGTTTCTGTAGGGTGGGTAGATGGACAACCTGCTACATACCAACGCTGTTTAAAGGCCTTAAGGCAGTATGGTGCCAGAAGAAAGTCGTATGTTTCGTTACGAACATAATTATGGTAGGTTACTTTTAGTTGGGTGCGTGTGCGTATGGCATCCACGATAGATGTAAGATATTGTGTTCCTAGCGGAATATCTTCGTACAAGATACATTCACTCATATCTTGTGCTTGATCCAACATTGAGTGAACCGACATAGCGTTGAGTAGCCATTTGCGAGTGGTACCTCCGTTGATATCATTCTTGTTTTCAATGTAATACACACAACCGCGCGAACGATCACACTTGATTTCTATATCAAATATTTCCTCAATCTCCTGTTTGTATCGATGAAAACGGCGCTCTGGAATTTCATCTTCGTGATCATCGTTGTAGCGACAACGTGACCAACGACTATTGATATCTTGACGTGTTAGATGAC
This sequence comes from Paludibacteraceae bacterium, assembly GCA_017559385.1. GTDB lineage: Bacteria > Bacteroidota > Bacteroidia > Bacteroidales > Paludibacteraceae > Colicola. Next base: position 22,306 of record JAFYSK010000060.1, on the reverse strand, counting down.
CTGATGCAATTGCGTCAATGAGCCAAAAATATACGTTTACTTGATGTGCAGCCATGTGGGAGTAGTTCTAAAAGTTTTAAATGTTTTAAAAGTTTTAGGTGCCTTTGGCACTTGTTTCAGGGTTTCATGGTTTAAATATTTTCATTTCACAGTTTTTGCAGTCGAACTCTATGGTAAGGACTGTGCCGTTTTGTAGGCGAAGATAGCGTGGTTCATTAGCCATAGGATTGATCTTCCTACAGTGTCCTAATTCGTTGAGAATACAATACTTACACACCATTAAGGGCGTAGAAGGGGTGATTATATTTGTGTCAATTCTCTTCTCCATTGGTTGAGCAGGCTGATTGGTATGAAATATGGGAAAGTTTCAGAGCATGTTTGCTTATTGTTGATAATCTGTATATTTCTAACTGCAAACTCTGTGTCTCCCAGTTTACTAAGTTGCTGAATAATCGTTTGCAGTGCTCTTTCTGTATTGTTGGCCTCTTGATGCTCTGCAGCATAATCTGCTGTTTTGTCACCAATAGTGAGGCGATAACCTTCTGGTATGACTTCAAAATATATATCTACCGGTATTTGGCGTTTGGCTTGAAGCGAACGCAGAAATTCCGTATCCAAGTTGCGGTATAAAATAGTGCCTACTTTAGGTAATCGGTTATCGGATATAATATTGGGATATATCCATTCGCCTTCTACACGATTTATGGCAAAACCTTTATCTCCAAAACAAATACCATCTCCATTATGTAGTGTGATACCATGTGCGAGCTCTATGCATATGGCGTTGTGGCGTGTGGCAATGACTTTACCAATCTTCTCACCTGTAGATTTTGGTGTTTCCCAGTTTGCCATTTGTGGTGTGCGTTTATGTAAAAAATAGTCCGTTTGTCCACGATGGAATGTTTTTGCTGGGTTGGGGGTGAAGTTGTATGTTTGTATAGATGGAGTAGAAGCTTGTTGCAAATTAGGGTTAGCTGCAATAATTTGATCAAGCAATTGTCGATAGTATGCCACGATATTAGTGACGTAGTCTCGATCTTTGAGTCTTCCCTCTATTTTAAAGGTTGTGACACCAGCCTCTATCATCTGAGCGAGATGCAAACTTCGATCCATATCTTGGAGGGAAAGTAGATAACGTTGATGGATAGGTTGACAGTAATTGTCTATTATCTCATTGCCATCTTTATCCAATAGATCATATCGTTGTCGGCAGAGTTGTGCGCAACAACCGCGGTTAGCACTCCGATTCATTAGCACCTCAGACAAATAGCAGCGTCCACTATAACTAACGCATAATGCTCCATGTACGAAGGCTTCTAATTCGATTGCATCATGAACTTCATTCTTGATAGTCTGGATTTGTTCGATAGATAATTCTCGTGCGAGCACTACTCGCCGGAACCCAAGTTCTTGAAGATGAAGTACTTGCTCAGGTGTTCGGTTGTCACATTGAGTGGATGCGTGTAATCGGATCGGAGGCAAGTCATGCTCCAGAAGATGCAAGTCTTGTATGATAAGTGCATCCACACCTACCTTATATAAGTCGTGCGCGATCGCACACGCGCGTGCGTACTCATGATCATAGAGTAGGGTGTTGAGTGTTACAAGTACCTGAACACCAAAGCGATGAGCATATTGGACCAAAGCGGCTATATCTTCAATGCTATTGCTAGCAGCTTGGCGTGCACCAAACTCTGGGGCACCAATATATACAGCATCTGCACCTGCATCAATAGCGGCCTTACCAACCTCAAGGTCGCGGGCTGGTGCTAGGAGTGTTATTGGTGTTACTGGTTTCAATGTTTTAAAAGTTCTAAAGGTTCTAGATATTTTAGGGGTAGTTAGCGAAGCATATTGCTTAGTTCATACATGACAATACCAGCAGTGACGCTAACATTGAGTGAGTGCTTGGTTCCATATTGTGGAATTTCGATACAACCATTGGCAGCATCTACAACCTCCTGTTGTACGCCGAATACCTCATGCCCCATGATGATAGCAGTCTTTTGATTTTTAGGAAGTTGCATGTCTTGTAGTAGAGTAGAACCATGTGCTTGCTCAATGGCAAAAACGGTGTAGCCATCTTCTTGAAGGGCTCGCACAGCATCCAATGTGTGCTCAAAATAGCGCCAATCGACGGTGAGTTCAGCACCTAGTGCCGTTTTATGAATCTCGTTGTTAGGTGGGCAGCAGCATATACCACATAGCCATACACCTTGGAGGCAAAATGCATCAGCTGTGCGGAAGACTGCACCAATATTATGTTGACTACGCACATTATCTAGTACCACAATCAAAGGTACTTTTTGTGCTTCGTGAAAGGCCTCTGGTGTGAGGCGGTTCATCTCTTGTATCGTTGTTTTTTGCATATTGTTCTATTTGTATTCCTAGCTTAAAGGTAGCCTAAGGGTAGCTGAATCCAATGGTAATCCTATGGTAATTAAGCGTTGAAAATAAATGGTAGGCAGATGGTTAGTAGTTTATCCTCGGCGTTAATGTCTATGATAAAATCCTCATGTATTGGAATGAGTCTTCCATCACTGAGAGTGATGAGAGTATTGATGGTAGTTTCGTCAACTATGTTAACAATTCCTAATTCACCTTGATCTGTATCAATGACCTTGAAGCCAACAAGACTCTGCCATGTTGGCATGATTTCATCTTCTTGATTTATATCGCTTAGTAGCATGAATGCTTCTGTACCAATGAGTTGTTGTGCAGCTTGTTCGTCATTAATATGGTCTAGTTGGAAGATAAGACTCTCGCAGCCTTTGCCTCGCCAATCAAGTACGCGAAATGGAACTAGTATGTTGTCAAGTTTTAGTATGATAAATGTAGGGTCTGCATTGTCCCAATAGTCGTTGCTCATGAGACATTGCAACTCGCCTCGTTTGCCGTGCGTACGAGTCAAACGACCTATAGATATAACTTGTTCGTTGGTAATCATATGAAGAATCTAATAATTTATTGTACTTGTTGTATGATTTTCATTTTGTTGTATACGATATATCCTTCACTAGTATAACCTAATTGCCTGAGTAACAGGATGTACCCGCGAATTTGCTCGACATAGGAATTGCGTTGCTCTTCGCCAAACTTGTAATCAATAATAATAGCATGTTTATCCTTGATCATAATTCGGTCCGGACGGTATGTCTTGCCAGACGGAGTGATGATATCTTGTTCTGCAAGTACTTGATATTGATTACTAAACCAATCATTATGTTTGTATTCAGCGATTAACGATTGCAGATTAGTTAGTTGTTTCTGCATTTCTTGAGCTTGTTTTTGCGTAACTTCTCCGCCAATAATCATTCGTTGGAGAGCTGGTTGTGCATCATCCCAGGTGTGAATATATGAGAGCCACAGGTGCATCAATATACCTAAATCAACTATAGCAAGTGGTGTATCCGTAGCAAAATCGTCTTCTGATCGGCTGCGCAATGTAAGGCGCTTATCAATAGGAGTAGATATATATGTAGATGCTTGTTCGTTGCATGCGTTTTCCTCTTTTGGAGGTAGTGGTTTGGGTGTTTCGTCGGTAGTTGGTAGAGATGAATAGGTGTTTTGTTCGTCCAATTGATCTCTGTACAGGTAGGAGATAAGTTGTCCTACATTATTGATTTTACCCAACTCATTCTTGGTAGTTAAAGCGAATTTTGGTCCGTAAATATACAACCTATGCCGTGGACGTGTGATGGCTACATAGGTGATGTTTAAGTTGTCGGTATAAGTGGCTAGTTCTTCTTCTATATATTCTTTCGCGAGATGTGAACGAACGAGACTTTGTTTGGGTTTGACCGGAACAAGTGGTAAGGTGTCAAACGGGGCAACATTAGGTTTGCACCATATGACATCGTTTTTGTGTGTATCAGCCAGTTTCCAGTCAAAGAACGGAAGCATAACGATATCAAATTCTAATCCTTTGCTAGAGTGAATCGTCATAATGTTAATGGCGCTGCTAGTTTTAGGGGCAGGAATAGCAGCATCTTTACCCTTTTGCTCCCAATGCTCTAGAAATAACTGTGTATCAGCAATTTTTGATTGTGTAAACTGAAATACCTTATCTTGAAATGCAGTAAGATATGGCGTTGCTCCTTCCCATGTATTAAGCTGCAATCCATCAATCAAAGCTTGCACTTGATCATAAAGCGGTAATTGATATGCTTGTGTTATGCACTCGTTGTAATCATCAATAGTAGGATAAGCTTCATGCACAAATGCGGTGGAGGCATCGTCTTGCTTAAGTGACAAATTGAGTAAGTGGACAATAAGTTGTACTGCCGTATGCGATGAGATGCGTAGTCCACCAGTAGATTGCACTTCGTATCCATTTTGAATCAAGAACTTGGCTATATTCTCGACATCTTTGACATAGCGTGTAAGAATAGTAACTCGTGATAAGTCTATTTTTTCTTCTTCGAAACTACGAATTTGCTCAAGCAATGTTTCTAATGCTTGTTCTTTGTAGGATTTACCTTCAAAAAAATGCATATGGAAGTAGCCGCTATATGCTTTGCGAGCTTCTTGATGCATCTCGTTGTGACTATAGATATGTGAAATTTCGTCTATTTGGTCTTCAAAATCGCAATCGTAATTATTTTTGAATTCGCTTGCTACCCATTGGCAGTAGGCTTGCATTAATTGTTCGTTGTTGTCAACCACAACCTTAGCTGTTCGCCAGTTGTTTTTCATTCCGTCTCCCAGTCTAACATCGTTAAATTGCTGGCTAACTTGGTTGAGTAAGTGCCAATCTGAATTTCGGAAGCGATATATGCTCTGCTTGACATCTCCTACGATGAGATTGCTCTGTCCTCTGCCATCAGTTTCCTCTATGAGGGGTCTAAAGTTCTGCCATTGCATAGCACTAGTATCCTGAAACTCATCAATCATGTAGTGATTGTAGTATTGGCCGATGCGCTCATAAATGAATGGAGCATCTTGCCCATCAATGATTTGATAGATAAGCCTATTGATTTCGGATATAGGCAGTCGTCCTAATTTTTTATTTGTATTTTGAATTTGTGTAGCCACATCCTGCAGGATGCCTAGCGAGTACAATTTTTCAAGAATAGCGTTGGCTGTAATATAATTTCTAGCTGGTTCGCCATGAGCAATATCATGTAGTTTTTCAACGAGTGGCAATAGTTCGATTTGGCACTTTTGTTCGAGTGCTTGAAGTGTAGCTTTACCTTTGCCGGATTTTTTACAAAAACTACTTTCGCCTCTTAGAATCTTCAATACAGTAGTGGATAGACCTTTATTGATAATCTCTTCTGCTTTTTTTGTGTAAAAATATTTGGTAGCAGTCGAATTAAGATCAGCAGTATCGAACAATTCTAATGCCTGTTTGATTTCTTTGATACATTCTTCTACTTGCAGTGGTACTTGTTTGCTGATGGCCTTTAGCTCTTCTAGATACGAGCGCATCTTATCCTTGTCAGCAAACACATCTTGCACATGCTGCATTTGTTGCATCAATCGTTCCTTAGATAACTCAGTAGAAAATGTTTTTATAGGTTCGTTGGGATTCCAACTTTGGTTGTTATCAATATTATTGTTTGCATACTCAATAAGCCAGTTTGTGATATCTTCGTTTCCACTTTTGTCTTCGCGTATTCTTTTGAAGATATCATCAACTGCTTGATTAACAACTTCGTTGTGATCCAATGCTAGGTCGTAGGTGGTTGATAATCCTAGTTCCATGGCAAAGGTACGCAGTACCTGCTGAAAGAAACCATCGATGGTAGATACTGAGAAGCGATTATAGTCTTGCAGAATTCCAATTAAGAGTAATTGTGCGCGTTGTTGGATAGCTTCTTTGTTTAGGTTGATTGTCCTGTCATTCAGGAAGTCATTAATGTAGTCAGATTTGTCTGGCGTATTGGCTAAAATATATAACTCCTTTAATATACGCTCTTTCATCTCAGCAGTGGATTTCTTGGTGAAAGTTACTGCTAGGATTCTGCTATGCGGTAGACGGGCGTCTGTGTTTGCTTTGTCGGAAAGCAGCATTCGAATATATTCCCGTGTCAGTGCAAATGTCTTTCCGCTACCAGCTGATGCTTTGTAAATGTGTAACATATAAGTAAGGTTTAGTTGGTTATTCGTAAGGTGTATCCGGAAGGTGAATTGTTGTAAATTGTTTGATAGTGTCGCAATGGGTGCTTGGCTTTTCCCTTGGTAGGAAAAGCATATCCATAGCTTAGGTCAAATGCTTCTTCGCAAGTTGGGCAAATAGCGTAAATCCCATCTATTTCAACGGGTTTAGTTTTTATCAAACAATTAGGACAACACATATCAGCAGCATGGTAGTGACCATCCATGCCTATCCATATGAGAAGTCCAGCATAACCTAGGTATTCGCGCTCAAATTTAGTCTGCGTGATGGTCATTGTTTGATATCCATTGTCAACTACGAAATGCGGATATTCACTGGTTATCTTTAAGGTATAACTGACTGGAACACTGGGAACAGGATTAAGGTTGTTGAAGTTATCACACCCCAACAACATGCATCCTATAAGTCCAATGATTAGCCAGTGCCTCATTAATATACATCTAGTAGTTCGACCCTAAAAATTAGCGTGGAGTAGGGAGGAATGTGGCTGATGGTACCTTCAGAACCCATGCCCTGAGCACCGTATCCCAGTTCGTGTGGAATATAGAGTTCGTATATGCCAAACTCTTTCATCAATTTTAGTCCTTCTACAAATCCAGGAACAAATGCATTCACATAATTTTCATATCCTTCGCTAGAATCAAAATCGTATCCGTTGATTAATTTGCCGGTGTAATTGATTTTTACAATCTTGTTGTCATCTACATTTCCAGATGATTGGGGAATGCCGGGTACAATGCATTTGTACTGCAAGCCGCTAGATGTAGTTTTAACGCCTTCTTTCTTGGCGTTTTCTTGAAGCCAAATTTCGTTTTGAGTTTTCCAATCTAACCAATCGTTAGGTTTACAACTAATTAATGTTGCTAAAACGAAGAATATTACTATAATTTTTGTTGTTTTCATATACATTATGTTTTTTTACTTAGCTAGCCATTCGCTAGGATTAACAATAGTTCTATCTTTATATATTTGGAAATATAATTCGGTTTTGTTATCCTCGGATGTGTTTGTCATGATTTCTCCAATAACTTGTTTTGCCTGTACTTTATCTCCTTGCTTAACGCAAATGCTTTTGAGCTGTGAATATACAGAACGATAGTTACCGTGTTGAATAATGACGGCATAACTTCCATTCATTTGTGCACACCATGTTACTTCACCTTCATAGACTGCTCTAGCTTTAGCTCCGCTAACTGTCTGTAGGTAAATGCCTTTGTTATTGATGGTTACATTGGCGTGTATAGGGTGTTGATGTTTGCCAAAATGGCCGCTAATAAAGCCTTTTTCAATCGGCCACGGTAATCTTCCTTTGTTGGCTTCGAATCCTCCAGCGATCAATTGTTGTTCTTTGGTAAGCTTGCTATTTTTGACCTGTTTAGCAATCAACTCGTCAATCTGTTTATTCAATTCGTCAACTTTCTTTTGTTGTTTCTTTTGTTTCGCTATTAAGTCTTTTTCTTTTTTCTTCAGTTCTTTCAGCATACTTTCGTGCTTGCGTTGGTCAGCGGTCAAGATCTCTTGCTCGTGTTCTTGCAGTTGCAATGCATCAGATTGAGTTTGTTTTCGCTCGGCTAATTGCATGTTTTGGTCGTCAATTTCAGCTTGTAGCGAAAGGATTAAGTTGACTTGTTCCTTGCGATATTGTGCGAACTGACGCATATATTGTACGCGACGGATCAATTGTTGAAAGTTTTTGGCAGAAAACAAGAATAATAACGGAGACTGCTGCATATCAGCATAATGCGTTTCTCTGATTAATTTTGCATAATCAGCTTTAGCTTCTTCTAGTTTTACTTGCAAAGAATCGCGTTCTTGTGTGAGTAATGTCATCTCACCATCGAGCGCGGTAATTTCATCTTGGATGTTAACAATCAGTTCCTTACGGGTATTAATATCCTCGTTTAGTAGGTTTAGTTTGTTTTCTGTAGCCGTTTCGTCCTTTTTTGTTTGTTTGAGCATTTCTTTGGTTTCTTGCAACTGCTTTTGTAATACTTTTTGCTGCTTTTGCAGTTCTTGTACATTTTGTGCAGTTGCAGGAAGTAATGCCCAAACCAACATTATTATCATCCATCTTACTCTCATAAAGGCAGTATTTTTTGTAAAGTCACTTGTTTGTATTTTGTTAGTTTTAGGTACTGTGGATCTGTGGGTCCAGTATGTTCTCGTTGCATTAATTTTCCCGTCAAGTGGATTGTGCGTGATCCGACAGGGATATCATATTGTATCTCTTGGTTGGTTCGTAGTAGTATGAATTGCAGTAAGTTGTATGTGATTCGTTTTTGTGTTAAATCTTTGAGTTCGTTATAAGTTACAACGGCATATCGTTTGTTTAGTTTGTCTATGACGAGTATGTTTTCAGGTGTAGCTTCCACTCTGAGCATTTCTATTCCCATAGCAGGTGTTACTGATAGTACGATAAGTTTGTTTTTCCAAATTCGGAGCATACAATTCATATTGTACTGCAAGTGCTCTAAACTAAGACCTATTTGTCCGCGTCTAGAAACAACTTGTTTTTGCTGCGGTGTGTGTGAAGTGCTCGCGCATGATGCGAGACAAGTGACTATAATGCTAACTAGTAATATGTTTTTTATTTTTTGCATTTGCGTTTGATCTCTTTTCGGTGTTTTGTGATGTTGGCTTTCGTTGATCTGGTTATGTTCTTGTTGGTTTTTTCCTCCATTTTTTCATATGCTTCGTTGATATAAAATAGGGCTGATTCATACTCACCCATCTTATACAAGATCCAAGCATACGTGTCAAGGAAAACAGCATTACTAGGCTCTGTCATTATAGCTTTGCGTGATAATTGTTCTGCTCTAGTTAAATCAACGTTGTGAATACATAATAGCCAGGCAAGATTGTTCAGGCATATGGCATTTCTACTATCTATTTTCAGTAAGGCTTCATACGCCTCAATTTGTTTAGTATATGGCTGATTAGTAGAGAAATACAGGCTTACTCTTTGTAGTAGGAAAGGATAGTTGTTAGGGTCAACTTGTAGATATCGTTCAATCTCTTCAATCGCTTTGTTGATGTTTTTTGTGGCTAATTGTATGCGGTAACGCATGGTAGCGCTAGCCTCGTTGTAACCATAGATGCTATCAAGTTGATCTTGTATGTTCAATGCTTTGTTATACATGTCGGCGCTTAGGTATGCTTTTTGCAGTAGTTCTAGAGCTCCAGCATTACGTGCATCATTTTGGATAACAGACTCAAGGTTGGCAATTCCTTCGTTGTAAAACTCCTTGTTCTCGGTGTTTAATAATATGTAGTTATAACTACTCCAATATTCATTTGGTTCTAGTTCGAATGCCCTTTTATAGAAAGCGAACATTAGTAATGGATTTTCATCTTCTCTAGCATAGTGACCTAAATAGTGATTTATTGTGGCATCGTTTGGATTTAGGAGATAGCAAAATGTTATTAACGGTTTAGCTTGTGCTATTTGAGACGACAATATTAGACGTTCAGCCTCGTAGAAGTAGTATAGAAATTGTTGTTGCTGCTCAGGTGTCAGCGTGTCCACCTTAGAGATGTTTATTGTGCTAGGTATAGTGTCGTTGGCTTGAATACAAGGAGAGGTCATGATACCGACCATGACCACTGTTAGGATATATATTATTCTTCGCATTAAAACCTATCTTTATTTTACACCACTGTGTCCAAAACCGCCTGCACCTCTCTCCGTTTCGCCCAATACATCTACTTCTATCAACTGAGGTTGCTCGTGTTTAGCAATGACCATTTGGCAGATACGCTCTGCTGGTTCAATGACTTGAGCTTCGTTGCTCATGTTAATCAATATTACGCCAATCTCACCGCGATAATCAGCATCTATTGTGCCTGGAGTGTTCAGTACGGTTAGTCCTCGTTTGAGTGCTAAGCCACTTCTAGGACGAATCTGTGCTTCATATCCTACTGGTAATTCTATGTATAAGCCAGTTGGAATGAGTCTGCGCTCTAATGGTTGCAGAGTGATTGCTTCGTTGATATTGCAGCGGATATCCATACCTGCTGCTTGTGCACTTTCATAGCGTGGCAGTGGATTATTGCTTTTATTGATGATTTTAACTTTCATATTGGTTGTTTTAATCTCAAAATCTCTTTTTTACTAGTACCTTTAGTCCCCCTTCTACAATCTTGATATTTAGCTCTTTCGCCATTTTGATAGGCGTGCCATCGATATGTACAGGGCTATCTTCGTTTTCGCGTGTTAAGGTCACTTCTTTCGCGCGAATAGTGTTCATGTACAAGTTATCGTCAATGTTCTTGGTGAATAGTTGCATCGCAAATGTAGGAGCTTGAATCAAAGGGAATTCGCTAGCAATAGCAATATCCATCCATCCATCTTGGATACTAGCTTTAGGAGCAATGTAGGCGTCGTATCCCCATTGGCCTGCGTTGGCAAAATTAATTAGGAAAGCTTTGGTGGAAATGTCAATACCATTACCAACTAGATGGTGATTTTCTGGTTTGTATTGGAAGAAATCCTTGAATATACTTTCTACATATCCTTTGAGTCCTCGCCCGTTGTTTCCAAAATCTTGTGCAACTACAGCATCAAAACCCACTCCAAAAGTAGAGAAGAATGGCACATCGTTCACGGTGCAATAATCCACCTGGATCGGCTCTGAACTATTGAGCATTTCGATGGCTCTGTTCATGCGTGTAGAAATCTCGATATGGCGTGCAAAACCATTGCCGCTTCCATTAGGTATGATACCCAATGCTGTCTCTGTGTCACGTAATCCACTAGCCACTTCGTTTACTGTACCATCGCCACCTACGGCGATAACCGCATAATATCCTTCTAAGGCAAATTGGCGAGCCAATTGGGTAGCGTGACCAGCGTATTCAGTAACAACTACGGATGGCGAAAATTGCTCCTTGTCTAATAATTCGCGAATCAGTTTTGAAACACGATTTTTGGTCTTTGTACCTGCTATAGGGTTGACTATGAATGCTATGTTCTTCATCTTTCCTGTGGTTGTCTATGTTGAAATTAATACTTTAAGTATTATTGTTCTTGTTGATGTACTTATTCGAATATGTAAAATTTTGTGCAAAGTTACAAAAAATAAATGAAACAAGCAAGTAAATGCTGAAAAAATATTGAAAAAAACTTTAAATATAAGGCTTGTTGAAGTGAGTGGTAAAAAAAACATTATATCACTTGCATATTTGCAAAAAAAATAGTACCTTTGCGCCCAATTTAATAATGAATTATTAGCATGAAAAAGTCAATAATCATATTTTTTGTATTTGCTTTATTAGTGACCTCTGCTTCTGCAAAAGGAATGATGCATCTGTTGCAGGGCGGGTATGATGCCAAGACTCTAACTCAAGATCAAATGGATAGTATTCTAAATCCTGCAGTGCAGACTCGTTTTAAGTTGGAGATTGAGAATCAGCAGCAATTGTTTAGACATTCTTTTTTTGCTGATTATTATCTGTTAGATACTCAGAAGAACACTCGTGTTCATTTAGGTGATGGACCTATTCGCGATGCGAAAATTTCTGCTAATGGTAAGTATGTTGTTTACGCTAAAGCAGATAATAATTTGTATATTTACAAGGTCGATTTTGATACAGAGGTAGCAATTACTACGGATACTAATTCGGAGATTTTTAATGGTATTGCAGATTGGTTGTATGAAGAGGAGTTTGGTGTGACATCTTTGTTTGAGATATCGCCAGATGGTAAATTAGTGGCTTTCGTTCGCCTGAACGAATCAGAAGTGCCATCTTTTGAATGGCAAACGTATCTAGGTGAGAATAGTTATCCTCAGATGCATTCGTTGAGGTATCCAAGAGCTGGTGAGGCCAATGCGAAGGCGACTGTATGTGTGTACGACATATACTATAAATCAATTCGTACAATGCAATTGCCCGATCTCAAAGATGCTTATTTTCCAAGATTGAGATGGGGAGTTCTGCCAGAAGCTACAAAAGCTAATCCACAACCTCAAGCAGACCTTATTGTGTTGCAAATGAATAGAGATCAAACCCAGATGCAAGTACATAAGGTAAATCCTAAGTCTACAATCAGTCATCCATTTTATCAAGAAGAGAGTAAGAAGTATTATGTTAATTATGAACTCTTTGATGAGTGGCAATGGCTAGCGGATGGTAAGGTGATTGTGGTGAGCGAAAAGGATGGATATGTGCAAGCATATTTGTATTCCTCGCAGGGTGTAGAACAGCGATTGTTGACTCCAGAGAAGCGTGATGTTATGCGTGTTTATGGTTGGGATGCTAAGAATCAAGTGTTGTATTATCTAGCAGCTACCACCCCAACAATACGCCATGCTTATGCATATAATCTGCGAAAGAATATAACTACTCAACTGACTAAGGAAGAGGGAATGCATGAGTTGACTTTTTCTCAGGATATGACTCAGTATATTGATTGCTATCAATCTGTGTCTGTGCCTAATAGGTATACATTGTACGCTAATGGTACATCTCGTCTATTACTGAGCAATGATTCTATTGAGTTGGCATGGAAGGCGTCTGGCTTGCAGAATAAGGAGTTTATCTCAATCGTTACTGAGCGAGGAGATACGCTGAATGCATGGCAGGTGTTGCCTGTTGGTTTTGATGCAACTAAGCGTTATCCTGTAGTGATGATGCAGTATAGTGGTCCATCTAGTCAAAGAGTGACGAATTCATGGCGCAAGCGATTTGCTCATTATTTGTCGGCTCAGGGTTATTTGGTGGTGTGTGCAGATGGGCGTGGAACGAATGCAAGAGGACGCGAATGGCGTAATGCTACCTATATGCAGTTAGGAACGAAGGAAGCTGAAGATCAGATTAGTGTGGCTAAATATCTGCGTGGTTTGTCTTATGTGGATGCTGATCGAATAGCTTTATGTGGTTGGAGTTATGGTGGATATCAGACTATAATGTCTATGAGTATGCAGCCACTAATTGATGGTCGTCCTCTGTGGAAATGTGGCATGGCTATTGCGCCAGTAACATCTTGGCGATTGTATGATTCGGCATATACTGAGCGTTACATGCGTCGTCCACAGGTTAATGAGTTTGGTTATGATAAGACTGATGCAATGAAGCTAGCAGAGCAATTACAGGGTAAGTTGTTGCTTGTTCATGGATTGGCAGATGATAATGTGCATGCTCAACAATCATGGCTTTATGTGGACGCATTGGTTAAGGCTGGAAAGCAGTTCGAGATGCAGATGTATCCTGATGATAATCACTTCTTGCGTAACGGTGGCAACTATGAGCATTTGCATAATAGACTATTGCTATTCTTGCAGAATAACCTATAATCGTTTAAGCATTTAAGCGCATACCTTGTTCTATGCCTTAGGTGGTTACAAAATACCGAAAAATATTACTAACATAATAAGAACCCTAAAAATTATACAACAATGCAAAAACCCTATGTGCTCGGCCTTGATATGGGTGGAACCAACTCAGTATTAGGCGTAGTAGATGCTCGCGGTCATGTTTTGGGCCGCACTTCAATTAAAACTCAAGCGTATAAAGACATCAATGATTATGTCAATGCTCTCTATGAGGAAGCAGAGAAAATCATTGAACCTCTAGGAGGTATGGAGATGGTACGCGGTATAGGTGCAGGAGTACCTAATGGTAATTTTTATACAGGCTATATCCAAGAGGCGATGAACTTGCCTTGGCAGACGGTACCATTTGCAAAACTAGTTAGTGATCGTTTTGGTCTTCCATGCCGTATTACCAATGATGCAAATGCTGCTGCTATGGGTGAAATGACATATGGTGCAGCCAAAGGCATGAAGAACTTTATCATGATTACTCTGGGAACAGGTGTGGGATCTGGTATTGTTATCGATGGTAATGTAGTATATGGTCATGATGGTTTTGCTGGTGAGTTGGGTCATACTACAGCTGTTCGTGGCGAGAATGCTCGTCCATGCAACTGCGGTAAGAAAGGATGTCTAGAGGCATATGCATCAGCTACTGGTGTGGCTCGTACTGCTAAAGAGATTCTTACTTCAACTACCAAGGAGACACTACTTCGTAAATTGGATGTAGATAATATCACATCAAAGGATGTATATGATGCTGCAGAGCAAGGTGATGAGGTAGCAAAAGAAATCTTTGATTTCACAGGAACTATCTTGGGTCAACAATTGGCAGATTTTATTGCATTTAGTGCACCTGAGGCTATTGTTCTCTTTGGCGGTTTGACCAAGTCTGGTGACTGGATCAAGCGTCCTATTGAGGAGGCTATGAACCAAAATGTGTTGCCACTCTGGAAGAACAAGGTGAAGGTTCTCTTCTCTGATCTCAAGGAAGCAGATGCTGCTGTACTAGGTGCTTCTGCTTTGGCTTGGAGCGAGTAAGAATCGTGTTTAGAGGATTGCTATATCAGTTCCCCACTTGGATGCAACGATTGTATCCGAATGTGGTGTGGCGTAAGGATAAAACTCAGAAAAAGGTCTATCTCACTTTTGATGATGGACCTATTCCTGAGTGTACTCCGCAAGTGTTGGATATCCTAGCTCAGTATGGCGTGCATGCTACATTTTTTATGGTGGCGGATAATGCAGTAAGATATCCAAATCTGCTGGAACGGGTACGCAATGAGGGACATGCTGTGGGCAACCACACTTTTCACCATATTAAGGGTTTTAAGCACTCAACACACCACTATCTACGGGATGTAGAGAAGGCAGAGCAAGTGCTACAAACCCACTTGTTTAGACCTCCGCATGGCAGAATGACGGATCAACAGAAGAAGGCGATACTAGCGCGCGGATATACGATTGTTTTGTGGGATGTGCTAACGCATGACTACAACCCTAGATATTCGGTAGAGCACATGCTGAAGGTCATCAAACGCTATACTCGTAATGGTAGTGTGATCACCTGTCATGACTCGCTGAAATCAAAGGATAGATTATTAACCTTACTGCCGCAAATGATTGAATATTTGCATAATCAGGGATATGAATTTGCAACACTATAAAATGTCATATAGGATATACTTACTATTGATTGGTGTACTGCTGTTATCAGCTTGTGCTAATCGTGGAGTAGGGCCACAAGGTGGACCTAAGGATACTATTCCGCCTGCTGTGGTCAAGGAAGTACCCGTTTCAGGTAGTTTGAATGTGCAACCTAAGAAATTGGAGATTACCTTTGATGAGTATATACAACTGGCAGATATTCAGAAGAATGTACTGATTTCTCCACCTCAGCAGACTCCTCCTGAGATTAAGGCTGTAGGTAAGACTCTTTCAGTAGTTTTTCAGGAGGATTTGCAAGATTCAACCACCTATACGATTGATTTTGGTGCGGCCATCTGTGATTATAATGAGAAGGTACCTCTAGAGGGCTATGTGTTTGCATTCTCTACAGGTGACCATATTGATTCGCTAGCAATCTCTGGTAGGGTTTATAATGCAGAGAATTTGAACCCTGTATCTGCAGTGTTGGTGGGTATTCACTCCAATCTCAATGATACAGCTTTGAGTACATTGCCTTTTGCACGTGTCACGCGCAGCAACAGCGAGGGATACTTTACTATTCACAATATTCGCAAGAGTGATTACAAACTGTATGCACTCAACGATATCAGTCGCGACTATATTTATCAACCGGGTGAGGGACTTGCTTTTCAGGATTCTATTTATACGCCTTATGCGGTCAATCACACGCATTTAGATACTATTTGGCAGGACACGATAGGTATTGATAGTATTACCTTAGATACCTTGTTTACTCGTCTAGTGGATACGATACATGTGCATACAACGACCCAGTATTTGCCTGATTCATTGGTTATTTGGTATTTTGAGGAAACCAAACAGAAACTCTATTTTCAACGCATATTGCGTGAGAGTCAACATGCATTTACTTTGATTTTCTCAGCACCACAAGATTCGTTGCCACAGATCGAACCTCTTCGATATAGTCAAGTAGATTCGTTGGCTTCTGACTCTGGCTGGGTTAACTTCATGGATTATGCGCTCATACAGGCCAATCATACCAATGATACGGTGACCTACTGGTTGACAGATTCGCTGGCTATTCGAATGGATACCATACCATTCTGTGTGACCTATCAATATACAGATTCATTGTATAATATTGTTCCAAAGACGGATACGCTCAATGCCATTTATCGACATCCTAAGCTATCTGATAAGGCTCGTGAAACATATGAGAAGAACAAGCGTAATCGTGCACTGAATATCAAGGTGAACTCGTCTTCTAAGTTTGAGATTTATGATACGCTGTTTATCTATTCGGATTTTCCAATAGACTCTATTCATCAGCAGATGATTCATCTTTTCCACAAGGTGGATACTACTTTGCAACCTCTTTCCTATGAGCTTGTAAAGGTAGATTCTATGGGTATGAAATATGGTCTGTTAACTACACTCAAACCTACTGAGTCATACCAGCTTACAATAGATTCTGCTGCATGCCGCGATATCTACGGTGCTTGCAACGATAAGGTAGAAGTCAAAGTCAAGCTCAAGTCGCTAGAGGATTATTCGTCGCTGATGGTTAAGATGGCGCATTTTGATGCTCGTGCTCGAATACAATTGCTCAACGAGAAGGATGTCGTAGTTGATGAAAAACCTGCCTCAGAACAGGGTACTTTGTTCCAGTACTTAGCTCCTACTACTTTCTATCTCAGATTGTATATTGACTACAATCAGGATGGGCAATGGACTACGGGCGACTGGCTATTGCACAGGCAACCTGAACCGGTGTACTACTATCCTGCTAAGCTCAAACTGCGTGCTAATTGGGATTTTGAAGAGACTTTCGACCACTTGGCCATACCTCAGGTGCTGTCTAAACCTCAGTCGTTGATTTCTACTAAGGGTAAAAAATAATAGTCAAATCATTCCGTTTACTGATTACAACATTGAATAGCAAAAGGTATTTTTGGATTTTCCTTTCATTAGGCTTAGCCGTTCAGGTGCTGACTTATTGTTTGATGCCGGATAGTCCTTGGTCGCTTGTAAGCGGTTTGTTGGGCATTTGTTCGGTTGTGCTAGGTGCACAAGGGAATATCCTGACCTTTGTGTTTGGTTTTGCGCAGGTGGGCACTTATACCTATCTTTGTGTGCAAGAGCGTTTTTACGCGGAGATAGCGCTCAATATCTTTTATTTTATCACGATGATCTACGGCGTGTATGTCTGGAAGAGACGCTTGACCGATGATGATTCGTTGCAGATTCAGCCCCGAAGATTATCCAAACGGCTGACGCCTGTCCTGATCATATCAGTCGTGCTATTGTCGCTTCTAGTGGGCTGGTTATTGCAGCGTTATACGGATGATCCGCAACCTTATCTGGACGCTTTTACCACCGTGCCCGCTATTGTGGCACAGCTACTGATGGTGTTGGCTTTCCGCGAACAGTGGTATATCTGGATGCTAGTGGATGTTCTCGCCTTGATTATGTGGCTCCGAGCGGGTAATTATTGTATGGCGGCACAGTATTTCTTCTGGTGCGCCAATTGCGTGTATGGTTATGTCCAATGGACACGCTGTGCTGAGAGACCACTGCGTTGTTAGACCGCCTACGGCTGAGAGACCACTACGTTGAGAGACTCTTCGATCCCTCAGTGAGTGTAACGAACGGTCACTCAGTGAACGAAGTGAACGGTCCAATCAGAGATAAAAATCCTTAGTCAGTTCTTTGTATTCCTCGCTGCGTGGGGCGGTTTCGGATTCCAGTGTGAGGCTATTGGCTATTGGCGATGTGCTATTGGCGATAGGTAATAGGCTAAAGGCGATGAGTAGGCGCTTGGCTGCTTTTCCGGGTTTAGGGTACACATGTGTGATATGCGTAGGGTATAGCTCATATGTTTGGGCTAGAGCAATGATCTGTTGCTCGGCTTCGATAGGCAATACCAGTGCCAATCTTCCTTCTTCCTTGAGTAATCTAGCACTGTTCGCCAGCAGTTCGTCGTAGGACAGGGTATCCGTATGACGCGCCATAGCACGCTGACTATCTGGGTTCTTTAGGCTATCTTGGAAGTAGGGTGGGTTGCTAACTATTAGGTCGTATATACTGTTGCCTTCTACCTCTTGCAGGGCTGTTTGTTGACAATGTAGTCGCTCTTTCCAGGGCGATTGTTCAAAGTTGTATTGGGCTTGTTCTACGGCTCCGTTGTCAATATCTATGGCGGTTATCTGCGCTTGTGGTAGGCGTTGTGCCAGCATCAGGGCTATCAATCCACTACCTGTACCCACATCTAGCACTTTCACCCCCTTAACACTTCTCGCTTGCGAACCTACCGGACACCATGCACCTAGCAGTACACCGTCGGTGCCTACTTTCATGGCGCAGCGGTCGTGCCATACGGTAAACTGTTTGAATCGAAAACAAGGCGATCCCATGGCTCAATCGTGATGACAATGTTCGTCGTGGCATACATGCTCTGTGTGCGTGTCGCAGCTATGACATTGCTTGTCGTGTGCAAATATATGTACGCATAGGTATATGCCAAAGCCCAGGAATAGTGCGGCGGAAACGTAGCGTATCCACTTTTGGATGCTGTGCATACGTTCGGTCAGGAGGTCGATGGATATGCTACTATAGGATATCAACCATGCGATGATCATGATAGGCAGGCCTGTGGCTATACCAAATACCACTGGCAGTATCCAGTTCCAGCTGACAGGCAGGGCTACGGATAGTTCGATCATGGTAAAGAAATAGATAAAACGATGTGGGCAGAAGGCTATGGCGAAGAAGATGCCTAGCATAAATGCCCAGAGTCCGCTGCTAGCATTGTCTATACTCTGAATCCATTTTTTTACGCCGTGATCGTGCTCATGGTGGTGCTTGCCTGTAAATAGTAGCACTATACCGCATACGATCATAAAGCCCGCCAACAGGGGTTCGCTCCAATGATGTAACCAGTGCTTGATGCTTTCGGTCTGTGCGCCCATGATAAAGGGAATGGCCAGCAGTACGTAGGTTACCAATTTGCCTAGAACGAACATTGCGCCGGTCTTTAGCACGCGCCTGCGATTTTGTATTTCTTTATCTATATATCCCACGGCCGCTATGCTTGTGAATAGCGTGCATGGGTCTAGTATCATCAGCAGTCCTAGTAAAAATGCTGTCAGAATTTGTCCCATATCTTGTTTGGTGTTTAGTGGACGCGGCAGAGCCGCTATTGTTTAGTGTTTATTGTTGGTTCGACAAATATCGCATGTTCCGCAGGTGGGTGCATCGTTTTCGCCAAAGTATCCCAGCAGCAGTTGCGAGCGGCAGTAGTGCTTATTCTCTGCGTACTCCACCATGGCCTCCAGCTTGTTGGCATAGTGGTTTTTGCGTTGTTGATACCACTCAGCTGGTATGCGAATCACGGTTTGTCGGTTCACGGATAGCCTCAGTACATTGGCTTTGGTCCGTGGTACATAGTCGATGATGCGTTTTTGCGCTAGGGACACCAGTTCTTGGTGCTTATCATCCAGTTTGTGCACATACTGTAGCTCGGTGAAGATACCTGTGTATTCGCGCATCAGGTGTTCCAGCAGGCTGTTTTCTGCTTCGCTCAGTCGGTATTCTTCTAGATCCCGACGTGACACGCGCAGACGAACACGCGGATGGATCTCTTGTTCTTCGTCAAAGCTGAAGTACCCCATTTGACTCAGTAGATGCAGCGAGGAGTAGGTGGTCAGCACAGGCAGGTGCATCTTTTTGCACAGGTCAAACATATCTACGAAGAAGCAGGCTCCTAGTCCGCTGTCGGCTCCTACGCCAAGGTAGTTGCACACTTTGTGATAGACGTTTTGCAGGGTATCTGGGTCGGGGTAGTTGTCGCCGATGCGTTTGTGTGCTTTGCTCTTGTCGCTAGGGTCGTATAGCAGTACGGCAAAAGCTTTCTGTTCATCACGTCCTGCTCGTCCTGCTTCTTGGAAGTAGGCTTCGATGGTGTCGGGCAGGTCATGATGGATCACCACCCGTACATCAGGTTTATCAATTCCCATGCCAAACGCATTTGTTGCCACGATCACGCGTGTCCTTTGACTTTCGCCTTCTCGCCTCAGCGGGGTCCCCGATGACGCCCGCGTCATGGGGTGCTCTTTCGCCTTCTCGCCTATTTTCCACGCCTCTTGCTTTTGGCTTCGTTCTTTGGCGCTTAGACCTGCGTGGTAGTAGTCGGCGCTGATGCCTTTCTCGTTGAGATAGGAGGCTAGTTCTTGTGTACGTTGGCGGTTGCGCACATACACGATGGCTGAACCTGCCACTTTGCTCAATATATGTACGATCTCGTCGGCTTTTTTGTTGGTCTCGCGCACTATATAACTAATGTTCGCGCGCGCGAAGCTTTTGCGCATCACGTTCTTTTCGCGAAATGCCAATCGCTCTTGTATGTCGTCCACTACTTCGGGAGTAGCAGTTGCAGTCAGTGCTAGGATAGGGATTTGAGCCTCTCCTAAATCCTCTCCTAAAGGAAAGGACTTATTATCCTCGCCATAATCCTCTTCAAAAGTATGGGCGGCATTAGGGGTTGCTGCTCCCTTCCCTTTAGGGAGGGGACGGGGGTAGGCTACTTTTCTGACCTCCGCGATTCTAAGGTAGCTAGGACGAAAATCATATCCCCATTGCGATATGCAGTGTGCTTCATCCACGGCTATGAGGCTGATGGGCAGGCGGGCCAATCGTTCTCTGAACTCCTCTGATTCTAGTCTTTCGGGCGATACGTATAGGAAGTGATAGGGCCCCCACATGCAGTTGTCCAGTGCAGTTTTCTGCTGTTCGTAGGTCATGCCCGTGTAGATGGCGGCTGCTTGGATATTACGATTGCGTAGGTTCTGGACTTGATCTTTCATCAGGGCGATCAGCGGACTTATCACAAGACATAGCCCTCCCATCACCATCGTTGGCACCTGAAAGCACACACTTTTTCCTCCGCCGGTAGGCAGCAGAGCTAGGGTATCGCGACCTTGTAGTACGCTTTCAACGATCTCCGCCTGTAGTGGGCGAAAATCGTCGTAACCAAAATATGTCTTCAGTGCTTCCTGTGCCGTCATGATGATTGATGAGTGATGAAACTTTTGCGGTGCAAAAGTACAATTTTTTTTTGACATATACAAGAAATGTATTTACATTATTTTTCTAAAATGCTTTTTATTAAGATTCCCTTCCCTTGTACCTTATATATATGCTCCGTGTCAAAGACCAAGGAGAAACCAAAGAAGAACCAAGGAACGACCTAAGAACTCCGAAACTCAAAAAAGTACTTTTGTTAAGATTGCCGTCTCTTATACCTTCCCTTATTCCACCGATAGAACACCGACTGACGACCTTATGAGAAAAAAAGCACTTTTCTTAAGATTGAGTCCTAAAAAGGTTGTCTTGATTCCCGAAAAAGTTATATCCCTTCCTAAAAAAGTCGACTCATTTCCTGAAACCGTTGACTTATATTCCTCGCCTCTACACCTTACACTTTACACCCTACACCAGAAAAATCGCACTAAAATGCGATTTTTCTTGCACATCCGCAAATTTTATTGTACCTTTGCACCGCAATCCGAGCAATCGGTTTGCAGACATATTATAAAAGCGTTTATTAGCGCTTGTTTTGGTTATCAGAAAACCGGAAATTTTCGCCAACCCAAGACAAGAAGGCAGTAAACGCCCTTTGGGATATGCATATCCCGCCTGCAGAGCATCCTTCGGGATGGCTCTGTTTGGTGGCATTCATATTCAGGCGTGGGCGTTCGTTGCTTATTCTTGTTGGCAAGGTTCTTTCCGGTACCTCTGATAAGAGAATAAGCAAAGGTAAGGTTCCACGCTTTTTGTATAGTTATACTAATGGGGTGTTTGGAGCCGATGTCCCACAAACAACAAAAACATGAAAAAAATAGTTCTATTTTCAATGCTCATGACGATATGGGTTCTTTCGTCATGCTCATCAGCTTCATTTTTAGAGGTTTCTGGAGTTGGATACCAGACTCTACAAATGCAAGAAAGTAACAAAGATTTCTCCGACCAAGCAATCAAAAAAGCACAAATTATAGTGTATTGTTTGGTAGATAAAAATGGAGAGGTGGAAGTAATGGTCGAGAATAATAGCGATCAGATGATGACTATTGACAGAACAAAGTCTTTCTTCCAAAATCAAAATGATGTTGCCCAAATGTATTATGACCCTACAGTCCAAACTAATACAACATCTGTTACCCATGGAAGT
>JAFYSK010000059.1 GCA_017559385.1 Paludibacteraceae bacterium | reverse complement strand
TGCGTGGATGGAGCATCGATGGGTTCTTTTGGTCGCGAACGAAGAGTACCTCGCAATGCAAGTACAAGAGACCATTCATCACGTTGTCGATATTGCAATGGTTCTCGTGAGCTGCACGGTTATCTGGGTTGAGGAAGAACTGTTGCACCTTGCGTTGGGTGTCGAGATGCTCAGGGAAGAAATAGATGTATCCGTCGTTGGTAAGGAGGAAATTGTTCTTCACATACTCGGTGTCATAGCCGAAAGTGTCGCCGAGGAAGTTAGCGCGGATATATGGCTTGGTGAGGCGATCCTCGTCGAGCTTCACACCCATGTTCCAGAGATCTTGCAATGAATATGGCATAGCAGGAGAGAAGTGACCGCAGAGGCCCCAAACATCCGATTTGCGCATTTGCCAGATACGGAAGAAGCCAAGGATGTGGTCCACGCGATAAGCATCGAAGTAGTCCGCCATCTTGGTGAAACGGAACTTCCACCATTGGTAGTCGTCTTGAGCCATGACATCCCAGTTGTAGGTAGGGAAGCCCCAGTTCTGACCGCGTGCGTCGAAGTCATCGGGTGGCGCACCTGCTGAAGCAGAGAGGTTGAAGAGGTGTGGGTCGGTGGAAGCGTCCACAGAGTCAGGAGAGATACCGATAGGAATATCGCCCTTGAATGCCACGCCTACAGAGTGTGCGTAGTCCACCGCCTCGCGGAGCTGTTTGTCCGCATGGAACTGGAGATAGCAGTAGAAGTCCTTAGGTTGTTTGTCGCGCTTAGAGAGAAACTCTGCGTAAGGCAAGAGCCAGCCCTCGTTGGCAGCGAGGAAAGTCTTATATTCGTCGGAAGCGAAGAGAGTAGCTTTGTCGGCCTTGTAGAGGGACTTGAAGTACTTCATCTTCTCGTCGTAAACGCATTGGTAATCCGCGATGGTCTTGGCGTTGAACTCCTCTTGTGTCTTGCGATAACGCTTGAGTTGGGTAGGAGTAAGGGTACCCATCTTCTCGATATTGAGGTAGATTGGGTGGAGCGCGAAGACGCTAACTGCGTTGTAAGGATATGAGTCGAGGTTGTTGTGACGGAGGGTAGTGTCGTTGATTGGGAGGGTTTGGATCATCTTTTGACCTGTGAGTACCGCCCAGTCGGCGAGGAGCTTGAGGTCTTGGAACTCACCAATACCGAAGCCATTCTCTGAACGGAGAGAGAAGACAGGTACCGCTACGCCAGCGCCCTTCCAGTTGGCTTGTGTGTAGCGGAAAGGAGCATCAGAAAGCACGTAGTGCTTAGCACGCTGTACATCCCAGATCTTGCGGTTCTCGCCCCACTCCATATCTACAATATCGCCTGACTTGAGGTCATAAATCACGTACTTGTACTCTACTACAGAGCCTAACTTAGCGTGGAAAGTGACGGTCCATTCTGGGTTGTAGTTGTGGCTATTGGCGATAGGCAATTGGCTATTGGTCATAGGGAGTTTTTTAGCGCGGTCCCATTCGCCTAGGGCTGCGATGTTACCCATGATAGCTACACCCTGATGGCGCTCCAGGCGAGGCACATGTACCTTAACGGTGATATTGCCAGTAGCCTTCTTAGCCGCTGCAGGAGCACGGTGTGCAAAAAGCACTTGGCTGAAGACCTTAGAGGCAAATAGCGACTGTGATTTTTCTTGCCAAAGGTCGCGCAATACCACATTGCCTGGTTGACACTCGAGCAAATGTGGCACTGCCTCGCGACGGAGGATATTGCCTTGTTCGTCGAGAACAACATAGCAGTATGAAACAAACTTGTGAATGTCACTGAGTGTGACCTGTGCAGACCACTCGGCAGAACCATGGCAATCCATAGGGAGTTGCAAAGGCGATGCGGTGCATACATCTGCATCTGTAGCATAAAGGACAGCTAGCTGGTTGCCCCATTGAGCTTGGTAGTTGATTGAAAAATGAAGTGTCATATTTGTAAAAGTTTTAAATGTTTCAGAGGTTTTAAAAGTTTTAAGGGTTTTAATGTGTTATGCAGTAATTTGCTGGTTTCAAATTATTTAGTTTTGCCGTTGCGGTAGAGGATTGAACCTATGAGCATAGGCAGGACGGTATTGATGAGCCAAATGAGCAAGATCGCCAATGCGATGCTCGCCGTTTGCTGGCTGAAGACGCCAAAAATAATCAACGACCAACTGCCTCGGATGGCAACATTAAGCGCAGGCAGCGATGGGAAAATAGCCACGACCATATAGTAGACAGGAATGGCAATGATGTATTGCATTGGAGTCATCTCCACTCCGCAGAAATGCAAGGTAAGCGCCAACTGAATCGCCCAAATAGCATAACGCAAGATCGACCATGCAATAGTCTGCATAAAGAGCGGATACGAGATATGCGACATGGCTACGGATAGATGGCGCATCTGGGTGTTCTGCCACTGGCGACTAGATAAATAGCGCACTAAATGCGGCAGAAAACTCAGCATCAACACCAATACGATGAACGCTACCGCAAAATACTGCATTGGAATAGCAGGATGGTAACTTATGAAAAGCCATGTGGCAGGAATACCGAAAATCAGCTCTACCACCAACAATGCCACACTGCCCACTAAACCCACACCAATGGCTGCGGAGAAATGGCTCTTGTCGTGCAACAACATCGCACGAGCAGGGTAGTCACCCGCATGGTACGGCGTAATGAATGCACCCACATAGCCATAATAAACCTGTCGCTGTGCACCCCAAATGGTCATGGGCTCGGTTGGACGAAGTAGCAAACGCCATTTGCCCGCTTCGGCAATTACATTCAGCGGCATGAGCAACACAATGCCTAGCAGTGTGAGCCATAGCCCCAAATCGGCAGTCTGGAAGGCCGTTAGAAAAGCCGAATAATCGTCAAAAATAGTGAGACGGTAGACCAAATAACCATACGCTGCTAGAATAAGCAGCACATTGAAAATGCGGAGATATGGCTTGTTGGCTTTCATTATCGGCTGCAAAGATAATAAAAAAATATGTATTAAACAAATTTTTTTTAGTATGTCGTAATTTTTTCGTACTTTTGCAGGCGAAATGACCCAGATACGATACAT
The DNA here is from genome assembly GCA_017559385.1 of Paludibacteraceae bacterium. Lineage (GTDB taxonomy): Bacteria > Bacteroidota > Bacteroidia > Bacteroidales > Paludibacteraceae > Colicola. Next base: position 28,537 of record JAFYSK010000059.1, on the reverse strand, counting down.
ATGGATGTGCTTGGCGATATGTGTGACAATGACCGCACATAGTCAGGAGTTTCGCTTAGATGATGTTCTAGAAGATATCTTTCACCAGCTGTCGGAAGACGGCGAATGGTCCTATGAGGAGATCGAAGAAGAACTGCTGAGTATAGCTCAAAATCCGATGAATTTGAATGAGGTGACCAGTGAAGATTTGAATCGATTGATGTTTCTGAACGACGAGCAGATTGATGCCATACTAATGTATCAATATCAGTATGGATTTAACGAGATATACGAACTACAACTTATTGGTTGTCTGAAAGATTACGAAATTCGGAATTTGCTGCCATTTGTGGTGGTGGAGCCCAAGCAGTCCTCTGCATCAAAGCTATATTTTAGAGAGGTGTTTCACTATGCTAGACACGAGGTAACAGTCCGGCTAGATGCACGGAATATGGAGGATTATTCCGGTGATCCGGTCTATGGCAAACTGAGGTATCGGTTCAACTATCAGAATCGCGTACAGGCCGGTTTGACGGTGGACAGGGCGGCCGGTGCTCCTTGGGAAAAAGTGAATTATGGCGGATACATCCAACTGAAGGATTTGGGGCCGATGAAGACGATTGTAGCTGGTAATTATCAGGCTAATTTTGGTTACGGATTGGTAGTTGGTAGCCCGTTCAAAAGGGGCAAAAGTACCTATATTCAATCCACGGCAGGCACTGATGAAGGGCTCAAAAAGTTTGGTTCGGTAGGCGATAGTTACAACCATTTTCATGGTGTAGGTGCCACCGCTAGGATAAAGTGGGCTGATGTGTCGGCTTTTTATTCGATGCGGTCTGAAAAGGAGGATACCTGGGAGCATGTGTTGGGCGTGAATGCTACAGCCCGATGGAAAAAGCTGAAGGTGGGTGTGACGGCAGTGGAGAAGATATGGGATAATGCACATGCAGTAGCGGCTGCCCAAGCCGTTATGGGTGCTAATGTGCGCTATAACTGGGGAAAGGTGGATGTGTGGGGTGAGGTAGCGGCCTCGCAAGGCGAGAAATGGGGGTGGGGTACGATCATGGGACTACGATTAAATCCGATAAGCGACTTGAACCTACTGGCTATCTATCGATATTATTCGCCCGAGTATGACAATGTATATGCTAATGTATTATGCTCGAAAACTCACGCCTGTGACGAGCATGGTGGTTATCTAGGTGTGGAGTATAACCGATTGAGAAACTGGAAATTATCGCTTTTTGGAGACGTGTGGAAGGATGGTTATGAGGTCATGGCTCAAGCGGATTTTAGATCACCCAAAGACTATTTGATGCATATGCGTGGGCGTGCAAAACGAAAGAACGAGATAGATACTTATTCTGCGCGATGGAAAGGCGTATGGGATTTGGGGCAATGGACATTAAAAACGCAGCTTGATGCTAATATAGTGTATGCGAAAGCAGAATGTAGCTATGGATTATCCGTGTTTCAAGATGTAGAATATCGCTTTGCTCAAGTGCCTATTGTGCTACAATTTAGGGCGCAGGCATTTGATGCGAGAGAGTGGAATAATAGGGTATATATGTACGAGAATGATGTGTTGTATGCGTACGCGATACCTTTTGTATATGGCTTAGGAGGACGGTTCTGGTTGAATGCCAGATATAAGATTAATGATACTTTTTCGTTGTATATTCGACTGAGCGAAACGGTATATCAAGGCGCATGGGCAGAGGAACACGACAAGAAGAATACACGAACGGATATACATGCCTTATTGAGGGTGAAATTGTAGTTGAAGAGGCCAATTTGTAACGAAAAAGTAGAATAATAGGCACAAAACACGAAAAAAAACGAAAAAAATGTCGTATTTTTTGGTGGTTTCAAATATTTGTTGTACCTTTGCAGTCGCTTTTGAGCAATGGCGGGATAGCTCAGCTGGTTAGAGCGCATGATTCATAATCATGAGGTCCCCAGTTCAATCCTGGGTCCCGCTACAAAAAAGGATGGCCAAATTGGTCATCCTTTTTTTGTGCGATATCATTGATTGGATTGATACCATTCGAGGTATTCAGCCAGCGTGAAATGCTTGCCAATAAGATCGAAATTGGCTTGTGTGATGCAAATGATCTGTATGTTGTTAGTCATAATCGATTGACTGATCTCAGTATTTTGGGTCAGCAGATTGTGGTACCACTCAGCCTCGTCCATCTTCTCGAAACCTGAGACGATAACCGCGCACTGGTCTTTGCCGAAATTGAGATTTTGCTTCAAATCAAAGTCTTTGATCATAAATTGCGAGAAGTTGAATAGTGCCACATCGTATAGTAACTGGTTCAACTTCTTTTCATCTTGCTCCATAACCAGCACTACCATAGATGCCATATTGCGCTCGGTGTTCCAGTTCGTTTCCACACTGTCTATCATCTGCTCGTCTGTTTCTTCTTGGCGTTTTGTCTGCAGTGAACTCATATCGCCAACTTGGCTCTCTGCACCCTGTCCCATCAGCGCCAGCATATCCTTTGACATGGCTGCCAGTTCGCTTTCTGGATATCGGTTGACCATATCTTGCAGTTCGCGTATGAACGCATCCTGTCCGTCTGTTTTGGCCACAGCAATCGCATTCAGGAAGATAAAGCGTGGCATCAAAGGCGACAAAGGATAGTTGGTTTCGGCATATGCTTTGTTCGATTTAACCTGGTCGTACTGGTTCTTGCTAAAGGCAATATAGGTTTGTTCGTAGAGCGAATCTTGCTCTTGAGACATACGGCGCAGTTTGTTGAAGTAATCGGGTTGGCTGACGATGCTAGCTTCTTTACTATCAGGGAATAGACGCATGATGTCTTTGCGATAGCGCTCAGCATCGGAGGCATTATTCGTTTTTAGCGCAGTTAAATATTGCATATAGTATAGGTCGACTAATAGTTGGTGGGTTGGGAAACGGCGGCAGAACTCGTGGAATGTCTCGTCGCTCAGTGCTTGGTCGCCCACACGGTCGCGGTAGATGGCTACCATATTATACAGAGCATTAGCAATCATCTCGTTGGATTGGGCAATATCCGACTCGGTTTTAGGTATCTGTTGCAGATAATACTCAGGCTTATGATCATCCATTTCCCTAGGGGCTTGCTGGATGATACTATCATTGGTGATTGAGTCTGCTGTGGCCTCTGTTGCCTGTGCATAATCCGTATCATCTGAAGTACTCATGGCCTTGCTCATGCGACGCCAGTTGTCTTCCAGCGTACGGTTGCCCCATTGTGTACGAAAGGCCTGTTGACCATTGCGCATAAGTTGTGGGTTGTAGAAATACCAATCTCTATTTTGCACGCCGCCACCTAGCATATTGGATGTGTTGACGCTGCGTGGACCGCCATCATTGGCAGCCTCTCTGGCCGCTTGTTCCTCCTTGGCCTTAGCTAGTTCTTCGGCACGAATAAGTCGGGCTATGATGCTATCTACTACTACGCGTTGCTCAGCTTCTGAAAGTTTGGATAGTGCCTGCAATGAATCCTGCAACTCAACTACGGAATACTCTACTACCAACTCGTCCAAAGTCTCTGAACGACGCTGGATGCGCTCGTATTCATCGCTTTCAGGGGATAAGATCTGTGTGGCCTCTTTGTAGCATGGACTGGCTTTGATATAATCGCGCTGTGCGTAGTAGATGTCACCAGCTATCACCAACACATTAGCTTTTTCTAGACCATTTTGCGTGCTACTTTCGATGGCCTTGGTGTAGTACTTTAGGGCCTCGGCGGTATCTTTGCGAGCCATATAGACATTGCCGACAGTGCCATAGATCAGATCTAGTGCATCTTTGTTCTTGTCTAGTTTAGCCATCTTTAACAATAGTTTGACTGCCTCCTTAGGAGAGTCTTTCAATTCGGCTAAGTGCAAACGAGCATTGAAATCCATCTCGTTGGATGGGTGCATCTTGATGACTTTCTCAAAGGCATTCTGAGCCTGCTTTCTATCGCCTTGCATCTGGTATATCTGTCCCAAAACAAACTGAAAACGAGGGCGATACATCTTTTTGCTTTCTTCTGGTAATGCTAGTTTGATAAATGGTATGGCCTCTTTGTACTGTTTGGTCTTCAGCATGATATCAGCGCTAACACTGGCATATAGCGTAGCATGTTTGCGGCTGAGGTTGTCCACTTGCACTTTTCTCAGCACATCTTCGGCCTCGTATAGCCAGCCCATTTCACCATATGCTCGTGCGATCCATAGCTGACATTGTGCCACCATATCCGCATCATGCGAATAGTGGCGTGTGATATAGTTGAATGTACTAACGCTACCTAAGAAATCGCCTTTATGAAACTCGGCTTTGGCTAGCAACATCCAAGCATTGCCCATCTCCTTGTTGAATTCCTCTTGCTCGAGCCATGCTGCATACTTAGGGTCTTTGCGTTTTTTGTCGTAGTTGACCTTTGGACGCGCCTTGATACTATGCAGTTTGATGCACTTCCTACACTTTTCGATTGTTCTGTCCATTTGCGAACTAGCCGCGCTAGCTGCTTCGTGATAGGATATTGGGTACAGGTTGAGAACCGATGAATAATCATCCTTGTTAGCCTCCAGAATGGCCTGCTCGCCCTCTAGGAAGGAGATGGCACCATTGTGGTATATATTGTATTTGGTTTGCATTTGGTGAAAAGCGCGTGACGCAGCTGTGTTCTTTTGAGTAGAACAGCTCACCCATGTGCTTACCAATACACAAAGTAGGATATAGTGTCGTATCTTCATATCTTATATCTATTTGCTATCTAATCCTTTTATGTGGCTAGGCGCAGCGACGAACTCTTTCAAATAGAATGGTTCGAAGTATGCTAATTGCTTGATATCCAACCCGTTTGTGGCTTGTTTTTCGGCTAGTTGACCCATATATTTTGCTTCTGGAACGATGCCGTCTATCCAATGAGCATTGGCGGCGGTTATTACACCTTGACACTTTTGAGCACCATTGCCAAAGAAGTAGAGATCCTGTTGGCTGAGCTCTTCAGCAAATGAAGTCGAATCAATGATTTTAGCTTCAATCTCTCTCTCGCGCGCGCATTCGCGTGTGTATATTGAGGTGTAAACTTCCATTCGACGTGCATCTAACATTGGGCATAGTTTAGCTCCATCTACCCATGTCTGGTTCGTTTGCTCTAATTTATCCACCGCACCTGCACATAGTATTTGCAATGTGTCAATAGGTATCAACGGAATATTCAATCCGTAGCATAATCCCTTGGCGGTACTTGTTCCTATGCGCAATCCGGTATAGCTGCCTGGCCCTTGCGATATGGCAATGGCATCAATCGTCCAACCGTGTTCTTTCGCCTGAGCCAATACTTGTTCTATATAAACAGGCAACTCGCTAGCATGATTGGCAGCATTCATGTTGGCAGCAACAGCTACTGCTGTGCCATCAATAGTCAATGCCACCGAGCAGCAATTGGTGGATGTTTCTATGCAAAGTATAGTCATATCTTCTTATGAATTAACAAATTTAAATTTCCGCATATCGCGATTGATTACAAAGGCGGCCGTCATGACAGACAAAGCATCGCTGATAGGCCAGCTCCACCATACGCCCCAAATAGGCGACCAACCTATTTGTTCAAAGAGCAATGGCAAACCTATGATTAATGGTATCAAAAAGAGCACCTGACGAGTCAAACTAAGGAAGATGGCCTTAGGAGCCATACCGATAGATGTGTAGAAGTTGCCTGTAATCATCGGAAAACCGATGGCAAACATCACCGCTAGCATGATTCTGGCAGGAGCTATCGATTGGGCGATTAGTACCTCGTCGTGGGTGAATAGCCTGATGAATCCTTCTGGCCATATCTCACCAAATAGGAATAGGCAACTCATTACGCAGGTAGCACAATAGACCGACAGCTTAAAGGCCCGCAACATTCTATCATACAATTTGGCGCCATAGTTATATCCTACAATAGGCTGCATACCTTGTTGAATACCCATCACTATCATCACAAAGAAGAAGATGAATCGGTTGGTTATACCAAAAGTGGCTATTGCCATATCGTCTCCGTAGCGTTTTAACTGGTTGTTGAGAACAATAACTACAAAGCAAGCGGCCAAGTGCATCAAGAAAGGAGCCATGCCGATACTTAGCGCACGCATTGTAATATCCTTCTTCAAACGCCAAATACCGCGGTGAAAGTGAATAACCTCTTTGGGATTCAAGAAGATCACCAACTCTACTATAACGGCTACGAACTGAGAGAGAATAGTAGCTAGTGCGGCACCGCGTACACCCATATCCAAAACGAAGATAAAGATTGGGTCGAGTATCACATTGAGCGCTACTGCCAATATAGTAGCATACATGGATATCTTGGGGTGGCCCATCGAACGAAGCATGCTATTTAGTCCGTAATAGATGTGCGTTAGGATATTACCCCATAGGATAATTTCCATGTAGTCGCGTGCATATTCAATGGTCACATCACTTGCTCCAAAAGCATATAGAATAGGATCTAGGAAATACAATCCTACCACCATGATCAGCGCTCCTAACAATACATTCAGCAATACTACATTGGCTAGCACATCGTTGGCCGAACGATAGTCTTTTTCGCCCAATTTGATTGCCACTAGCGATGATGCACCTACGCCTACCAATGTGCCAAAGGCAGCACAGATGTCCATAAATGGCTTGGCTATGGTCAGTCCAGATAGCGCCATAGCGCCTACACCATGACCGATGAATATCGAATCCACCATATTGTATAGCGACATGGCAGTCATCGCTATGATGCCTGGCATCGCATACTTCAGTAGTAGGCTTCGTATGGATTGGGTTCCTAGTTCAGTTATCTTTGGTTGTCCCATTGACCTTATTGATTTTCTAATTTATCCACTATAGCTTCGAATATGGCCGCAGCCGGATGTCCATCCTGTAGTGCTATAGGCATACCTTCGTCGCCTCCTTCGCGTATGGATTGTACCAAGGGTAGTTGTCCTAATAATGGTATATTCAGTTCGTCGGCCAGCTCTTTTCCTCCATCTTTGCCAAAGATATAATATCGGTTTTCAGGCAACTCAGCAGGAGTAAACCAAGCCATATTTTCCACAAGTCCTAACACGGGTACATTGATTTTCTCGTTTTGGAACATATCCACACCCTTACGAGCATCTACCAGTGCTACTGCTTGAGGAGTAGTTACTACGATAGCCCCTGTTAGTTGGATATGTTGTACTAAACTGAGATGTATATCACTAGTGCCAGGTGGTAGGTCGATCAGGAAGTAGTCTAATTCGCCCCAATTGGCATCTAGTATTAATTGCTTGATAGCATTGCTGGCCATTCCGCCACGCCATACGACCGCTTGTTGCGGATCAACAAAGTATCCGATTGATAGCATCTTTACGCCGTATTGCTCGATTGGCTCAATCAAGTTTCTGCCATTGACTGGCGTTGATACTGGGCGACAGCCCTCTGTGTGAAACATTTTAGGTACAGAAGGACCATGTATGTCTGCATCAAGTAAGCCAACTTTATATCCCTTTTTCGCAAGAGTGATAGCCAGGTTGGCTGCCACAGTGGATTTACCAACACCACCTTTACCAGAGTGGATGGCTATCGCATGCTTAGCTTGCAGACTAGGCATTTCGTCAGACTTTAGCGGAGCATTCTGCTTGCGAAACTTCATATGGACATGCACGGCCGCATGCTCATCTACGTAGGTATGTATAGCCGTTTCAGCAGCTTTGACCACTGACTTGCGAAATGGATCATTATCTTTGTCAAAAATGATGGAGAACGACACTTCCATACCCGATATGCGGATATCATCCTCCAACATGCCGCTCTCAATCAGGTTTTTGCCTGTACCAGGGTAGCGCACATGTTCTAGCGCATCAATTATTTGTTGTGGATACATAGTTTCTTCCGTATGAACGATAACTGTCTTTTTCGATTTCAATATGTGGTTCAATCAGAGATAAGCGCTCGGGCAACTCCCATGCTATATACTTGATAGTAAGTCCTCTGTCTAGCCATTGCTTCTCGTAGTGAGTTTTCAGACTACGTGCGTCTTCTATTTTTGCACTAGGTTCAGCCTCGTATAGATTGCTAGTGTTGACTACTATACCACAGTTGTTTTCTAGTACCATTGCCTCGGTGTAGGTGTATAGGAATGGACTATCGGTCTTTAGGTGTATTGTTCCGTTGGGTTTCATCACTTGGTGATAACGTTCCATAAAGTAAGTGGATGTCAGGCGCTTAGTGACTTTCTTCATCTGTGGATCAGGGAATGTGATCCATATCTCATCCACTTCGTTAGCAGCAAAAAAGTGACAGAGCATCTCAATATTAATGCGCAGAAAGGCTACATTTTTCATACCCGCTAGTTCGGCTTGTTTGGCTCCAGCCCACATTCGTGCGCCCTTGATATCAATGCCGATATAGTTTTTGTTAGGATTTTTTTGTGCCAGTCCTACCGTATACTCTCCGCGACCACAACCCAACTCTAGTACGATAGGGTTATTGTTCTTGAAGTAGTTTTCGCGCCAGTGACCTGCCATGGCTTTCACTTCGCTTGATTCTAAATCTTGCATGCCGCATTGAAAAACATTATTAAATGTTTCCATTTCGGCAAATTTTTTCAGCTTGTTTTTACTCATATATATCCTTACTCTTTACTCAGTATTTGTACTCCTACTTCAGTTATTCCCTTCAGAGTTTCTTCGCGCATACCTTGTTGTAGGGTAATTCGGTATGTACCGCTATTTGCAAATTGATGATTCTCTCTATACAGTAGAGGAAGTTCTTTTACGGTTAAGCCACCACCTAACCATTCGCCGCGGTCATTGGCCAGGTAGAACTCTATCGTGTCGGTCAATAGTACGGTTGAATCTTTCTCGATGCCTACAAATAGCCACATGTTTTGATAGGGGTATGCATCTGTGTGGCGGATTGTTATCTGCATCTCATAATCGGTTAGGGTATCATTGATCACAGGCTCGAATCGCAATAACGAGTCGGCTTCCCAACCTTTTACGGGAAGCGATTTAAACTGGGTGTACACTACATTGCCGCCACATGCGGTCAATAGAAGACTAATGATTGCGATTACCAGGTTTCTTTTCATTTCCTCTATGATTATGTTGCTTCTCGTTTCCATGATTATGCCCATGGTTGCGACTATGATTGTTTTTGTTGTTTTTCTTTTTATCAAAGCGGGTTAGGTCGTCTTGACCAACTACATTTTGATAATCCACTTCAATCACAGGCATGCTAGATTGTTTTCCGCCTAATGTTAATGGCTTTTCTCCACGGCGGTTCATCTCAATAATCTCGTGGGCTCGTTTGGCTGATATGCTTTCCAAATTAGCCACATGATGTGGATCCGTAGAGTAGGTTACTTCTCCCTTCAAAGGATCTGTTGAGAATAGATAATATGTCGCATCCTTGGTTTCTAGATGAATATTACGTGAAGGCATTTTCTTGGCTGCCTCTTCGTAGATTGGCATCTCGTAGTTTAGACAGCATTTTAGCTTGGCACATTGTCCTGCCAACTTCTGAGGATTCAGTGATATGTTTTGTACACGCGCAGCGGTTGTTCCAACCGATGTGAATTGAGTCATCCAGGTGGAGCAACATAGTTCTCTACCACATGGACCTGTACCACCTATGCGGCCAGCCTCTTGACGAGCTCCAATCTGCTTCATCTCAATGCGAATACGGAAGGTCTCGGCATATACCTTGATGAGTTGGCGAAAATCAACACGACCTTCGGCTATGTAATAGAAAATCGCTTTTGTGCCGTCACCTTGATACTCTACATCGCCAATCTTCATCTCCAAACCTAATGACTTGGCCAATTGGCGCGCTTTTATCATGGTGTCTTGCTCTTTTGCATGAGACTCAGCAGCACGCTCCTTGTCTTGATCGGTAGCTATACGGATGATGTTGCGTATCTCATAGCGTTCGAGGTTGATATTGCTTTTTTTGATTTGAACAGGTACTAGTCTGCCTGTCAACGTCACTTCACCCATATCATACCCAGGAGCGGCTTCCACGATTACAATCACCCCTTTTTCTAGTGGAAGGTTATTTACATTATGGTAGTAACCCTTGCGCGTGTTCTTGAACTGAACCTCTATCAAGTCCGTTTCTTCGCCTGCACTAGGGATATCGCTCATCCAGTCTATCACAGGTAGCATATGATGCGAATTGCGCTTACATGCCTTCTCTGATATGTGGCAAGAACCATTATTTATCACAAAATCTTCTTTCATATATATTCACTAAGTATTACTTCTTGACCATTACTATCATCTGCAAGCATAGGTCAAAGAATATTATTTTTGCATTTCCATTTTGGCTTATTTGTTGTTCTGCCTTACCCAACTCTTCCATCATTCTCTCTACATTACCCTCGTGGATGAAAGGTGCGAACTTACTTGAAAACTGCCGCTCTGCTTCTGTTTGATAGTTCATTTCGGGGCAGTGATAATTGTATATATAGTTTTCTCGTATCTGTTTTTGCACATATTGTAGGAATGCTTTTTGCTTTTCTCTGCCTTCCTTCGCATCGGCCATGGACAAACTCCATTTCTTCAATTCCAACAAAGCTGCATAGTCTTTCTTTTGTCCAACTAGCCATGCGTTGCGCATCAAGGCTACAAAGTCATCAAAGTAACCCTGGTTCTCATCGCTCATATCCGCCAGTTTCAAAGCTGCTAGAAAACTACCATTGGCTATATGTGCCAAATCTTTAGCGGATTGCTCTCCAATCTCTGGTCTTTGTGTTACCAAAGCGCTACTGATAGTCTCCTCGGATAAACGGGGAACACGGATCTCCTGTGTGCGTGAGAGGATAGTAGCCAACATTTGCTCGGGGTGTTCTGTTACTAGCAAAAACAAGGTCTTGTGTGGAGGCTCTTCTAGTAGTTTTAGCAGTTTGTTGGCGCATGAGACATTCATCTTCTCTGCTTGCCATATCACCATTATCTTATATCCGTCACCAAAACTTTTCAGCGATAATTTGCGCAGTATCTCACCGCTTTCCTTCTCATAAATCATCGCTTGCTTGGTCTCAACACCTAAACGGTTGTACCAATCGTCCATGTTGAAGTAAGGACCATCCAACACCATGCTTCTAAAAGTGTCAAGATAGTCATCGCACACATCCCCACGATCACCTTTGACAATTGGAAACGCAAAGTGTAAATCCGGATGTTGCAATTTTTGGTATTGCAGACATGATGTGCATTGTCCGCAAGCATCCTCTTCTGTACGATGAGGACAATTCACATATTGTGCATAGGCAAGAGCTAGACCTAACTTACCCACACCCATTTGCCCAGTAAGCAATTGAGCGTGTGCAATACGACCCTCGCGTACCCCTTGGCGAAGCTGGCGCTTTACATCTTCTTGTCCTATAATTTCTCGAAAAAGCATACGTATACAATTTAGCCTGCAAAGGTACAAAAAAAAACGCAAATTTGCAAGATTTTTTAACTTTTTATGAAAAATGATAGATGAAATCTATCTACTTGTTCTGTTATTGCCGTCCGTCTCCATTGGAACCTGATTGGAATCTGATTGGAACCTGATCGGAACTTTGTTCTATTTTTATGTGCTTATCTATAACTTATACCTAGAGTATTTTGCCTTAAAAAATCGATAGAAAAAGATCTTTGAGTGAGAAAATTTGCCAAAAATTTGGTAGTATTAAAAAAAAGATGTACCTTTGCACGCTTTTTCGTGAAAAAAGCATACCATTAATATTAACCCGGACAAGTAACTCGTGTAGTTATAGTCCACAAACTAAACAACAAATGGCAACAAAAATTCGTTTGGCTCGTCATGGTCACAAGGACTATGCTTACTACCACATCGTAGTAGCTGACAGCCGTTCACCACGTGATGGTAAAATTATCGAGCGTATTGGTTCTTACAACCCAAACAACAACCCTGCTAAGGTAGATCTTAAGTTTGATCGCGCTTTGTACTGGGTAAATGTTGGTGCTCAACCTACTGACACTGTTCGCAATATCCTCTCTGGCGAGGGCGTTTTGCTCATGAAGCACTTGAATGGTGGTGTAGCTAAGGGCGCTTTCTCTGCTGAAGAGGCTCAAAAACGCTTCGACGCTTGGAAGGCTCAAAAAGATGCTAAAAACGGTAATATCGTTAAGGCTGAGGCAGATAAGAAAGCTGCTGTAGCTAAGGCATTGCTCGCTCAAGAAGTTGAAACTAACAAGGCTAAAGCTGCTGAGGTAGCTAAGAAACGCCAAGAGGCTGCTGATGCACTTGCTGCTGCAGCAGTAGAGGCTGCTCAAGAAGCTGCAGCTGTTGAGGCAGAGGCTGCTGAGTAATTAGCCAATAGCCCAAGCATTGAAAAGAGTTCAAAACCCGGTTTTGAACTCTTTTTTTTGCGTATGTACAAAAAAAATACTATCTTTGCACGAAAATTCAGTCATTGAATCCTTTTTGTATTATGATAAATGTATCCATTGTCTTATATCATCCTGATTGGGAGCAAGTTACTGCTCTCACCAAGACCTTGCTACTTTCGCAATTTGTGGCGAAGGTATATTGGGTAGATAATTCTCCAGTGGGCACACAGCAGCTACCTTTACAATCTGAAAGAATTGAATACATTTATAATAACCGCAATCTGGGTTATGGCGCTGCACATAATATTGCAATACGGCAATCTGTATATGATAATGTACCCTTTCATCTAGTTATTAATCCAGATATCATTCTGGATGTGAATGAACTAGATCGTATGTATTACTTTATTAGTACCAATCCTCAGGTTGGTTCGCTTATGCCTAAAGTTACATACCCAAATGGAGAAATGCAATATCTGTGCAAACTACTTCCTACACCATTGGATGTTTTTGGCAGAAGATTTCTTCCTGTAGCCTGGACTAAGAAACGCAATTTTAGATATCAAATGCAAGCATCAGGCTATGAACGAGTTATGAATGTTCCATATCTTAGTGGATGCTTCATGCTACTTCGTACAGAAGCCGTACTCCGAGCGCGACTCTTTGACGAGCGATTCTTTATGTATCCCGAAGATATGGACCTCACTCGCCGTATCCATCGCGATTATCTTACCGTATATTTTCCTTACGCTACCATTATTCATAATCACGAGAAGGCGTCTTATAAGTCGTTGAAAATGTTGTGGATACACATGGTTAACATGTGTCGTTATTTCAATAAATGGGGCTGGTTTCGAGATCCTGAGCGTACACTGTTTAATCAGACTGCAGCTAACGAATATCTCTAGTTTTCTCTATTCGGTATCTCTCAGATTAATAGAAAATACGTATAGCACAAAAGGGGCTACCTTACTAGGCAGCCCCACTATATTGTGGTTGATTGAATGACGCTTAGAGAGCGTTTGTGTGCAAAGCCAAGCTAGACTTCAAGTTAGCTGCTTTGTTGCGGTGAATGATGTTACGCTTTGCCAATTTGTCCAACAATGAGCTTACTTTTGGCAACATTTGCTCTGCAGTAGCTTTGTCAGATGTTGCACGCAATGCACGAACAGCGTTGCGAGCTGTCTTTGCATAGTAGTGATTGTGAGCCTTACGAGTAGCAGTTTGGCGAATACGCTTCAAAGATGATTTATGGTTTGCCATCTTAATAATAAATCTTAATAAATGTTACTATTTTTATGTTATCTTGTAGTGCCACGGGGAATCGAACCCCGCTTTAGAGAATGAAAATCTCTTGTCCTAACCGATAGACGATGGCACCTTTTTCTCCACTATGGGCGAAAATCGACTGCAAAGGTACTACCTTTTTTTGAATTGTGCAAATATTTTGAGAGAAAAAGCATATTTTTTGCGAAAAAATTGCGTATTTCGCAATAATTTATTACCTTTGTACCCGAAAAATCAAATAATTACAATGAAATTAACAAAATTTATCCTTATACTTTGTTTGGTATGTATATCCATTAATGCATTACCTCAAACTACGAATAATCCATTGTCTGATCTTCATGCTACAGATCAAACTTTCTTCGATCCAACACGCAAAAATCAAACCGAAGAACAATATGAGTTTGCTGCACCTTGGAGACTTGAGGCTGGATATGTACAACTCAATCATCGCACGCAAGACACATCAATCGTATATTTGCATGGTATAAGACTAGGTGCCTCGGTTGACTTTATTTTACCTCGCCATTTTTCTATTCAAACTGGCGCGCATCTTACACTAGCATATGGTAGTAATAAACAACATTGGCCAACCACACGACCAGAGGAAGCTCAGATCAATATCTTACAGCATAATATCCTGCAACTACAACTGACTATTCCCGTGCGCGCGTATTATAATATTAAGGTATGGAAAGACCTCAACTCCCTTTTCTTTGCAGGTCCACAACTCAATATCGGCCTAACTAATTATGATATTGTTAATACCGACAAACTATCTCCTTCTACTCTAAATTGGTTGCAGCAGGAAGGCGTTGCTACTACTCCACATGATCGTTATGTGAATAAACAACTATATCGAACCAATATTCAAATGGGCGTAGGAGGAGGATTGGAATGGCAACAATATCGCGTCATTGCAGGATACGATTTTGGACTAAACAATTTACTTCGCACAACTCCTATTTCTACTAGCAAAATGTATGAATGGGGATGGTATGTTACCTTCTCCTATAAGTTATAAATTCCTAAATGGCATAATACATCTTGGGTACAAGCCGAGTGCTTAAGAATATTAGCTAACTATATTATTAACGACAGGGGTGCCTCTCACGGCTGAGATTATACCCTTTGAACCTGGGCAGGTAATGCTGCTAAGGAAGTATGAAAAAATTCCACTTTATTCTTTCCGCCGCATTGGCGGTAGGTGTTATTGCATATGCGCAAACTGACACCACTACCCTCACCGGACAATTGGATGAGGTTGTAATCAATGCGCCCATAGCGCAAGTCACTAACAATCACACTGCTCTCACTCGCGAGCAGCTCAACCAGAGCAACACGGGGCAAAACCTCCCTTTTTTGCTCGCTTCTACACCTGCGCTCGTTGCCACTAGCGACGACGGACTGGGCGTTGGTTACACCTATTTCCGTATTCGTGGTACCGACCACACCCGTATCAATATGACCCTTAACGATGTGCCGCTCAACGATAGTGAGAGCCAAACCGTCTTTTGGGTCAATATGACCGACATGGCTAGCAGCATGTCCTCGCTCAATGTCCAACGCGGCGTAGGTACTTCTACCAATGGTAGCGCCTCCTTTGGTGCTAGCATCAATATGTCCACTTCGGCAAAGCCGACTCAACCAGTCGAAGGTATTCAACCTGTGCAAGGCGCACATGACCGTAGCTCTGCTACCATCTCCTTCAACGGCGGTATGTACAACACCTTCCGTGAGATGATCAATGCTCACATTGTACTGCCTAACCAATGGCGAGCTAACGCTCGATTCTCCAAGGTCAACTCCGACGGTTTTCTTTACCGCACTGCCTCCGACCTCTACTCCTACTACGGTGACCTCGGTTGGTATGGCGCTAAAACAGAGATAGTTGGTCGCTTCTTTGGAGGTAGCGAGAAGACGGGCATGGGCTGGGACGGCGTGGACTACAACACCGCCTATGGCATCAACGGAGCAGATCGTCGTTATAACCCCGCAGGCGAATATACCATCACCGATACGGATGGATCAGACTCTACTGCCTACTACCACAATCAAACGGATAACTATGCGCAGCAACATGCCCAATTGTCTATCAATCATCGCTTTACTCCGCAATGGTTACTCTCTGCTACTGCCCACTACACTCATGGTGCGGGCTATTACGAGCAGTACAAACGCAAGAAACTTTCGTACTGGGGATTGCCCTACTCACACAAGGCCTACGGTATGTACCGCAAGCAACTAGACAACCATTTCTTTGGCGGAGTACTAGCTGCTAAGTACATCTCCGAGCCCGTAGATATTCAGTTTGGTGGCGCAGCCAATTACTACTTGGGCGATCACTTCGGCACTCTCCATTACCTCGAAGACTCGCTTATCATACCTATCAATTACGAGTATTACCGCAACAACGCCCGCAAGACCGATGCAAATATCTATGCCAAAGCCAACTGGCGAATTATCAATCGCGCACAAGAGAAGCTATCGTTATATGCGGACCTGCAATATCGCTATGTCCGTTACGAGCGCAATGGCATGAATGACGAAGATATGACCGACCTCCCTCTCGATGTGGACTTTCATTTCTTCAATCCCAAAGCGGGCTTGACCTACCAAAACCGTGGTCACTTGCTCTCCGCTTCTTTTGCCATCGCTAACCGCGAACCAAGCCGCAATAACTACAAAGAGAATGTCATCTATGATGCCTCTACAGGCGAATATACAGGTTTACCTCATGCCGAGCGCCTTTATGATTATGAGTTAGGTTACACCTACTCCCATCCTCGTTTTGCTGTTGGCGCCAACCTCTATTTTATGGATTACGACAACCAACTTGTCCTCACGGGCGAATACAACGATGTGGGTGCATATAAGACCAAGAATGTCAAGGATTCTTACCGCATGGGAGTTGAGTTTACAGCGGGTGTGAAGATCACGGATTGGATGCGTTGGGATATGAATCTAGTTGCATCACGCAATAAAATACTTAATTACCACCAATATATCGACCTCTATGATGACCAAGACAACTGGAATTGGGTAGGGCAGGACTCTGTAGTGGGTACTACTATTGCTTTTTCGCCAACCCTTACCGCTTCTTCCCTCTTCACTTTTGATGTGGCAGGTTTCACGGCCACCGTTCAGACGAACGTGGTAAGCAAGCAGTATTTGGACAATACCGAGGACGAAAACGCCATGCTTCGTGCGTATTCCACCACGAACCTCAATCTGCACTATCAATTGCCTATGCAAAAGTGGTGTAATAACGATATGGCACCTGATGTTAAACTTCTTTGTCAGATCAACAATATCTTCAATGCCAAATATGCGAATAACGGAGGTGCAGAAGCAAGTCGATTCATGGATGGTAGTCGTTGTTGTTGGTACTACGCTCAAGCAGGCATCAATGTGCATGCTGGCTTTTCCATTACTTTCTAACCCATCCTTCATTTTCTAACCTATACATTTCTAACACATACAAAAGAAGCTAGACCCTCGTCTAGCTTCTTTTTCTCCCTCAACTCTCAACTCTCAACTCTCAACTCTTAACTCTCGCCTTATCGCCTATTGAAAATTCTTTTGGTAGCGGAGCTTCAAATCGCACCTTCTTCTCCGTCATTGGGTGAATGAACTCTAGTGTGCGAGCATGTAGACATAGTCGATCGATAGGTGAGAACTCGTTACCATGTCCATATTTTCTATCTCCCATTACTGGATGACCTATGCTCTGCATGTGTACACGAATTTGATTAGTGCGTCCTGTCTCTAGGTTCAATTCTACTAAACTGACTGGCATTTCCTGATCACCTTCGCCAATTGTCATAGCTTTTAATACCTTGTAGTTTGTAATGGATTTCTGTCCGCCATTGTCATTCTTTGAGGAGTAAACCATTGCAGTTTGATTGTCTTCGGTTAACCACGAAGTGATAGTCCCTTCTGGTTTGGCTAAATGACCTTCCACCAATGCAACATAACTGCGCTTACTAACCAATTGTTTCCAATATGTGCGCATATATTCTTGTAACTCAGGCGATTTTGCAAATACAAGCACACCGCTAGTTTCACGATCTAAACGGTGTACCACATGAATGGTATTGCGATTCGACTGCTTTCTTACATACTCTTTGAGAATGGAGTATGCTGTCATTTCGCTACTCTTAGGATTGTATGGAACAGTCAGTAACCCGTTCTTCTTTTCCACTACGATCAAAGCGTTATCTTCGTATATAACACGCAGTTTAGGGTGGCGAAGCTCTGCATTACCACGACCTTGCAAGATATTAATCATATCGCCTGCTTTCAGCGGCGTGTCATGGCGTGTTTGGATGCCTGAGTTTACGGTCACTCGTCGTTGGCTAAGTAATTGCTTGACACTTGTACGAGTCATGCCGCCTAACTTGGAGAGAAGAAATGGCATCAACTCGGTTGCTGCCTCTACTCGAAAAGATGTATCTTGTTTTCGTTTCATATTATCATTTTCTTAGTTTGATCCATGCAATACCTGTCCCTCCATTTACTAGAAGAAAGACAGTGAACAGCACAAACGAAAAAGTATTGCCAATTAAGGCATAAAAAATCATTCCGCTGCAGGCATATATTACCCACCATATCCATGCATCAATCTTTTGGTAGATAAGAATGAAATTGGCTAATGTGGATGAGGCTATCATTAGTCCTCCCATTAATTTGAGCGTAATATTATCACACCATGCGTTATGCTGAATGACTTCGGTGGCTAACGTATAATCTGCTACGAGGATTACCATCATCAATGCGAGCGATGCGACCTGTTGCTTGATAGGTAGCCACTGAGGGGTGAAAGAAGAATCGTCCTTGTCTGCTAAACTAATTCTTCTCCAGCGAAGTAACGAGGACAATAGAAATGGTATAAACACGCATAGTTGCAAAATCACCAAATCTATATTGCCTAACAAATAGAATTGTACTGCCAATAATAATGACATGATTATTCCACCTACAAAACCTGTGTAGTTTTTTGGATTACGAATGGTCAATACATACGCTACACCGATCACGCTAGCAGGAATACCTACTAAAAAAGATGGCTCGTGCCATTGTAAGAGCGTTCCTGATAAAACGGGGTTGACCGACTCGGCTATATATAATATAATGAATAAAGCAGCGAAAATGCCCGTAGAAAAGAGCATTTGCCTACCAAATTCCTTCCATAGTGTGTATTGTAGGGGTGTCATAGATTTTAAAAAAAAGGCGAGCCGAAGCTCGCCTTTCGCTGTTTTAGGATTACTTGCGGCGGTTGCCGTAGCGAGACATAAACTTATCAACACGACCTGCGGTATCAACAAGTTTAGATTTACCAGTATAGAATGGGTGACTGGTGTTAGAGATCTCCAACTTGATGAGTGGATAGGTTGTGCCATCAATCTCGATGCTATCCTTCGTAGCTGCTGTAGAGCGGCTGAAGAATTGAGTACCATCGGACATATCTTTGAAAACTACAACGCGGTAGTTCTCTGGATGAATTCCTTTTTTCATAATTTGTTTTCCTTTCTTTAGCGCTTATTCAGCAACAACATTTAACTTAATCTCAGCTTTTACCTCGCGGTGAAGTTTTGCGGTAGCTACTGCCTCGCCCAATACCTTCACTGGTTCAACGCTGATCACTTTCTTATCAACCTCAATACCTTGAGCAGCAAGTGCCTCAGAGATTTGAGCGGTAGTAATAGTACCGAAGATCTTACCATCCTCGTTTGCCTTTGCGCTCAATGTGATCACTGTGTTAGCCAATTTCTCTGCCAATGCTTGAGCGTCAGCAAGAAGTTTAGCCATCTTGTGTGCTTGTTGTTTGAGATTTTCTGCCAATTGCTTACGATTGCTCTCGTTAGCAATAACTGCCAAACGACTTGGAATCAAGTAGTTGCGGCCATAACCATCCTTAACCTTAACGATGTCGTTCTTGTAGCCCAAGTTTGCTACATCTTGAATCAAAATTACTTCCATGATGTTTCCTTTCTCATTAAATGGTTAATTACTTCATCATATCAGTTACATATGGAAGCAATGCCAAGTGGCGTGCTTTCTTAACAGCTTGAGCAACCTTGCGTTGATACTTCAAACTTGTACCAGTGATACGACGTGGAAGGATTTTACCTTGCTCGTTCAAGAACTTTTTCAAAAACTCTGGGTCTTTGTAGTCAATGTACTTAATACCGCTCTTTTTGAAACGGCAGTACTTTTTCTTCTTTGCCTCGTTGGTCTTAGGGGTCAAATAGCGGATTTCGTCATTTTGTGCCATAATTAAGCCTCCTCCTTTTTAAGATTAACATTACGACGTTTCTCAGAGTACTCAAAAGCGTACTTGTCAAGACGGGTAGTGAGGAAACGCAATACGCGCTCATCACGACGAAAAGCTGTCTCGAGCTTTGCAATTACAGCAGGTTCAACGTCAAATTGTAGCAAGGCGTAGAATCCCGTTGTTTTGCCTTGGATAGGGTAAGCTAATTTCTTCAAACCCCACTCCTCACGGTTAAGAATGGTACCGCCATTCTCCACGAGAAGTTTCTCGAATTTTTCAACCGCTTCCTTCATCTGTGGTTCAGACAAAACGGGAGTCAACACGAAAGCGGCTTCGTAATGATTTAACATACAGTTAATTGATTTAATTTAGTTAATAATTTTATTGTTTGCTTCCGGCAAAGCGCCGAAAAAGCATGCAAAGGTACAACAAAAAATGCATATACGCAAGAAAAATTGCAAAAAGTTTACTTTTTAAGGGAAATTTTCTGGATTTAGACCATTTTTTTCACTCGTGTGTGCGATTATTTGTTGTATTTCGATGGACCGCTTCTAATGTTCGTAGTAAGAAATTGTCACTTTTTAAAGCAATACCCAGCCTTCCCCCTTGCGTATGTAAAAAAAATATAGTAATTTTGCAGCGAATTTAATTAATAACTCAAATAATAAAAGCATTTACGTGTGATGAAAAGGTTTCTCTTTCTCCCTTTGATGATGTTTACTCTTGTCGTGTCTGCTACTAATAAAGATTGGGCGCAATTTTATCGCTACGAGGGTAAAAATGATTCTCTCGCTTATCAGCCTAAGGTGGTTTTTATGGGCAACTCTATTACTGATTGTTGGCCAGATGCACATCCTGAGTTTTTTACCTCTAATCTTTTTCTTGGACGAGGAATCAGTGGCCAAGTGTCGTCTCAGATGTTAGTGCGTTTTCAAGAAGATGTAATCAATCTCCATCCTCAGGTGGTTGTCATTCTTTGTGGCACCAACGATATTGCGGAAAATAATGGTCCTATCACCCACGAACATATCTTGCAAAACATTAAATCAATGTGCGATTTAGCCCGATTCCATCGTATAAAACCAGTTCTTTGTTCCACTCTTCCGGCTAATCGTTTTAAGTGGCGTCCTGACCTTCAACCAGCACAAGATATTATTCGCCTCAATGAGATGATCAAGGCATATGCTAAGGAGAATAAGATTCTGTATGTGGATTACTATTCTGCACTTGTAGATGACCAAGGCGGTTTGCCTATTAAGTATTCTAAAGACGGTGTTCATCCTAATCCTGACGGCTATGCTGTTATGGAAGGTGTGATACTTCCAATCCTAAAGAAACTCGTTCGCTAATTCCATTATCTCATATTTGACTATATTGGAGCATTTCAGTCGAAGTGCTCCATAATTTTATGTACTTTTGCCTGAAAATTTGCATATATGCAATTTTTGTTGTACCTTTGCATGATTTTTGTTATACTGCCAACAAGGCGGCTATGAAAACCCAAGGAAAATAACTTAAAAACAACATACAATTATGTCAAAAGCATTACTTATGATTCTCGACGGCTGGGGAATCGGAAACAAATCTAAAGCCGACGCTATTTCTTGCACTCCAACCCCACATTGGGACGCGTTGTTGGAGAAGTACCCACACAGCCAACTACAAGCTAGTGGCGAAAATGTGGGTTTGCCTGATGGTCAAATGGGTAACTCTGAGGTAGGCCACCTCAATATTGGCGCTGGTCGCGTCGTTTACCAAGATCTCGTGAAGATCAACCGCGCTTGCAAAGATGGTAGCATCCTTGAAAATCCGGAAATTAAATCTGCCTTTGGTTATGCTAAGGAGACAGGCAAGAAGCTGCACCTCATGGGATTGACCTCTAACGGTGGCGTGCACTCTTCTTTCGACCACCTTTTCTACCTTACTCAAATCGCTAAAACCTATGGTTTGGACGGACAAACATTCGTTCACTGCTTTATGGACGGTCGTGATACTGACCCTAAGTCTGGTCTTGGTTTCATCGAACAACTAGAGGCACACTTGGCTGAGACTTGCGGTGAGATCGCTACTATTCAAGGTCGTTTCTATGTAATGGACCGTGACAAACGTTGGGAGCGTGTCAAGGTGGCATACGATTGTCTTGTGAATGGCGAAGGTAAGGCTTCAGAGAATATGGTTCAAGCTATGCAAGAGAGCTATGCTGAGGGTGTAACTGATGAGTTTATCAAACCTATCGTTCATGTTCGTGATGGCAAGCCTTTGGCACAAATAGAGGAAGGCGACGTAGTAATCTTCTTTAACTATCGCAATGACCGTGCGAAAGAGATCACCATCGTGCTTACTCAACAAGATATGCCAGAGCATGGTATGAAGACTATCCCTAACCTCCAATACTACTGCATGACTCCATATGACTCTTCATTCCAAGGCTTGCACGTGCTCTTCCCAAAAGAGAACGTGACCAACACTATGGGTGAGATCGTATCTAACGCTGGTCTCAAACAACTCCGTATCGCTGAGACCGAGAAGTTTGCACACGTAACCTTCTTCTTCAATGGCGGTCGCGAGGCTGAGTATGCAGGCGAGGAGCGTATCTTGATTCCTTCACCAAAGGTGGCTACCTATGACCTCCAACCAGAGATGTCTGCTCCTGAGGTGACAGAGGCACTCTGCGAAGCACTTGATACACAAAAATACGACTATATCACCCTCAACTTCGCTAATGGCGACATGGTGGGTCATACCGGTATCTATGAGGCTATCGAGAAAGCGGTTAAGACCATTGATGAATGTGTGGATAAAGTGGTGAACGTAGCTCTCAAGAACGACTATGAGATCATCATTATCGCTGACCATGGTAACTGCGATAATGCGATCAACGCCGATGGTTCACCTAACACTGCGCACTCACTCAACCCAGTACCATTTGTGTATGTGAGCAAAGAGCACACCGATGCACAATTGGAAAATGGTATCCTTGCCGACGTTGCACCATCCCTCTGCCACATCCTCGGCGTAGAGCAACCAGCAGAAATGACAGGACATAACTTAATTAAGAATTAATAAAACAGATCGCCCTGCGGGCTGTAGATCGGCGCAGAGCGCCTGTAGAACTTAGATCGGCTTCGCCTGTAGACTATCACAATAATCTACAGCGAGTGTAACGAGCGATCTACAACGAGCGAAGCGAAGTGATCTACAGTGAAACGATCTACAGCGAGCAACGCGAGCGATCTAAAAACTAAAATAAAATGGCTTTACAATGTGGTATAGTGGGTCTGCCTAATGTGGGCAAATCGACCCTTTTCAACTGCCTTAGCAATGCCAAGGCACAATCGGCTAACTTCCCTTTCTGCACCATCGAACCTAACGTGGGTGTGATCACCGTTCCAGACGAGCGACTCATCAAACTTGGAGAGCTCTGCAAACCTGAGCGTGGTGTTATTCCTACTACCGTTGAGATTGTGGATATTGCAGGACTCGTGAAAGGTGCTAGCAAGGGCGAAGGACTTGGAAACAAGTTCCTCGCTAACATCCGCGAAACGGATGCAATCATTCACGTACTCCGTTGCTTTGATGACGACAATGTGGTACACGTGGATGGTAGCGTAGATCCAATCCGTGATAAAGATATCATCGATGCAGAACTTCAACTCAAGGACCTTGAGACAGTTGAATCACGCATTCAAAAGATTGAGAAACAAGTGCGCGTAGGTGGTGATAAACAAGCCAAGGTAGCCCTCGATGTACTCCTTAAATATCGCGATGCCCTCTCACAAGGTAAATCTGCTCGTACGGTGGAACTCATTAACAAGGATGAGGAACTTGTTGCGAAAGAAACCATGCTCCTTACCAGCAAACCAGTGCTCTATGTCTGCAACGTGGACGAGAACTCAGCAGTGAATGGCAATAAATATGTAGAGCAAGTACGTGAGGCTGTCAAAGAGGAAAACGCACAAGTGCTCATCGTGGCTGCTAAGATTGAAAGCGAGATTGCCGAACTTGAGACCTATGAAGAGCGTGAGATGTTCCTCGCTGAAATCGGACTTTCAGAGTCAGGTGTAAGTCGTCTTATCAAGGCAGCATATGCATTGCTCGAGCTCCGCACCTTCCTCACTGCAGGTAGCGACGAGGTTCGTGCTTGGACCTTCAAGGCAGGTAGCAAAGCGCCTCAATGTGCAGGTGTGATTCACTCTGACTTTGAGCGTGGTTTTATCCGTGCAGAGGTGATTAAGTACGAAGATTATATCGCCCTCGGTGGCGAGTCCGCTTGCCGTCAAGCAGGTAAACTTGGTATCGAAGGTAAGGAGTATGTTGTGCAAGATGGCGACATTATGCACTTCCTCTTTAACGTGTAATCAGATCGCCCTGCGGGCTGTAGATCGGCGCAAAGCGCTTGTAGAACTTAGATCGGCTTCGCCTGTAGACCACAATAATCTACAGTGAGTGTAACGAGCGATCTACAACGAGCGAAGCGAAGTGATCTACAGTGAAACGATCTACAGCGAGCAACGCGAGTGATCTAAAAAACAAAAAAATGCTTGATTTTCTAAATACTTGGCTCGCCAACGGCGGCTTTTGGGTGGCAATCCCATTGATTATCTTCGGTTGTGCCGCACTCATCAAGGGTGCTGACTGGCTCGTGGATGGTGCATCTGCTTTAGCAAAGAAATATGGCGTGAGCGACATCGTTATCGGTCTTACCGTTGTGGCGTTCGGCACCAGTATGCCCGAGTTTGTAGTGAATATGGTGGCCGTAGGTCAGGGAAGTACGGAGATTGCTATCACGAATGTCCTGGGTAGCAATATCATCAATATCTTCGTGATTTTGGGCTTTACTGCACTCATTTTCCCGATTTCATCGCAAAAATCCACTCGCCGTTTTGACATACCATTCAGTCTGATAGCCGCTCTACTCGTATTACTCTTTGCGGTATATAACAGCCCATCGTGGTTGGAGATAGAGCATATATTCAATATGAATATTGCTGACCCAACCCTGAGCGACTTAGGCTCTATCCAAATGGGACAAGGAAATGGTGGTTTCATTTCAGGTGTAGGTGGCAGTATTCTGCTCATCTTCTTCTTGATTTTCCTTTGGCATAACTTCAAAGGTATTGGTAGTGCCCCACAAACGGAGAGCAACGAAGAATACAAACCCATGTCTGCAAAACGTGCACTTGCACTCATTATCGGCGGTTTGATCGGTTTGGTGGTAGGTGGTGAGGTGATTGTCAAGAGTGCCACTTCGATTGCCCAATCGCTTGGCGTAAGCGATGCGATCATCGGTCTGACAGTAGTGGCTTTGGGTACATCGCTCCCAGAACTTGCCACCTCTTGCATGGCGGCTTTCAAGAAGAACTGCGATATTGCCCTCGGCAATGTCATCGGCAGCAATCTCTTCAATATCTTCTTTATCCTCGGCACAAGCGCATGCGTCAAGGCGTTGCCTGGCTACCACGGACTGGAAATAGATGCCATGATGGCGGCATTGGCCAGTTTGCTGGTGATACTTTTTGTATATACGAATAAAAAGCGTGAGATCAAGCGTTGGCACGGAGCTCTCCTTCTCCTATGCTATGCGGCTTACCTGACTTATCGCATCCTTACTCTCTAAACTCTCAACTCTCAACTCTCAACTCTCCCAATGACCCCAATCCTCCTTCTTCCCTTTCTCGGTACCGCATTAGGCGCAGCCATGGTGTTCTTGCTGCGTGGAGCGATGAGCGATTGGCTCAAGAAATTGCTTTTGGGCTTTGCGTCGGGTGTGATGGTGGCTGCGTCGGTATGGTCGCTGCTTATTCCGAGTTTGGAGATGGCCGAGCAACAGGGTGGAGTGTCATGGCTACCTGCGGCGGTAGGATTTGTGTTGGGTATTCTCTTTCTACTCCTACTTGACACCCTTATCCCTCACTTGCATATTGGCTCGGACCACCCCGAGGGTTTGACCCAAAACTGCCGATGGAATCGCTCAACTATGCTAGCTGTAGCGGTTACATTGCACAATATCCCTGAGGGAATGGCGGTGGGTGTTATTCTGGCAAGTGCTATGGCAGAGGGAAGTATGATATCCATGTCTGCCGCATGGGCATTAGCCATCGGTATTGCTATCCAGAACTTCCCTGAGGGCGCCATCTTGTCTATGCCATTACATTCCGAGGGTATGAGCAAAGGCAAAGCCTTCTTAATTGGCGCTCTTTCGGGTATAGTCGAACCGATTGCTGCGGTTTTAACGATACTTCTTATCGGTTTCATCGCACCTACATTACCCTATCTCTTGGCGTTCGCTGCGGGTGCAATGATGTATGTAGTGGTGGAAGAATTGATTCCAGAAGCTCAAACCGAACCACATAGCAATATACCTACACTCGGTTTCACAGCAGGCTTTGTTCTGATGATGATATTGGACTCTGCTCTATAATGCCTACGGTTAATTACGCACTATTCACGCACTATTCACGCACAATAGACGCACTATTCCTATACTTTTCCCGATTCAATTTGGAGAAATAAACTAGAGAGCACCATGTGTGTCAGTTTTGTTTTGCTCTCCAAATGCGGCATAGCTGCATTTTATTAGAGCAAAAACAAAATCCTCATAGAATTGACGATAATTGACATCAAAATTGACATTAATTGTCGTTTAAAATAAAATCAGTGTCAATTCGTATATAGTTCTTTTTTATATCCCTGCCTTTACACCTTACACCTTACACTTTACACCAAATACAGTATCTGTACAAAATCACCACAACTACCATATTATCAGTCAGTATTCCCGCAAAATCATGTACATTTGACTCGCACACTTGCCTACGTCCAATATTTTCACTACCTTTGCAAACGAAATCCAAATCAATACCGCTTATTATGCAACCTGTTCGTCTTATTACATACTTGCTTCTCAGCCTACTCTTGGTTTCCTGCGACTACTGCACTCGCTACCAAGAAGCACACGCCACTATCGCTATCGCAGATAGTCTAGACCAAAACGAACACACCCTCTTTGAGGACACCGTAGCGCTTCAGCAAGCCATCCGCACACTCAATAATCCTTTCGGTCGTCTCTTCGCACACAACCAACTCGGCAAAGCGCACTACTACCTCGGACGTCATCTCAGTCTCAACGACCAAATCACCCAAGCTGCAGAGCATTATATCGCTGCCGACCGCACGCAGATAGACGATCCTATCTATCGCGGGCGTATCAATTCCTGCTTAGGTCATATCAGCAAACAAAACGAGAGCGACAGCCTCGCCCTCATCTTCTTCATTCGTGCCAACGAGGCGTTCAAAGCCAGTGGCAAAGACTGGTACTACGCACAC
Source organism: Paludibacteraceae bacterium (assembly GCA_017559385.1). Classification (GTDB taxonomy): domain Bacteria; phylum Bacteroidota; class Bacteroidia; order Bacteroidales; family Paludibacteraceae; genus Colicola. The sequence goes on along the minus strand of JAFYSK010000059.1, from coordinate 1,317 downwards.
ACCCTATTGGATGTCAGCGAGTTCTATACCTACCTCCGCCTCTTTGCTCAGGCAGATAGCGTGCTCCGTATCGCCCAATCCTACAACTTAGACAACTACTACCTCGCACGCTTCTACGAGACCAAAGGCCTCTATTTCTACGAGCAGCTCCAATATGACTCTGCCCTCCACTACTTCCACCAAGCCTTAAGCCTCTGGGAGTACGAAGAGGACAAGTTCTACACCTACAAGAAACTCATGCAAGTCCATCTCGACATGGATGACCATGCATCAGCTTTGCCTTACGCACAAATCATTGTTGAGCAATCCGCCGATCCCAACGACTTGGTCAATGCCTACTACTGCCTCATGCAAGATGCCAAGGCGCGCGGAGATATAAATAAACTGAGCGCATATGCGCACGCGCGACAAGATGCCAACGAACTCTTGATGCAGAGTGTTGGCAACTACAACGGCGCACAAACGCTGTTAGAGGAACATCTAGCCAACCCTTATCCTTATCGCTGGGCATGGATCACGCTCCTATGTCTTCTTGTGGCTTGCCTGCTGCTGGTTATCGCTATTGTGCTGCACCGCCGATATGCTGCCCGTCGCTTGCAGGTGGCACATCATCAGATAGAAGACCTATCTATCAGCGCCCAACTCTCCGACATCCGTGCGACTTACCCACGCCCACGCAAACAGTGGAACGACTACAACGAACTCAAAAAAGACTTAGACACCCAGCTCCACGACTGGCTATCTCAACTAGAGACCTACCAACTCTCCAACCGCGAAAATGTCTTCTGCACCTATATGCTCCTTTATCCCACCGCTTCGTTGGAGGATTTGGCAGATTGGATGCACTACTCCGCAACAGGTATCAGTACTTTCAAACGCCGCATCGCACAGAAGATAGGCTTTCCCACCCGAGAACTGTATCATTTCCTATACGAGATGCTACAAACCGAAAAATAAAAACTGTACATTTTTAATATAAACAATAGATAATCAATATTATACATTTTTGCAGCAGTACAAATACCCAAACCTATTGCAGCATTTCGGGAAAAGCAGTACCTTTGCAGCAGAAAATCCTATCTCTCCGCTGTCAATTACGGTAGATATACGGTAGATATATGGTACATATACGATAGATACACGTTAGATACACGATAGATAACTATAGGAACACCAGTCACTGTATCACCTTTTGTACCTAACTAATTGACTTATAATAACTTATATTTTGTAAACCGTACTTCTCAAAATCGATTTTTCCACCGATTTTTCTCTCAAAAAATTTGCATAAGTCGTTGATTTTTAGTAATTTTACAC